>CAWHIG010000001.1:0-83571 GCA_963829255.1 uncultured Bacteroidales bacterium
GGGAGTTGGTGGCAAAAAAAGTTAAAAGTCACAGGTAAAAATACTTACCTGTGACTAATCTTTATTATGCCGGCATATCCGGTAAAGTAAATCCTTTACGGTAAGTATGCCTGACCATTTCAGCTGCAAATTCTTTTGCATTAAGCTTAATATCCGGTCTGTCAAATTTAGGATCACCATCAACGATTGTAAAATTGTCTGATATGGTGAGTCTTACTGAGTCTTCAGCACCAATATTGGTAAACTCCATTTTCTCACCATTCCATTCAAGCTCTTTATTTAGTCCCTGCAGGCGGACAGCAAGAACACCCATAACAACCATTTCGTTAAATGGACCTGCTTCTGAAAAATCTGATTTTGTTTTAACCCTGGTATCAGCATTTTCTTTACATGCACTTACCCAATCCATCTCATGACCACCTCTCATTGCGTTAGCAATTCTTCTTTCGGTCTTTGGGACAACTGGTTTACGTTGGGATAATAACCATGGGTCTTTACCATAACAACCACAAATAAGAGTATCCTTTGAACCATGGAAAATAACTCCACCGCCGTCATCATTCATGTTTTTTCCAGCCGGCCATCCGGCGGGTTTTACCGGCTGCAGACCACCGTCGTACCAGATTACTTCAACCTGGGGATACTTGATTTTTGCTCCCTTTGGTGCAACTCTTTCAGGGAAAGTGAGAGTAACCATCTGTGCGTTTGGTGCACAGTCGGTAAGCAATAGTGTCGAAGATCCCTGAGCTTTGATCGGGTAACTCAACCTGAGACCTTTGAATATAGGATGCATAATATGGCAAGCCATATCACCAAGAGCACCCGTTCCGAAGTCCCACCAGCCTCTCCAGTTCCATGGAGTGTAGATGCTGTTATACGGACGCATTTTAGTCGGACCTATAAAGAGATCCCAGTTAAGAGTATCAGGAACCCACTCACCTTTTGGTACATTCAGCCCTTGCGGCCAGATAGGACGATCAGTAAATGCTTCAACCTTTTTCACTTCACCGATTTCGCCAGCCTGTATCCACTCAATGGTTTGATTTACGCCTTCATCTGATGAACCCTGGTTACCCATCTGTGTTGCAACTTTGTATTTTGCAGCCAGTTTTGTTAATAATCTTGATTCATATACAGTATGTGTCAAAGGTTTCTGGCAAAAAACATGCTTGCCCATCTGGAGAGCATTTGCTGCAACGACTGCATGTGAATGGTCAGCTGTTGCAACAATAACTGCATCAATTGATTTACCCATTTCATCATACATCTTTCGCCAATCCCAATATGCTTTGGCATTGGGATTTGCAGCAAATACTTTTTTAGAATACCCCCAGTCAACATCGCAAAGAGCGACTATATTTTCAGTCGGGGAAACGTTTTTCAGGTTTGAATTACCCATACCACCGATACCGACAACAGCAATGTTCAGCTTGTCGCTTGGCGCTTTCTTGCCAAGACCACTAACAACTGAGCTCGGAAGTATAGTCAGACCTGCAGCAACAGCACCGGTTGTTCCAAGAAACGACCGGCGTGTAATGTTTTTCGAATTTTCTTTCATCGTCAGGCAGATTAAAATTAACTATTGACTCTAAAATTACTAATTTTAAATTAAGCCGGCATCAAATATGCCATATTTAAGAACATATCCGGAAATCTACAATTCTCTGATCCAGATGTTTCTGTAGGAGACCGGATTGCCATGATCCTGCAATTCAATGCTTCCCGGACCATGCTTTTTAACTAAGTATTCAGGGATGCCAATATATTCAGTCGGACCTCTCAAGCTTACATTATTCTGAACCAAAACTCCATTTTGAAGTACAGTAACCCTTGGAGGAGTGGCAAAAATGGTAGAGTCATTTCCGAAAGTTGGCGCTGTATAGATAATGTCGTATGTCTGCCATTCTCCCGGTTTCTTGCATACATTTACCAGTGGTGCATATTGTTTATAGATACTGCCGGCCTGGCCATTACGATATGTACGATTATCGTAATTATCGAGTACCTGGACCTCATAAAGTTCCTGTAAGAAAACACCGCTGTTGCCTCTGCCCTGACTTTCGCCTGTTACTTCGGACGGTGTTTTCCATTCTACATGCAACTGAAAATTTTCAAATTTGCGCTTGCTTTTTATGAATCCGGCTCCTCTGACACTCATCAGGGCGCCATCTTTAACAATCCACTTTGTAGGAGCCCCCTGGGTATCTGTCCATTCTGAATTCACGTCAGTTCCGTTAAATAAAACAATAGCATCAGAAGGTGCATCAGAATCTGAGGCTCCCGGCTGAATTATTTTTACTTCCGGTTCCCAAATCTCTGTCATTCCGGGGGTCATCTTCTCAAGTTCAGGATATTTCACCGGAGTTTGTCCGGTTGCTGGTTTAACCTGGGCCGAACTGTAAACATACATGAAGAACAATAAGCTGAAGATCAATAATTTTCTCATAGTTTTTAAATTATCAAATTTTTAATATATAAATTCCATTTAAAAAATACCGTCTGATGGAACCTTGAAAATATTCCATACACTCTTTAATACAGACTATTTTGATCAAAAAACAGATAAAAATAGATATTTTTAAATCAGTATCGGGAATCAGGCATATAATTTTATTGATTTTCTTCGTTTAACCCGATACGCCAGATAAATATTCACACAATTCTAACGACTGGTGACAGTAATCGGAAAAAAAAGATAAATTGCCGGTAAAATTCATAAATGGAAACAAAATACTTTTCACTTAGTTCAGATGAAAAAAACACGCTGGTAAAAATAATACAGATAGTTTTCGGTATTATTTGTATTGCAGTTGCTATCTTCTGGTTGATTTTTAATATCAGGTTATTAAAAGCCGAAGGAACACTCTGGATAACAATTATATTCCTTACAGGATTCGGATTTTTCCAGATCTGGTCAGGATTGGGACGTGCCATCAGATTTATTGAGATAAGACCGGACAAAATAGTACTCAAGAAAAATATAGTACTCCCTTCCATTGAGTTTTCTGCAGACGAAATTGATAGAATAGAGGTATATCCCATGAATCTGATTTTCTTTCTAAAACCTGAAAAGAAAGTACTCCTGCGGTTCGGCTCAACATACTTTACTACCAATGAATTGATTAAGGATGAGATAATCAGCTTTGCAGAATCAAACAAGATTTCACTTGAAATAATGGAAGAAAAGTTATAACTACTTTCGAAGCCTGCCATCCTTCTTCTGTCTGTGCTGAAGCATTTATTAAATGAAAAAATAATATAAGGATAGAATAAAACAGACAGGCAGATTGCTTTTTCATATCAGACTTATTTATAATGATTTATACGACAAGTAAATTCTCACGACGCATATCTGTTCACAAATTTATTAATATTTAATAACATTAATGCTCATTTAAAAATAATTGATATTCAGCTATATATAATTTAGTTCTTTGATATCTTGATAACCCTGGTTTGTAGGAAGTTTTATTATAGGCTTATACCGTTGGTTAAAGCCAACAGTAATTGACAGTTATTTACTTACCGTTGGCTTTAGCCAACGGATAGAAGCTCTAAAAGTACGGGCTTTAGCCCACAAATGAAGAATCTAAATTTCTTCTGGATGAGCTTGATATACTGTTGCCTGAAACCAACGGTAATTGACAGATATTTTATCCTAATCAGGATCCTGAGAAAGTAATCAATTTCATCCTGAGTCCGCCGGCTGGCGGACGAGGAATCTCATAATCAAATGTTTTGAGATTATTATTGATAACCGATACACAAAAAAATTAATATTACTTCATTAAAAAAATTCACTGCTATTTATAATATGTACTCCTCTTTTTGCCAGCTCACATTTTGCATCATTAAAATCATCCTGACTTAAGGGACACGATGCATCTTCGATCAGAGTCGAGGAAAAACCTTCACTTATCGAATCCAGTATCGTGTAATAAACACATATGTCGGCAGCTAAACCACAAAAATAAATTTCTCTGATTCCCTTCTCCTTAAGATAACCAGACAAACCTGTGCTTATTTTATGACCATTATCGTAAAATCCACTATAACTATCAATCTCAGGATCCATACCCTTCCTGAAAATTGCAGCAATCTTTTCAGTAGCCATGCCGGGATGAAACTCAGCTCCATATGAGCCCTGTATGCAATGATCAGGCCAGAGGATTTGTTCCATTCCGTGCAGGACTATTTTGTCGAAAGGCTTTTTGTTGTAGTGATTCGATGCAAAACTTTTATGATTCTCCGGATGCCAATCCTGAGTAGCCAAAATAAGATCAAACATATCCTGTATCCGGTTAATAACAGGAACGATCTTATCGCCGTGAAGGATCTCAAGTTGACCTCCTGGCATAAAATCATTCTGGACATCAATTATTATAAGTGTTTTCATGGCATAACTATTTTTTATACTCTTCAATAAGCCTGTCACGCTCTGATCTCAATTTATTGCTTATCCCCACTTTATAAATATGCGGATTATCAAACCGTTTATACTCTTCAGGCAGTTTCTCCATTCTGTCCCGGCTGTAATCCGCTATTTCAGTCAGGGCCCTGGGATTGTGCAATCTCACTCCGTCTTCCATCACTTTATGTAACAGGGGTTCCTGATAATATATTCCTGTTAAGAGTGATTTAAGCGGATATAGAGGATGGTGCATGATTTCCACATCTGTTTCATTATCCATGGCCACTGCATCGGCTCCAATGAACCTGCCTTCATTATCAATCATCCTGAAGACTTGCTTTTTATGCGGGAGAGTAATTTTGCTAATATTCTCTGACAATTTGATTCGTGGTTTCCCGTCTGAATAAGCTAATTTATAAACTCCATCCAAAGCGGCATCCGGCTGACCTGTAACCAGACTGGTCCCTACGCCGAATACATCAACGGGAGCCTCCTGTTCCAGAAGACTTTTTATTATATACTCATCCAATTGGTTTGACACAGCAATTTTCACATATCCAAGACCTGCGTTGTCCAACCTTTTCCGGCTCTCCTTGGCCAGATAAGCCAGGTCACCACTATCAAGTCTTATTCCTTTGAGACTTAGGCCCTTCTCTTCCATTTTTTTTGCAACTGTAATAGCATTTGGCAGACCACTCTTCAGTGTATCGTAAGTATCCACAAGTAATATGCAATCATCGGGCTGTACTTCAGCAAAGTCGTAGAAAGCCGACAGCTCATCACTATAACTTTCTATAAACGAATGAGCCATTGTACCTGAAACCGGAATTCCATAGTCGCGCCCAGCCCGAACATTGCTGGTACTGTTAAACCCACCGATAAAGGCTGCCCTGCTTGCATAATAACCTCCCGGACCCTGTGCCCTTCGTAAACCGAAGTCAATTAAACCACGCCCTCCGGCAGCCTGGTACATACGGCTTGCTTTGGTGGCTATCAATGTCTGAAAATTGAGTATGTTGAGCAACAGAGTTTCGATAATCTGAGCTTCAATAATGCTTGCTTCGATTTGCAGTACAGGCCGGACTGGAAATACCAGATCTCCTTCTGTCGAGCTATAAATATTACCTGTAAACCTGAATTTTGTTAAATATCTTATAAAATCAGGATGGTATCCCAATTCCTTTAAGAAATCAATATCATGCTTATCAAAGCGCAAAATTTCAAGGGTATTAAGCAGGTCCTCCAATCCTGCAAATATTGCATAGCCTCCCCCGTAGGGTAGTTTACGGAAGAAATAGTCGAATATGGCTTTATTGCCTGTTTGTCCCTTCAGGAAATACACCTGTGACATACTCAATTGATACTTATCAGTATATGACGCTGTGTAATTTATCATCACAAATATTTATTTAAAGCAAATTTTTACCTGGCTGATGATCTTTTCCAGGTATTGTTTCTCCTATGAACATTCATTATGATCAATTGTTAAAATTAACAAGGCAGATTTTTTATGTAACTTTCAAGATTATGAACAATCATTTATCTAAAAAGTTTTAAACAAATGAGTTGAACGATGGTTAGTATTTTCCCTGGACAGAAAGATATAAAAAGATATAAAAGATCAAAAATACTCATAGGTCTTGTATTGTGTTTGAGTACCTCTTCATTATATAGTCAGTTTTTGAAAGACTCAACCTCTGTAAACCTCATAAGGAAGGGTATTGACAATGTTTATAATTTCCAGTTTGATAAAGCCGACAAAGTGAGCGAAGAGCTGGGGAAAATATATCCGGGGCATCCTGTAGTTTTCCTTTTCAAAGGAATGGTGACATATTGGGAAAATTATCCGCTGATAACAACTTCACCGGCCCGCAAATCATTTGAAGAAGAAATGCGCAAATGCATTGAATTATGTGATAAAAACAAAAACCCTTCTGTTGAAATGGAAACACTGTTAGTCAATCTGTGCGCCAGGGGATTGCTTTTATTATTTTACACTGATAATTACCTCAGTCTTGATGTTTTTCCGCTTGCTACAAGTACTTATCAGGATATAAGACGCTCCTTTGATTTTACCTCTTATTATTCAGATTTTAATTTTTTTACCGGAGTGTATAATTATTATCGGGAAGCTTATCCGGAAGCTTATCCAATATATAAGCCGCTGGCATTTCTTTTTCCAAAGGGAAGCAAGGTTAAGGGTCTGGAAGAATTGCAGATAGCTTCTAATAATTCAATATTCCTTAAAGCAGAAGCATTTTCATTCCTCTCAGCAATATTCCTGTCCTTTGAAAATAATTACCAGCAAGCTACTTATTTCAGTAAAAGCCTGCATATGCTTTATCCTGATAATCCGGAATATCTGGGAGCATATATTAAAAACCTGTTATTGATAAAAAAATATGATGAGGCTGAAATGGAAATGCTTTCATCAAATACCAGTCAAAACAATTCATTCTTCCGGGCGCAGATGTCAATTTTCAATGGTATCTTGCAGGAGAAAAAGTACCATGATATAAACAAAGCTGAGCAATTCTACTCCAGGGGAGTAACTGACCTTTCTCTTTTTGGAAGTTATGGAAATGAATATGCAGCTTATGCTTATTTCGGACTGAGTCGTATCAGTGAGATAAAAGGTGATAAGGATTACAAAAAAATGTACCACAAACTTGCTCTGCAATTAGCTGATTTTAAGAATGTTGATTTTGATTGAAGATATTTTCAGGTCTGGTCCGCGAATACAACAGAACCTGAATTGTAAAATCAATTATCTAATCTTCAAACACGAATGAAATGAAAACATATTCCATTATTGCCCTGCTTTCTGTTTTGTTGCTTTCTTCATGTTCAACAAACAATAATGCGTTTTACGATAAGGTACTGAGCGACTTTGGCAGTAACGAGCTATTTTATAGCTCTTGATATCAGCTCTTCTGCATATACTGGAAGGGTAATAATTGAAAATAATGACCTCTACAATTTTATGAACAAAACAAAAGGATGGGACAAGAAAAGTTATGGCCAGAAGATGAAAAAGATTTTAGTCCACAGGAGGGTTTTAAAGATTAATGACACTGATCTGCTGAAATGGAAGTTTATACAGGTAAAGGAGGTAACAAATGTCTATCTGAATGTCAACAAAGGGACAAATAATTTTATAAAGAATTATTTTAACGGATCAGTATTCAAATATGAGGTGGATTTTGATGAAATGCATGCAGTGATTAACCAGCTGTTTTACTGGAATATTCCGGTAAAATTTGATAGTGTGAGCGGAGAATTGCTTCTTGATAATTAAAATCCGGGTGAATATCTGTTAATCGATTGTATAAGTTCACCGGTTCCTGATCACCTCATATTTTGTGATTAAGGTTCCCTGGTCGTTAGCTTTTAAACAGCTGACTAATCTCAGATTAATGTCGAGTTTTTCCTCCGAGACAAAATTCTCTCCTTTTCCAAATATTTTCGGCTCAATGGTAAGCCACAATTCATCAATTAATTGCTCTCTGAGGAACGAAGCAGCGATGTGTGCTCCACCGACAACCAAAATCTTTTGCTCGCCAGCTTTATCAAATCTTTTCACAAGTTGCAAAGGAGACTCAGCAGTAAACACAAGCTGTCCCGGTACCTCTTCATTCTTATACTTTTCAGGTTGCCTTGTCATAATATTAAAAAGATGCTTTGAAGACGGCTTAACCGGGTCAGGTTTATAAGACCCGCTGCCCATTATAATAACACGAGTATCGCTCCAGATGGCATCGAAATGATCCTGGTCATTCTTAGATGACCAGGATCTGATATAAGGATCACCCCATTTTGTTATTTTACCGTCGAGTGTTGAGACAAAAATCAGAATAGTCTTCATTATCAGAATTTAAGCTAATTTCAAACTGAAGTCTCATTACATTTTTTCCATTGTTATTGAGTTTTCTCTGATACCCAAATTTGATAATTGTTTAAGTACTGCTTCCATCATGGGTGGTGGCCCGCATAAATAGTAATTTTTATAATGCCCGGGGATGTTGGTTTTAAGAAATTCCTCAGTAATAAATCCATTAAAATGACCTTCGGCTTTTTCATCCGATAATATGCTGATAAATGAATTCCCCAGCAGCTTCTTCAATTCACCTTCAAGAATTACATCTTTTTTTGTTTTATTCGCAAAGATCAGCATATTACCGGCAATTTTGTTCTCGTCCTGAAGCGCTCTGAAAATGGAAATAAAGGGCGTAATTCCTGCTCCGCCGGCAATAAATACGCCTGCTCCTTTATATGCTATATCCCCCCATACATCTCTTATAATCAACTCAGAACCGGGCTTCAGTTTGCCGAGTTCATTCGTTATACCTTTATGGTCTGAATAGATTTTAATGGTGAATTCGAGGAAACTGGCGGAATTCAGGCAGGTAAAAGTGAACGGTCTTCTTTCATTCCTGAGTTCCGGAACATTAATAGATACTTCGGTAGCCTGACCAGGATTAAAGGCGTATCCTTCAGGTTTTTCAACCTGAAATCTCTTAACATTGTGAGTTACCTTCTCAATATTCAGAATTTTAACAATATGCTCTTCCATAATATCAGTATATAACTGTTAAACAAATAATTCAATATATGGTTTAGAATCTGGAAAGCTTAAGCTATAAACAACTGTTCTATAAGGAACAATCATTACAGTCAACTTTGGGGAAATTGCGTGGAAACTTATAGTTTATCAATTTTGGAAGCCAGAATAAAATCATTCTCAGATAGCCCGTTAATGGAGTGTGTCCATAATTCAAATACAATCCTGCCGAAGTATATATGCATAACCGGATGATGTCCTTCTGATTCGGCCAGGTCAGCGACTTTGTTTACGAAATCCATTGTCTGACGATAGCTGACGAAAAAAAGCTCTTTTGTAATTTTATTTTTCTCAACAACCTTCCAGGCATCCGAAATAAGCTTTTTATATTCCGAAATCTCTTTTTCATTCAGCGGAGGTACTCCACCTTCACATGGAATGCATTTTTTCTTACTAAGGTCCATTGTACTATTGTTTTAAACAAGAACAAACGGGAAATTAAATAGTTCAATGAACATTAAAACCTTTTCCTGAGCTGCAGATAAAGCCTGTTATACTTGTCATGCTTTTCGAAAGTACCCTCATAATTGACGGAGAACGACATTTTTTTTGAGAATTGCCAGTACAGGCTCATCTCTCCGATATTTTGCAGAATATTCAGCGTATTTTCCGGAAGACTGTAATCCACATACCGGTAACCGATGCTGGTTTGTAATTTTCCCTGGAAAAAATCGCGGGAAACGCTGGCGCCAAGTACTTTCCCATTAAGATAGTTTGATTCCAGATAAGTGCCGGTCAGTGTTAATGAAATGTTTACTCCCGGGATCTGAGTGTAAGTCAGATAGCCATATAAGTTCCTTGACGGATGAGGATCTGATTTCGAAAAACGATAACCTGATTCTATCCCAAATGTGATGTTTCGTGTTATTCGATAATTAGCCTGTAACCTGTAGCTCTGTCGTTTTTCATTTTCAAATACACTGTCTATTAATGTCTTATATGTTTCATAAAACAGTACATTCTTCCTTCCATCGTATGAGCCTGTTAAAGTTAAATTCCTGGTTATTTTATATCGAAGGGACAAATATACACTGGTGAGATCAAATGTGTTTTGAGGAAGGTTATTCTTTACCTTGTAAAGGTCAACTTCCAAAGTACTGAAAAAGTAAATATTTTTTATAAGGGAGTTGGAATGCTGAAAATAGAGAAACCTGCGATCGGTTTTCATATTATTCATCTGCTGCATAAAAGCGATTGAAGTTTCATTATAAGATTCAGATGTTACATTACTAAATCCCACATATGCCCCATATTGAAGAAGTTTTTTGTTGAAACCATAATCAGTATAATCTGGTCTGGTACCACCTACTGCACCGATAGAAAATTTATTAAAGCTTTTTTCTACCTGTAATCCATCCATGGCTCCGATGCTTGAGATCTTATAATTTATCGTCCTGCCAAGAGTGATCCTTGTGGTTTTATCCGGTTCATATCTTACGGCAAATGTGTATATCTTAAGAGCATTAAACAGATCATTCTTTACTGCATTCCAATCGCCAATTTTATGCCTGAATGTCAGATAATTTTCGACAGAAATCTTTGAGTTACCAATATTCCGGGCATCCAGTGTATAAGTGTATCGAAGTTGAGTTGAATTTTTAGCCGCTGTATTTGAAAAATCGGAATAGGCAAAGACAGATACACTTCCGTTGATTTTTTGTTTTAACCCGGATGAATAGGAACGTTTTTTTGCAGTATCAACAGAAGCAACCTGCATCGGAATTTCTTTCACGCTCTTTGCTATATTCGTCGTGTCGGATTTTGCGGCGCTATTTCTTGTTCTTGCTATTATTTCCTGGGCTATGGCGAGATTTTTTGAAGTCAGAGAAGTACACACGCAGGAAACGGAAGAGAGATTATTTACAATCAATACGGGAGTAAGTTTACTACCTGATAAAATGAATAGAGTATCGCCAGACGAAATACCATCGGTAGTTTTAAACCTCACATAGGTATTTTGAGAACTGACAAACGATACTTTACCGGACATATTGCCACCTTGAACCTGACCGTTCAGTTCAACACTAAAAATACATATTAATAAAATAAAAGTTAAGAATCTCATCAATCAGGTTTAATCAGAAGTTCCTCTTGGATGACAACTATAGCACTGAGCATTAGTATAATTACTTCCTCTATGTGCATTTGTGTGGCAGTGAATGCAATCAAATAAAGCATAATTAGCAGCATTTGTATGACAATCACTGCAAGCATTCCATTGCCCGTTATGTCTTCCTGAATAAATCGGGAAGAATTGGGCATCATGCTGAGTATAAGTAGCGGGTTTCCAACCCGGAACAGTTGTATGACACTGGGTACAAGTTGTGGAAAAGCTTAAAGTCTTGTGATTTGGATTTGTTGCATTATTATAGTCTGTCTGATGGCAGGTATAGCAATCCGTTGATGTTGAAGTGTAATTTCCCTTGTGACAATCATTGCATGTCGGAGTTGAGTGTCCAAGCGTCAGAGGGAATCCCGTATGACTAAAACTGGCTGGTTGCCAGCCTGGATTGGTGGTATGACATGTCTGACAGGTTGTTGGAATTCCTGATGTTGAATGATTTGGATTTGTAGTTGCCAGATAATCCTGCTGATGACAGGAATAACAATCGGTAGGAGTTGTTGTATAATTTCCTCCTTTATGACAATCGGTACAGGCAGGTGTGGAATGTCCGAGTGTCAGAGGGAACACAGAATGATTAAAACTGGCCGGTTTCCAGCCCGGATTAGTTGTATGACAAGTCAGACAAGTAGTAGCAAATCCGGAGGAAACGTGATTTGGATTTGTGGTAGCAGTGAAATCCTGCTGGTGACATGCATAACAATCTGTAGGTGTGGTTGTATAGTTCCCATTTTTATGACAATCAATACATGCAGGGGTCGAATGGCCAAGGGTCAGCGGGAAAATGTTATGGTTGAAACTTGTCGGTTTCCATCCGGGATTTGTTGTGTGACATGTCTGACAGGTCGTAGCCATTCCCGATGTAGTATGATTAGGATTTGTAGTAGCCAGATAATCAGTCTTATGACATGAATAGCAATCTGTTGGAGTTGAAGTGTAATTTCCTCCTTTATGACAATCAATACAGGCAGGAATTGAATGTCCGAGAGTAAGAGGAAAAACTGAATGATTAAAATTAGCAGGTTTCCAGCCGGGAGTCAGAGTATGACAGTCCTGACAGTTTGTTGAAAAATGTGATGCACTGTGATCGGGGTTTTTAGTAGCCAGGAAATCCTGCTGATGACAGTCATTACATACTGTTGACGCTGAGGAATAACTCGGCGGTTTTATGACAATCCGTGCATTTAAGTGCCGAATGTCCCTGCACCAGGGGAAATATGGTATGACTAAACCCTGCTCCAGTCCACTGAAAAGCATTTACAGGATGACACGATGAACAATCTTCAGAAATTCCCGACTGAACATGATTCGGGTTTGTTGTGGCCATAAAGTTTGCACGGTGGCAATCGATACAATTAATCCCCTGAACATCAAAACGTAATAGACTTTCGGAGACATGGCACTGGGAACAATCTGCAGTCCTGTGAGCTCCCAGAAGAGGAAACCGGCTCATCTGATGGATATTATTAATATTATTTACCAGCCACGAGACCTGAGTATGACAACGTGAACAATCAGAACCTACCGTTGCCTGGTGAATATCATTATGGCAATCGATGCAATTGGTTTTAGCTTCAGAGAATACCAGACTTTTATGACACTGCCTGCAATTAATAGTGGTGTGCTGACCCAGCAGCGGCATTTTGGTGGAATTATGATCAAAAGAGTATATTGACTTATCAAGTTCCCATCCTTTTGAGCTATGGCACTTATTACAACTGATCTTAAAACCGGGTCCATGAGGGGAATCTGTGAGCCGGTTCAGAAAAAACAACGACAGAAAGGAATATCAGGAGTGACACGATTCGCATGTGAATACCTTTAGTTTATACTTAACGTAAAAATATGATCCTTGTTGTTGAGGTTTATGGCATTTTGCACAGGCAACATTTATATGTTTCCCGTCGAGCTTGAATGCAGTATTATTATGATTGAATTTAGAAGCTTTCCAGTTATCAGCATCATGACATTCCGTGCAATCAGTTATACCGTTTTTCTCAAATTGTCTGTAATGTTTATCCTCGTGGCATCCTGAACAATCAGTAGGCAATCCGGAGAATTTTTGCTGGCTCACTGCATTAGATTTGTCAATCAGATGACATGCTTTGCAGTCCGCATTTTTGTGAGCGCCTGCAAGTTTGAATTCAGTTTTTGAGTGATCAAAATTTATATGATTCCAGCCACCGGGTGTATGACAGGTAGTACAGTTCCCGTCGGGATAATATTTTACATTAATCTGATTCTTATGCACATCCCTGTGACAATCTTTGCAATTAACTCCGATTCCTCTGAAGTTCCAGTCTTTTTGCTTTTTGTGACAATCAGTACAGGGTATTGCCAGATGTGCACCCACAAGAGGATAAATGCTCATATTATGCTGTTCAATCGTATATGAGAACAGATTAAAGCCCTTGACCGAGTGACATTGAGAACAATCGGGGGATACACCATTCTTTACAAATTGTTTTTTGTGATAATCGGTATGACAATCGGTACAGAGCTTAAATTTTAAAGGATCTGTAAACTTCGTTTTATGGCAGGCTTTACAATTTACTGTCAGATGTTTATCTTCAAGCCTGTAATCAGTTTTATTGTGATCAAAACCTTTTACTCCTTTAACTATCTGAAACGACTCCACAGTGTGACACTGACTGCAATTCTGACCAAACTTATTCTGATGGGGATCTTTATGGCACGATGAGCAATTGTACTGCCCGAGACGGAAATCCTGAAATTTCTTTCCGGCAACAGTCTCAACTTTGTGGCATTTTAAACATTCTACATTTACATGTTTTCCTGTTAATTGAAATTTTGTTTTATCATGATTAAATTTTGATGCAGGCTTGAATTTTTCGGGATCGTGACAACTTAAACAATCTGAAGGAAGTGTTTTCTGATGGTAATCCGTATGACATATCAAACATTCCGTACCTATACCAAGATATGTGTACTTCTTTTCCTTAATCTTCTGATCTGAAATGAACTTTACATTATGACAATCGATGCATTGCTTTTTAGAATGTGGAACGGATAAAGCGTATCCTGTAAGGCTATGGTCAAATTTTGCAATATCCAGACGGATGAGTTGGAAATTTTTTCCATGATGATCGCTATGGCATGCTATACAGTCTTTCCCTTTTACATCGGCAGAGACATGATATCCTTTTTGAAGTGTTATTCTCTCTTTAATTTCTGTATGGCAAACCAGACATTTTTCATTCGATACTTTGTTCCCGAGAACATGACATTGTGTACAATTTGAAAGTCCCTCGAGATGCGAATGGGGACCAGATAAATCACCAGGTGAGATTTGTGCTGTCACCCTGAAGAATGACGTCAAAATCACCACAATAATTCCTGCAATTCTCACCAATTTCGCCGGCATAAAAAACTGCATTTTTTACTTTTTACATCCGCACTTATTTCGTTACTTCTTACTGCTTACTTTTGTCTTTTAACTCAACCTTAACCTCAACCTCAACCTTAACCCCTAAAACCTCCCAAGGTACTTGCCTCCCTTTGTGTTTGCCCCCCTTCCCCCCTAAAGGGGGGTACGTTTCGTTTTCTTCCCCTGTGCCTTGTGCCCTGTGCCCTGTGCCATGTGCCTTAACCTCAACCTCAACCCCCTGTCTTTTGTCTTTTTTCTTCAAACTAGTGTTTTAAAACTGTTTCACCGAATTTTTTGGTAATTTTTATTCCGGCTTTTTCAAGGAATTGTGTAGGCAACTCACCTCCTGCAAAAATATATACCAGATCATTTTTTATTTTTTTACTCTCGCCACTTTTCCCAAAAGAAATCGTCACAGTATCGTCTTCGATAGATATAAGGTTTGTACTAAACAACATCTCTATTTTCTTGTCAGCTATTGCCTTGTTTATGGCCTCATTGTTTGCAGGTTTAAGACGGTTAAAAACTTCATTCCGGTATGATATGGTTACATTGTTTTCATCTGCCAGAAGCAATGCCGACTCAACTGCAGAATCTCCTCCGCCAACAACTATTATATCTTTTCCTGAAATTAATTCAGGCTCCAGCAATCGATAAGCCACTTTTTCCTTCATTTCTCCCGGTATATTCAGCTTCCGCGGTGTTCCCCGCCTTCCGATAGCCAGCAATACGTTTTCGCTTGTATATAATTCACCTTTCAATGTAGCCACCTTAAATATTCCGTTTTCAGAGGTTATTGATTCCACTTTTGAGTTTTCCTGAATTGAAATGTTGTTTTTATGAAGTGCTGTTTGCCAAAGATCAAGTAACTCTGATTTGCTGGTTTCGAAAAGTTTGACCTTTCCATAAAGCGGCAGATCCATTGGGGATGTCATGACAATTTTTTTACGTGGAAAAGTAAATACTGTTCCTCCAAGAGTTTCCTGTTCGAGAAGAAGAAAGCTCAGACCGTGTTTTTTTGCTGTCAGGCAGGCTGAAATTCCTGCAGGCCCTGCTCCTATTATTATAAGGTCATAAGAAACCTGCCGGTTTCTTTTTATTGATTTGGCTATATTCTCAGTTGCCTTCCTGCCTTGTTCGACAGCATTCCTGATGAGTCCCATTCCTCCCAGTTCACCGGCAATAAATATACCCGGTACGTTAGTTTCGAAATAGGGATTAATTTCAGGCAGGTCAATGCCACGTTTTTCTGTACCCAGACGTAAGCTGATAGCCCCTGTCGGACAAGCTTTAAAACATGCTCCATGTCCGATACACTGGGATGCATTTATGAGGGTCGCTTTTCCCTTAATGATACCCAGAATATCATGCTCAGGACAAGCAGTAATACAGGCTCCGGTTTGAATGCATTTATTTACATCAATATACGGGTGAAGAGAGACTGGTTCATGAAGCCCGTCTTCTTTGGCTTTCCTCACTTTTTCTTCAACAAGCCTGGACGCCCTGCTCTTCTTCCGCAAATAAAATAATACTACGACTATACAAAGTAGTACTGCAGCAGAATAGATCAATATATTTTCAATTGTTTGCTCCATAATCAAAAAATCCATCGATATCCAAATGCAATAGTTACACCCACGTGTACAACCATGATGATTAACATTACCAGAGCGAAAGGAGAATGGACAACATGCCAGTACTTGAATAAATTTTGCATAGTGGCAAGCCGTTCAATTTTACGGTTAAGCTTTATATCATCATTTACAAGATCCATTATCTGCCTCATCTCTTTTTTTGGCACTTTATGTTTTCTGAGTACTGATTTAACAAGATGAATTGTTTTACGATCATCGAAATATTTTTTAAAATATCTTATAAGTGCATTACTATGATACAATTCAACTTTCTTTTTAATTGAATCGGTTATAATATTAAAACTTTCTTCATCAATATTATGAGAGCTCTTCAGAATACCGGCTACATCTGTTTTCATAGCTCTGATATCATTTATGCTAAGCTCCTGTCCTTCAATGGTATGAGGTATTTGAAGATAGATGAATCTTCCTACGATACCACTTAAGAAAACTGCAACCATGCTCCAGAAGCTTATTGCTACCAGTCCGCCGAATTTATAAGCTGTATGAAAAAGTACAAGTATCGGACCCAGAGTGCAGAGAAAAATATGAAATTCGAGCCAGTACTTTAATATTCCTAACCGTAACAGAAAGCGATATCTTTTGCGGGCCATATAGGAGGCAACTCCAATCACAATAAGTAACGATCCGACAATTCCCAAACCATGGCCTAAAATGCCGCTGGGTTTTAACAGATTATTATCAGGATGATAAAATCGTTCTTCAATACTGGTTCTGTAGTAGGATATCCCTTTGTAAGTAAGGGTTACAAATGTTAATAGAACTATGGAAATTAATATACCTATGAAGATTGTATGAGCAGTTTTGGACATGCAGGAGGCTTATTTTATTATATAGTTTGACTTACATTTCCCCATCTGAAGTGTTAGTAAGATTAAATTGATTCGTTTTATCAGTCTAAATTAGTAACGCAAAACTAACAAATTTGTTTTGCATGTACAGAATCTTTTCATTTTTAATCTCTTACTGATAATTCCGGACTGGCAACTATAATAACGATCAGATTCCTGCAGAATATATAAAATACTAATCTGACAATTACTTTTTACTGCTGAATAAATCGTCGGGTCTGAAGGGAAAAGTATCTCTGTTCTCCAATAAAAGCTCATAAGCCCTCATCAGTATATCCAATTCAGAAACTTCCCTGATGCTATCGTTTCGTTTTGTGGCACTTGCTTCTCTGCTTTCTTCTGCAATTATAATTATGTTTTCCATGGCAGCATGTTTTTTGATAATTATCAACTTTTTTAAAAGGTCATATTATACTTTGTGGGCAATAGGGATACATTATTTTAATCTTTTTTTTTGTTCCGGTTTATATATAAATTAATTAATTGTCTGATATTGAATTGCGTCAGATATATCTCTTTTCGACTATATCCCAGTTTATCAGTTCCCAGAAGGCACTGGCATATTCACCAAGTCTGTTCTGATAATCCAGATAATAGGCATGTTCCCATACATCGCAGGTCATTAATGGGATTAATCCTACCCGCAAGGGATTTCCTGCATTAAACTTCTGGATAATTTCCATCGATCCGTTCTGATTCAGAACCAGCCATACCCATCCTACGCCAAATAAAGAGCTCACAGATTCGGTAAAAGAGCTTTTAAAGAATGATACGGATCCAAAACTATTCTTTATCACCTCTTCAAAAGAATCTTTAATTGAGCTGCGATTCCCTGGTTTTAAACATTCAAAATAGAAGGTATGATTCCATGCCTGTGCGGCGTTATTAAAGATCGGACCATCAGCCACCTTTATTATGGTTTCGAGATTCAAATCTTTAAACTTTGTTCCCTGAACCAGTTTATTAAGGTTTGCCAGATAATCATTATGATGTTTTCCATGGTGAAACTCAAGGGTCTTTTTAGAAATATACGGCTCAAGTGCGTTCAGTTCAAAAGGCAAATCAGGTAATTCAAATCGCATACATTGATTTTATTAATTATCTGTTATACAATGATTTAATTCGCGATTAATTTCTACAATCGTTCAGATTAAAATTATGTATAAAGTGAGACTAATTAATTAAGCCCGCATTAATGTTAGATTAAGATTCCATTAAGAACGGAACTTAGAAACCCGGTGATAGATTTTCTAAATGGCACGATTATCCTTAAATACTTTTGACGATTTCTTTTAACCCGGTACCTCTTCACTAAGAATATATCCAAATCCTTTTTTTGTGTGTATGAGCTTATGAGTGAAATCTTTATCTATTTTTTTTCTGAGTGAATTGATATGAACATCAATAACATTTGTTCCTGAATTAAAGGAATAGCCCCAGATTTTCTCAGCTATTTGCATTCTGTCAAAAACTTTTCCCTTGTTGCTCAACAATAATTCCAGAATTTTAAATTCGGTAGCCGTCAGATGTTATCTCCTTCTCATTTCGCATGACTTTTTTTGCCACTGAATCAAGTTCCAGATCAAGAACTTTTAATACAGGATTAACCATCGCTTCCTTATTTCTGCGAACTAACGCCTTTATGCGTGCATATAGCTCCTGGAAACTAAATGGTTTCACGAGGTAATCATCAGCTCCGCAATCAAATCCGGTAAGCTTATCTTCAACAGAATCAAGCGATGTCAGCATAATTACAGGTGTAAGGTTACCATTGTTCCGGATCTTCTTGCATAAATCAAATCCCGAAATACCTGGTATTACAACATCAAGAATCATAACATCATACTTTCTTGAAAAAGCAAGCTTCTCGCCTATTGCACTATCATAAGCTATATCTACCAGACAATCATTACTTTCCAGACCTATTTTAACGAATGACGATATTTTTGGATCATCTTCGACCAGAAGTATTTTCATAATATTTTAATATTACTCTCATTTCTAAATCAAATATACTAATATCATTACTGCTGACTTTTTCTACAAATGAATAAACAACGAATAAAATAAGACAAATCGATCGGCAAAAAGGTTTTGCCTATGCAATGTAATGAAAAACTATTTTAAATCAATTATTTGGGAGAAATTACCACCTGAAAGATCAAAATACTGTAATTTAGACGCCGTCATATACTGTAAACAGATAAGTTTATAGTGATAAATAATGGCTCACATAACTTTAATTGTAACAAACTAAAGTCTGCCATAAGTTACAATTATTCTAATTGTGGAATAATTTTATACTTTTGAAGTAATTACTTATTTCAATGGGAAGTAATTCTTTAAAGACCGGATTAAAACAACACTGGTATTCATTGGATTTAAAAAGTGAATTACAGATACCGGTATGGATATCAATTATTACAGTATTTATTCTAAGCTTACTGGATCTGGCCGGATGGAAGTTCGACGTAGTTCTCTTTAAAAGTATAATTCCGGGATGGATCCCAATGAAGATAATCACTGCTTTATGTTTTATTTTAGCAGCAACTTCCCTACTAATAATTCAGTTCGATTTTCCTGCAATTATCAAAAAAATCCTTCCAAGGGTTTTTGCTGTTCTGATCTGTCTGACGAGTCTTATAACAATTTATGTATACTTCTATTCCATAATAACCGGCCATGAAATATCATTATCAGGTGCATCGTATTTTAATTTCTTTCTCCTGCAACCAGGCAGAATGGCTTTATTATCAGCATTAAGCTTTTTTCTCATCGGTTGTATAATATTTCTTTTACCATTTAACAATACGAAGACTTATGATATTGCTCATGCTATTATTATTCCTGTGGTAATAGGAAGCTACTTTGTTATAGTAAGTTATATTCTTGGGGTATATACTGCGACTGAGATACTTGAGGTGCCTGTAGCTTTGAATACCGGTGTAGCATTCTTCGGAATATGTATTGTCGTTTTATTTATCAGGCCGGAGACCTGGCTTTTAAAGGTATTTTTATCCACGGACACAGGCGGAATCTTTGCGAGGAAACTTTTGCCCGGACTGATAATCTTACCATTGATTATCGGATGGTTTCGAATCAGAGGTGAGCATCTGGAACTATTCAAATCTGAAGAAGGTGTCGTACTGGTGGCAATAACTTATACTGTTTGCTTTCTGATACTTGTCATGCTTATTTCCAGATCAGTCAATAAGATGGACCAAAAACGCCGCATTAGTGAGGAAGCTCTCAGGAAAAGTGAGCAGAAATTAAAATATCATATTGAAAATTCTCCTCTGGCCATAATTGAATGGGATAAAGACTACTTTGTTACCCAATGGTCAGAGGCAGCAGAAATAATTTTTGGCTGGAAAAAAGAAGAAACAATTGGTAAGAGGATCGATAATCTGAACATTATATATGAAGAGGACATAGCTGAAGTGGAAAAAACGATGGCTCGTCTGTCGGGTGGCAGGGAACTGAATGTGATTTCTTCAAACCGCAACTATACCAAAAGTAAAGAAATCAGGGAATGTATCTGGTACAACTCCGTGCTTTCTGACGAAAAAGGACAGATGTCATCTGTGATGTCGCAAGTAGAAGATGTGACAGAAATCAGAAAGTTTGAAAATCTGCTTAAAGAAAGTCAGGAAAAGTTATTATCTGTATTGAATGCAACACAGGAATCAATATATATGTTTGACAGCAATGGCATCATAACCATGACCAACTCAACAGGACTGGAACGATTGAATAAAAATGCTGCAAATGAAGTGGTAGGACATCATTTTTCAGAATTTATGCCCGAGTCCATTTATAGATTCAGACAGGCAAAACTTGATCATGTTTTCAGTTCCGGAAAACCTTTGGAATTTGAAGATGAACGCGACGGCAGAACGTATAATCATAACTTTTTTCCTGTTTTCAAAGATGATAATGTTTCGCATGTCGTAGCATATAGTACAGATATTACTGAACGAAAAAGAGCGGAAAGTAATCTGAAAGAAAGTGAGGACCGGTTCAGAACAATAGCTGAATCCCTTCCTGTTCTGATCTCAATATACAGTGCCAAATATTCAAAGTTTTCATTCGTTAATGAATCTTATGAAAAAATATTCGGTTTTAAAAAAGGTGAACTTACTGCCAGAAATGTACTTGATTTTTTCTATAATCCTGAGGATCGTTTGAGTCTTGGCAATACATTAAAAGAAAAAGGCAGAGTTTATAACAAAGAATTACGAGTCAAAAAAGCAGATGGCACACCTTTCTGGATTATGACTTCAATCAGGAAAATAATGTTCATGAATGAAGTGGCATATCTTATAGCCTCTATTGACATAACCGAAACAAAAAAAGTACATGAAGAACTATTACAGTTGAACCGCACACTTAATGCTCATAGCAAGAGCAGCCAGGCTATGATGCATTCAAATAATGAGTTTAAATACATGAATGAAGTATGTAAAATCATAATTGAAGATTGCGGACATTCTATGGTTTGGATAGGCTATGCCCAAAACGATAAGCTCAAAACAGTTAAACCTGTGGCTTACTATGGTTTTGATAAAGAATATATTGACCATCTGAACATTACTTGGGCCGATACTGAAATGGGAAGGGGACCAACAGGAACTGCCATCAGGACAGGTAAGCCTTCCATGTGCAAAAACATGCTGACTGACCCTGTGTTTAAGCCATGGAGAGAAGCAGCCATGGAAAGAGGTTATGCATCTTCATTGGTGTTGCCTCTTATTTCAGAAGGGAAGCCATTCGGCGCTATTTCAATATATTCGAGGGAAACTGATCCATTCTCAGAAAATGAAATTAACATGCTATCCGATCTTGCTGATGATCTGGCTTATGGAATTTCATATATCAGGCTGGACGAATCTGAAAAGTCATCAGTAAAAATCATAAAAGAAAATGAAGTTAAACTAAAAGAGCTTATCGCCACAAAGGACAAATTTTTCAACATAGTTGCCCATGATCTTAAAAATCCTTTTACGAGCCTTCTGGGATCTTCCGAATTGCTTTTTAATAATATCAATCACCTCGATACAAACAATATCAGGGATCTTGCAATGATATTGAATGATTCGGCAAAAGCCGGTTATGCTATACTTCAGAACCTGCTTGACTGGTCAAGGTCACAAACCGGATTATTAAAAATCAATCCTGAAAGACTCAATCTCAGAATTCTGATTGATGAAAACATATCGATCTTGCAATTACCTGCATCTAATAAAGAAATAAAGATATTCAACGAAATAAAAGAAGATGTTTTTGTATTTGCAGATAAAAACATGATCAATACTGTTTTACGCAACCTTTTAAGCAATGCATTAAAATTTACTTACAAATCAGGTAAAGTGATATTGAGTACAATGATAACATCTGATGAAGTCGTTGTTTCAGTAAAAGATACCGGAATTGGAATTCCTGAAGATAAGATCGATAAGTTGTTCAGCATTGATACTAATAATTCTATGCCAGGAACTGAAAATGAACAGGGAACTGGTCTTGGACTTAAACTGAGTAAAGAATTCGTGGAGAAACTTGGTGGCAAAATATGGGTGGAAAGCGTAGAGGGTAAGGGCAGCGAGTTTAAGTTTGCAATTCCAATTAGTAAACCCAAATGATTTCACTGACAAAAAAATTGGACGGCAAGCTGGAATGTACTCTTTGCCCCCATTACTGCAAATTAGCCACTGGCAATACCGGTATCTGCGGAGTGAGGAAAAATACCGGTGAAAAAATTGAACTTCTGACATATGGAGTCATATCAGGATATTCACTTGATCCTGTCGAGAAGAAACCTTTATATCATTTTTTCCCCGGGCATAACATCTTATCAATAGGATCATTCGGCTGTAATATGAGATGTGATTTTTGCCAGAATTTCCATATATCCCAGAAAATCCCCGAAAGTCTGGTTCCCGGTATTACGACAGACAGAATAGTTAAAGACGCTCTTTCTGCAGAAAAGAATATTGGTATAGCATTCACATATAACGAACCTATTATCTCGTTTGAGTATATGAGAGATGTTGCCGGAAACGTTAAAAAGGAAGGGTTTTATACTGTAATGGTAAGCAATGGATATGTTAATAGTGAACCTCTGGATGAAATAATAAAATTTATCGATGCCTTCAATATTGATCTTAAAGCGTTCAATAACAATTTTTACAGAAAACTCACAGGAGCAGAATTAGAACCTGTAAAAAACAGCCTGAAACAGATCGCCAGATCGGGAAAGCATCTTGAAATTACCACACTTATAATACCGGGACGGAATGATGATGAACATGAAATGGCATTGCAGTCAGAATGGATCAAAGGTGAACTCGGGAAAGATGTTCCTCTTCATCTCAGCAGATACTTCCCAATGTATAAGAGAGATGATCCGGCAACATCACAGGAAACACTGAAAAGACTCTTTGATATTGCATCCCTGAATCTCGATTATGTATATATGGGAAACAGCCATTCAGCCATTGGGCAGAATACTTCATGCTCTAACTGCGGTACAACTGTAACTATCAGATCGGGATATATAACAAGTCTTTTAAACCTCGATAAAGGAGGAAAATGTACAAGTTGTGGCAACCTGGTTTACAGACACTTTATTTCTTCTTAGCAGATAAAGCGCTCAACCTGTCAAAAAGCTTATCAACGCCTGTAATAAGATCCTTCTCAACTGATTTATAATAGGCTTTCACAATTTTGGGATTATCCTTGCCATCAGGATTGTTAACCCGTGCAATGAGGTCATTTCTGAAAGCGACGGAATCTGATATAATTGCTGATAATTCGTCAGGCTTATTTTCAGGATGAACGGTTGAAAAGACAAAACAGTCAGAAATCACTTCGAAAATCAGGTAATCAATATCTTTTTTTAGTTCTCTTATACTTGCCATACCAAAAAGGATTGAATTAATAAGGATACAAATATAATAAATTATCTGTCAATCTGTTCAACCTTATTCCATTATTCAGGTCTGAACAGCCTGATACTCTCGACGGCTTTTATCAGGTAGAGCTTCCTTAACTTTCCTATTAGCGGATGTTTTACATTGAAGAATTTATCATCAATACAATAAAATGGAAGAACCATAGGTGAAGTTCCTGTCATAAAAACTGCATCAAATTCTGAAATCTCATCGACCTTCACGCATGCAAACTCTACTTTGATATTGTTTTCACGACAAATTTCAAGAATGTGTTTCCGGGTAATTCCGTTGAGAATAACATTATCCGGTGAAGTTACCAGTGTCTCTCCCTTCAGAAAGAAAATATTCGACCTGCTTCCTTCTGTAATTAATGAGTTTTCATTCACGAGAATAGCCTCATAACCGCCCTCAAGGATTAATTTATGATAGATTGATGACCTCAGTTTATGATTTATAACCTTCGATTCAGGATCTTTCCGCTCAGCAAAATAAAGTATTCCTTTCACTCCTCTTTTATATTGATCTTCAGACGGATAAATAGGTTCAATAAAATATATAAGATAGTTTGTCGATCCATTATTATAATTAAATACAATCTTAAGGTTTGCTTCCAGCTTTTTGTCTGATCTTGTAAGGCTGATTATATCTTTTCTAAGTTTTGGAACATCAGCAAGCAGTTTTTTCTTTTGCAGTTTTACGCTCGTTGCCAATCTTTCCATATGATCAAGAAAAAAGATTGGATTACCCTTAACCATGCGTATTACCTCATACACAGAATCACCTTCATAAACCAGTGAATTATCGAATAATTCAGCCGGCTGAAGCTCACCGTTTAGTATGAATTTCTTTCCATAACATTCATTCATGATAGATAGCTTTTGGCATACAAAAATACAAACTCTGAGTCAATCTGCTTTCTATTCTCATTATATTCGTAGCATAAAATCAACGGAGAATTTACTAGATGTATGCGATTATTGATATCGAGACAACAGGTGGAAGTGCACGTTTAGAAAAGATCACTGAAATCGCTATATATCTGCACGATGGAAATCAGATAACTGAAGAATTTGTATCGCTGGTCAATCCTGAGAGGAATATCCCATATTTTATTACCAATCTGACAGGCATAACAAACGAAATGGTTGAAGATGCGCCCCGCTTTTATGAGATTGCAAAAAAAATTGTTGAATTAACTGAAGGCAGGACATTTGTTGCTCATAATGCAAGATTCGACTATTCATTTATTCGTGAAGAATTTAAATCTCTTGGGTTTAATTTCAGGAGAAACATTCTTGACACTGTTGCTCTTAGTCGTAAGCTTATTCCCGGACACAGGTCTTACAGCCTTGGAAATATTTGCACTGATCTGAACATTTCAATCAACGGCAGGCACAGAGCTGCAGGAGATGCCCTGGCCACAGTGAAGCTCTTTGAGCTTCTTATCGCAAAAGATATTGAAATCAACGGAAGCAGATCTGCCCTGATGAAAAATACAAGGATTTCAAAGTTGCATCCAAAACTCGACATCAGTAAGATTGAAAGAATACCTGATGAGCCTGGTATTTACTATTTCTATAATGAGAATGGAGATCTTATCTATATAGGCAAAAGCCGGAACCTTCAACAAAGGATCAGCACTCATCTTTCAAATAATTCCACAAACAGAGCGATGGAGATGCGCGATCAGATTGCTGACATTGACTGGGAAAGAACCGGGAGTGAATTGATTGCACTGCTCAAAGAGTCGGCTGAGATCAAAATTAATAAACCGGTCTATAACAGGTTACAGCGAAGATCGGGGTTTCAGTGGGGTATCTTTCGGTTTACCGATACAAACGGTTATATAAACTACCGTTATGGACAGCTTAACAATGATGAGTTGCCAATATCAGTGTTCACTTCCAAAGAGAAAACCAAATCAAAGCTCATTTCACTTGTTGAAATGTACAATCTTTGTCAGAAGTTGTCAGGACTGTACGAAACTGACAGTGCTTGTTTTCACTATCATGTAGGAATCTGCCGGGGTGCCTGCATCGGAAAGGAATCGGCGGAGGAGTATAATGAGCGGGCTGTAAGAGCAACGGAAGAGTTCATTTTTTCAAGACGCAATTTTTTTATTATTGACAGAGGACGGGATGATGATGAGAGGTGTGCAGTCAAAATCGTTAATGGCAAATATTCAGGTTGGGGATACTTCAATATAAATGATATGGGATTCGGCCTTTCTGCGGTGCACGAATGTATTAAACCGTCTGTTGATAACCGCGATATCCAGGTTATTCTGAAACAATACCTCAAAAGCAACAGGGTGGAGAAGATAATTGAATTCTGATTAACCGCCCTGTCCTGTTTGCCCCCCATCCCCCCTAAAGGGGGGCTAATTTTCTCTATTTGAGCTAATTCATTTTTGTCTCCGAATTAGTCCCCCTTTAGGGGGATGTCCCGTACGCCAGTTGGCGGACGGGACAGGGGGCCTCCTATTCATGGAAACGGTATCCGATGCCTGATTCAGTAATCAATAGCTTAGGTCTGGCCGGATCATCTTCTATTTTTTTGCGTAGCTGAGCTACGAAGACTCTTAGATATTGCGTCTGCCCGATATATCCAAAACCCCATATATCCTTTAAAATGGTTTGATGAGTCAGTACTTTTCCGGAGTTTTTTGCCAGAAGTGCAAGCAATGAAAACTCGGTTGAAGTCAATTTAAGGATATCATCACCTTTACGGGCAATATGATTTGCCAGATCTATTGTAAGTGAACCGAATACAAGATTCGGATCATCCTCACTGCCTTTATTATGCCTTAAAGCAACTCTTATACGGGCGAGCAGCTCCCCTGTTCTGAAGGGTTTTGTAAGGTAATCGTTAGCCCCGTTATCAAGGGCATTAATTATATCATCTTCAGAACTCTTTACGGAAAGAATAATGATTGGTTTCTGGTACCATTCCCTTAATTTCTTAAGAATTTCAATACCGTCAGAATCTGGCAGTCCGAGATCAAGTATAATAAGCGCAGGATGATGTGTCGCAGCAGCAATTACGCCGTCCTTTCCGTTGCCGGCTTCTGAAATCTTAAATCCGTTTGACGAAAGGGTTATTTCGAGTAAACGGCGTATCTGCACTTCATCGTCAATTACCAAAATTGTTTCCGGCAAATTCATTTAATATTTAATTTTGTTCCTTTAGTTCTACCTGTGGTATCTCAGTTGGTATTTTAATTGTAAATTTTGCACCGCCATTCTGCCTGTTCTCCACAGTAATTGTTCCTTTATGGGCTTCAGTAAACCCTTTAGCAATTGAAAGTCCCAGTCCTGTGCCTCCGGCTTTGGATCCTTCAACCCTGTAGAACTTGTTAAAGATAAGAGATATTTCCCTTGCAGGAAAACCCGGACCTCTGTCCATAACCTGCAGAGTCATTATCCCATTGTCATAGAAAGCTTTAACTCTCAGGTTTGATGACATAGAAGCATACTGTGTTGCATTATAAATCAGATTATAAAGTACCTGTTCCATAAGTCCAAAATCAATCTTTACAAAGGGCATATCATCAGGAATAACAATATGAAGTTGAAAAGATTTTAATTCATCCTGAAGACTCTCTGTAACTTTATTTATCAGATCGTGAATATCGCACCAGTCAAGTCGTGGAGTTATCCTGCCGCTTTCGAGACGCGACATATTTAGCAGGTTTTCAATCAGGCGGTTTAATCTTTTTGACGCCTTGAATATTTCATTAGAGAGTTCTTTTTGTATTTCCATCGGGTGTTGCGATGTGAGCAGCGAATCTGAGGCACCCATAATTGTAGCAACCGGTATTCTCAATTCGTGAGAAATGGAATTAAAAAGTGTTTTGTAAAGTTTATCCGATTCATTTAACAAGAAAGCCTGTTTGGCCATATTACGAAGGTATTCACGTTCGAACTTTCCTGATATCTGGGAAATAAATGCTTCCCAGAATTGTTCTTCACCCTGGGTAAATACAAGTTCCTGCTGAATCGCAATGACCCCAAGGTTCATCTGATTTCCTTTCAAAGGGTAAAATGTATAATTTGATGAAGGTAGAGTATCGGTGTGCTTTCCAGCCTTTAAAGAGTGTTGAAAGGTCCATGATGCAACACTCATGTCATTTTTTGATATGATGAAATTTCCATTTTTCTTACTTGTATATTCAAGTTCATTATTATCACTGATCAACAAGATCCGGCTATCGAGGTTAAAGTATTTCTTAATGTCATTTTTTGCAATTTTAATAACTTCCTCGATTCCAGTGGCTGTCGAGAGTTCTCTGGTAAGCTGGTAGAGAGCATTTGTGCGTTCTTCGCGTATCCTAATCTTCATTTCCTGCCTCTTTATCCTTGATGTCAGCACTCCACTAAGTAATGCTATTATAAAAAACATTATCAACATAAGCATGTCTTCCGGTTTATCGACATGCAACGTATATGGGGGCGGTATAAAGAAGAAATCCCAAATAAGGGCGCTTAAAGTAGCCGACAATAGAATTGGCCCTGTGCCGAAGAAAAATGCAAGAGTTGAAACAATGAATAGCAACCCAAATGAAACGACCTGATAACCAATGAATCCTTTAAGAAAAAAACAGATGATTGCAGTAAGAATAACTATTAATGAGGAAATAAAATACTGACGTATATTCGATGTGAATGAGGGTAAAGAGACTTTTTCCCTGAACTTGTCTTTTGACTGTATATCGGAACCTAATATATATACATCTATATTGCCGCTGTAACGGATCAGCCTGTTAATAAAATTACCAAGCCGCAGAAGAGTCAATAAATTCCGCACTCTGGGTTTACCAATGATTATATGTGTAATATTTTCTTTTTGTGCAAAATCTACTATTGCCTTAACCATATCGCTGCTTGTAACAATCCGGAACTTAATCCCTAATTGTCTGGCAAGGTTAATATTCTTATTCAGCTGTTCACTTTCTTTAGTATCAAGCTTGTAAGAGGTTTCAATATAAATAGCCTGCAGATCAGAGCCCATAGTGTAAGAAAGGTTTTTAGCCCACCTGAGTAATTTGGCAGATTGCTGTGTATGACTTACAGCAACCAACAAATGTAAACCTGATTTCCAGGGTCCTTTAATACGCTTGAGCTGCATGTATTCATGTAGTTGCTTGTCTACCCTGTCTGCAACTATTCTCAGAGCCATTTCCCTTAAAGCTGTAATATTCCCTTTCCTGAAAAAACTCTCAACGGCTTCTTTCGATCTTTCAGGCGAATACACCTTCCCTTCAGAGAGTCTTTGCAGAAGTTCTTCAGGAGTAAGGTCAATGACCTCAATCTCATCGGCATTTTCAAAGATCTCATCCGGCAATGTCTCACGAATAATTATACCTGTGATCTGAGCGACTGTATCGGAACGGCTTTCAAGATGCTGAACATTAACTGTAGTAAAAACATCTATACCGTTATCGAGAATTTCCAGGACATCCTGATATCTTTTTGCATGCCTGCTTCCTGGTGCATTAGTATGAGCAAGTTCGTCAACAAGGACAATCCTTGGTTTCCGGGCTATTATCGCATCGAGATCCATCTCATAAACTGTTGTCGTTTTGTACTGGTATGTTCTGCGGGGTATCAATTCGAATCCTTCTGCCAGATCGGCTGTTTCTTTCCGGTTATGGGTCTCAATATAGCCAATGACGATATCGCAACCTTTTATCTTCTCTGCCTGTGCAGTCTCCAGCATAGTATATGTCTTGCCTACACCGGCGCACATTCCAAAAAATATTTTAAGTTTACCGCGCTTACTCTTTTCTTCCTCTAACTTTAAAGAGGCCAAAAGTTCATCGGGATCAGGACGGTTATCGGCAATGTCCATCTGTTGCTACTTTTTTTCGAATTTTGATATTAGCGCTGTGGCCTGTTCCTCCATTGTTTTAATACGGAATAGCATTTTTTTCAGTTCTTCTACATCATTCGGGTTTATTCCCTTCCATGTCTCATTTTGTAAAGTTACTGACATTTTTTGCTTGTTATTCTTTAGTTTATCAGCCATTTCGTTTACAACAAGGGAAATCTCGTAGAATTCATCATTCCCATCAATAATCAGACGCTGATCAAAATCACTGGAAACGACCTCCTTCAGGCCATTGTATAATTGAAAAAAGCGCCGGTTAAAATATGAGGCGAAACTAAAGGTAAAACTCATTCCTATCAAAAAACAAAGAGACGCAAGGATTGTCATCTTTGTAAGGGCACTCTGTGAGGAAGCCTTGGCATCATCTGTTTTAACTTCAAGAGCTTTCCCGTTCATCTGAGAAAGTATCGACAATTGATGATAAAGATTACCGGATTTATTTTGAAGATAAAGCAAACCAGCATCAGATTTCGGCGATTTTATTAAGGTTTGCAGAGAATCTCTGTATTCAACATAATCTGCCTCGATACCCGATACAAGCTTATCTTCACCGGGTTCGGTTATATTATTCTTTTCAGACAGAAGCGACAAGTTTATCTGTTTTAGTTCTTTTGCAATTTTCAAACTATCTGGATTCCGTTTTGTTAAAAAACAGGTAGTAATTTCCTGATTGATGTTCATTAGTCCTTCCGACATCTCACGGGCATACACTACAGACAGGTAGTTTTCCTTCAATATTAATTTTGTCTTGTCTGTAAGTTTATTAAGATAATAGCCTGAAAAAACGGCTAACACTGAAATGATAATAAATAAAAAAATCATTCCCAGTGTAAATCTTGTGCGGATTGAATGTTTCATATCTTATAGTTCTGATATGATTACTGTTTACTGATTAGTTATCTAGTTCTATTTCTGTCTTCATGATTTTATCGAGTTCTATATTTAAGATCAATACATTAATACGCTTTTCGCCAAGAAACAAAAACTGAGGTGCTTCGGTCAGATCTTTAACAATTTGCAAAAGTCTTTGTTTTTGGCTAATCATCAAAATGTCTTGCTTTTGAAATACGATCGATCTGTAATACAGCTGCTTCAGGCGATATATGTGGATCAAGACCACTTCCGGATGCAAAGATCATTTCTTTTGGAACGGACAATTCATCCTGCAGTGAATTGCTGCCGGCGAACAAAGCCCGCCGGGAAGCAACAAGTTTTTTTAGCGTATCACTTGTAGGTCCATAATTTGAGGCTCCTGAAGGAATGGGATTATAACCAATGGCTGAAGGTCTTGACCAGAAATAGATACTGCTGTCGAATTTCTGGCCAATAAGATCAGAGCCTATGATTTTACCATCCTTCATTATAAGGCTGCCATTTGCTTTTGAGGGAAAACCCAATTGTGCCAGGCCGGTCATTAAAAGCGGATATATAATACCTGTAAGTATAGTCATTACAAGCAAAAATTTCAAGGCTATTATAGTTTGTGTTTTCATAATGAGTTTAATTTTTGTTTTAATTATTGCACTCTTCTTATATCATATGTATAGAAACAAGTAACATATCTATCAGCTTGATTCCTATAAATGGTACAATAATTCCACCTATTCCATATAATACAATATTCAAAGCCAGCACCCTGTTGGCGGAAATAGGACGGTATTTCACACCTCTCAGTGCGAGCGGAATAAGTGCCACAATAATCAGTGCATTAAATATCACAGCGCTTAATATTGCGCTTTCAGGTGAATGAAGTTTCATAATATTCAGTACTCCCAGCGGAGATATACCGGAAGCTGTAACATAGAGAGATGTTGCGATGGCGGGTATTATGGCGAAATATTTAGCTACATCATTGGCAATACTGAAGGTAGTCAAAGCTCCACGTGTCATAAGTAACTGCTTGCCGGTTTCAACCACCTCTATAAGTTTTGTCGGGTTACTGTCGAGATCAACCATATTACCAGCTTCGCGGGCAGCCTGGGTACCGGTATTCATTGCCAGACCAACATCGGCCTGGGCAAGAGCGGGGGCATCATTTGTGCCATCGCCGATCATTCCTACCAGATGACCATTTGCCTGCTCTTCTCTAATGCGATAAAGCTTATCCTCAGGTTTTGCTTCGGCAAGAAAATCATCAACACCGGCTTCAGCAGCAATGGCAGCCGCCGTTTGCGGATTATCACCGGTGATCATAATTGTACGGATACCCATCATCCTCAGCTGTGCGAACCGCTGTTTAATGCCCCCTTTTACAATATCCTTAAGATGTATAACACCGAGAACCTGGTTATTTTCTGCAACAACCAACGGTGTAGCTCCCTGACGTGAAAGTTCAGTTACGGTCTCTTCTACGTTTTTTGGGAAAAATCCGTTATTATTTTCTATGAATTTCTTTATTGCGCTTGAAGAACCTTTTCGAATTCTTCTCATTTGACCATCGGGATTTCTGAAGTCAAGACCACTCATACTGGTTTGCGCAGTGAAGGGGACAAATACACTGTCCATAGGTTGCATTTCCCTGGCTCTGATATTAAATTGTTCTTTTGCCAGAACGACAATTGACCGACCTTCAGGCGTCTCATCAGCCAGCGATGCCAGTTGTGCAGCATCAGCAAGTTGCTCCTGAGTAAATCCTTCTGCAGGAATAAATTCAGTAGCCATGCGGTTCCCCAATGTAATTGTTCCTGTTTTATCAAGCAGCAACACATCTGTATCTCCGGCAGCTTCTATAGCTTTACCGCTCGTAGCAATAACATTCTTACGCAATAATCTGTCCATGCCACTTATGCCAATAGCACTCAGCAAACCCCCGATCGTCGTTGGAATAAGGCAGACAAGAAGTGAAATCAGAACAGGCAGTGTCAGGTTCTGATTTGCAGAAATACCTGAAGCTTTCAGACTATATCCGAAATATGCAGGCAAGGAAACAACAACCAGAAGAAAAATAATAGTAAGACCTGATAAGAGGATGATCAAAGCAATTTCATTAGGTGTTTTCTGCCGTTTTGCACCTTCGACAAAAGCGATCATTCGGTCCAGAAAAGTAAAACCCGGTTCAGAAGTTACTTTAATCGTAATACGTGTCGCTGATTACTTTAGTTCCTCCGGTTACTGCACACCTGTCACCTCCACTTTCACGGATTACAGGAGCAGATTCCCCTGTAATAGCAGATTCATCTACACTTGCAATTCCGTCTATTACATCACCATCAGCAGGAATAATATCTCCGGCATCACAAATCACAATATCACCTTTTCTCAGATCATTAGCCAAGAACAATTTCTTCCTTACTATGAACCAGTTTCCGGGCTTTTGTCTGAGTGCGGCTTTTGCGTAAACTATCAGCCTGTGCTTTACCCCGGCCTTCAGCTACTGCTTCGGCAAAATTGGCAAACAAAACTGTAAACCAGAGCCAGAGCATGATCTGAAAGTTAAAATTTGAAAAATGACTGTTGAAAATATCAGCAAATAACTACCACAGTAGTCATTAATGCTCCAATGCCCACAATGAAAATAACCGGGTTTTTTACAAGAACACCAGGGTTCAGTTTGATAAAAGAATCCTTTAAAGCCTGGACAGCTATTTCCCTGGTAAACAGGTGACTCATATTTCGTTTTTCCATACTATTTATCTTAAAAAATTAAAAAGTAACGCCCAGATTCATTAAGAAATGTTCAACTATAGGACCAAGTGCCAGAGGAGGAAAAAAGGTCAACCGCCGACAATAAGAATAACACTTATCAACAACATAACAAACAGCCAGTTGTCGGTTCTGAAGGTACCTGATGAAACCGGGGTGACCTTTTTCTTAGCCATGCTGCCTGCAATAGCCATTACAGGAACGATTATTCCAAAACGACCTATAAGCATACCAAATCCTATCATCAGATTATAAAAAACGGTATTTGCATTGAGACCCCCAAATGCACTTCCATTATTTCCTGCAGCCGAACTGAATGCATATAATATCTCAGAAAGGCCATGTGGCCCCGCATTATTCAGACTCGATAACCCTGCAGGGACTGAGCAGGCAATCGCTGAAAATAATTTGATTACGATACTGGGAGCTAAAACTGCAAGAATGGCCATTTTCATCTCAAAGGCCTCCACTTTTTTGCCAAGGTATTCAGGTGTCCGGCCCACCATGAGTCCGGCAATAAATACTGTAAGAATGATAAAGATGATTATTCCGTATAATCCCGATCCTACTCCGCCAAAAATGATTTCGCCCAGCATCATGTTGAACATGGCTACCAACCCTGACAAAGGAGATAAGCTATCATGCATGGCATTCACAGAACCATTCGAAGTAACGGTCGTAGTAACAGACCAGAGGACGCTGTTCATTACACCGAAACGGGTTTCCTTTCCTTCCATAGTGCCTGAAACATTCAGCACATTATTATGACTATATTCAGCCCAGAGCGAGATAGCAATGCCCATCGCAAAGAGGATAAACATGGTAATAAATATCGCACGTGCCTGGCGTTTTGACTTCATATAATGCCCGAAAGTAAATACCAGACCTGCTGAAATGATGATAATTGAAAACAATTCTAAAAAGTTGGAAAAAGGGGTCGGGTTTTCAAATGGATGAGCGCTGTTCGCACCAAAGAAACCACCTCCGTTTGTGCCAAGTTGCTTAATTGCAATCTGCGATGCAGCAGGACCAAGAGGAATAACCTGCTCAGTTCCCTGTAACGTGGTTGCTTTTACATAATGCGAAAATGTCTGCACGGCTCCCTGTCCTACTAAAGCCATGGTAAGAATAATCGAAAGGGGTAATAATACATAAAGCACACTCCGGGTCATATCGGCCCAGAAATTACCCAAAGCTTCTGTTGTTTTTCTGGTCAACCCTCGTATCAGAGCCAGCGCAACTGCAATACCCGTTGCTGCACTGACAAAATTCTGAACAGTCAGCCCCAACATCTGGACCAGGTAACTCAGAGTATTTTCACCACTGTAGGACTGCCAGTTGGTGTTGGTTGTGAAACTCATGGCAGTATTAAATGCCAGATGCCATGAAACATTGGGCAATTTCTCAGTGTTCAGTGGCAAATAAGCCTGGAACATCTGCAAAAGGAACAAAAGCACAAAACCAAACAGGTTGAACAGGAGAACTCCGTACATATAGGTTTTCCAGTTCATTTCCTCCTCGCTTTTAACACCTGAAGCCTTATATATAATCTTTTCAAGCCAGCCAAATACCGGCTTCATCATATGTTTTTCACCCATGAATACCTTTGCCATATACTTGCCTAGTAAGGGCGACAGGACTGCCAGTAAAACCAGGAAAAGGATCAATTGAATTGCTTCATTCATATTTTTAACATTAAATATAAATTCAAATAAACCGATCTTTACAATCTGAAGACCGAAGTCGGAAGTCGGAAGTCTGACGCAAGAATTATTATTCTTTTTACTTCGGACTTCGGACTTCGGACTTCTTAAAATTTATCAGGTCGTAATAAAGTGTACATTAAATACCCCAGTATAAGAAGGGCTATAATTCCTCCGATAAGATAACTTACAGGACCGTTAGAGACTGCTGCATCTGAGTGAACCGGTACAACTAAAAGTGACATGAGTGATGTTGGAATTTTTGTTTTCATATTATTTCCTATTAATTTATGATTCTTCAGAATGTTATGCCGAATATTAAATGTATGTAATCATTCCTGGAATATGTAGCCGAAGGATTAATAACTAAAGTAGCCTTAAGTGGTAAAGAAAAAGTTTCGGTGATTTTAAGTGCTTTCGTAACACTGGCACCAATATTGACTATTGAGAATGTCTTTTTTCTTGCTCCCGGGTCAAAATTCGTTATTCCGTAATTATTATAATAACCTGACCATGGAGTAAACCCAAAAAATAAACTGGCCACCCCTCTGGAATAGCCAAATTCAATATAAGTTGAAAATGCCTGTTTGGTAGAATCATCAGATTTCTTGTCAAATCCATAGAACATTGTGTTCCATGTAACACTGACAGGAAACGCATCGGTACCTGTAAAGCCTATTGTACCTTCAAACATGTGTCCGGTTTCGCTATTACTTATAATTGAAGTAATTAGAATGATTGAAATTCCAGTCATAATCCGTAAATGCAAGTCTTAATGTGTCCTATGGTATACGTGACATAGGGATCGAGCTTCTTTATAGCTCCCGGTTAAATCAGTTGAACCCCATACTCCTATTTCGAAATTTCCTTTTGAATAAGCGAGAGTTGGCTGAAAGTTGGGAGTCGGACTGCCAGTTGCCATTGAACCTCTCCAGACATAATGACTTACAAGATCAGCTGTTACTTTAAAAGGTGATGCTATTTCGGTTAGTCTGGGCATCGAGTGGAAAGCTTGCAAGGGTTATTAATGAAAGGAAAGATACCAAGACAAACACCTTTGTTTTCATAAAGTAATATCTTTTGGTAGTGAATGAATTGAAATTTATTGCAATTCATTTTAGTCTATTTTTAAAGATACAAAATTGCAACCCAATTCATAAGGATTTTGTAAAAATAAATATTCAAAGCATAAAGATTTTATAAATATGATTTCAGAATCCGGAGGAATAAATAATGTAAGATGGTCATGACCATTCCCTACAATCATGAAAATAACATGTGACCCAGGGTATCTATTCAATCTTGATAGGGAAAATTACAATCGGTATCCCAAATTTAAAGAATCTCTTCTGAATAGAAAAGATGGTATGGTTATGAAGCAATTTAGACAGGTAAAATGTTTTAGAGAATACCAGCTGACCTCCGAAGAAAGCCGCTCCCGACAATCTGGGTCTAATTCTTTTCACGATCCTGTATATTTCATTCACAGGGTCAGTCCCTATTGTCCAGAGACTCTTGCCATACAGACCAAACTGATTGGCAACCGTTACATACTTTTCACCGTCCTCCTTTACCTGCTTTGTAAAATGTTCCAGTTCTGCTGTGCCTCTGTAAATTTTGGAATTAATAATGCCAATTCTTAAAAAAACTATATTGCTGTATACACCTTTAAAGTTTTCAAGAATTCTTAAAAATGTATATAGTCCAGTTCCTCCAAATCCACTTACCAGTATAATCGCAGTTTTACCTTCTTTATTAAAATTGACTCTTTTCAGATTTCTATCAGCACAGGGACGTTGCCCGATTAACTTTTCAATTTCCTTGAAAGCGCTTAATCTGAGCTTCTGCAGCTTTACTGCAGTTTTAAAATAATGCCGTTTAATATTAATTGCCAGTAAGATCAGCAAACCTGTAATGACTATAGTTACCCATCCTCCATGTCCGAATTTGAGAATAATTACTGAGACAAGTATGAAGGAAGTAAGTATCAGACCTATGCCGTTTATTGCTAATTTACGCTTCCATGGTACCTGCGTGCCTTTCATCTGCCACCAGTGTTTCACCATTCCGACCTGTGAAATTGTAAATGTTATAAACACATTAATACTGTACAGGACAACCAGTAATGCCACCGATCCTTTTGACAATACCATCATAATAAGAGCTCCGGTACCCATTAACAAAACTCCATTCATAGTTACAAGCCGGTCGCTGAGGGAAGCGAATCTTTTGGGCAGCCAATGATCAATTGCCATATTTGCCATAATTCTCGGCCCATCGATAAATCCTGTTTGTGCTGCAACTAACAAAAGGGCAGCTTCCGAAATCAGAGTAATAAGAACAAAACTCCTTGACCAGAAATAGCCCCATCCGGCAGTCAGATTATCGAGCAATACGGCATTTAATGTTTTATGAGTATCGAGTTGCACATTAAAAAGCATATAGCAAATCATCAGACCTAACACCATAAAGGAAAGTGAGATCATCATTAAAAACATGGTTTTCCGTGCTGTGGCAACTTTCGGCTCCCTTAGTATTGGCATGCCATTGCTTACTGCCTCAATTCCCGTATAAGTCCCGGCTCCCATACTGTATGCCCGGAGTATTATAAAAAATGTGGCAAAAAAACCAAATTGTGAAACAGTTGAATGAATTTCCTGAGTGGTCTGGCTGGCAACAGCTGCAAAATTCGAGGAATGGATAAAAATTCCATATAATATCGCTACCACATGTGTACAGATAAAGACAATAAATATAGGTGTCAGAGAGAGAACTGATTCCTTAACTCCTCTTAAGTTCAACAGAATCAGAAAACATACTCCGGCAAGGGCAAAAGACAGTTTGTATGGCTGCCAGGCAGCAGGGACAAAACTAAACAGTGCGTCAGCACCACTTGAGACTGAAATAGTAATTGTGAGAACATAATCGATAATAAGGGCAGAACCGGATATCATTCCTGTAGTGGGTGACAACAGTTTACTGCCAACAAGATAACCTCCGCCCCCATGTGGAAAAAGACGTACTATCTGGTTATAACTGGAACTAATGATCACGATGGTAAAAACTGTTCCAAGAGCTACAAATATAGCTAAACTTGTATGCCCGAGTAAATTCCGGTATGCCTCCTCCGGTCCGTAACATGACGATGATATTCCATCAGCTCCTAATCCAACCCATGCAAAAAATGCAATTAAAGTCAGCTTGTGAAATAACCCCTTGTCCTGGATCGTCTTGGCTTTACCAATAAAAGTATTTTTTAATCTATCAATAAAGGAAAATCCTTCCGTTGATTGCTCCAACTCACTCCTGGTCATACTCCCCTGTTATATAAACTCAACTGCAGATTTTTATAAATATATATGCTTGAAATTATGATCGCGCGAAATTAGTCCGAACTCTATAAGGAATTAATAAAGATTACCGGGGAACATATAAAGAATTTATAAAGACGCATTAAGGTTTAACGGCTTAAGGCATTAAGCTTAAGGCTTTAGGCTTAAATAATATTCTGTTTGCCCAATGTGCCATTGAGCCGATTGTGCCGTTGTGCCATTGAGCCGTTGTGCCGTTGTGCCATTGAGCCGTTGTGCCGTTGTGCCGATTCAAATATACAACGAGAAACAAGTAAGATCTGAGTCCTTTGCTGTTAATGGCTTTTTATTTATATTTGTTTTAGTAACCTAATAATCATACCACATGCCAGTTTTTACGAGGACAACTAAGAACCTGATAATCAAGATCGATGAATTTTTTGATGATATCGATTTAGGACTTCTGGTTTTCAGGGAAGGTATAAAGGCGTACCTGGAAAAAGATATGGATTCATTCAAAAGACATCTCCAGAAAGTTGATGCTCTTGAAAATAATGCCGACAGGCTTCAACGATCAATTGAAAATGAGATGATTACTCATTCAATATTACCACAGCACAGGTCAGAAGTCAGTACTCTTATCGATGAACTCGATGAGATCATTGATGCTCTTAAAAGCTCATTGAATGAAATCAACATCGAAATGCCTGCTATTCCTGCAACACTTAATAAAAACTTCATAAGTCTTACGGAAACTTCCATAAACGCTGCTGAAGAACTAATACCTGCCGCAAGGGCATATTTTAAAGCGCCATATACTGTAAGGGAAAAGTTGCTTAAAGTCTATTATTTTGAAAGTGAGACAGATAAACTATCACTGAGTACCAAGAAGATTATTTTTCAGGAGATGAATGAGCTGGATCTTGCACATAAGGCGCATTTAAGATATATAATACATCATATCGAAAATATCTCAGACCTTGCTCAGAAGGCGGCAGATCTGCTCTCGGGAATGGCGATAAAGATTGTGATGTAGGCTGGGTGCTGGGTGCTGGGTGCTGAGTGCTGAGTGATGAAGTGACGAAGTGACGAAGGTGACGAAGAGACGAAGAGACGAAGGGACAAAATCAAAACGAACCCTGCACCATGCAACATGCAACATGCAACATTTAATAAACTGATATAAAATAATTCAAAGGTTGAAAATTCTTAAACAATGATACTCTTCTTCCTGACAAGCGGTCTTTTCCTGGGCTGGTCCCTCGGGGCAAATGATGCCTCTCATATTTTTGGCTCTGCCGTAGGTTCAAAGATGGTGACATTCAGGAAAGCTGCAATTATTGCTTCTGTCTTTTTTATATTGGGCGCAGTAATTCAGGGTTCCGGGACATCTGACACTCTTGGTAAGCTTGGTGCCGTTAATGCGTTAGGGGGATCATTCACGCTTGCCCTTGCCGCTGCTATTACCATTTACATGATGACAAAATTTGCTCTTCCCATTTCCACTACCCAGGCAATTGTAGGTGCTATAATAGGATGGAATTTTTTTACAGGTAACCATACAGACAGCAAAACCCTGGAAAAGATAGTATTGGCGTGGATTGCCGGTCCGGTGATTGGAGCTGTCTTTGCTATTCTTTTATACATAATTGTGAAGAAAATTAAGAAATCGGCAAAAATTCATCTTATAAGGTTTGAATCCTATATCAAAACCGGCCTTATAGTGGTCGGGGCATTCGGAGCTTATAGTCTTGGTGCCAATAACATTGCCAATGTAATGGGTGTTTTTGTTCCTGCCTTCAATCTTAAGGATATCAACCTGTGGATTATCACACTGAATTCAGGCCAGCAGCTGTTTCTTCTCGGAGGTCTTGCATGTGCTGTAGGAATACTCACATATTCGTGGAAAGTGATGAATACTATAGGAAACAACATACTGGAACTTTCATCGGAAGCTGCACTTGTTGTTGTGCTGGCACAGGCACTCGTTCTGTTTATCTTTTCATCAACCGGACTTTCTAATTTAATTGTAAGAGCTGGTCTTCCACCCATCCCTATGGTTCCTGTCTCAAGTTCACAGGTTATTGTCGGATGTATTCTTGGAATTGGCCTGTACAAAGGAGCCAGTAATATCAATTTCAGAGTGCTCGGGGAAATAGGTCTTGGCTGGATCATTACTCCGGTTTCTTCAGGTTTACTGACATTTTTCCTGCTATTCTTTATGAAGAATATTTTCGGTCTGAATGTAGGGTCAAAAGTCAGCGAACCAGGTGAAACCTCTCAACAGATATCAATGTTATACGGGCAAACTGATGTTTCGGGCATCATAAAATACCTGTTGCTGGGTCTGTTTATTTTTGGAACAATCGGGATAATTTTCTATATCCTCCTGGAAAATAAAAAAAGCAGAGAGATGCAGAGATCGGAGGAGAAGTTCTGGAAGAATATGAAATAATCTCTATGATCTCTCATTCTTTGCTCCCCAATCCCGCTTAGGCGGGACTCATTCACGTTTTTAAAAAAAGCTTTGTTCATGTTCGAGAACGTACCCCCCTTTAGGGGGGCAGGGGGGCAAAAGGGTCAACAGACTACAGAAAAGAGTAATCCCTCCCATATTCCAGCATCTGACCCAGGTAATCATTTACATATTCAACATTCACATCGGTTATTTCACCCGTTGTGTTAAAAACTGGTATCAGCTTTGGGTTGACAAAGCCGGTATAAGGAGCAAGGTTAAGCTTCTCATAGCGATCAAGGATTTCAGCATGAAGTTTGTGATCAACCTTTACACCGAAATCTTCAATTATTCTCTTTCCTGCCTCATAATCACCTTCCGATTTAACTCTTTGGACTTCTTTAAGCAACCTGCCAAAAAGATTTCTGAGCTTATGATAATCATTGATTTTAACATAACTCTTTCCATCGTTTTTGAAAAATACAATAACATTTTCAGCTTTCCCCTTTTCATATACCCAATGAGAGATGGCTGATCTGTTTCTCATATGTGCCTCTTCAATATTTTTGCCGGGTTTTATCCTGACAATCTGAGTAAGCAATCCATTACGCAGATATGCGTCATATGAAGCTTTCGCAGCATCCTCATTTGGAAGCAGACCGAGTTCCAATAATTTCTTATCCATCATATAATAGAGCGCAAAAAGATCTGCCCGGGCTTCTTCGAGAGGTGAAGCATAGTTCTTCAGGGCATTTGGATCAGTTCCTTCTGCAAGTTTTCCGCTGGCATGCCCAACACATTCATGAAGATCGGTATGCAATGCATCGGAAATTGAACCATATTTTTTTATACGTTCAACTTCTGCCTGATCAGATGCGAACTCCTCAAGAAATCCATTTCCCTGTGATGCCACATCATATGCATTGGCAATATTCGCCAATGTAACTGACTTGGAACCAACCTCCTTTCTTATCCAGTTTGCATTTGGAAGGTTTATTCCAAGAGGGGAAGCCGGGTAGCAATCTCCCCCAAGCATTGCGATATTTATTACTCTTGCCGCCACTCCTTTAACCTTTTCTTTCCTGTATTTTGGATGGATTGGAGAATGATCTTCAAACCACTGGGCATTGTCAGTTATTATTTTTGCACGTTTTGTGGCTTCCAGATCGGTATAATCCACGATTGCCTCCCACGTTGCTTTCATTCCCAGCGGATCTTCATAAATTTCAATAAATCCATTTATATAATCAACCATTGGGGCAGTGTTTCTTACCCAGGCAATATTATACTCATCCCACTTTTTAAGATCACCTGTCTTGTAGTATTCTATCAGGATTTTAAGCTCATCCCTCTGTTTATCGGTCTCGGCCGCATTTATAGCTTTTTCAAGCCAATGAATTATTTTATTAATAGCTGCGTCATATTTTCCTCCGGACTTATAGACCTCTTCAGTCACTATTCCATTTACTTTTACAACCCTTGAATTTAATCCAATCGAAATTGGACGAGGATCATCAGGTACAGTTTTACCGGCATAATATTCTTCAACTTCCTTCTGTTTCACCCCCTCATAAAAGTTTGATGCTGATTCAGCAATCATATCAGCACCTGATCTCTGCTCCACTTTTCTGGCAAACAACCTTTCATCAAAAAGTATGGGCGTCAGAAATGCTATAAGCTGTTCTGAGCTTTGATCCTTTGAAAGAGGCAGCTTTTCATTATTTGTGCCCTTAATGAGTTTTGCGAAAAACCCTGCATTAAACCCGGGTTTGAACTTATCATTTGAGTAATGATGATGGATCCCATTTGCAAAAAGCACTTTCTTTGCATAACGCAGGAATGCTTTGTAGTCTGATGTTTCCTTTTCACCCTTGTAAGTGCCAATGATGGCTTCGAGCGTTTTTCTGATCAGGAGATTATGCCTGAAGTTCTGATCCCATAAGATATCCCTGCCTGCAAGAGCTGCCTGACTCAGGTAATAGATGTACTCCTTTTGCGGAAGAGATAAGTTTTCAAAACCAGGGAGCTTATACTTCAGAACCCGTATATCATCAAACTGTTCAACGAAATATTTAAAATCGTCGGAACTTTCCATTGATAAAATATTTATTATAAAGCGTTATAGTATCAAAAACAAAAATCCTTAGTGAGCCTTAGTGTTAACCTTTGTGTACCTTCGTGGTAAAAAATCATTCAACCACAAAGGAACACTAAGGACTGCACAAAGGAACACTAAGGATTGAACCATAAAGAAAAAACTTTATTAAATTTAATTAATATTATAGTTATGCCGAATATAATAAACAAAATAAGAGAGGAATTGATTAATAATGCTGATGAAAAAACAAAATTATCCGGTGAGAGATACTTTAAAGAATCTGTAAAAATGTATGGTGTCAGGTCTGCTACTGTGATAAAGATCGGAAAGGATTATTTTAAAACAATTGCAGATAAAAACAAATCACATATTTTCTCTCTCTGTGAAGAATTGTGGAATTCAGGCGTTATGGAAGAATCCTTTATTGCATGTAACTGGTCATATTATGTCAACAAAAAATACGAATCTGCTGATTTTGAAACTTTTGAAAAATGGGTGAACAATTATTTAGATAACTGGGCATCGTGCGATACACTCTGCAATCATACCATCGGATCTTTTGTTGAAATGTATCCGGAGTATTTATCTGGCTTGAAAAGATGGGCTAAATCGACGAACCGCTGGGTAAAACGTGCTTCTGCCGTATCACTTATAGTACCCGCCAGGAAAGGAAAGTTCCTCGATGACATTTTCGAAATAGCGGATATTCTTCATTCTGATAAAGACGATATGGTGCAGAAAGGGTACGGATGGATGCTCAAAGCTGCAAGCCAGGCTCACCAGGAGGCTGTATTCAATTATGTAATGAATAAAAAAGCTACGATGCCAAGAACTTCATTGAGATATGCAATAGAGAAAATGCCGGCCGAATTAAAAGCCAGGGCAATGGCAAAATAGTAAATGTGGTTTTCTAACTTTGCATTATATAAAGAAATTGAGATGAGAAGAATTGCTTCTATTCTGTTTGCCATTTTAATACCTGCAGTAGCTATTTCACAAGATAGAATTACAGGGCGTGATTTTGCCACCAGATCTGAGGTTATAGCTCGCAATGGTATGGCTGCAACCAGTCAGCCTCTCGCAACACAGGTAGCATTGGATATTCTGAAAAAAGGAGGTACTGCCATTGATGCAGCAATAGCTGCGGATGCAGTTCTCGGGGTCGTTGAACCTACAGGAGCCGGTATCGGGGGAGATCTTTTCGCAATAGTATGGAGTGCTGAGAAAGGGAAATTATATGGCTTGAACGGAAGCGGAAGATCGCCCCGTTCACTTAAACTTGACTACTTTAAGAAAAATGGATATGAGTTTGTTCCGTCGTACGGTCCTCTTCCGGTTTCTGTTCCTGGTTGTGTTGACGGCTGGTTTGAACTGCATGATATGTTCGGTCATCTTCCGATGAAGGATATTCTTCAACCTGCAGTAAATTATGCCAGAGATGGATTTCCGGTTACAGAGGTCATTGCATACTATCTAAAACAGGGGACAGAGATCTTAAAGGAATATCCAAACATTAAAGAGGTCTATATGCCTAATGGCAGGACTCCGTCCAAAGGCGAAATATTCAAGAATCCTTTATTGGCCAATACGTTGGAAAAAATAATAAAAGGCGGACGATATGAGTTTTACAAGGGGTCTATAGCCAGGAGTATTGGCGATTTTATGAAGAAACAGGGAGGGTTCCTCACCTATGATGATATGTACCGTCACCATTCCGAATGGGTGGAGCCCCTCAGTACAACTTACCGTGGTTGCGAGGTATGGGAACTGCCTCCAAACGGGCAGGGAGTCGTGGCTCTTCAGATGCTGAATATTCTCGAAGGATACGATATTGCAGGAATGGGTTTTGGTTCAGCCGATTATATTCATGTTTTCACCGAGGCAAAAAAACTGGCTTTTGAAGATCGCGCCAAATATTATTCAGATCCGTTTTTCAATAAAACACCTGTCTTACAACTTCTTACAAAGAAATATGCAGCTGAAAGACGAAGACTTATTGACCGCAACAAAGCAGCAAAGATTTTCGATCCGGGCAAAATTGAAGCCGGAAATACAGTGTATCTGACAGTTGCAGATAAATATGGCAATATGATTTCATTTATACAAAGCAATTACAGGGGAATGGGATCAGGGATGTGTCCAACCGGTCTGGGCTTTGTTCTACAGGACAGAGGCGAAATGTTCAGTCTTCAGGAAGGTAATTATAATGTGTACGCACCCGGTAAAAGGCCCTTTCATACTATAATACCTGCATTTATCACGAAAAACAAAAAACCATGGATAAGCTTTGGAGTGATGGGTGGTGATATGCAGCCACAGGGACATGTGCAGATAGTTGTAAACCTCATTGATTTTAAAATGAATCTGCAGGAGGCCGGTGATGCTCCCCGGATGCATCATATCGGATCATCTGAACCAACAGGTCAGCAAATGACAAATGGAGGTGTCTTACTTCTTGAAAGCGGATTTCGTACAGAGGTCATTCAAAAACTGATGTCCATGGGTCATACAATCCAATGGGACCTTGGCGGGTACGGTGGTTATCAGGCAATCATGTGGGATGAGAAGAATAAAGTCTGGTTTGGAGCGTCTGAATCAAGAAAGGACGGACAGGCTGCAGGGTATTGAACGGCCCCCCTCTAGGGGTCTCTCGCTAGAGTTCACTTAGGTACCTTCAGCTGAGCGAAGTTTGTAACTTCGCTCTTTGTACATTGTAGTCTGAGACTACATTTTATTAATGGCGAAGTCACAGACTTCGCCTAGCAATGGGGGGCAAAATGATCAGGGGCAAATTCCCACCAGATCCATTATTCCATTAATAAAAGTTAGTGGATGAATAGGGTTACCCGGTACATACAGATCAATATGATTTTGTTCAATGAATTTTCTGTCGAGTGCAGGGCTTCCTTCAAAAATACCTCCGCTGATTGCGTCAGTACCGGCAAGGATAATAATTTTTGGGGATGGTATGGCATCATAAGTGATCTGCAAAGGTTCGGCCATGTTTTTAGTAACAGGTCCTGTTATCACAATTCCGTCAGCATGACGAGGTGAGGCAACAAATTCAATACCGTAACGGCCTAAGTCAAAATTCACATTACCCGTAGCAGCAAGTTCCATCTCACAGGAATTATCGCCCCCGGCAGATACCTGACGAAGCTTCAGTGCACTTTTAAAAAGCCTTCTTATCTCATTTCTGATCCTGTTTTCATCAAGGCGGATCAAAGATTCTGAACCCGGTTTGATTATAAGAGCGTCGCGCGTATTGGATGCTATCCTGTAATCATTTGTGAACCTGATCTTTTCGGGGAGCAGGAAGGAACATTCTTTACAGAAAACACATCTGCCAGTATCAATAGACCCTGATTTAATATCAATGGCCAATACCGGACAGATGTGAGAGACAGTTTTGATTTCATCTTTTGTTATATCGCCTGAAATTACCGGTCTCCCTCTGAATAGCTCTGATACAGACTGCGTACGAAGGTTTTTGACATATTGTATGCCATGACTCCTGAGGACTTTAATCTCTTTTAACATTGTAGTTCAATTACTGGATAAGACTATAGATCGTTTCCGCAATACGACAGGTTAAAGCTCTTATTACACACCGGAAAATCCGATATTTCCTGATTTCGCACTGCAAGAGCTAAAGCCATCCAATTATGCATTGATGGATCTTTGATTTTGTAATGTGCAATAATTCCATTATTATCAGTGATAGCGATGTGACAAATCTCACCTCTCCATCCCTCGACTATTGAGACTGCAAAGCTGTTTGGCTTTAAGTAATAAGCATAGTCAGGCTTCCTGATATCTTTAATTTCCTGTCGCCATATTTCAATAAGTTCACGAATAATCTTTATCGATTCACCTGCTTCAAGATTTCGTTCCATACAGCGTGCCAGAACGTCACCTGTTTCAAAAATTACCGGCCTTACCGGATAGTTTTTATAATATTGAAAAGGATGGGTTTTCCGGATATCACGAAGAATCCCGCAGGTACGCGCAGTCATTCCAACAGCACCCAGACTTAAAGCTTGTTGTCTTGTCAATATCCCGATATCATCTAACCGGCCAAGAACACTCGGTATGTTATAAATAAGATCAGTAACCTCAGAAAATCGTTTGCCTGTATCTTCAAGTACTCTTAGCATCTCATCCAGAATATTATTACTCAGTGGATAATTACTGCCTGCCGGGCGGACTAATCCTTTTCCAAAGCGATTTCCACACCAAAATTGAGTAGTATTTATTATTGTAGTTCTGAGCGCTTCGCATGTAACCTGACCAGGCTGGTAAGCAACATCGCCGCATAAAGCTGCAGTGTCGCCAATGTGCATGGCAAGTCGTTCCATTTCCAAAGCGATGCACCTTTCAATCTGTAATGCTCCGCTGACCTGGATATCAGCTAATGATTCAATAAGTTGTGAATGAGCCAGAGCATGCCCTACTGAAGTATCTCCGGCAATGCTATCCGAAAGAATACATCTTTGTAATGCATCGTTTTTTTCAACAAATAATTTTTCAATACCACGGTGCTGATACCCCAGTTGAATTTCGAGGTGTAAAACCTTTTCCCCGTTGCATATAAACCTGAAGTGTCCTGGTTCAATCACACCTGCATGCACCGGACCAACTCCAACCTCATGTAACTCTTCGCTCTCAATTTCATAGAAAGGATAATTATCAATTATCTTCGACTTGTCTGAACGATCGTTCGGATATCTGACCGGTTTCAACCATGGATGCCCTTCGAATTCCACTCCGAAATTTTCATGTATCTCACGTTCAAAAATATGAAGCTGGGAGCAAACCGGAGTTAATGATTTCAATACAGGTTTATTCTTTTCAATCTCGTGAGCAAACACTGTAATACTATTATTATTGTCATCAGCAATACAGCAATAAAATTTCAGATTCGCTGATGTCTCAACTGCATAATACGCCAGGCAATGCTTTGCTTCGTCTTTCAGAAAATCAGATATCAGATCATAAAAAACATTATATTTTAAAACCGGTATTTCACTTAGATCAAGCGGAGTTGAATTATTTTTTATTTCTGAATATTGAAGATTCATCTTAATTTTTATTTAGGGAATTCAATTACACACCCTTAGGTAATAAGGCAAGGCTTTGATTTATCAGATCTGCCAGGAAGGGTGGTTGATAAAAGCACATTATAATCACTACTCCGAGAAGTACAAATTGGCTAATTGTCTCAATGGGATTAACTTTATCTGATAATCTAAGACTATCTTCATTTCTGGGGTTGGAAAAGATAATATGCATGATCCTTGTGCTCATGGCATAGATCACAAAGCAAAGCAGGAGAATTGTGATAATCATGACTAGCCACTGATCATTGAAAACCAACCCTTTAAATATTAAAAACTCCGTAATAAACAACCCTGAAGGCGGAATGGCAAGTATGCAAATCATTCCGACGATAAGGACTAAGGCGCCAGCCGGATATAATTTCATGTATCTGCCACATTCATCCAGGTGAAATGTATGAAGTACCCTTGATAATTGACCCATTTGATAAAAAAGACTTGATTTAGTCAGTGAATGTAACACCAGCAGAAGCAGCGCTGCATAATAACCTACGCCACCGACACCAATAGCTATAGCCACCAGTCCCATGTTTTCGAGACTGGAATAAGCAAGCATTCTTTTAATGTGTTTTGCTTTAAGCATGTATCCTGCAGCAATTAACAATGAAAAAATTCCAGCCAGGATAAGAACGTGATTCATGAAGGGCAAAATAGAAGATGATGAAAACAAGGTATAAACACGAAAAATAGCCAAAAAACCCACATTCATCAATGTTGTGGAAATTAAAGCGCTGATTGGAGGAGGCGCTACAGAATGCGCATCAATGGTAACAGTGTGCATAGGGAAAAGTCCCATCTTGGTGCTGAAGCCAATCAATACAAAAAGAAAAGCTATTTTGAGATAGAGGGGATTGGCATTATTTATAATATTGGCAAAAGACGTAAACGAAAGATTAGCGGCATCTCCGCGGCCGTAAATAAATCCCAGGAACAAAATACCTAAATAAGCTAAAGCAATCCCGGTCGAGCAGATAAAAACATATTTCCAGGTTGCTTCCAGTGCCATTTCAGTCCGGTCGTGATATATAAGGGCTGCAACAGCCAATGTGGTAGCTTCTACAAAAATCCACAATACAGTCATTCCATTTGCCAGATATGCGCCCGACATAAAAGTCATTAAGCCAATCAGGGCAGCATGGTAAATATTAAATTTTTTAACATCGTCACCAGCTGCATAAATAAATCCATGATAAACAGTTGGAATAGTTAAAAACGACAAAACTGAAAGCAACAACACGCCGGCGCTGTTATAGGTAAAATAGCTCAGTTCGGTTTTATTTAAATTGGTCCAGCAATATATTGTAAACCATATGTGTATTAAGGTGTATCCTATTGTTATGACCTTAGTAATAGTTTTGTTTTTTAATAAAACTATTGAGATACTCATTAATGCTGAAATGATAAAAAACAATAAAAGTGTCATCTTTTAATCTTTTAACATGGTCAATTCGTTTGTGAGCGGTTTAAGTCGTAATCCAAAAAACCCAAGAATTAATACTCCTGCGAAAATGTCAAGCAATATTCCAATATTGATAAGCATCGGCATTTCATTTCCAACAGCAAGTGAAAACATAAAAACTGAGTTCTCAATAATTAAAAACCCTATTAGATGCGAGATTATCAGTTTATGGGTTACAATAAGTAACAAACCGGTAAATAAAGTAAAAAGAGCTATTGCCATATATATGGTATTGATATATGGATTAATGAGGGAATTTGCCAGAATAACACTTATCAGGAGTGCGAAAATTGATAATATGAGTAAATAAAATCCAGGCATTGCCAACCGCGACACTTTAGATATACCGGAACGTGTAATAATTCTTGACAGCAGATAAGGTATTAAGATAGTTTTAAAAATCAATGTCTCCGACACTACAAACAGCAGATTTGCACCATTTACTTCTTTAAGCTCGAATATGGCAATACCACACAATAATAAACCCTGAACTGCAATAAGCCTTATATAAATAATTAATCGCTCTGCGGATGCAAAATACATCAGAGTTATCGCAAATAATACTATCAGATAATTTACCATATTATGTTATTAACTTAATTTGTCGGTTAAGATTAATATTACCACAAAAGCCATCCATGCAATTGCCGAGATGGTCAGAATAAATTTTGGGTTTTTATTCATTTTGTTCCGGGCTCTGAAAGATTCTATGAGGCCTATGATTAATGCAAAGGCCAGCTGGACTGCCAGAAATAGAACAATCTGCAGAATAATATTCCATCCTGCAGGTACGATAACGTTATACATCAAAGCTCCATAAATGGCAAACTTCAGGTACGTACCAATATGAATCAATGCTTTATCGAATCCACTGTTATCCAATATCATAACTTCATGAATCATGGTAAGCTCGAGATGTGTTTTCGGATCATCGACCGGGAGCCTGCTATTTTCGACCATGGCAATTTGAATAAAGATAAAAAAGCCTATAATACTATATATCAATACATAATGACTATCTGTGATGAAAAAGTGACTAAAAATATCCGAGAAAGAAGTGTAACCGGTAAACATGGCAAAAGTGGCCAGCAGAATAAAGAATGCAGGTTCCGTAAGCATTGAGAAAAATGCCTCACGATTTGCGCCCATTCCCTCGAAACTGCTACCAGTATCAAGTGCGGCAATAATGGCGAAAAACTTTCCAAACGCAAGCAGGTAAGAGAAAAAAACAAAATCACCTTCAAAAGATATAATAGCCTTCTGATTTGCAAAAGGTATCACCAGGAAAGCACAAAGAATAGTTGAAAGTGTAACAACCGGAGCAATCTGAAATACCAGCCCGGTGGTTTTGCTGAAAACGCTGCCTTTCCTCATCAGCACTACTATATCTTTAACAGGCTGTAATATTCCGGGTCCTTTGCGTCCTGAGGCAATGCTTTTTGTTCTGGATATCAACCCGGGAAAGAATAATGCTGCAATTAAAATCAACACAAATCCTATCATATCAGATAAGGTTAAAATAAGTTAACAGAAAAACAAGTAGCATAAAGACAAATGCATATAATATGTAATGCTGAATCTTCCCGGTCTGCATTACTGCAATCTTTTTCAGAATACCTGAAAACCAATCTATCGGTTTATCTATAAGATACAATTTAAAAATATCGTCGCTATGTGAGATGAAAGTTCTTTTCCCGGGAAATATCTCATCTTCACGAATGTCAGTCATTATTTTCTTTGTCTGGAGGATGGGCTTTGCCAGATGATTATAATTATATGCATATGATGTTGCAGTATACTGTTGTTTAGAGGTGCCGGCAGTATATCCGCAGCCCCATGTCGGCCCAACGTCAATTTGTTTAGTTTTAAGATGAAAATGCCTGTAAACGAGTAACACAATAATTATAAGAACAAATATCCCACTCAGGATACTTATCTGAGTAAGGTTTTTTACAGTAGATTCTGATGCCATAGCATCACCAGATAATCTGAACGCCTGAGTTACAATGTTAAAAACAGGTTTTACAAAATAAGCTGACGCTAATCCTATAAGTACCATAAAAGCTATTGTGATGTATTGAGGATAAATCATGTCTTTCCCCACTTCTTTGGCTGTAAGAGACTTTTCTGAACGTGGTTCTCCCAGAAAAACAATTCCGAAAGCTTTTGTAAAACAAAAAATTGCCAGTCCTCCAATAAGTGTAAAACCTACAATAGTCCCTAAAATAATGATTGATTGGTATAGATTGGCAGCGGAGAGGCTTTTAAACATGCCCAGGTAAATGAGGTATTCTGATATAAAACCATTGAATGGAGGTAATCCGCAGATAGCCAGAGAACCAATTAAAAAGAGAATTGCGGTATAAGGCATTTTCTTCATCAACCCGCCGAGTTGTTCAATGTTTCGGGTATGTGTGGCCATATATACCGAGCCTGCATTAAAAAAAAGAAGGGATTTGAATAGAGAATGATTCAATACATGAAGCAAGCCTCCGCTAAAACCCAGCAGAGCTAAAGCAGTATTATTTGTTGCGAGGCCAATCATACCTAAACCGATTCCTATGCCTATGATACCTATATTTTCAATACTGTGATACGCAAGTAATTGTTTAAGATCATGTTGAACAATAGCCATCATTACACCAAGCACACCAGATACCAGGGAAATTGACAGTATAATAAGGCCGATCAATAGCAAATCATTTTGAACCGACATAAGCACCCGCAGAATTCCATAAATGCCCATTTTTATCATAACCCCCGACATTACACCAGATACGTGCGATGGAGCTGCCGGGTGTGCCTGTGGCAGCCATGTATGCATTGGAATAAAACCAGCCTTAATGCCAAAACCGATAAAGAACAAAATAAAAAGTAACAGATTAGAACGGTTTGAGAAATAGAGAGTAAGAGCATCAAAACTCATTTGGCCTGTAGCTTTGCCGAGCACTAAAAAAGCTATTAGAATAAAAAACATACCTACATGCATCTGCATCAGGTAGTTTATTCCAGTTTTCATAATGATACGATCTTCTGCATCAAAAATCACGAGAAGAAACGATGATAAAGCCATTATCTCCCAGACAATCAGAAAAGATAATCCGTCACGTATCATCACAACCATTATCATCGAAAGATAAAGCCAGATGTAAGAGAAGTAATGTATCGAAAAACGTAAAGCATTTTTGTTTTGATAATAAGGCTTAAGATATCCTCTGGCATAAAGGAAACCGGTAAGAACCGTTATATTAACCACTACTATAAAAAATGCTGAAAGTCTGTCTATTGTTAAAATAAAATTTTTTTGAAATAACGATAAATATAACTGTATATCCAGCTGTTGACTTTTGCCTGTAAGCACTTCGAAACACCATGCAGAAGTTAAAATTATACCACCGATAAGCAAACACAGGATATAATAATATTTCAGTGATTTGGGGATTATAAAAACCGGGAATGTCAGAGATAAAATAATAAGAAATAATACAGCATCCATCATCAATGGTAAATAATGTAAAGTCTTTATAGTTTTTATGTTGTCATTGTAAGATCTCTTGCCGGACAACAAATCAAGAATTGCAAACCGTTTGAAAAGAATTACTTACATTAATTTTGACTCACGGAATTGCCATTTTGTGATTGCAAAAGTAAAAAAATATCTCTTAATTTATATTTTTTGCGGCAAATTCGACTGTTCATTGCATTTCTGACTATTTTATCGTAATTCTGCCCGGGAACAGTGAAATGCAACATCTGAAGCAGGAAAACCAGATAATAAGATAACCATATATGAAATCACCATTCAAATTCCTCGATTCCTATACCATAGAAGATCGCGAAATATTTTTCGGACGTGAAAAGGAAATTGAAGAATTATACCGGCGTCTGTTTGAAAGCAAAGTATTACTCGTTTATGGAGAATCCGGTACTGGTAAATCATCCCTTATCAATTGCGGATTAATAAATAGAATAAGTAAAACGGAATATCTCCCAGTTTACATCCGCCGTTCCGATAACATGCTTGAAAGTCTGTCAGAAACAATTGAGTTTTTACTAAAGGAAACTATTTCCCATCAATTATTAACCGCTCTTTTGTTTAAAAAAGCAATCAGGGAGATTTCTAATGACACTGGTAAGAAATTACTGTTCGTATTCGATCAATTTGAGGAGTTATTCATATTCGGCTCCAAAGAAGAAAGGCAGAGCCTGATTCAGGTTATAAAAGTACTCCTGGAATCGGACATCGATTGCAGATTTATATTCATTGTCCGTGAGGAATATTTTTCAAATGTAGCCGAGTTTGAGAAGTATATCCCGAATTTCCTGTCTAACCGCTTGCGTATTGAAAGGATGGACAGGGCCAATGCGATTGCAGCAATCAAGGGATCATGCAGCGTTAATGAAATCTCGTTTGAGGAGGGATTTGCAGAGAGCCTTCTTAAAAAGCTCAACCCTGATAGTCCCGGGATCGAGCTGACCTGGCTGCAGATCTTTCTTGACAGGATATTCAATCTTGCTACTTCATGATGATACAGATGATAAAAGAGGTCAGAAGGCTCCTTCATTCACAATCAGCCTGACAGAAAAAACAGGAGATGTTTCCGATTTGCTTGGCAGCTTTCTTGATGAACAAATCTCATTAATGACCAATCCCGAGACAGCTCTGGCAATTCTGAAATCCTTCGTTTCTTATAAAGGTACCAGGAGACTGCTTAGCCTGGCTGAAGTGAAGGATTATGCAAATACTCTTGGAGAACATGTAAAAGAGAAAGAAGTTCTTGATATAATCAGTTCCCTGGTCCATTTAAGAATATTGCACGATAAAAATGAAAAAGGATATTATGAACTCCGTCATGATGCCCTGGCTGCAAGGATCTTTCAAAAAATATCAGTATCAGAGATTGAGATTCTTGAGGTGATGCAGTTTCTTGAAAGTGCATATTACTTCTGGAAAAAGCACGGAGTATTACTTTCTGAGGATGATATTAAATATATCGATCCATATGAAAAAAAACTGTCACTTTCTGAAGAACTTTCAAGCCTCATTGTAAAAAGCAAAGAGAAGTTTAACTTTTCAAGGACCAGGAGGAGAAATATAGTTTTATCAGCTGGAATTATTACTATTCTTTTACTCTCGGTATTTTCAGTGTGGGCTTTAACAGAACGTAACAGGGCAGAAGATCTTAATACCAGGGTTTCAGCAGAAAAATATAATCTTCTGGCCACAAATATTACAGTTCACGATCCGACTAAGGGATTAAGACTTGCAGAATATGCTTATTCACTCGATTCATCAAATCAGAGCATTCTAAGTAACATCAATAGAATTTACTCAGATAATATCTTCTACACCTTAATAGCAAAACAGGAAGATGCAATAGCAAAGCAGGAAGATGCAATAACATCTGTGGCATTTTCGCCGGATAGTAAGTATATTCTTACCGGGTCAGGTGATGCTACAGCAAAACTGCGAGACTTGAATGGCAACCTGATTAAGACATTTATAGGCCATTCCGGCTATGTGACTTCTGTAGCGTTTGCCCCCGATGGCAAGTCAATTCTTACAGGTTCAACAGACCGGTCTGCCCGACTCTGGGACCTGAATGGAGAGGTGATCATGGATTTTATGGGGCACAGTATGTCGGTTAATTCTGTTGCTTTTTCTCCGGATGGCAAAGAGATACTTACCGGATCATCAGACATGTCTGCCCGTCTATGGGATCTGAAAGGAAATCTGATTCAGGAATTTAAAGGGCATTTCTCATCAATAGGTGCTGTTGCATTCTCACCTGACGGCCAGCATATTCTGACCGGTTCATCTGATTCCACAGCCAGGCTCTGGAATGCAAAAGGACAACAATTAAAAGTTTTAGTCAAACACCTGAATTTTGTAAATACAGTTGCGTTTTCACCCGACGGACAAACAATCCTTACAGGGTCGAGTGATAAAACAGTAAAACTCTGGGGGCTGGATGGAAAATTAATCCGGGTTTTCAATGGATTTCCGGGAGAAGTAAATGATGTGGTTTTTTCACCTGACGGTAAAAGAATTCTTGTTGGAGCTAGTGCCGGTTATGCAGCTTTATGGGACCTTAATGGCAATGAAATTAAAGAATTCAAGGGACATAACATACAGATAAAGGCAGTCGCCTTTTCGCCCGATGGCACTAAAATAGTCACCGGTTCAGGAGATTGTACAGCAAAGCTATGGGACCTGAAAGAAAATCTCAACCAGGTATACAATGGACATACAGGAAGAATTACCGCTATAAAATTCTCTAAAAACGGAACAGAATTTCTAACAGGTTCATTAGATAAAACTGCCAGACTCTGGAATATTAATGGAAATACAATTAAAATATTTAAGGGGCATAGAAATGGTATTAATGATGCTGCATTATCACCTGATGGACAAAAGGTACTCACAGCTTCAGACGACGGTACTGCAAAACTATGGGATATGGAGGGAAAAGTGTTGAAGGTTTTCTTGGGTCACAAGTCGGGAGTAACATGTGTCGCTTTTTCTCCTGACGGACTGAAAATTCTCACAGGATCGCAAGATGCAACTGCCCGGGTTTGGGATATCAATGGGAATACTCTGTCAATTCTCAAGGGACATAACTCAACTGTGAAATCAGTTGCATTTTCACCCGATGGTAAAACAATACTTACCGGTTCCAATGATTATTCCGCCCGTTTATGGGACCTGAATGGAAACCTGTTAACTGCTCTGAAAGGGCAATCAAGCACTATCAATTCTGTGGCATTTTCACCCGACGGATTAAGCTTCCTTACCGGATCATTTGGTTCAGATCCGTCTGCCAGACTATGGGATCTTAAGGGAAATTTATTGAAAGTGTTCAAAGGACATACAACTTCAATATTTTCAGTTGCATTCTCCCCTGACGGGAAGAAAATCCTGACCGGTTCAGCTGACCGGACAGCTATTCTCTGGGACATCAATGGAACTATTGATCAGGTTTTTTCAGGGTATAATTCATATGTGACAAGTGTAGCATTTTCGCCTGACGGACAAAATGTTCTGATAGGAATGGACGATGGCAGCATCAGATTCTACCCTGTAAAAATGCCTTATAAAGATTATAACAAATCAGATGAGTATGAAAAGCTTACTTCATTCGACAAGCTTCAGTTTGATATAACTGATATCAGTAATATAAGAAGTTCTCATAATGAGAAAGAACTGTTGCAGGCTTCAGAATATTATATAAATGAAGCTATACAGAGCAGGTCGGTTGAGAAAAGTAAATATTTAAATTATGCAGTGGAATTATATAACAAATTGGTAAAAGAATATCCGGAAAAAAAGGAATATCTGTTCGACCTTTTGAGAGCGAGTGTTTATGATTATCAAGCCAATCCAACTGATCAGAAGAAGAATGAGATTGAAAACATAAATGATAAAGTTCTGAACTTTAAATCAATAGACGATCTTACACTTGCCTGCTATACATATTGTCTTGTTTGTGCAAAGAATGATTCTACTATGGTCAGTCTGAGAATCCCGGACTGTTTCCTCCAGATTTGCGGTAAATTAATAGCTGACCCTGATCTTCCTGATGCGAAGAGGAAAGATATAAGCAGATGGTGTTCATATCTTTCATCTGATTGTATCCAGAAAAAAGAATTCTCTCAGTCTCTTAAGACAATTCTTACCGCGCAGCTTTCAGACAGTACTAATAAAGAGATCCATTTTTTGCTTCCTTTAGCATATATTTTTAACAATCAGTATGATAGAGCTGAAATAATAATTAATGAATATAAAAACAAACCACTTACTGGTATAGATAACTTTAAGACTTACAGGGAGATTTACAGATACGGTATCGATTTACTTGAAGACAGGGCCATAACTCATCCCGATCTTGCCAGAGCGAAAGCATTGCTCAATAAATAGAAGCCGATCAGGGGGTATAAAAGGAAGCAGGAAGGGTTATCCGGAATTCCTGCTTTTTAGCCGGTATACGAAACGGTTGTCCTGGTATACAGCCTCAATCAATCCAAAATAAATCAAATCAGCCAAAATATTCTCTGCAGCACTTTTTGGAAGAAATGCTGTTCTGCAGAATTTTGAGATTGAGATTGATGGATTTATTTCAAGATATTCCATCAACTTCTTAACTTTCCCGCTGTACTCCATTAATATACCGCTGTTATGAGTCTTGTTTCTCCATACCTTCATATGAACAGCGGTGGCCAGGATATTTTCATCTTTGACCCTGATGTAAGCTAACCATTTATTTGGCTCTGTCTGGGCAAAATAAGGATAGTCAGCACCTTTAGGAATTATAACTTCAAGAACTGTTTTGCCTTCAACCAGCCACCGTTTTGATTCGAATAAGATTTCTGGTTTGCAGTACATACCTGCCGCTGCCTGAACCATGTAAAATTCTTCCTCAGAGCGTACTCCGGCTATCTTTCCATTATCTTTTACTCCAATGAGCAGGGTACCTCCGTCTGTATTGGAAAAGGCCACAAGAGTTTTAGCGATTTTTCTGGAATCGGAAATCTCAAATTTAAAATCCAATTGCTGATGTTCTCCGGAGCGGATTAGGTTTTTTATGTAGGAGTCTAATCCCGTTTTGAGTGCATTCATTTTTCTCTCTTTATACCAGGTAACCTCGTCCTGCACGGTCTACTTCACATTCAACTGCATCTCCTCTTCTGATTCTTTAATATCCAGTACTTTTGTTGTGCCGCCTGTTTCAAGATTTATCCCGTGAGGTTTGTTGGTTTTCCATGAACCGCCGGTGAAATCCGGAACATCAATTGATTGTGATCTGTTTGCTACCGACCATTCACTTAACGGAGCAATCGAACTCCATGCTGCACCGTCATATACACTCTGATCGAGCGGTAATCCATTTCTCAGGCAATCGATTAAACGCCAATCCATTATAAAATCCATCCCACCATGGCCACCTACCTTTTTAGCCATCTCTCCCACCCTTTTTACAATCTCAGGAGAATACTGTTCATAAAATTCTTTCATTTTGGCTTCATCTGCCCATTCTTCACTAAGAGCTATGAGTTCGACGGGATACTTACGAACCATTCCTTTTGTACCTTTAACAAGATGGATTCTGGAATAGGGATGAACTGATGAAACATCGTGCTGCACCATAATTGTTTTTCCAAGCACTGTTTTTACAATAGTTGTATTCATATTGCCCCTGAATTTTGAATCTTTCCAGGGTGCATAGAATGAATCCTGTGCCACGAGTTCTTTCTCTTTGGGAGCCATTGTGAAATCAAAAGTTGACACGGAGGAGAGATAATCCATCCTGTCGCCATAGTTAATATTCAATGCCTGGCAAACTGGTCCTAATCCGTGCGTGGGATACAGATTACCATTTCTGACGGCATTCTCCTTAAGTCGCCACATATCGGTATATGCTCCGTCAACCTGTTTATCATCAAGCGGTTTCTTGAAATTATATCCCATTAGATTATGTATATAAGCACCTTCACCATGTATGATATCACCAAACAATCCCTGCCGTGCCATATTGAGTGTCAGCAATTCAAAGAAATCATAACAGCAGTTTTCGAGCATCATGCAATGCTTTCGGGTTTTTTCTGAGGTCTCTACAAGCTGCCATGCCTCGTCAATCGTACGGGCTATAGGCACTTCGCAAGCCACATGCTTTCCGTTCTCCATTGAATAAACCGAAACTGGTGTGTGCATAATCCAGGGAGTACAGGTGTAGATAAGATCAAGATCCGGAAGCTCAACAAGCTTTTTCCATATATTCTCATCCCCGAAAAATTCCTGAGCTGCCGGTCTTCCGATTCTGGCAAGATATTTCTGCGATTCTTTTACGGCTACCTCTCTTTTATCACCCAATGCTTTAATTTCAACTCCTTCAATATATGATAACCGTTCGACCGCTCCACTTCCCCTGTCGCCAAGCCCGATAATCCCAACCCTTACTTTCGGGAGCGCCGGAGCTGCATATCCCGACATATTAAACTTCAGGGTATGAGGCTTTTTAACGGATTCAAGGATGGTTGCCAAATTTGATTCATGTTGTTCCGGAGTACAACCGGATATCAACCCACCGGTCATTGCTCCGGCTCCGGCAAATGTTGCGGCTTTTAAGAAATTGCGGCGATTGGTTGTCATGGTTAGTTTATTTTGAGGTTAGTCTGGCAAAAATATTTATCTGCAAATTAATATTTTATTATAAAATTCTTTGATTTTTTCACTTTCCGTTTCCCAATTAAGCTTTTCCGATGCTGATACAGCATTTCTTTTGAGTTCCGACAGGAGGACCGGATTGTTCCGTAGTTCTGAAATAGCGCTTGAAATATCTTCCGGAGTTACCTGGTTAATTATCCTTCCACATTTATTTTCCTCAATGATCTTTCCTGTTTCAGGAAGATTGCTGGCAATTACAGGTATACCGGCAGAGATATAGTCAAACAGTTTATTTGGAAGGCTAAACCTGTAATTTAGGTTAGTGTCTTTCTCAATGCACATACCGATATCCGCTGATTTGGTATATCTCATTAATATTTCCCATGGAACTTGTGGAATAAATTTTACCTGATTCTCTAATTTCAACTCCCTGACGCGCTGGTTTAATTGTGGCAGAACGTCACCTGAACCAATAATCAGAAGAGCCACTCCCGATAAAATATTTATGGCTTCAATTAATTCTTCAGCTCCTTTCTCGATATTTATTCCGGTACCCTGAATAATAACAAGGAAATCAGCAGGTGATATTTCAAGTTCCCGGCGCGTGAAAGAGATAATGTCCGTAGAATTTCTACTGAAGTTTCTTATTACCTGGGGTCTGACATGATACCTCTTTTCATAAAGTGATGCAATAGGTTCACTCACTGTCATTACATTTTTCAACCCCGGGAAAATCGATTTTTCAATACTTTTCCATACCCACTTCACAAAAGGCCTGTTCTTAATCTCCGGGACGTCAGTAAAATACTCATGCGAATCATAAACCAGAGGAAGCCGCTTCAGTTTTGAGACCAGAAAATTTGGAAGAAGAGTATCGAGATCGTTAGATACCAGGATGTCATAGTTATTAAATAGCAGAAAAAAAAATAACCTGATATTAAAGAACTTATAAAAGAGGAATCCTCTCCTGAAGATCATTCTGAACCTCATGGTTTTAAATGGAACTGAGACTGAATCAGAACAATCTCCCGACCTTCTTCCTATTATCGTAATATCGCAATTGAGTCTGCTTACTGTATCGGCAATTTTCAGGACGCGCTGATCGTAGCAGATGCAGTTTGTGACCGAGAATGCTACCCTATTTCTTTTTGAGTTTGTACCCATGGAGTAAAAATACGAAAATCATATCTTTTTAGACATCCTACAAGAACTTTACAATTCAGAAAGTTGAAACCAAACAAATAACTAACAAAGAATAAGGCAAAATAAATTATTTTTACAATAAAAATCCGGACGATGATTTATAAAAATGTCCCGCTGAAGAAGTTCAATACTTTTGGTCTTAGTTATATTGCTGATAGTATGATCCATATCAGGACGGAAAAAGAAGCAACAGACAATTTTGGGCGGAATTAAATCATTGAAAAACCCACTTCTTATTTTGGGAGGTGGAAGTAATATTCTATTTACCTGCGATTTCATGGGTACTATTCTATATCCTGAACTGGGAGGCATCAAAATTGAGGAAGTGAAACAGAATGAGGAAAGTGTCATCATTTCGGCAGGTGCAGGTGTAATCTGGGATGATCTGGTAAATTGGACAGTAAATAAAGGGATTGGTGGTCTGGAGAATCTTTCTTTAATCCCGGGAAAGGTCGGGGCGACACCTGTTCAGAATATTGGTGCTTATGGAGTTGAAGTCAAAGATAAGATAGTAAATGTCAGTACTTTAAGCCTGAGTGATGGTTCAAAACGCGTTTTCAGTAATAAAGAATGTGAATTCACTTACCGGAACAGCATTTTCAAAAACAGAGAAAAAGGCAAATACCTGGTTACCAGGGTGTATTACAAATTAACTACCATGCCATTGCTTAATGTTAGTTATGGGGCGCTGAGGGATGAGGTAAATAATCTGGGAGGAGAAAATCTGAAAAATGTGCGGCAGGCAGTAATAAATATCAGAAGAAGTAAACTGCCTGATCCTGAAATAATTGGTAATGCAGGAAGTTTTTTTAAGAATCCTGTTGTAGAGAGCTCAGTTGCAGCTCATCTAAAAAAAGAATTTCCTCAAATGCCGGTATATGAAGATCCTTCAGGCTATATCAAGCTGGCATCAGGCTGGCTTATTGATCAGTGCGGATGGAAGGGAAAAAGGAAAGGAGATGCCGGTGTTCATGATAAGCAGGCGCTGGTTCTGATAAACTATGGAAAAGCGACCGGGAAGGATATATTCAACCTATCCGAAGAAATTAAAAGATCTGTTAACAACAGATTCGGTATTGAGCTTGAGCGGGAGGTAGAGGTAGTTGGAGCTATCTGAAAATCTTTCTTTTATCAAGTTCTTTCTGATATAACAGGGCATACCTGTTATGCTCCGACAGAGTTCTGGAAAAATTATGATATCCTGAAAAATCTGGTCTGGCAGCAAAAAAGATGTAATCGTGTTTCTCCGCATTCAGAACTGCATCAATTCCTTCAATCGTCGCACATCCTATCGGGCCCGGAGGGAAACCTGAGTGCTCATAAGTATTATACGGTGAATCAACAAGTAAATACTTTTTTAATATCCTTGTAATCGAAAAGTCGTTTAATGCAAATTTTATTGTAGGACATGCCTGCAAAGGCATACCTCTTTTCAACCTGTTGAGATAGACGCCGGCAATACGTGGTTTCTCGTCAGACTTTGCTACTTCATCGTCAATAATTGAAGCAAGGATTGAGACCTCTACCGGATCCAGCCCTTTTTCTTTTGCTTCTGCAAGTCGCTGATCATTCCAGAATAACCTGTATTCTTTTAGCAACCTGGTGTAAACTCCTTTTGCATCGGTATTCCAGTAAAACTCATAAGTATTCGGTATAAAAAGAGCAATAATATTTTCTTTTTTGAACCCATCAGCACGGAAATTTGATTCATCTGTAAAAAATCCGATTATTTGTGAAGAGTCAGCTTCGAGCTGTTTACCTATTTTACCTGAGATCTGATTCAGTGTACGCAGATTATTAAACGTTATTTTAACGGGTGTCTGTTTACCTGATCTCAGCATATTAATTAAGCCTGTATAACTTAATCCCGTGTTTATGATATAGCGCCCGGGTTTTATCAAATCAGGGTAATTTTTCTTTTCCGCAACCCATCTGAGAAGTTTCATATTTTTTATTGTCAGGTTTGACTCCAGAGTATCGAGCACCTGATCATATGATGAGCCGGTAGGAATAAGAATAATCTGATTACTTTTATCCGGTATGATGCTAATACCGAACAGGTTCCTGTATATCAGGAATATAATAACCAGAATCAGTATTCCCGCTGATGTTAAAAAGTATAGAATTTTTTTATTCTTCATAGCCTTTCACGTGGGTGCAAATTTAATTATATTGTTCCAAGCGCCAAAATAATCGATAACAGCTCATACCCAAAGCCCATGTCAGAATTCAAATATTTTATTCCCCGGTCATGCTTGGTGCAGTCGTATACCCATATTTTTAATACTTTTGGAAGAAAATTAATAAATTAATATTCAATGAAAATGACAACATCTATGCTGCTGATCCTGATAGTTATTGGGATCTTAACCGGAGTAATGGCAGGTATGCTTGGTATTGGCGGTGCAATAATTATGATACCTGCACTTGTATTTATCCTGGGAATCAGTCAGCAGACCGCCCAGGGAACCAGTCTGGCTGTAATGTTGCCTCCAATTGGAATAATTGCTGCCTATAATTATTATAAAGCAGGACAAGTAAACATCAAATTTGCAATAGTACTGGCTCTTTTTTTCCTGGTTGGCTCCTACTTCGGATCAAAGCTGGCATTAAGTCTGCCACAGCCGGTGCTGAAAAAAGTCTTTGGGATACTTCTTCTCCTTGTTGCAGCTAAAATGTTATTATCAAAATAAAACAGGGACAAGCTATTGCATATCCCTGTTTCCATATTAAATATAAAAATTTCAGAACATCAGACCTAAGCTGAACACGAATGCATTAGGTCTGTCATCAAGGTTAAATTTTGTTCCTGCCAGGTTCTGGATCTGATTCTGGTATTTCCTGAGGCTACCTTCGTACCTTAAGTCAAATGTAAGAAAATTTAACATGTCAAAGCCAACACCAGCCTGGTAGCCGATAGTCATTTTGTTATAATTATTTTTATAATCCGGATTTTTAATAAGATCCTTAGGTGAATTGATCAGAAGGGAGCCGACAGGACCTGCATTAACGCGAAGCGGACCCAGCTTAAGACCGATCATAACCGGAATATCGAGTTTATTAAAATTCTGTTTCACGATATCTGCTGCAGTTGTCTGGCCAGTTGTAACATTTTGAACAGTGTATTCATTTGTCCTGGTTGTGAACAATAGTTCCGGCTGAAGATAAATTCCAAACAGGGAAAGTCTTACGAAAGCTCCTCCATGAAAGCCATATTTTGCCGATGTCACTGCATTCACGGTGTAAGTGGTATTCCCGGAAGTTACTGTTTTAAGATCTGCCATTGAAAGGTTTGTAGTACTTACTCCTGCCTTTAAGCCAAATTTAATCTGGGAGAAAGCAGGTAGTGAGACAAGAACTACTAATGCTATAAGAACTATTTTTTTCATGTCTACAGGTATTAAGTTACTTTAATTAATATGTTAACAGGTATCCGATAATTAAACAAACAATATTATAACGGATTTTTTAAGCAAAAAGTTTCATATGGAAAGTTCTTTCTATCACCTCCTATTTCCTGAAACGTAAATTATCTTCCATTATTTTACGGCAAGTTCAGCGAAGATTTTCTTTTTCATCCGGTCGAATTCCTCTTTCTTATAAAGACGGGTAAGGAAAATTATTTTACCTGACCGGTCAATAATCACATTTCTTGTCACTCCGGCTTCTTTCAGGGCAAATAGTCCGAATATATCTGCACCAGGATCCAGAGCGAGGGGATAAGTTACAGCAATGTCTTTTTGAAATCCAAGGACCTTCTCAACCGGCTCATCCCGGTCAATACCAATGACTACAAGGCCGGCAGTCTTTTTTTCCTGCCATATCTCTTTTTCAATAAAGGGCATCTCTGTTCTGCAAACACTGCACCAGCTTGCGGTGAACTGAAGCATGACAACTTTCCCTTTCAGATCTGAAAGTTTATATGTCTTCCCTCCTGCTTCATTTATTGTGAAATCAGGAGCTTTATCTCCGACCTTAACAATATATCCTTCATCATTTACCTTCTTTTCCTGACCAAAAGATATTGAACAAATAAAAATTATAAGCAATACCGCAATAGAATTCCTTTTCATAAATTGAAGTTTAATTTTTTTCAAAGATAAGATTGTAATACAAATTATAATAAATAATTACCTTAGTAAAACCTACACAATGATAAAAGCTACAAAATCCATGCCTCAATGAAAAAGATTATATTTTGGATAATTATAATGATTATTGTCCCAATATCACTCAATTACAGTCAGACCGCTCCCGTTGAAAAAGGACTTCAGGCAATTTCCACGAATGTCATAAAAGCACAGCTTGGTTTCCTGGCCTCCGACTGGACAGAAGGCAGAAAGGCCGGAGAGAAAGGAGAATTTCTTTCCTCTGATTATATTGCCAGTATTCTTCAGTTATATGGTGTCAAGCCCGGAGGTGATATAATTCATGCCGGTAATCCGTCGAAGAATGAGATGATTGGCGAAAGATCATATTTTCAGAATTTCGTTTTGCTGAAAACTGTAGCCGGTGATGAGCAGATACTTAAAGTGAGATCTGCTGAAGGTAAAATGGTAAAAACAACAGATCTGACTTATAAAGTGGATTTTACATTAAGACCTTCAAATCCGGGAATGGAAATTGAAGCGCCTGTCGTTTTTGTCGGGTACGGTTATAAAAACGAAAAATTAAAGTACGATGATTTCAACAAAACCGATGTAAAGGGAAAGTTTGTCCTTAAAATTTCACGTATTCCGAAATTTGCAAGAGGCGCACTTACCATTTCAGAAATTGAATCTTCAACGAGAGAGGCTGAAACAACTTTAAAATCAATGGGTGCCATTGGAATTATTGAGTTTAATCCTGAATCAATGGTAGCAGGCTTCCCCGATATAACAGAATTTATTAACATGTCTCCTTCTGAGGGAGATCCCCGTTTAGACGGACCTTCTGCCAGCTATTCAATTCCCGGGAAGAGCACTAATGATAATCTTGTCAGAATTGTGGTGTCAGCAAAAACCGCAAATGAAATTTTAAAGGGAACAGGAATAGATATCGATGATTACATTAAAAAAGCCGATGCAAACGAGGTATTTACAGGTCCACCGGTGACTGATAAATATATTTATCTTAAAACGACAGTTAAGACTACCCAGGTTGCAGTCAGAAATGTAATTGGAATAATTGAAGGCAACAATCCTGATCAGATAATCGTTCTTGGAGCGCATTACGATCATCTGGGGATGGGAAACGGATACATCTGGAACGGAGCTGACGATAACGGTTCAGGTACGGTTGGTGTTATGACTCTTGCAAAAGCTATTATGGAAACAGGCAAAAAACCGGAAAAAACAATAATCATAGCCTTATGGACCGCAGAAGAAGAAGGTCTGCTAGGGTCGAGATATTACATTAAGAATATTCCTTATCCTCTAAAGAACCTCAGGTTGAATGTGAATTTCGATATGATCTCAAGATATATGACAGATTATGAACCGAAGAAAGTCACTATGACCTATACAAGCTCATGTCCCGGATTTAAGAATATTACAGAAACTAATCTTAAAAAGTTTAGGATTGATCTCGATATTAACTATCAGCCTTCGCCTGATCCTCCCGGCGGAACTGATCACAGATCCTTTGTTGCTGCCGGGGTGCCGATATTAAGATTTAAACCTGGTCACCGGGAAGAGTATCATACTCCATCGGATGAGCTCAAAACGGTGGATTGGGATATCATGGAAAAGATTATAAGGATAAGTTTCGCTGATATATGGGAACTCGCAAATTCGGAGTGGTAGTTTTACTAAGTAAGAGTACAGCCCGGTGAAACAAGAATTGTTTGCCGGAGTTCATTAAATGGCACGATATTTGATTTTATCTGTAAGTTAAATATTGCACCATGAAAAAGCTATTCATCGTTATAACAATTCTTGTGGTTATGGTATCGTGTGTGACCACAAAAGAGGCAAAATTATCCCGTGCTGAACTTCGAAATGCGAAAAAGATTGCCAGACAGGATGAAGTCAGGAAAGCGGTTGAATCAAGAAAATACATTATTAAGTTCGACAAGCTTTATTTTTCATACGGAGGAATAGCTGATCTTCTTCCCAGGGCTAATTATATTATCGTTGACGGAGAAAAAGCTATTATAAACACGGCCTATCTTGGAAGACAATTCGATATCAGGGGAATCGCAGCGATTGATATGTTCGGAAGATCTGTGAATTATCAGCTGACCAATGATTTATCGAAAGGAAATTACAAGGTTAATATGAAAGTCAGTAATGGTGGAGCCACCTCATTTGATATTTATCTTGATATCAGCAAAAACGGTTATTGCAGTGTATCAGTCTCAAGTCTCAAAATCAGCTATATAAGATATTCAGGATATATTGTTCCCATATCGCCTAAAACAGATACAATTCTCCAGGAGGGCAGCCCGATCTGATAAATGCCCTTGGGGGGCTAAGGGCTCCATTATTGATATTCAATATATTGACTATTTTCTCTTAATTCCAGAAAGTCATCCCCGGTTTCACAATATCCATATTCAAAGCAATAGTGAAATTTGTGACCCTGAGATGTTTCAATTACATGGGTAAAAAAACTGAAGTTATATCCAAGGGCAAAAAGTGCATCTTTATGAACTTTCACCCGCCCTTCTGCATAGAGATCTGCAAGGATTCTTCTGTTCTTTCTTAACAATCCATGAACATTCCTGACAAAATTATTTGAGTCGCGGTTCAGTCTGTTGTTATAGTTATTCCGGCACTGATCAGAACAGAATTTTTTATCGGTACGGCCACGCAAGGTGTCACCGCAATCGAGACATTTCTTTTCCACAGCACTAATGTTTTGATAAAGATATAAAAAATACAAATTATGCGTATTATCAGGTTACTGAAATCTGCGACTATTTAAAATCACTGATTTCTTTTCGCCACCCAATCCACAGCACAACCGATATGTTCCTTAATTTTCGGGTTCTCAAATGCTTCAGGAGTGTGCCCGAATACTGTGTAAAATGAACGTGAATTACCAATTTCCTGATACCAGATCAGCGGGTGGTCGCCCATTTTCCATTTGTCGTCTTTAAGGGTAGCTTCATTCAGTGAAGTTTCATCCAGACGGGCCAGCACATGAACTTTTGCTCTCGGATTTTCCTTGAAGCTGTACCATTCATCTAAGGTGCGATAGGATTTCATTCCTTTAAAAGGCGCCATAGACGGATGGTCAGTGTTTTCAAAAATGACAGTCCCGGGCTGAGCCGGTGGATGGGTTCTAAAGAATGCTCCATTCAGTTGTCCGTACCATGCCCAATCATATTCGCAATCGGCAGCCGCATGAATACCAACAAATCCTTTATCCCTGGCCATAAATGCTTCGAAATTCTTTTGTTGTTGTTCATTCATAACATCCCCCGTTGTATTCAAAAAAACAACTACATCAAAATCTTTCAGGAATTCAGGGGTAAACAAATCGGCATTTTCTGTAGCAGTCAGGACCCAGTTTCTTTCCTGGGCTAGATCACTCATCATTTTGAGTCCTGTTGAAATGGAATTATGCCTGTAGCCCATAGTCCTGGAGAATACAAGTACATTGATCTTTTTATCTTGTGCTATGCCAGACAATACTATTACCAGGAGCAGACAAACTAATAAAGTAAACTTTTTCATGGTTTATCGTTTCAATCTTATTAATACAAATGCACATTCAAATTTCCTTATTTCCCCCAAGACCTTTTAGTCTGTTTCCATTGAATTTCATAGCTGTGTTGTTGAAATGTCTATTGTTTGACGAACTCTACCCTGCGGTTCTTAGCCTTGCCTTCTTCCTTATCATTTGAGGCTACGGGCGAATATGGACCAACTCCCGCAGATTTCAGGCACGAGGCCGCTACTCCTTTTCCGGTGAGTGCCTTGACCACAGCTGCTGCACGTTCAGAAGAGAGTTTGAGATTTGATTCCAGGCTACCGACATTATCTGTATGACCTACAACATAAACCTTAAGTGCAGGAGAGTCTTTGAACAATTTCACAATCTCCATAAGAGCGGGCTCTGACTCAGGCTTGATAATGGACAAACCGGTATCGAAATAGATACCCTGGATTGTTGTCTTACCTGTTTCCGCGAGGTCATTACTCATGGCCCTGGCGTCTGCAACTACATCCTGTTTCATTGCCTGCGACTCGACAATTATAAGACTATAATTCCTTGCATCGTTGAATGCTTCGACATAGACCCCGGTAAGAGAACCGTTTTTTCGGATCTCAGCAGCCATCCGTCGTCCATCTCCGGTCCCGAGGAGCTTTCCTCCGGCCCTCTTGATCGCTGCTTCGTAATTTCGCACTATCTGCAGCATACTAATGGGACGGGCAGCCTCCTTACGTTCGTAATTAAAGGTATATACTTTCCCTTCCCAGTGAACATCACTGCCATCAATTATGACCGGATCGTATGCGCCAAACTCAGATACATTATAATCACTGATGTAATAGTCAGGCATACGGGTAATCAATGGGTGATCTTTACTTCCTTCAATATCTGTCTGAGCGAAGGTAACTCTCATAGTCAAAAATGAAATAAATAAAATACCGTGTAAAACATAACCTATTTTTTTCATCATTTTTCTCATTTTTAGTATGTAATAAATACTCTACGCAAAAACTCAAGAATATTTCTTTCTGTATAATTACTGTTCTAAATTACGAAAAAAAGTAAAACAATAACACGACTGTGAAAACAGATATTATGTAAATTCACTCAATTGGCACTGCGAAACAATTCACATCAATAAGAAGATTCCGGTCGCCCCATCACACCATCTCTGAAGAAGTGCTGGTCGGTGGAGTTATTTTTTCCCATCCGGGAAAGATGTTACCAGGACCACTCGTTCACATTATCCTACTCTCCCTATGACTTTCAAATGAATCAGGCAATGCAGGAAAGAAATCAGTTCTATTTATGCTTTCAAGATAATCAACTGAAACGACTTAGTTCTGTAGTGGTTGTGACAGATTTAAAAAAACGTTTTCAAACGGATACAAACGACTATAAATGATTCTGAACCGTATATAAATGATTATTAACCGGAACAGTATCTGAAGCTGGCTTAAGTTTGCTAAGAAATTAAATTTTTGTCTTATTAAAACTTAAAGCCATGAATTCATTATCAAACAGAGTCACACTGATCGGAAATCTCGGAAAGGATCCCGATACAAAAACAACTGAGACCGGAAAAAAAGTCACCCATTTCACAATGGCCACAAAAGACGGTTACAAAAACGCTGATGGCCAGAGGGTAAGCGAAACTACCTGGCACAATATTGTCGCCTGGAACGGACTGGCCGATGTTGCTGATAAGTTTCTCAAGAAAGGTAAGGAGGTAGCTGTTGAAGGCAGGATCGTCTATCGCACCTATGAGGATAAAAAAGGTGTCACTAAGAACATGACTGAGATTGTGCTCAGTGATCTGATCCTCCTGAGAAACGGTGAGAAACCGGGTAAGGGTGAACTGAACAAAGATGAGTAATCTGTGTACCGGAAATCTGTCGCTGCATTTCCTTTATGAGAGGCTGTCATTAATTTAGACAGCCTTCTCTTTTTTAAATGTGCTATTTAAAAAAAATTAATATCGTCTTTTAATTTCTTCCACAGTCTCCAGCACTATCGATTTGTCTTCAGGAGTCTTTTCAATCATTTCGAATAGAATGTAACAAATCTGACTGTATGAAAGTATTATATTTTTGTTTTTCAGCAGTATATCGATGTATCTTATAGCCCTGTCAATCAATTTATTATTACTGGCTCTTACATAAGTCATTACGTTTCCCTCGTATCTTCCTAATCTTCCCATTACAAGTGTCGAATGAGTATTCAGGATCATTTTAAGGACCAGATGTTTGAACAACGGATTTGAAAAAGGGATGACCAGAAAGTGGATTTCGTCGTCCAGAACAAAACTAATTCCGTTCTGTTTGTCCAGAATTTTAAATCTGTTCTGCCTTTTTGATTTTTGTTGCTGTTCCCTTCTGGAAAGTGCTTTACTGCTGAAATCAAAACCAAGCAAACGTTCTCTTGATGCTATGCCATTTATATCGGGCCATTCCAGTGTTCTGGGTGTTCGCCATAATAATTTTTCCCAGGCCTCTTCACTATTGCCGTTCTCCGGCATATAAAGATAACAGAGTGAAAGACCCGCATCCTTCTCATAAACATTTTCAAATGGCAGCAGGCTAAAAGTGGGTGACCTTTCGGCAGTATCAGTAATAACAGTTATTCCTAACTGACTATCTGTTTCATATAGCAAATAATCACCCTTATTATAATAATCAGCCTCTCCGACAATAAACTTCTGAATGAATGCTATATCTGAGGAATTCCAATACTTTGCAAAGGCATCAATCTCATTTTCAATAGCTTCATTGCCTGAATTATTATAAAAAAGTGCAATTCCGGCCGCAGCAAGCAGGATTGTTGAAGCCTGCATCCTGGTGCTTCCTGTAATGGCCATCGGTCCGACCGTGAGATTAATCTTTTCGATACCAGTATTCCGGATTACCCGTTTAGATCTTTCGGCAACCTCACATAACATATCATCGGGGTTGCAGTAAAGAAAAAATGGTTTTCTTTTTGAAATTTCAGTGGCCTTCCCGACAGCTCCTATAACAAAGGGTGTTTCTCCGCCTTCTGTAGCGCCTATCAATAGATCACCATCTCTGAATCCTGATTCAATCAATTGTCTGGCTCCGTATTCGGGATAATCCTCAAAGTTTTCTATTGACCGGATAAGGGCAACATCCCCTCCTGCCATAAAGCTGAATACACGGTCTCTGTATAAATCCATTTCGTGTTCCTGCCGCCATAGTGTTTCGAGAGTAAGAGATAATCTGCCGGTAGCACCACATCCACAGAAATAAATATCATATCCTGAGTTTAATGTTTCATGGATCGCATTCCGGAGATAAAATATCTGTTCTTTCTTTTCTGATAAGACCGTTATTGTCTGATTGTCAAGTTCTTTCAATTTTGAAACAGCAACCGGCAGGTTACCTGAAGCAAGAAAGGACAGATCACTTGTATAAGGATGGGAAGATTCCGTAACAAGTTTCCCAAGTTTATACTGTGATGAGACTGCCAGAAATTTTTCTGCCTTTGATTCCGACTCCGTCATCATTTTCTCACTAATAGTATGTTTATGCCTTTGTGCCTTTGTGCCTTTGTGCCTTTGTGCCTTTGTGCCGTTTGTGCCTTTGTGCCGTTTGTGCCGTTGTGCCGTTGTGCCGTTTGTTACTTTTATTGAAAGTCAAGTAAATCAACATTTGTCCTGTAATCTCCCAGAAGATGCTCAGCAAAATAATACCACATCAGCCTGTCGAAATATGGAATATCATTTCCGTATGCATGTCGTTGGCCGGGCAAAATCATGAAATCAAATCGCTTATTAGCTTTGATGAGTGCGTCGACTACTCTTAGTGTGTTTGCAGGATGAACATTATTATCAATGTCTCCGGTTACAAGCAATAAGTAGCCTTTAAGGTTTTTTGCAATATCCTCGTTCTTTTCAATGACAGCTTTAAATGAAATTTCAACTTCCTTCTTTTTGTTAAGGCTGTCTTTAACCTCGTCCTTTTTTGTTACTTTTTTGTCAACCTCCTTCACTCCGTTATGAGTTTCACCCCACCACTGGTTATAAATATTATTATCATGATTGCCTGAAGAAGAAACAGCGACTTTGTAAAAATCAGGATATGAGAGAATTGCAGCCGTTGACATAAAACCTCCGCCTGAATGACCATATATACCAACCCTGTTGATATCAATGAATTTGTACATATCGGCAAGTTGCTCGATACCATATTTATCATCCGCAAGTGCATAATCTCTGAGATCATTATAACCAAACGTATGGTAATAGTTATTTCTTACAGGGCTTCCCCCTCTGTGACCGAAATTTACTACAATAAATCCCAGCTGTGCCAGAGCCACATTTTTACCTCCTGTAACAGTAAACGAATACTGAACCGATTCGGTCTGAGGACCCGGATAAACATAAGAAATGACAGGATATTTTCTTGTGGAATCAAAATTAAAAGGCTTATACATAACACCATACAGGTCAGTGACTCCATCTTTTGCCTTGACAATGATAGTTTCAGGCATCTTCCATCCTGCTTTGAATAGTTGTGAAAGATCGGCCTTTTCGAGTTTTAAAATTATGTTTCCGTTATTATCGCGCAGGACAGCTTCGGGAATTTTATCAACAGTTGAGTAGGTATCAACGAAGTATCTGGCAGATTTTGACATAATGAAAGAATGGTTAGCCCCTTCCCGGGTAATAAGGGTCATTGCTCCCTTGTCAATATTTGCTTTGTATTTCATACTATAATAAGGATGCACCCCATTCTCTTTTCCGAAAGCCTCAAAATATATCATTCTTCCGGTTGTATCAATCTGTTCAACTCTCCCTGTAACAAAATATCCGTTAGTGATCTGGTTTTTAAGGTTCCCTTTACCATCGTAAAGATAAAGCTGGCCCCAGCCGGTTCTTTCTGACCACCAGATAATATCGTTACCCTCATTAAGTACAGATAGCCTGGTATATTCATTATTAAAATATGGCCAGGTTTGCTCGCTGAAGAGAACCGAGAGAGTTCCGGTTTCAGCATTGACCATACATACATCAAGGTTTTTCAAGGGTCTGTCCTTACGGATAAGAATTATTTTATCGGCCGCTTTTTGAGATGACCAGGCAACATTGATTGTCTGATCCTTCCACTTCCTGACATCAACATCAATCCGCTTTTTTGTTACAGCATCAAAAATTATTAACTCTGTTTGAGGTACAAATTGTTCTCCGGGCATTGAATACCTGTAAGTTTCAAGTTTAGGACGCGGTTGTGCAAGTACATCTATAACGAACAGATCTTTTACTTTCCTTTCGTCTCTCCTTTCAACATAGAGCTTGCTGGAATTCTTGAACCAGTCAACATTTGCCCTTACTTTTTTATTTCTTGTTGTATCCTCCGAGTTTGAAGCAAAACTATAATACCGTTCACCATCTGTAGTAAGTTGTATTTCAATACTATCTTTATCCTTTGTTTTCATTATGAACAGGTTATGATTTTTAGCGTATGCTATCATTGAACTGTCGGAGGAGTACTTAGGCCACATTGGAATTTTTTTAGCCTTGTAAACAGTATCTTTAATCACCAGTCTCCGGGTTGTTATATCATAAAAGAATTTGGTTGAATCGACCACGAAAGTAAATTTTGTGGTACTCTTTTTTTCAAATTTAATATCCTTAATGGGGAGATCCAGATCATTATAGGGATGGTGAGTTAGCTTTCTTAATTCCGAGGCCATGTACTTGCTGTCGAACATCGGTTGTTTTGATTTTGTTGCTGCATTAACATAGAAGTAGTTCTTGCCTGCAGATGTTTTGAATGAATACCAGAAAATATCCGATTCCTCAATCCAGTTGGCATTTACTGCAAGATCGCCATACTTTGGTGTTAGATTATCAGCCCGGAATTTTTCAGCTGATTTAAAATCAGCCTTCTGTGCCGTTGAGAAAAGTGAAAACGCTGACAGGACGAGAATAAGCCACAAATATTTCATAAATATCAAATTTGGATTAATGTTTTGAGGGAGAGCAATATTATTAAAAATTGCTAAGAGTACAGGTGGGATAAATATATAAATTTTGCAATTGGAATTCAATTTAAAGTTATTTAACAGAATTGATTCATCTAAAACTACAAGATTCGGAATGGAGAGAGCTCACTTTGGATACAATTCTCTTCCTGCTTTTAGCGCTTTCAGGTTTGATTCGACTATCTCATCACCTTTTCGTCCAAATAGTTTTCTTATCGCATTCTCCAGACTTTCATAAGGCATATCTATATAAGGTGATGCAGCTCCCAGTACTACAATATTGCCCGATCTTGCGGACCCTGTTTCTCTGGCTATTCTGTCCGCATCAACGATAATATGATTTTTTATCTTCCTGATTTCGTTTAAAATCTCATCAATTGGCGGATAATCTTTAATATTGATAAATGGATTTGAGTTGGTAACCAGCCAGCCGGTTTTTGCAAGCCATGGAAGGTATCTGAGTGATTCCATAGGTTCAACGGAGATTATAAGGTCGGCCTTTCCATAAGGGATAAGATCGGAAGAAACAGGTTTATCAGACAGCCTCAGATGAGACTGAACATCTCCGCCCCTCTGACTCATCCCATGAACTTCCGATTGTTTTAGAAAAAGATCATTCTCAACTGCAGCCAGTCCGATAGCAGCTGCAATTGATAATATTCCCTGTCCTCCTACTCCGGATAAAATAATGTCATTCTTCATTATAAAAGATTAAAGATTATTCTGTTAATTTTTCTGATCTCTTTTTTTTGGTTGCCGTTTGTATGCACTCCCGTGATGCAATAACTACTGAGACACCTTTATATTCAATCTCTTCTTTTAATATAAGCACGTTTTCATCATTATTTTTACGCAAAGGAACCATCGATCTAAGGTGTTCCCTGCTGACACCGAGACCCTCACAAATCTGAACTAACCGGCCTGTTGCCTGTGATTTCTGGCCACCTGTCATACCGGTAGTGGAATTATCGGATATTATGATTGTAACGGATGAGTTTTTAGCAACTGCATCGAGCAACCCCGTCATACCTGAATGTGTAAAAGTTGAATCTCCGATTACTGCGATTGATGGGAACAATCCGGCATCAGCAGCTCCAACAGCCATTGTAACAGATGCGCCCATATCAACACAGGAATTTATTGCGTTATATGGAGGTAATGCTCCAAGAGTGTAACAGCCTATATCAGAAAATACGTGTCCGGGGCCATAAGGTCTGACAGCTTCTATTAAGTTATTGAACAAATCAGCATGTCCGCAACCATTGCAGAAAGAAGGTGGTCTCATTTTTACGACCGATGGAACCGGTTCGCCAACACTTACCGGTAATCCAAGCGCTTTTGCGACTATTGACGGAGTCAGCTCTCCATCGCGTGGCAGCGTTCCATCGAGCCGTCCATAGATTCTTATTCCCTCATCAAGTATTCCTCTTATTGCTTCTTCAAGAACTGGCGCTCCCTCTTCAAGAATTAATACTTCCTTACACCTTCCGGTTATATCCTTAATGAGGTCCTTAGGAAATGGGTAAGCCGTAACCTTAAGTACCGGAAAATCAATTATTGAGTCTCCAAGATTCTCCAATAAATAGTTATACGCAATTCCGCATGCAATTATTCCAAGGTCTCTTTTCCTGCCATCTTTGAAATTATTATATTTCGAAATTCCATATTCATATTTTAATGATTCATAAGTTAATAGCAGAGATTTATATTTTTTCCTGGCTATTGCCGGAAGAAGAACAAACTGCAGAGGGTCAACAGGGAGAGTAAGTTTGTTCTCAGGGAGTGGCTGTTTCAGATCGATGCCAGCTCTTGAATGTGCCAGACGTGTGGTAATTCTGAACAGAACAGGAAGTTTATATTTTTCCGATACCGTAAAAGCATCGAAAACCATATCATAGGCCTCCTGCTGGTTTGATGGTTCAAAGCATGGCACAAGAGCGAACTTTGCGTAAAATCTCGAATCCTGTTCATTCTGGGAAGAATGCATTGATGGATCATCGGCTGAAACTACAATCAGTCCGCCATTTACACCTGTTAGAGCTGAATTTATAAAACCATCAGCTGCTACATTCAACCCAACATGTTTCATTGCAACCATTGCTCTTTTTCCGGCATAAGACATTCCGAGAGCGGCCTCCATTGCAGTTTTTTCATTTGAGGACCACTCACGGTGTATTTTGCGCATAGCAGCTTCTTCAGACGATTGGATGTACTCCATTATTTCGGTCGAAGGAGTACCGGGATATGCATACATACCGCTTAATCCTGCATCTAATGCTGCCTTGGCAATAGCTTCATCGCCCAACAATAACGGTTTTTTCATATATTGATTAAATAATCTCCTGTAACAATAAAGTCAGCGGGTTATTTGATTATTATATTATTGTTAAAACAGAGAGAATGGTAAGTAATTTGCTGATGCAAATATTGAAATATTTTCGATATTTAAAAATGACTAATAAGTATAATATAATTTGACGTTTACAAATGATCATTTGTTGATATCTCCTGACATATGACGTTAAAATATAGTTAAATAGTTTACCGTTATACTCAATTATGTTTATTTTGCAGCACAATTCGATTTAATAGGATACAAAAACGGATTAACTTGAACAGACTCTTTTACACCTTTATATTTTTAATCCTTTCCATTTCTGGCATTAATGGTCAGACAAATGACAAGGAGAGATATATTCAGGTGAGCGGCATAATTACTGATGAAGCTACAGACCTGTGCCAGGAGTTGCTGTTATATCAAGGAAGCTTAAAAAGGGGCCAGTAGCGAAAGATCGGGCATCTATTCAATCACAAGTACTCCGGGAGATACTATTTTCTTCAGGGCTGTGGGGTTTAAAAGATATCATACAATCATACCTGAAAACTTTGAAGAAAGACATTGTGAAGTTGATATTACATTGGATGTAGATACTATTCAGATTAAAGAAGTGAACATCCTGCCATGGAAGAATTACAGCGAGTTTATTAAAGATATAACCAAAGAACGGCCTGCAGATCCTTTGATTGAAAATATGAATGATAATATCGCTTCAATTTACGTGGCTATAACAAATCAGAGCAACGTAAAAATCTCTCCTGAAGCCGGTTACAAATATGCTATGGAACAGAATTTCAGTTCCATGGCAACAAGGGGACAATTTCCTATCAACAATCTTTTAAATCCATTTGCATGGTCAAAATTCATCGGCAGTATAAAAAATGGATTATTTAAAAATCAGAAATTCAACAAACCTATTAATGCCAAGGTTAGAAAAAAGATCAAAAAAGCTCAAAGCAAATAATATACAGCATCTTATGCGAATTAAAAAGCGTGAGCGGAAAGAGAGTTTTTAAAAACAAATTCTTTAATTGATTTCCTGGGTCTTCTCTTTTCGTCCCTCGCTAATAATTCAGGTGAAAGTGAAGTACCATCTCCAAGATATCCGACTGCCATCATTGCTACAGGCTCAATATCATCGCTCAGCTTGAAGTATTCCTTTACTTTATCTACGGAATAGCCCGCCATCTGATGGACATAAACATCAAGTGCGGTAGCCTGTAGCAGTAGATTGGTAACTGCCATACCGGTATCGTGAAAAGAATGTCTGTTCGGCCTGCCGCTGTGAGAAAATCTGGAGCGTGCCATACTTATTACAATAGCATAGGCGTTCTTAGCCCACACCTTATTTCCGTCTGTCATAAATCCTATATAATCATTGAAAACCTTCTTTTCATCCTGTGTTGTATAAACGAATAACCACGGTTGCTCATTATTGCATGAGGGAGCATAACTGGCCGCTTCGAACATTGCCTTCAATTTAAATTCTTCCACAGGAATTGAGGAAAAAGAGTACGGGCTCCATCTCTCCTGAATAATCTCAAGGATTAGTTCTTTTTTCATTTTATTAGAGTTCTATCAGAATCACTAGGGCACACAAGGCATTTCCTCCTTTGTCCTTAACTTTCAATCATATTATTAAATGATAATTATATAGATACAAATGTAATAATTTATAATTTCGCAGGGTATGAAAACGTACAAAGGTAAACAGGCTGGCATTCTGGGAACTGTAATTATTCATCTGATTATAGGAATTATTTTCATGTCACTGCAGCTGAGGTCATTACAAAAAATCACAGCAGCTGAATATGAAGTTGAACTGGCTCCTGATGCGGAGCCTGTGACTAACAAGGAAAAGCCTGTTGAATTACATGCAACTACTGTCGAAAAGATCCTCAAAGGGGACGAGGAGATGATGAATATTGCACGAAATCTTTCCAGCAAGTCAAATGAAAAGATAAACCCAGCTGATTATATCGATAAGGTTAAAGAAGAGCTGATAAAAAGCGGGAAACTGGGTGTTGATAATTATATTGATGAACAAAAAAAATTGAACGAATCGCGGGGAGATGAAAATATCATTGTCCAAAAAGATACAGCTCTCAAGAAAGTGAATGAAAAACCGAAACAATCGACGGAGATGGCTGCAAATTTTAAGGGACCAACAAGAATCTATTATGATCTGGTTGGCCGGAATCATCTTTATCTGCCAATTCCTATCTATAAATGTCAGGGATCCGGTCTGGTTGTTCTCGGGATTGAAGTAGACCAGTATGGCAACGTTCAGAAAGCACAGGTTGTTGACAGGGAGAGCACAGCTTCAGATCCATGTCTTGTTGAAACAGCCGTTGCGACAGCCCTTCAGTCGAAATTTAATCCTGATGTCAATTCCCCCAGAATACAACTGGGTACAATCAGCTATCAATTTGTTGCGCAGTAAATGGCGCAAGGGCTCAAAGGCTCAAGGGCGTAAAGGTTTGTTATGCCGTTGTGCCGTTGTGCCGTTGTGCCATCGGTCTAGAATAACAGATTATCCGTCTGATAATTATATGGTTTTATCACATCAGGCGTGTTCCTGTCTGATGACCTGGAATTAATCAGAGGACTTATAGTATGAGCTTTTAGAATATCCGAAGGACAGGGAGTAAGAAGTCCAAGTGCATCATCCTGAGTTATTGACAGATCTATCCACATTGTTTCTGAAGATTTATTTAGAATTACAGGCATTCTCTTACCTGAGTTATGGATATTCGCCATGAGCTCGTTAGCGTCAGTTGTAACTATTGAAAAAGTGGTCAGAACCGTTCCGGTATTATTCTCAACCCAGTCATCATATATTCCTGCGATTGTCAATACTTCGTTTTCAGCGTGATATATATACCATGGAATTTTTTCGTTTCCTATGTGTTGCCATTCAAAGAAACCTTTTACAGGAATGAGGCATCTTTTTGACCTGAAAGATGAAGAAAACGACTTTTTTGTCTCTATGCTTTCAGATCTGGCGTTAAAGGTCTTATACCTGATTATATTTGCCTGATCGATACCTTTGGTCCATGCCGGTATCAATCCCCATTTCAAAAGCCGGATTTTTGAAGGTTCACCTGAACAGATAGCCGGTAGTGAGGGAAGGCCAAAAGCATGGTAATAATAACTTGGCCTGTATTTGTCAGGATCGATTAAGGTGGCTCCGTACCGGTTTTCGAGTTCCTCCTTAATAAGGTTCACATTTACTGTAAAACACATAGTTACCTTACAGAGTAGTCTTTCAAAGTAGTTTTAAGGGGAATGGGCAAAGAATAGTTAAAAAGGTCATTCTCAGGCAAAGGATTAATCTGTGATATTACCCTGAACATCATATTATTTATGTAGGAGTAGATCTCCGGGCCATTCCATGCGCTTGAGTTGAAGAGTACAACCCATGAGATCCCATCAGATTGCCGTTTCATCATGCCTGCACTGCCTGGAAAAGAACCTGTACGCCACCATGTCCCATCTAAAATTGTCGCCTTCCATCCTACAGGGGCAAATCCATTGTCATTATCCGTCATAAACCTGATGCTTTGATCGTTAATAATATCGGGGCGGGTTTTGAAACCATCAACAGCCAGCAATAATCGCATAAGATCAGGTGCTGTTGCCACCCAGGCTCCCGCTGCCCCCAGAGCTCTTATGTCATTTCCGCCATAACTTGGCGCTACCAGTTCACCTGTACCGTAAATTGAAGGTTTAAGCACAACATCCGATGGTTCGTAATAGGTAACTTCAAAAGGAGCCTTCTCTGATGGCAGATTCCCTGCAATTTTCATATCATAAATTCCAAGAGGTTCAAGTATTTCCCGCTTGCAAAAATTTTCGTAAGAGCCCCCCGTAACTTTTTCGATCACCAGACCAAGGATACTATATCCAAGATTTGAATAGGCCTTGCCCGTCCCGGGAGTATAATGGAGTCTTTTATTAAGGGCAAATTTCACTATAGTTTTAGTGTCGACAGGTGGTTTTACTCCCATCTTTTCAGCAACTACTAATGGCATAAACATCTGATCTCCATAACGTTGAGTCCATCCGGCTTCATGACTCAGAAGTTGGGCAACAGTGATATTATAGACTCTCTTATCTTTAGGTTCACCGAAATATGGATCATTAAGAATTCCTTTTGGACCAAAAACAGTATCGTTTAATGATAGCTTCCCTTCTTCCTCGAGCTTCATTATGCCCACTGCTGTAACCAGTTTTGAAATACTGGCTATTCTGAATTGGCTATAAGGCTGTGCTTCAGTTTTTGATGCAGTATCGGCCAAACCGAAACCTCTTGCGAAAATCAGCCGGCCATCCTTGGCAATAGCTATTGAGGCACCGGCGATAGACCATTTTCTCAAAAAAGAATTCACTGTTTTTTCAGCACCGGCAAATTCAATGCCTTCAGAACTGCTGTTAGTTAGTCTGACATTGAATGGAATAAGCTTATCAACAAGGAGAGAGCTACTTTCCATTGCACCCGGGTTAGAACTTACCAGTATTAACAGTAGCGCTATTAATAATATTTTATATCTTTTCTTCAATACCAATTCCCTTTTTCAGATAACAAAATTAAAAAGTATTCCTTTTCACAGGTCAAAATATACATAAAAAATATAATTTAGATTAATAAATAGGTGTATTTGTGAACTTTTATGACCAGGAACTGACTATATAACTTAAAATGTTGGCATAAATTATGTTGTGAATCATTAAATTCCTCTCATTCAGGTTCGACGAACATTTTGAATTTCAAAATTAAGTTGTACATTTTTTGAGAAAAATTTATATTCTGAAGATGTTTATCCTTAAAAAAGAATCAAAAAATTATCTTTGCAATATATGTTGTCAATGAAGCTACAATACATAAGAATTCTTTTTGCTCTCACTCTTCTATTCTTTTCGGGGAGTGTTTATTCACAATCTGCAGATGCCAACATAGAATTTTATGATACTACTAATTACATTCCACTATCTTTTGACGGCGCATTAGACTACAATCTGATGGTTGCTGCATCAAATGGCTTTGTTTCAGAAATCAACCGGCTTATACTTAAAGGTGCAGATATATATTCAGAAACTGATGAAGGTGCAACTCCTCTGATTTTTGCGGTATCAAATAACCAGACAAAGGTTGCTAAAATGCTTATTGATTACGGTTCAGATGTAAATAAGCTTACTTCCGCGTATGAAACTCCGCTTATAATAGCTGTAAAAAATCAGAACGCAGAGATTGCAGAAGCTCTGATTAGAGCTGGAGCTGATATTGATTTCAGTGACAAATATGAGGCGACACCTCTTCATTATGCCTCAATCTATGGATACTTTCAGTTTGTCGACATGCTCCTTTACTATAATGCGTCTACTGAGAAAAAAACCGTGGAAGGATCAACACCCTTATTGGCTGCGGTATGGGCAGGATATGCAGATGTTGCAGATCTACTGATTCAGAATGGTGCCAACATTGAGGCAAGGGATAATGACGGGGTCACGCCTTTTCTTATGGCTGCTCTTAATGGCGATACGCTTATAATGCAACTTCTTTATAAAAAAGGTGTCGACATTTATGCTACAAATTCTTCCGGTCATAATGCACTTGCACTTGCTATAATTGCTGACCATCGCGATGCAATTTTATATCTGCTTAAAATCGGTGATAAGTGGGCTAAACAGGGAACATATTCTGTAAGTCCTTATAGTGTGGCATCAAAATACCGCAGAAAAGATGTAATCGATATTCTTAAGGAGAATAAAATGCCCGGTAATTTAAGGTATGCTATAGATCAGGTAGATATAATGCTATCGTCAAGGTTTTTTGTGCATGATTTTTATACAGGTGCAAGTCTTTCATTCAAGGAACCATATTTGAATGGCGGAATCATTTTGGGATGTGATACGAAATTATGGTATACACGGGTTTTAGTCAAACATTCTGAAAACACTTTCTATCAGTACATGAATAAGGGGTCAATTTTCTATGCAGGATTGTTTAAAGATTTTGCCCTTACCGACAATGCCTTCAAAGCCAATATTGAATTTTCCACATCACTTTCTGCAGGCTATGCTTTTGGTAATAGACTTAAGGGGACACTTCTTGTGCCCGGAAATAAATTTATGGTTATTCCTGCCTTATCATTCAAGTGGACAAAAAAAGATCTTTCATTTTCTATCGGTGCTGATTACATGAAAACTGAATTTTACCATATTGGTCCGGTTTGGTTAAGATTTGGGGCTTCATATAATCTGTACTTCGATAATGTGAGAACTAATAGAAAAATTATAAAGTGGTATTGATAGCATCATGAAAACTACATTTAGAATTTTAATACTTCTGACTTTTGCTTGCTTTTTCTCATGTGAAGAACAGGGTCTTTTTGTTCAGTGCTCTGATTGCGATAGTTCGGAACCCGTAAAAACTGACCTGGAAGTAAAACTGGATTTTGCAAATTATGGTTATGAAACATTAATAAATGTTTATGAGGGCAACATTGAAGATAGCATAATTTACAAGTCTTTTAGTACTACCAGTGCTAATAC
>CAWHIG010000002.1:0-242321 GCA_963829255.1 uncultured Bacteroidales bacterium
TGAAGCCGTTTCATACGCTTTCTTTATATGGTCAAATTGTTCCGCGGTTATTACACCACCGGCAGACTGATTTTTTGCCCTTGCCATATCCTCACTTGCCCGTTCAAGATTAATCTCCAGTATTCTGAGACCCTTCTGATCGGAATTATATTTCACCTCGGATTGGGACAAATTAGCTAATGCCTGGGTCTTTAATGCAATTGATTGATTTCTTTGTGCTATAAAATCCGAACTGTCAATGTCGGCCAGAAGAGTCCCTTGTTTAACTATATCTCCTTCATTGGCATAAATTGCAGATATTCTACCGATTATCTTTGAACCTACGCTCACATTGTCAGCATCCACATGCGCATCATCTGTAGTAATGTACATCGAATAATCTTTATACCAGTACCATGCGCCTGCCAGTATGGCTAAAATTATAATCGCTAGTGGAATGTAGACTCTGAGCCGGTTGTTCTTTGATCCTTCTTTCATATACTGTCTTGAATTTAATTGTGTTGCTAATTCTTTATATATAATTATTTGTATTTCAATGCTTTGATAAAGACATTTGTAAAGGCGAGTGTTTTCTCAAGAAGAAGATCATATTCCTCCTGTTCAATAAATAATGTCTCCTTTTCATTAACGAGTGTAATCCTTATTCCTTTGAGCAGGTCAAGAAACAGGGATGCTGTCTGATCAATATCTTCAATATAAAATATGCCAGTGCTTATTCCTTTTTCAAATATCCTTTTTATGATTTCTTTCTCTTTTTCTTTAAACATTTGAATCGTGTCCCTGAATCCGGGTTTGAGTCCTGTATAAGCTTCAAGCCTCAGTCTGCTTAAATTTAATAGCGTCCGGAAATAGGAGAGACGCACTCCTGAATATTCAAGCAGCAATTGTTCAGGATCCTGAATACTCAAGATCCTTTCTGATACATTAGCGATAAATTCATTCTGCTCCTTTTCCACTACAGCCTTGTACAGGCTCTCTTTATCAGGAAAATAGTAGTACAATGATGCCTTTGATAACTTAAGATCACTTGCAATTTCGCGCATAGAGGTTTTTCCCATACCATATAAACCAAAACGCTTTTGAGAGGCTTCGATTATCAGCTGTACCTTATCGTTTTTATCAGATCCTGACTTGTTGATATTCATATTTTTTTAAAAGATGCAAATATAACAATCTGTCTGACTAATATGTTCAAATGGTCAAATTAAGAATAAAAATATATCAACAATATAAAATCCTATCTGAACTTTTCACTGAATTAATTTAAGTTTTATTGAAAATGTTTTCAGGTTCTCTGAAGGTAATGTACATTTGAACACTTAGTTGAAACGAAGTTTTGCAGATTCTTAAAATAGCTGTACTCTTCACATATTTTATGAAGAACTGGAAATCAAGTAAATAATTTGATCAGACAGCTAATACGAAAGTTGATACAGATGAGAATGAAGATGAGGAGGATGATCAGAAGATGGTGTTATGTTTTATTAGCGATTTCTCTTCCTATATCAGCTACTGCGCAGAATAAGGATTTTGGAATATGGTATGGTGTTTCAGCTGAAAAAAAATTGACTGATAAAATTGATATTCGTCTATCAACCTGTATCAGAACTTTTGAAAATGCCGCAAAAATTGAAGAAGCATTTCTTGAAGGCGGATTAGCTTATTCCTTCAGTAAGTATTTCGCAATTGGTGGTTCTTACAGGCTTACAGAAAATATTGAGGATAATAATTCTTATTATTTCCGACATAAATGGTTCCTCGACTTTAAAGGGAATCTTCCTGTTTCGGATTTCAGTTTCTCATGTCGTTTTAGATTTCAAACAAGGATTAAGACATTTATTGTGGATGCAAAGGATAAATTCCCGGATTATACAGGGCTAATTAAATTAAAAGCTCTTTATAAAACACCGTCATTTCCCGTTCATCCTTATTTATACTCTGAGTCTTTCTGCCCGATGTTTTCTGACAATACGCGGATGGTTGGAAAGAACAGGTTGGCTGCCGGGTTAGAGTTCAGTATCGCCAAACGGCATTCGATAGCAGCAGAGTATATCTTTCAGCGTATTTATCTGCCTCATATTTCTGATATTAATATTATATCAATAAATTATAATTTTGAATTATAAATAAACATCTTTATAAAATGTGAAATTCACCGACAACAGTAAGATTCTGATCATCATATAGCCCTATTAAAACATGAAATTCAAACTTTTCTCATTAGTTATCGTAATTGCTTATACTACTTTTTCGATGAGTGTCAATGGTCAGCTATTGCCGGAGAGACAATGGCCCGGATTCAGAGGATATATGGCATCTGGCGTTCTTGATAACGCAAACCTTCCTGAATCATTTGACCTTCAGAAAATGATCAATATCCGTTGGAAAATTGAGTTACCCGGGCTTGGCCTGTCAAGTCCTGTAATCTGGGGCGATAAGTTATTTATCACCACTGCCATAAGCAAATCGGATAAAGAGGGGATTAAGACCGGGATTTATGGAGATGGGATGCCTGTTCCGGATAGCTCAATTCATGACTGGAAGATCCTGTGTATTGATAAAAATTCCGGAAAAACAATCTGGGAAAGAACATCATACTCAGGCATTCCAAAAGTAAGGCGACATCCTAAATCAACTCATGCAAATGCATCCGTTGCGACTGATGGTAACTATGCTGTTGCCTTTTTTGGCTCAGAAGGTTTATACTGTTATGATTATACAGGTAAGTTAATATGGAAAAAGAATTTCGGGGTACTTAAATCAGTTGCTTTCGATTACCCTTCTGCCGAGTGGGAGTTCGCCAGCTCTCCAATAATCTATAACGGGGTGCTGGTAATTCAATGTGATGTCCTTGAGAACTCCTTTTTAGCCGCGTTTGATTTAAAAACCGGAAAGGAAATGTGGAAAACCAAGCGAGATGAATATCCGGGGTGGTGTACGCCAAATATTTATAAAGACGGGGATAAGGTAAGGATTGCGGTAAATGGGTACAAACACCGGGGCGGATACGATTTTGGATCAGGAAAGGAGATCTGGCGCATGTCGGGTGGCGGTGACGTTCCTATTCCGACTCCTGTGGTCGGTAAAGACCTGGTATATTTCAACAGCGCTCACGGGCGTAGTTCACCTATCCTTGCGATCAAATCAAATGCCTCTGGCGATATTACTCTCAAACCCGGGGTGAATATAAATGAATACGTGAAATGGAGCATACCGCGGGGAGGTTCATATATTCATACATTACTGCTTTACAGAGATCATCTTTACAACGTTAACTGGAACGGTACAGTTGTCTGCCTTGATGCAAGCTCAGGCAAGGAACTGTACAATGCAAAACTGGGAAACTCAAAAAGTTTTATTGCTTCTCCTGTTGCTTCAGATGGCAAGCTGTACATAGTTGATGAACAGGGAACTGTGTACATAATCAAGGATGGATTACCATTCAGGCAACTTGCCGAGATACCCTTGAATGATGTATGTTTAACAGCACCGGCAATTACAGATGGCATGATATTCTTCAGAACACAGAAATATCTTATTGCTGCAGGAAATAAATAATTAAAATTCATTATATTCAAATCTATGAAAACACGTCTGATCCTCTTTTTTATATCTTATTTCTTGTTTTTGTCAATTACTGAGATGTCATCTCAGACTAATGCTGACAGGCAATGGACTGCTTACCGGGGAAGATTGTCCTCAGGTGTATTGGATAATGCAAATCTCCCTGAATCATTTGACCTTGGGAAAATGATCAACATAAGGTGGAAAACTGAGATCCCGGGTCTCGGTCTTTCAAGTCCTGTAATATGGGATAATAAATTATTTATTACAAGCGCTGTTAGTCAGGCTGACAGGGATGGATTCAAGCCCGGATTATACGGTGATATCACACCGGTAAAAGATTCATCAATTCATGAATGGAAAGTGTATTGTATTGACAAGAATACAGGTAAAATGATTTGGGAGAAGACATCCTATAAAGGGATACCCAGGATGAAACGTCATCCTAAATCCACTCATGCAAACACATCTGTTGCCACTGATGGCAAATATGTTGTGGCATTTTTCGGTTCGGAGGGACTCTTTTGTTATGATATGAATGGAAAGCTTATCTGGCAGAAAAACTTCGGATTGCTGAAATCAGTCTTTTTCATGGTAAAATCTGCAGAATGGGAATTTGCCAGTTCACCGATCATTTACAATGGCGTTCTTATAATACAGTGCGATGTACTCGAGAACTCATTTGTTGCCGCATATGACGTAAAAACCGGAAAAGAACTGTGGAAAACACAGAGGGATGAATACCCTGGTTGGTGTACTCCGAATATATATACTTATGCCGGCAAAACCTATGTGGCTCTGAACGGTTATAAAAACCGTGGCGGATACGATTTTGAAACCGGAAAAGAGATCTGGAAGATGTCGGGCGGGGGAGACATTCAGATTCCAACACCTATTGTTGGCAATGACATGATCTATTTTAACAGTGCACACGGTCGCAGTTCACCTATCATTGCCGTTAAAAACAATGCCAGAGGTGATATAACACTGAAAGAAAATGAGACATCAAATGAATATGTAAAATGGAGTCTTCCGCGAGGTGGTTCATATATGCATACTTTGCTTCTCTACAAAAATCACCTCTATAATCTCAATTGGAATGGAGCATTAATCTGTCTTGATCCTCTCACCGGTAAGGAGTTTTATAACGCAAAGCTTGGTAAAGCAGGCAGTTTTATAGCATCGCCCGTTGCATCCGATGGAAAGATATATATAGTTGATGAAGTGGGGAATGTATATATTGTTCAGGATGGCGATAGTTTCAACCTTCTCGCTGAAATACCGCTGAATGATATTTGTATGACTGCACCTGCTATCACTGACGGAATGATTATTTTCAGGACTCAGAAATATCTCATTGCAGCAGGGAAAAAATAATTTGTTTTTACTCTTTTTTCAGACTCTCAGTCAAAGAATTCTTTGTAACTGCCCTTACTGAGATAAGCAGGGTAAATAAACCTGTTAATAAGATTGCAGCAATCATCCCTATCATGAAGAGCCATGGTATATCGGGACTATTTTTAATTGACGGCAATGTTGCGACTATTGCAGGTACGATACCTGATGTGACTCCTGCGAACAGGATCAGCATTTGTTCTGAAAGAATCATTTTCCGGATTTTTTTTACCTGATACCCAATTGCGAGCATTATTGCAAATTCGCGTTTCCGCTGGTTATAATTCTTTAATAGTACAAATCCGAGTCCTGCAATTCCAATAATCATTCCCATAGCGCCGAATACTTCAAATACTGAAAGATATGTGTTAGTTACCTCATTAAATGAAGCAAGACGGGATGTTGTTTTTTCGATGTTTACACCATAACCCTGCAGCCTTTCATTCAAGGTGTTTTTGTATAAATCAGTTAAGGTACGGTCACCATCAACAAGCAATACAGAACTTCCGGAAACAGATGAATAATATCTGATGAAATTCTCCTTTCCTATAAGAACATATCCCTGAAATACAGATGATTGTAATCCTGCTGCTATTATAATATTCAAGGGTTGGCCATTCTCCGACCGAAGGACTAATGTATCTCCCGGTTTTAGCTTTAATCCCCATTCCAGAACTGTTTGATCAGCAATTCCATAAATGGTATTGCTTTCCGGAGAGAGAGTTAAATACTGCCAGGGATTTTTAAAATTCATTTTTGCCAGTACTTTAGAAAAAGAAAATGCCTGTTTTGCGATAAAATCAGATGGATCAATTCCCAGAAGAGGAGGAGCGGTAATATGGTTTAGATTAAGACAGCTGGCGTCATTGCCAGTGGTCTTTTTTAACTGAACAAATTGCATTTCCGAAAGTTGATCTGAGTCAAGACCTAATGTTTTCCTGCCCGATTCAGTATTCAAATCCTCTTTTATGGGTATCGTATTTTCGCACCATAATAAATATCCTCCGGTTCCTCCTGATCTCTTAAGATGTTTTTCATTCAAATTCATCCTGTTAGCTCCGGTAATAAAGATGGTAAATATTCCGGCAGCTATAAACAGGATAGGAGTTACTGCATGAGAAGGATTAAAGGAATAATAATGATGAGATAAGTTTTTCCTATTCAATATTCTCGCGGAACTATTAAAAAACCTGCCTATATAATATTGCCTCCATAGAAGAATCAAGGTCAGCAAAAGAACTGTGCCGGCTGCAAAACAGAACGCTAATTCCTGGTCCTTAAGTAATAATGAAAGTGCAAATAGTGAAATTGTTACGACAACAGAAGCCATCAGCAGCAAAAGATTCCGGAGAGGCTGGTGAGATTTATATATATCTTTTCCCCTTTGATTCAATATTTTAAAGAAACGCTTAATCTTTATCAGCATAAATAGCATTGTGGTCAGAATGGTTATTATAAATCCGGCAAATAATGGTATAATATTCAAGTACGCACCAAGGGTATTTGTCTGTACGGCACCGTTCCAGACGGAATTAAGGGCACTGGTTATGAGAATATTGACCAGATAACCGGCAAAAGCACCTATTGCGCATCCGGTTAAACCAATTATGCCGGATTCCAGAAATAATAGTTGTGCGATCCACCTGTTTTTAAATCCCAGGGCAAAGAATGTAGCAAGATGCACTCGTTTTGAATCAAAATATGAGGAAACCGCAAACGATAACAAAACAAAAGAAGCCAGAATAAGGAAAAAACCAAGACTAAGAAATAAAGTGCCGAAATCAACACTTTCATTTGCTGCTTTCAATGACTCAGCATAGATATCTGTTATGCTGAATCCCATCTTTTCAGGATTGAGCGATCCGCTAAGCTTATCCTCAATTTCTTTTTCAGTTACACCGGCAGGGAAACGCAGAGCTGTTGCCGGTCCAAAATTATTTGCCCATAGTTTTTTCCCCTTCTCATAATTGATAAAAGCTTTTGGCGTACCTCTGTACCTGTTCCAGTAATCCTCATCTTTCCTGCGTATTTCATGCATCTTTACCGGCACACCTGCATCCCAGTCAGAGCAAGATGCTTTTCCAGAAATTCCCGGAAAATCAGGCATCAGCAGAGAATCCGACCATATACCCTGCATATCGACAATCCGCTTAACTACAAATTCGCCTTTTTTTTCAATCAGTTTATTGAGTGAATCTGGTGAATACCAATACATTTGAATTGTATCTCCTTCACCCACAGAAAGATCTTCAGCCATCCATCTGTCGATTATCATATCATCATCGCTGACAATTTCAGGATAAACAGATGATGGCAACGCTGAAACAAATGAATATGGAGTAGATCTCGTACCTGCATTAAACCTGTTTCCAAGGTATGTCAGAACCGGAGCCGAGACTGGAAGAATAGTGGTAATTTCTTTTACAATTGTTTCATCAATAAAGACCCTGTCAGATATAATTTCAATTCCACCTGTTTTCACTATAATCCTGGTTCTCAGACCAATATCTGCAGGTTTTAAGTATTGTTTTAAGGAAGAGGATATTGTTTTTAATGAAATGTTCTTATCCCTCTTAATGAGCAACCTGTTTATTTTATAGGAATTGACATGTTTATCTTCAAGATCCGGGAGATTCATGAAAATATTCATTGGTGATATCTGGCTGATTGACAGGGAGAAGTTTCCATTTTTGACTGGTTCCAGAATACCACCTATCTTCATCACAACAGACTTTGTGGTTTTATTGTCCGGAGCAAAAGGAGCATCTGATGGTATATCACTTATTTCCGCGAATCGAATAATAAGATCTTCCCCCGGCTTGACTCCAAGATGATCCGCAAGTCGTCTATTGATGACAACTTCCCCGGGATTGATCTTTATTGAGTCAAATCCATGAAAGGTAAAAAAATCATCGTTTACTCCGTATATATGAGTGTTGTTTACCTCTGTTTGCGAATTCAGACTTTGACAATAGCCAATGATTTCAAGAATGCCGGTGCAAGAAATTTTAGCACTCTCTTTCATTCTTTTAGCAAGTTCCAGATCAAAGTTTCTGATTCCTGAGCTTATTATAATACCAGAATTTCCAAGGCGCTCATCAGATGATTTTTTAAGACTCTCCTTAACAGATCTGCCTGTTAAAAGTGATCCGGTTATAACAGCTGACAGTAACGCAATAATCAGTATCTGGTAGAGTACGGGTTTTTTATTGAATTTTACCGATCGGATTATTATCCGGAAGATTCCTGGCATCATCGTCAGCTGTTTCTGTCTTTGTCAGTCAATTAATTTACCATCCTCGAGACGCATTTTCTTTGACATTTTATTTGCAAGGTCAATCGAGTGAGTGGCGAGGAGTATAGTAATTCCATATTCTCGGTTCATCTCAATAAGAAGTTCTCCGAGAATTTCTGCATTCTTTGCATCCAGAGAGCCTGTAGGTTCATCAGCAAGCAGAATTGACGGACTATTTGCCAGCGCTCTGACCAGTGCTACACGTTGAGCTTCCCCACCTGAGATGCGATACGGATATTGGTCCTTCAGATCAGAGATACCTGTTTTTTCCATTAACAGTTTTAAGTATTGCTCTTTAACCGAAAGTTCTTCGATTGAATACTTTGATGCCAGTAAAGGAAGAAATATATTGTCTGAAATGGTCAGATATGGCAGTAGCAAATGGTCCTGGAATACAAAACCAATATTCATGTTTCTGTATGCTGCGGATTCGTCTTCCGTAAAGTTTGCTAATGAAGCGCCCCGGAAGGTTATAATCCCGGCATCCGGCTTATCAAGTAAACCAATAATGTTCATAAGGGTTGTTTTCCCTGATCCGGACGGCCCCATAATGGCAACAGTATCACCTTCATCCACCTCAAGACAGAGATTATCCAGAACCAGGCCCCGTTGAGCGAAGGACTTTGAAATATTTTTTACTGAAAGCATATTTATTATTCCTAAATGTATACGAAATTCCCTTTGTGTTCCTTTGCGATGTACTTAGTGATCCTTAGTGGTAAAAAAAATAACCACAAAGTCGCACAAAGGTTTACACTAAGGTACACGAAGTTAGAATTTAAAAGGTTAAAATAAAGAAGAATAAACTTCAGATAAGCCTTCGGACATTTTTTCAAGGGAAAGTTCAGTTAACACTTTTTCTTTTCCCTGATTCCCCAAAGTGGTCCGCAAATTATTATCCTTTAATAACTTCAGGAGATTTGCTGACAGCTCAGAAACATTATCCGGAGAATAAGTGATTCCTCCTTTAGTCGTGGCAATAATTTCAGGAAATGCTCCGGAAGCGGGTTGAACAACAGGAATCCCGGCTGCATTAGCTTCAAGGATATATAATCCGTAGCCATCATGTTTTCTGACAGGCACACTCATAAGATCAATGTTACTGAAGAACTCCTGTTTGCTGTTCCCCTGAAATTCAGGATAAATTCTGACAAAACTTTTCAATCCGTTGGATTTTATTTTCCTGATCTGTTCAGATATAAATGGTTTATCATCACCAGTGTAACCTCCTGATACATGAAGTGTAAGTCCAGGCAGACTATTCCCTGCCTTCAGATCTATGAAGGCATCTACCAATTTGTCAAATCCATTCTGAGAACTGATCCTGCAGAAATAGCCTATTGATGGCCAGTTATCTCTTTTTTGGATATTTGTTAAAGATCCCTGGTCAAGTCCAAGTGGGATGACATTAAAATTATCTCCTGAAATTCCGGTTTTCGAAATAAAAAAATCTTTATAATAATTGCTTGGCGATAAAAAGGCATCTACATTGATTGCTTCCTTTGATATCAATTTCCAGGCTTTTGACTGGTACGGTTCTGCCATTTCATCTATCCAGTCATCTTCATTAAGAAGGGAGCAGACAATTTTAACATCAATTTTTTTCTTAATACGGCGGGCCAGTCCAATAATGAGAGCATTTGAAAGATGAATAATATCCGGTTTTCCATCTTTGATCAGATAATTCACCAGACGTTGAAGCTCCTTTTCAGGAAAGGCATTTTCTCCCCTGATCATATTCAGTGTCATATCTTCAAGCCCTTCAGTCCGGGTTGAACCCGCTCTGTGAGCAGCCATCTTAAGCATAGGTGCTGAGTCAAAAACTTTATCAAGGAAAACGGGCATATTTTTGAGGAAGGGGACTTTTTCTCTCAGATACATGGAAATTGCACCGAAAAAAACCTTTTTATCAAGACCAGTCTCAACAGTCGATTCATCGGGAGGAAGATACAATGGTATCGCAGAAGCTGTTATTCCCGGTACTTTACGGATTGCCCTGAGGTAAATCATATCGCGGTAACAATTACCACAATAAAATGATCCCCCGGAACCTGTAATCAGATAAACAATTTTCATAAACTATATTTCTTCTCTGTGTAACTCTGTGGTTCTCAGTGTAACTCTGTGTAAGTTCTTGATAATCTGTTACACAGAGAGACACAGAGAAGACACAGAGGACCACAGAGGTTATTACTTATCACCAAATGCCAGCAACCTCCCATCTTCTGTAAGTATATAAAACTTTCCTTTTATCACTGCAGGAGAGCTGCTTACAGGAGCTCCTGCATTGAAACTCCACAGTTTTTTCCCGTCTGCCAGGGCTAAAATATAGATATTACCATCCATCCCTGCAAAAAGAACTTTTGTTGATGTTATTACCGCAGAGCCGGTTATACGCCCGTTCGTCCGGTATTTCCATAACAATTTTCCATTGGAAGAGTTGTAGCAATAAAGATATTTATCTTCACTTCCAATAACAATTGAATTATTTCCGATAGCCGGAATAGCCAGTATAGCTCCGGATTCTTCACTTCCAGGAATTTTCCAGACAATTTTTTTTGTCCTGATATTCAGGCAGTATTTAGTCCCGTCATAATCCCCGAAATATGCCAGATCACCTGAAAGAGCAGGAGAGGAAGCAATATAAACGCCAATATCAATGGTATCTTTTTGTTTCCCTGTAAGAGGGTCCACAGCTCTGATCTTTCCATCGCATCCTCCAAAAACAACTTTACCGTTTAATATGGCAGGTGTACCATTTATATAGTTTTCAGTCTCAATCTTCCAAAGAGATTTCCCTGTTTCAGGATCAACACAATGAAGATAATAATCATAGCTTCCAACTACAACTCCTGATTTGTTCCCGATGACCCATACATTTGCCGAACCTGCAATCTGGTTATCGGTAGTGTACGACCAGATTAATTTACCCGTAAATTTATCAACTGCTTTCAGGACTCCATCACTGGTACCAGAGATGACTTTTTTGCCAAAAATCATCGGAGCGGCATCAATTGACGATCCTGCATCATACTTCCACTTTATCTTGCCATCAGCACTAACCGCAATAAGTGATCCCTTCTCATTTCCAAAGTAGACTGTGCCTTCGCTGATGACAGGTGAAGACTTTGTACTTGCACCTGTGGATATACTCCATAAAAGCTCAGGGGAGGACGGAAGCTCAGATTCATATTTCCCTGAAAGATCTGCCTTTCCTCTGAACAATGGCCAGTCATCACCGGCATTCTGAGCTTCAGAAGCAGAAAATATAATAATCAAAAGTGTTATTGTAAGAAAGATATTTCATTTATTCAAGTTTACTTATATTGAATCCCAACAAATTTAAATAAAGAAGACTCAAATTTTCTCTTGCCTTTTTTTTTGCCCCCCATTCCCCCTAAAGGGGGGCTAAATCGCTATCTTCATAGTGTAATACTGATACAAATCATATTTTTATTCCTCCTTTAGGGGGATCCCGCGGAGCGGGAGGGGGCCAAGCATACTTAATGCCCCTGTCGGACAAATATCAATTACCTCTTTTGTTTTAGATTTAAGTATATCATTAAAATCTTCAGTCAGAGGCTCAGATATTATACTGATAAATCCCCTGTTAATAAAACAAAGTGCAGGTTCCTCATTTGTATTTTCACATAACCGTACGCACAGTCCGCATTTAATACATTTTGCATTCTCAAATATCAGACCGGTATTAATGTTGATCTTCTTTTCAATTGGTGAATTTATTAACTTTCCTCTGGGATCCTTAACAGACAATTCATCTGCAATATCCCTGAGCCTGCAATTATCAACTGCACGGCAATCGCAGTGCATGCAGCTTTCAGACTCACATGATGCAGATTCCAGATCGGAAATATCCCTCACTCTCGTTACATCTTTTTTGCATTCCTTTAACCATTCAGTCAATTCATTTGCCTCAAGTTTCCCGATGCGGGAGACAAATCGTTTTGCTGTCTTTTCGGATTTAACTTTGTTGTCCGGAGGTGTTACAGCGTTTGTTTCGGGAGTGATTTCTTTTGCTCTTTTATCTTTCTTAAATTGCTGTGAAACAAACAATTGCATGTTTCGTATTGAGACAGGGATATCGACTTTTTTCCGACGGCATGCATTCTCGCAATATCCTGGACAATCGGTACACTTCAACTCTGATGATTGAATCTGCCTGATTGAAAGCTGAAAAGCGGCTTCATAATCTTTCGCAATCAGAAATCGGTTCATCAGAGGAATGTTGTATCCTGCAGGGCATACGACCTGGCAGGGAGCTTCACATTCGGCCCGATGCTCGGAAAGCAGAAGTTCAACGGCTTTCTTTCGCAGCGAAATTACCTCTTCACCGGAGATATCAATGTCCATACCCTCCTGAATCAAAGCAGAGCAGGATGGTAGAAAACTGCCCGTTCTGTTATCCCTTACCATACAAACCATGCATGACGTAAAATGTGGAAGTTCATCATTATGACATAAGACGGGTATTTTGTAGCCGGCAGTCCTGGCAGCATCCAGAATTGTTGACCCTTCGGCGGCTTCACAGTCTATGCTATTTATCTTAAGCTTTAGCATTAATGTTTATTATATCAATTGCTTCTTCAGGACATACAATTCTGCATGTATCACATTTAGTACATATTAACTGGTCTATCTCATGTTTTTCATAAGGTGTGAACGGGATAGCTTTTACAGGACAATCCTGAGAGCATTTCGTGCAACCTGTACATTTGTCATTTATGTTGTATCTTATCAGATCCCTGCATTTGTTGGCCCGGCAAATTCCCCTTGTATGTTCCTCATACTCCTCCCTGAAATATCTCAAACCGGTGAGAACAGGATTTGGAGCAGTCTTTCCAAGTCCGCATAAGCTGCCATTTTTAACAGATATGCACAGGTCTTCAAGTTCAATGATATCATCAAGTGTAGCTTTACCTTCGCTTAAACCTGTTATAATATTCAGCATATGTTTGGTGCCTACCCGACAGAATGTACATTTCCCGCAAGATTGTTTATGAGTGAAAGTGAGAAAATATTTCGCCATATCCACCATACAATCGGTGTTGTCAAGAACTACCATGCCACCAGAACCCATCATTGCACCCATTTTAGTAAGTTCCTCATAATCAATGGGGGTATCAGCTTCACTTGCAGGAATACATCCACCAGAAGGACCTCCAATCTGAACCGCTTTAAAAACGTTTCCCTGACCAACGCCGTCGCCTATCTTTTCAACTATTTCGCGTATTGTAATTCCCATTGGAACTTCAATAAGACCTCCTTTTGAAATCTTTCCAGCCAGGGCAAATACTTTTGTACCCTTGCTCTTATCAGTTCCGATCAGTCTGAAAGCGTCAGCCCCGTTCCTTATAATCCATGGGACAAGCGAAAGTGTTTCGACGTTATTAACAAGTGTCGGCATGTCTCTGAAGCCTTTCACAGCAGGATAGGGAGGTCTGATATGAGGAGTTCCGCGCCGGCCTTCTAGTGATGATATCAATGCAGTTTCTTCGCCACACACAAATGCCCCGGCTCCTTCAAATATTTTAATATTGAAAGAAAACCCGCTTTCACAGATATTATTACCCAGAATTCCATTAGTGTAGCACATTTTAAGGGCATTTCTGACCCTTGCAACTGCAAGAGGATATTCTGCCCTTATATAAAAAATACCTTCATCAGCACCTGTGGCATAAGCTGCGATAATCATTCCCTCTATCACCCTGTATGGGAAAGACTCGAGAAGCATCCTGTCCATGAAGGCGCCAGGATCACCTTCATCACCGTTACAGACAACATATTTGGATTCACCCTTCGCCTGAAGCGAAATTCTCCATTTCTTGCCTGTAGGAAATCCTGCACCGCCTCTGCCTCTTAATCCGCTTTCGGATATTATATCCACAATTGTAACCTTATCCGGATTTTTAAAACATTGTTTGAGGGCATCAAAGCCACTATGCAAACAATATTCATCAAATGATTCGGGTGAAAGAATACCACTGTTCTCTGTAGCAAGATGTACCTGATAATTCAAAAAATTATTCAGATGTTTCTCTCTTAATTCATCAGGAATATTTATCTGACCTGTGAGCTTATCATCAGAAAGATAAGTATCAACAAAGTCATTAATATTGTACCTGATTCTTTTGTTTATATTCCTGGGCCTTACGTGTTTAAGAAGTATATCTTCAACCTGAGGTTTACTTACATTTGTATATCGTGAATGGATGTTCCCTTTTGTAACTATTTCCATTAAAGGCGTCTGGTTGCATACTCCGACACAACCTACCGGTTTCAGCCGGATATTGAGATCATACCTTTCCTTAATATCATTTATTTCAGAAAGAATCTCCTTGCTTCCGCCGGCCACACAGCAGGAACCTATTCCAATCCGGATTTCTGCATCAATATCTTCATCACTATTGAGATCAGGTGGAGTAATGCTTTTATTCACTGAATTCAGGAAATCCTGAAGTATCTCATCTACCTGGGTTGGTTTAACGTGCCCATAAGTTTTGCCATCAACCTGAACAACCGGCGCCAGAGTGCAACATCCGAGGCAGGCAACTTCTTCAATTGAAAAAAGATTATCGGGTGAAGCATTTCTTATATCATCAATTTTAAGAACTCTTTTAAAGGCATCAGATATCAAAGGTGCTCCTTTGACATGGCATGCCGTTCCTGCGCATATTTTAATTGTATGCTTTCCAACTGGAAGATGCCGGAACTGAGAGTAAAATGTTGAAACACCTGAAATCTGCTCCGGGGTGATATCGGTTACTTTACAGATATACTTAAGCGCCTCAGAAGGCAACCAGTTAAGCCGACTCTGAACTTCCTGGAGTATAAAAATAACTTTCTCCTGATCTCTTCCTGTAAGCGCAACAACTTCATCAACAATAGTTTCAATATCGTTAACTGAAGTCTGCTTACAATCGCAGCTACCTGTCAATATTTTTGTTTCTTCAGATTTCAATTTTTAGAAATACAATAAAGGTTTTTCTTTCCGCGGATATATATTTTCTTATCCGAAAATGCAGGTGAACAATCGGCATTCTCACCCAGGGCTGACTCGGCAATCAGACTGAAAGTTGATGCCGCCTTTACGATGTGCATAACACCGCTTCTGTCAAGAAGATATACCATATCATCAGCTATTATGGGTGATGCATAAAACGGATCCTGAAAGTAATGCGTCCATAAAGTATCTCCTTTGGACGAATTATAGCAGGCAACATCCCCATTTCCGGTTGAAAGGAATAAGAACTGATCAGTGGCAACAGGGCTTGATACATCAGGAGTGAAAGTGTTGTCTTCCCATACAATCGAGACTCCGGTACCTGGTTTAATTGCAGCAAGCTTAGCATAATCAGTTACGGCATAAGTCATTGTACTGTTTACTGCCACTGATGGTGCAACATCTCCGCTCATGCATTCAATTGCCCATAATGCACTGCCTGTTTCCGGATCGTAGCTGCTGACCATCGGATTACCATTTATAATCAGCTGGGGTTTCCCATCAAAATATCCGATCACAGGAGATGACCATACAGCACGTCCCTGACGGAGCGTTTCCCACTTCTGGGTACCAGTTTCCAGATCAAGTCCTATCAATGACAATTTTACGTTACTATCGAATTGAATAAGAAGAAGGTCCTTATAAATCAGAAGAGACGATGCATAACCATAAGTACTTTCGGGTACTCCAATATTTTTTGACCATTTCAGTTTCCCCTCCAGATCGTAGCATACAACATTCCCATTTGCAAAAACTGCACATACCACATTACCGTTCGTTGCTGCAGTTGATACAGCAAGCCCTGCTTCCTGATCCATCTTTGGCAATACGGCTGGCTCACCTGGAATATTTGAGGCAGAACCTGTCCACATGATCTCACCCGTTATTTTATTGATGCAATATACTTCACATGTCTTGTCCTGGGCGCCTGTAATAAAAATCTTGTTTTCCCAGATTACAGGAGAACTCTTCCCTTTTTTTGGCAGTTCAATTTTCCACTCAATACTCTTTGCTGCGGTTCCATTCCAATCTGTCGGGTATCCGGTACCTCCTGCAATTCCCCTGCTATCCTGGCCGCGAAAAAAGGGCCAGTTGGTTTTATCAGGTTTGGAAGCATTTTGACTGGTCCTTTCCGATACTTTACCTGAACTTTTATTTCTTCCTGAAATATCCGGAAGATCAGTGCGCAGAATAAATGAAGCACCTATTGCCGCAATAGCAATAACTGAGGTAGCTATAATGAGATATCGCCTGCTGTTTTTCTGCCTTAACGAGGAATCCGGTTTTGCTCCCGGAAATGCCGGATAATTTTTTTCATTTTCTGTTATTAGCCTCTGACAAAAAATAAAGATTACAGCCCCTGCCAGAAGGAGGTAGGAGCCTGTTTCTACCTGCCATCTTGAACTGAAATAGGCTTTTCTTGCCATCAGGTCGATAGCCCTCACCTGTTCAGCATTAGCTGCATTTGCCGGATCTTTATCATATTGTTCCTTAACGGAGAGCAATACCGGATTGTCCAGAGGATTTATCGTTTTTAGCTGTACCAGGCTGAAGATCATGGTCAATGCAACAATAAAAGCAAATCCCCCGGCTATCTGACTGATAACTTTAAGAATCCTTATATCTTTTTCGGTGAGTTTAGACTTCATTATAGCTCTTCACTTTAATTGGACAAAATTTAAAACATCTTCCGCAACTATAACATTTCCCCTGATGTGGCTTATATTCGGTTCTCTTACTTCTGAGGGTGAAAGCTATCATTCCGATCCCGAGTGAAATCCCAAGAAACGCACCTGCCCATGGCGAAGCATTATTGAATCGCCTGATTATTAATTCTTCTTCTCCAAATAGTACTGATTCTGTTTTACCAGATTCTTTGAATGCTACCACGTCTTTTAAGGCAGATTCAATTCCTGATTTCTTCTCAGCTCTGATCTCTCTGGCCAGCCTGACTGTGCTATTTGCCCCCGACAGGGCAGGGGCAAGGTTATGAAGCAGAATTGCTCCGCCTGCTGCAAACAGAGGAACAAGAAGGAAATAGAGAATAAACCTCTTTCTCGACTTCTCCGGTTCTTCCCTCTTTTGTTCTGCATCGGAAGGAATTATTGCATCATAAGGGCAAACCTCCTCACAAAGCCTGCAGTTTGTGCATTCCGCCGGTGTTATTGTAAGATGTTTTCCGGCAAACCTTGAAAAAATATTGAGCAGAACCCCATATGGACAAAGAAACCTGCAGTATGGCCTGTTAACAAATATCCCCGCTAACAGTAACAGAGCACCAAAGATTATCATTGTATAAGGTGCATCCAATCTGAATATGCCAACAAAAGGATCATATCTGCATATAATAAACTGACTGTTTGTAGCGGAAAACAGTATTGCAATTCCAAGATAAATGAATGGTACTGAGGCAAGTATGACTTCAACAGATTTAGGAAGCTTAACCGGTCTGATACCTGTAAGTTCCTGAATGGCCCCGAGCGGACAAACGCCGGCACAGAATACACGCCCATATGCAAGGGCAAAAAGAAGTGGAATAATAAAGAACAGCAAGGCAGAAAGAGGAATTGAATATCCCTGGTTAAAAAGTGCAAGGGAGACGTTTTGGACAGAACCAACCGCACAAATGCAACCATGCCTGTAAAAGCCGAAATAGGCCAGGGAGAATACCGACATCCAGATCAAACCCTGTCGCGAACGCTTTTTCAGTGCCAGCCAGGTAGTCACGATCAATGCTCCGATCAATACAGCAACATCAAAATATTCCCATCCCGGAGCCCTCTGCACGGGCATCTGGTTTGTCGGGTAGACATGTCCCGATTCAAATTCAGGTCTTGGAAACCTGTCCTGGGCAAACAGAACCATATGCCAGGACAGTAGTAGTATAAAGATTATATATGGAAGAGCTTTCTTCATTAATTATCTTATAATCATTCTTTTATCTTTAGGTAAATATGCAATGCTTGCGGGTATCCTGGATATTGCATTCGAGGGACAGGTACGTGCAATTGAGCACTCATTACAATTGACACAGCGGTCATGTCTTATCTGCATATAGAGTGAACCATTACCAAAATCAGCGCATCCCTTTACGCATTTGGCGCAACCATCGCATAATTCTTCATTAATTGTATATTCAAAATATGGTTCCTCAACAAACTTTCGGGTTATAGCATTTGTCGGACATAACTGGTTTTCTGCTCCAGTACTGATCGTTTTTACTCCCTGACGGAGATAACCTCCACATAAATCACAATATCCGCACATAGGGAAAGCATGTACACATTTTGAGGCTGAAGGAGTCAAAACGCAGTTTGTCTTGCATTGCCCGCATTGTGTGCATTTGAAAGGATCTATCTGCCAGACATACCCTTTTGCTGAAGTTTTTTTTATCAACAGTGCTGGCACAATAACCAATGGTAAAACCACTATTAGTTTTCCCGCTGATTTTACAAAATCACGCCTCGATTGATATTTATTTTTACCTTCTTTCATTCCAGCAACATCTAGTATTTATTGCAGTCAGTTTTCCCGTTACAAATACCTTTACCGGCGCAGGTTGAACAATCATTGGCTGTTATAACCTTGCTTCCCAGAGCTAGAACAATTAATGCCATCAACAAAAGGAGAAGATATCTTCCTAGTTTTTTAAAAAAATCATTTCTGGACATATGCTCGTATTTGTTTCTTTTTTCTTGTTTCTTGTTTCTTGTTTCTTGTTTCTTGTTCCTTGTTTCCTTGTTCCATTTTTGCCCCCCATCCCCCCTAAAGGGGGGTTAAATTGAGGATATCCTGTGTGCTTTTCAGGGTAAGTTTTATTTTTGATTTCTTTGCGATCTTAGTTCTTTAATCTTTGCGGACTTTGCGGTTAATGGATTTCCTTTTCACTTTTGTCTTTAATTCTTTCTGGTAAATACATATAGTTTTGAGTCAGCTGGATTAGCTGCATAAATCGTATTCCCGTCAGCAGAGGCTAAATCTAATGGGATGGATTTAACAAAGTTGTTTTTTGAATTTACAAACTCCACAAATTCTCCTTTTTTGTTGAGGATCTTAATCCTGTTAATTCCTTTTTCAGCAGTAATGAATCCTTCAGGAACCACAATAAAATGAGCAGGAGCACAACAACCGCAGAATAATCCGGGAGCAGTTCCGGCTTCACCGAAGTAGCTTTTTAAAACGCCGGCGATTGTACGTGTTTCAATCCGGTGGTGACCTGTATTCGCTATAAACAGATTATCGTCCTTGTCCAGTACCACATCAAAATATGGACTGGGAATAACAAACTGTCCATCGTTTTGACCAATCATTGATTTGACCTCGCCGCCTTTATCCAGAATGAAAACCATCTTATTTCCTGCATCAGCCAAAGCCACATATTTTCTGTTTGAACTCACCGAAGTGATTATACTGCTATCCTCGAACGGTCCCCATTCGCTTATTGTTCTTCCTTCGGGACTCATAATAAGAATCTGTTCCATCGTGGAAGCAAAAACAGTGTCCCCGAAAATCGACAGTGACGTTACAGGAGAAGGCGTTTTCTGATTCCATATCAGCTTAAGATCTTTATCATAACAGGACACAAAAGAATCACCTCCAAGATAAATTTTACCGACGGGGCTAACTGTTACTGCTTTCAGAGCGCCTTCGTTCACCTTGAACTCATTCGAAATCTTCCAGGCGTCGGGTATTTCAATTGCTGGTGCATTTTTGGTTTCACTTTTACCGGAATCTCCTGATTTCGTGGAATCAAATATTATATAACCTATAAATACAAGGATTATGGTTACAGATAATATCGTTACAACTTTCTTGTTCATTTTGAGCTTATTTACCAATATCAAGACAAAGTAAGTTTCTCGCATCCCTCATAATGAGGTATTTCCCGGCAATTGCCATTGGTCCCCAGGCTTCAATCCCGTTAATAACTTTATGACTTGCAATTAACGTGACTTTACCATCATTAATTTTGTAAAAGTAAAGTTTTCCATCATCATCCAGCAGGTATAATTTATCTCCGCTGACAATATATGGTCCAAGACCACGTCCAAATCTGTTTTCTTTACCACTGGACCATACCGCTGTCAGCAGGTCAGATCTTTTATAACAAACAAGCTGTTTCTTAAGAGGACCGGCGTTCTCCGGCAAAACACTCCAGATATAGTCACCCAGAATTACAGGTGTTTGCTGATCGCTTGAGAGTCCATTGGTTGCTTTATGCTGTTCTTTAACAGTTGCGGTATAACCCGATCCTGCCAGGTTTACTATAAGTCTGGCTCCGCCGGCACCATAACTTCCAAAGACTGCAATTTCGTTATTCCCGAGAAAGAGGGGAGAAGCTGCAGTTGTTGCGGGGCTCCATTCAGTAGTCACCCACATTAATTTTCCGATATCTTCCCCTTCAGCAGATACTCCACATACTCCTCCTACAGCATTATAAACGTACATTCTTTTCCCATGAAGAACCATTGGTATAATTGAACCATGGGACATGCGAAGGGAATCAGGATTAGGTGTTTTCCATACAATCCTTCCTGATGAACAATCGACTCCTATCATAAGTGCTTTCCCACCGGGTGCAATAACAACAACATCTTTATCAATCAATGGACATTGACCTGTATAAAAATCAGGAGTGATCCTTCCTTTCTCCGTACCCGGAATTCCGTATTCTTTTTCCAGGTCAATAGACCACAGCATTTTGCCGGACACGGGATCGACGCACATCACATGCGACCTTGGCCCAATAGTAACAAGATATTTATCAGTTACTGCAGGAATGGTCCTTGAATATCCATGATTTCGTTTTAAATCAACATAGTACCATCGCCGCCATAATTCCTTCCCTGACGAAAGAGAGAAGCATCTCAGAGCATCGGCTTTTTTTCTTTCAATATAGTCAAGAATATATACTCTTCCATTATGAACAGCCGGACCGGCATAACCTTCACCAAGTGTGGTCCTCCATTTAATAGCAGGACCGGAGGTATCCCACGATTCAGCCAGTGGAGTCTGGTCTTTGCTTATATTATCGATGTCAGTTCCCCTGAACCTGGGCCAGTCACCTGGCTCAATAGCGTCCATTTCCGCCAGGGAATCAAAGAATTCCCCAATATGTACAGTATCGGACCGGGGTTCCATTTTTGGACGGTTATCCATTCCTGGAATCCTTTCAATAACAGCCAATGGCTGGGCTATAAGCAGCCACAAAAAAAGGGCTGTTGAAAAGACAGTAATAACAACTCCTAAGATAAATCTATTATTTTTCAGTGGAAATGACATCCGCTCAAGAAGCTATTGTAATAATGAATTTGTATTATCAGCCAGCAAAGCTACTATATTTTACTTTTTGTACAATTATATCCTGTTATCAGGATAAGAAACCAAACAATCCTGAACCTAATTATTAATGATTAAAAAACGGGCTTTAACGAAACTAATTGCGCTTAATGTTATATGCCAATTATTTAATTTTGTACACAGCAAGATAATCACCGTGCCTCACAAACAATCTGCCGTTGTCAATTACAGGATGCGCCCAATACGGACCGGTTCCCTTTGTAATACGGAAATTGCTGACAACTTCAAGTTTTTGACTGTTTGGTTTGACAAGGCCAATATATCCTGACTTCTCTTCATAAAAATAAAGCATACCATCAGCAGAGATTACTGAACCTTTGTTATGCCAGTCGGTAATCCACATCGTCTTTCCGGTTATCCAGTCAACACAGATCCATCTTCCTTTTGAGTTTGTATCATGTGTCGAACTGTAGATGAAATTATCAAGAAGTACCATACCTCCTACATGCGGATTAAGATCAGTATTCTTCCATACAACGACAGGTTCAGATCCATCCGGATTTACCTTAAGCTTCACAGCTACCTGACCATATCCGTTGGCAGCTAAAATAAAACCATCGCGGTAAATTGGAGTATTAACATGATTTCTGTCTCCTGTTGCTTCAGCATTCTGTGCTTCATAATTGAATTTCCAGAGAAGTTTTCCATCAGAAGAATTAACAGCAATAATATATTTTTCAGTGAGAGTCACAATTATTTTTTGTGTGCCATTTTCAATCAGCAGAGGATTTACATATTGTGTTCCATCATTAACTGATTGTGTCTCCCATACCACATTGCCATTATCAACATTGAAGGCTACCATGGCAACCTTATTGCCTCCGGGGGTTCCTATTACCTTATTATCAACAACTAATGGCGACTCTGAAATTCCAAACATGGGTTCTTTTACATTGTACTTCCTGAAATAATTAACTGACCAGACTATTTTTCCATCTTTTCCGGCACACACCAAATCACCCTCACCACTTACAAGAAAGATTTTTCCGTCTGAATATGTAGGGGTACAGCGACTGTCAGGGAAATTGCTCTCAGAAGAGTTCCCATAAGCCAATTCCCAGTTTTTCTTACCTTCCTGACTAAATGATGTCAAAACATCTTTTCCGCTTTTTCTGCCTGTAATATATACAGCGTCCCCGGTAACTGTTGCACTTGAATAGCCGGTTCCTGTTCCTGTAGCTTCCCACATTAATGATGGTCCTGCAGAAGGCCAGGACTTCAATAATCCGGTTTCACTATAATTACCACTGCGTCCCGGTCCGCGCCACCCATACGACTGTGAGTAAGAGATACCTGCAGAAAAAGTAATTATCGCAAATATTAATAAAAATGTCCTTTCAAACTTTCGCATAACAGAAATTTTTAAATTGAGATCGCAATTTAAGAAAACCATATCCAAATGTGAAATGAATAGATCTTTTGCTACCAAAAAGATATTATTTTAAGAATTTTTAACAACATTCCGATTCAAAACGAGATTTACCACAGTTATCATAATGTTAAAAACATGATTTTTGTCATGTTAATAATATTTATTAAATACAACTATTATATATCATTCATTTACTTTATATAATTATTTACTTAATTATTTTATTAATTATATCATTTTATATATCAATTTGAATAATGATTGTCAAAATAATATTAGCTTTGCAGCTTGAGTTATTCAAAATATTTAATAAGATAATATAAATAAAAGGAATCGTATGTGCGGAATTGTAGGCGTTTTTGATCTGAAAGTCAATTATATGGAGTTAAGGGCAACAGTCCTTAAAATGTCAAAAAAGGTAAGGCACCGTGGTCCGGACTGGTCGGGAATATTCTATTGCGAAAAGGCCATTCTGGCTCACGAGAGGTTGTCGATTGTCGATCCTCAGTCCGGCAAACAGCCACTGTACAGTAAGGACCGCAATCTCATATTAGCAGTCAATGGTGAAATTTACAATCATCAGGAAATAAGAAAGCGTTATGAAAATTCTTATGAATTTCTGACTCATTCCGATTGTGAAGTAATACTGCCTCTCTATCGTGATAAAGGTCCGGCTTTCATTGAAGAGTTAAATGGAATATTTGCTTTTGCATTATACGATAAAGAGAAAGATTGCTATTTCATTGCCCGCGATCATATTGGTATCATACCTCTTTATATTGGATGGGATCTGTTTGGCAATTTTTATGTGGCCTCGGAACTAAAAGCTTTAGAGGGGGTTTGCAATAAGATACAGGAATTCTTACCCGGACATTATCTCTACAGCAAGGATGGGGTAATGACAAGCTGGTATAAACGTGACTGGATGGATTATTCCGCAGTTGAGAACAATGAAACAAGTATTGAGGAACTCAGAGATGCCCTTGAAGCTTCAGTTCACCGTCAGCTGATGTCGGATGTTCCATATGGAGTTCTGCTCTCTGGTGGTCTCGATTCATCAGTGGTTTCTGCAATAGCTAAGAAATTTGCACCAAAAAGAATTGAGTCGCAGGACAAAAGTGAAGCATGGTGGCCGCAGCTACACTCGTTTGCTGTAGGGCTTGAAGGTTCACCTGATCTAGCGGCAGCAAGAAAAGTGGCTGATCATATCGGAACGATCCATCATGAAATTAATTTTACAGTTCAGGAAGGATTGGATGCAATCAGAGATGTTATATACCACATTGAAACTTACGATGTTACAACCATTAGGGCATCTACTCCCATGTATCTTCTGGCAAGGGTGATCAAATCAATGGGAGTGAAGATGGTACTTTCAGGTGAAGGTGCCGATGAAATTTTCGGAGGATATCTTTACTTCCATAAGGCTCCTGATCCTAAAGCTTTTCATGAAGAAACTGTCAGAAAAATAGGCAAATTGCATCTTTATGATTGTCTGCGTGCCAATAAGTCTCTTGCTGCATGGGGTGTGGAAGGTCGTGTACCTTTCCTGGATAAGGAATTCATGGACGTTGCTATGCGACTTAATCCAAAGGACAAGATGATTAACAAAGAACGTATGGAAAAATGGATTTTGAGAAAAGCTTTCGAAGACTACCTGCCTGCAAGCGTGGCCTGGAGGCAAAAAGAGCAATTTTCCGATGGAGTCGGTTACAACTGGATCGACACATTAAGGGCGCTTGCTTCGAAAGAAGTTACTGATGAACAGCTTGCAAATGCCAAATACCGCTTTCCAATTAATCCGCCAATGTCGAAAGAAGAGTATTTCTACAGATGTATTTTTACCGAGCATTTCCCTTCAGATTCTGCAGCATCCTGTGTTCCTTCTGTTCCCTCTGTCGCATGCAGCACACCGGAAGCTATCGCCTGGGATGCTTCATTTAAAAACATGATTGATCCTTCAGGCAGGGCAGTGAAAAGTGTTCATAATGATTCGTATAAATAGCCATTGAACATTCTTACAAGCATTCGATTTCTGAAAAGACTGCAACGGAACAACATTTTTGAATTAATAATGTTAGCATATTTTGATTCAAAATGGACGAGGCAGATCTTTTAAACATAATCAGGAAAACCCCGGAAAAATTCTCAGAACTTTTCAGGCTTTATTATAAGCCAATTTTTGGTTATATACTTCGCAGGACCGGAAATTTTGATGAGACTGCAGACATTGCAGCCGATACATTTCTCAAAGCATTCAGATAATATAAACAACTTCAGATATGCCGGTATTTCGGTAAAGGTTTGGCTATACCGCATTGCAACTAATGAAGTGAATCTCTATTACAGGCACCAGAAAAAGCATAATTCCATATTTGAACGCGTAAATTTTGAAGACAGAAACATCTTCAACAGTTATATTGCTGAGGACAGAAAAGAAATAGAATCAGAACTCCATCGGCACGAACAGTTTTTAGTGGTTCTGAAGGAATTGAAAACCCTGCCGGTTAAGTACCAGGAAGTAATTTCATTAAGATATTTTGAAGGAAAAGACAATAAGGAAATTGCAGACATACTCCATATCAAAGAGGGAACTTTAAAATCATTATTATCAAGAGGATTGGAAAAACTCCGTCAAAAGTGCAACCAGATTTAACTTTTAACATTATTGATCATGGAAAAAGAAGACTTTGAAAAGAAATTGGAAGCTATGACAAAACCTGAAATTCAAGGATTAAAACATGAGTCAATGTTAGCAGATGCGATAATAAATGCAAAAGACAAATCAGCAGTCAGCTGGTGGTGGTTGAGTGTTCCGGTCTTTATAATTTTAATGCTGATGATGAAAAGTACATTTATGCCCGGAACAACTTTACTCTCTAATATGCACGAGTTAGAAAGCAGTCAGAAATATATGTCCCTTATTTTCTTTCTTATTTCACCGCTTGTTCTGATAATAGTAAATGCATTCAGTATAAGAAAAATCTATTTTCTTTCGGGAAGCCCAAAATCAATTAACTTCCTGGGAACAATATGGTCCAATATTCTTATAATTGGATTCTCGGTTCTGATATTAATAATCTACTCACTTTAATACATTTCAGTATGAATTTTCCATGGTTTAAGAGAATTGGAATTTTATTTATACCGGTATCTTTTGCCGGATGGATAATATTATTGGCTGGATTTGTCTTTGCAGTCATTAGTTTCATGGACATTGATGGCAGATCGCATTCAGTAAGTGACACTTTGATGAATTTTGTATTCATGTTGCTGATTATCGGGGCGGTATATTCACTTATCGCATTCCTGACAAGCAGAGTATGGAAGAAATAGGCGCAGAGGCGCAACGGCACAATGGCGCAATGGAATTCATTTATTTTAAGTTTTCACCTTGAAACCATTGTGCCGTTGTGCCGTTGTGCCGTTGTGCCGTTATAATGCAAACCAATAAGAAAACTTAACAAGGAATACATTACGGGGGGTTATTTTAAAAAGATCCTTCATGTCGTTTCCATAAGAGAACAAACCGTTTGATCCGGAACTTGTTCTTCCCTGTGACCACACAAGATAAATGGTTGAACCTGGCAGATACTCCCATCTTACTACCAGGTTTGAACGGAATTGCCGGAAATTATAATCCGGATTTGTGAAAGAGTAGGGGGTGGAACCCATTCCGTTCTCAATAATGTCAAAACTATTGTTTTCTGAATTGAAGCTTATTTCATCAGGAGTAAATACATGAAACCTGTTATTGAACTGACCTGCATCAGGCTGGGTTATTTTCTTGTAATCGCTATACTTTCCTGCCGAAACAAAAGGCTGACCATAATACTCTATGCTTAATTCAGGGTTGATAGTATAATTTATCCTGAAAGTCATGCTTAATGTTTTCTGATTTAATGTGCCAAACAGATATGCGGGATTGCCGTTCGTACTGTTTGTGCTTACATACTGCAGCTCAGACTTCTGAACAAAATAATCAGGTTCCAATGTTATTGAGATTGAGTTGGATGGCCTTATATAAACGCCTGCATAATATTCGTGAGCTCTGAAGCTCTTTGCGTCACCGGAACCATGGTAATTGCCAAAGAAGAAAGAGAGTTTTTTAGACTGGTCAGTGCTAAGGTTTAAATTAAAACTCTGGTTTCCGGGGGCAATGAATGAGGGACCACCCCGTAACAATGTTGTAGATATATTCTCACTCTGCCTGTTGAAATTTCCATTGATCCGCCATTTATTTTTGAACTGGGAATTAAAATTGGTATTGTGATTTGTCGACAACAGCTTACCGGAGAAGTTCCAGTATATCCAGTAATTGGTATTCAGATAGAAATTATTGAAGATCCAGAACGGATTGCGTAAATAATACCCTGCCCATGTGCCATGGTGAATAACGTCGGAGTATCTCATATACCCAATATCATTGAATTCCAGTCCAGGAGATCGTACTGTAAAGCTGGTCTCAAATTGTATCTTTTTCTGGCTCGATCTTCCGAATTTTACAGTACCTCCATAACCTGGCAATGAAGTTAGTGTTGAATCAACTGAAAGGTAATTTGCATCAGGTCTCTGGTAATATCTTGCTGAAGATGTCTGTGTGTTTATTAAAGCGACAGGTTTTCCCCTTACGTTGCTGAATTCAGCGTTTCCCGCTACATACCATGTTCTCTCTTTCCATTTATGCTGAAAATCAAGTCCGGCAGTATAAGCCGATGTAAGCAGATTATCAAGAACAGGTGTTTTGACGTCTCTGTTTACTGCAGTGAAAATTCCTCCAAGCGTTGTTTCACCTTTATTGAAATCCTGCTGGATTCGCCCTACAAAATAGTTTGTAAGCGGCTCAACGGTTTCCTTTCTTCTAACACCCAGGCTGTCTATCAAAGCATCTTCTCTTGATGTCAGACTCTCAAGAATTCCGATAGACAAACCTTTTTTTGTTTTGCCTGAAATCTTCATTGCCCCCAGAATCGTAGTTGATTCCGGCATTTTTACATATTCATTGGCACCCACAGAAGGGTAGTTATGCGGATATCTTCCAATTCGTCGTGAGTAAAACAGATTGTCGGAATACATATTATGGATTACTATAGTCTGATTGGGCATGAACTGATAGATGTTCTGACCTTCAATAAAGAAAGGACGCTTTTCTGAGAAATATGACTCAAAAGCAGTAAGGTTAACTTCCGATGGATCTGCTTCTACCTGGCCAAAATCAGGATTGATGGTAAAATCGAGCGTAAAATCGTTTGTCAGACCAATCTTTCCGTCAAGTCCCGCAGAAAGCTTTGACAATTTGCCGGTGTTAAAAGGATCACCTTGCACTTTTTCAAATCTTTCTATGCGTCCCACTGTGTAAGGCATTATTTCAACCTGGTGTTTTGGCTTGATATTGTTTATACCAGATAACTCACCATAAAGATGCACGACCCCCGGAGAGCCCTTCGGAATATACTGCCATGATGAACGTTCCTGCAGACGGAAGATATTACGTGATACCTGCAGTCCCCATATCTGTTCATCCTTTTTTCCGAAGCGGAGCTGGCTCAGCGGTATTTTCATTTCGGCACACCAACCTTTGTCATCAACCGAAGTTTTCATAAACCAGATCGGATTCCAGTTGTCATCTTCATTATTGCCATCGTCGGTAATTGCCGCATCACTTTTCGCCCCGGAAGCTGAAGCGGCGAATAAGAAATCTGTCTGCTTGTCGAAGTGACTGTCGATATCCACCCATACGAAATCTCCGCTGAAATTATCCCTCCTTGACATAATCTTGCTGATCTTATCTGGTTCAGTATCATAAGCACGGATAAAAATGTACAGATTATCATTGTCATAAAGAATTTTAAAGGCAGTCTCCTGTGAAGGAGGTTTATTCTCAACTGGTTGAGACTGGATAAAATTTGTGCTCCATTCAACAAGGTTCCAGCAATCATCATCCAGCAGACCATCAATGACCGGAACGGTTTTCGCGAACGCCGTTTGATAGGTTCTCTTTACTATAGTTGAATCTTTTTTCTGCGCATAACCATTTATCAAAAGAAGAATCAGAATCTGGCTTAGAACGATTCTTTTTAAAAGAGTAAATTTCATCAGACTAATTCTGTTAAGGATAAATCAATAATAAAAACCAGTTACAACTCTGATAACTCTTCTGAAGCAAAAGGGTTACATGAAACTATATAAAGACGTCAAATATTGTATAAAGATGCATATACAGGTGCAAATATTTTCATCTTAAAAATTGCTGTCATCACATGGCATTCAGCATTTCTGTCAGTATTACTGTAAAAATTTTTAGTTTGCTTTCCTGAAGAAGATATCGCCACTTATTGTTTCAAGTTTAATCGGATCCCCTCCATTATTAAGCTTTTCTGTTATTTTCAATGGAATGCCGCTATGCAGCTTGCTCAACGCAAGTTCATGGTTAGAATACATTGCTCCTGAAATTGTTGAAAAATCTATGTCTGCCTGTTTACTTGCAGGTTCCGTCAGGTCGATATCACCGCTGATAGATTTTACATTCATCCCCCTGGTTTGACCGGTTATTGTAACATCTGCATTGATGGTTTCAACAGAGAATCTGGTTTTTTCCGGCATAAATATCTGCCAGTAAATATCAGTTTTGTTGCAGCAATTGTTTTTCCCTTTAAAATATTTGTCCTTGAAGTGTGCATCGACAACTACTGTCTTGCCTGTCTCATCAAATGAAGTTATATAAGCCTCATTATCTTTACCTTCATTGATATTAACTGAAGCTTTAATATAAACTTCATTTTTATTCCATGTCTGAAGATTTATGGAATCAGCAATCTGAATTTTCAGGGAAAGAGATTCTTTTCCCGAAAAATCCATGTGTTTTTCTATTATCTGCTGGGCGTTAATTGAAGAACAGCATAGCCATGCTACAATTAAAATTGTACCTGTTTTCATTGAAATAAACTATTAAAGATTAATACTTTAGGACATGTGATATTGCGGATTGTGGATTTTGGATTGCGGATTTATCTTAAATTAATAAATCCGAAATCGTCAATCCGAAATCCGAAATCAGTCAGTTTCCCTTCCTCAGATAAATATTACCACTTACACTTCCGATGGTGAATTTGAAACCTCCTCCGTTAAGAGAATAGTCAATCTGGCTCCCTCCGACTCTTTTAAGGTTCTTTTGTGATTCTGAAAAATCAAAATCAGAATAAACTGCACCGGAAATTGTTCTTAATTCAAGGTCGGTTGCAGTTTTGGCAGGCAAGGTTATATCTACATCGCCGCTAATAGAATTAACTGAAGATGATTTAGCTGAGTTTACACTGCTGAAAGTAATATTGATATCACCGCTGATAGTTGATAGAACAAGCGGACCCGTTACATCTTTCAATTCAATATCGTGACAGCTTTTTATATCAATTTCATTTTTCATGCCCTTAACTGAGATATCATTCGATCTCTCGCATCCGCTCGATAGTTCAATGGCCATGTTTTCGGGTACCCTGATCTTATATTCTCCGTCCCTTGAGAAGGGAAGGAGACAAGTTACTGTAATCAGGTTGTCGATTTTCTGCACGTCAAGTCCTAGTCCGGTATTATCAGTTCCGGAAGGGAATATCGGCTTTAAGCCTTTTGCCTTTTCAGGTGGTGTAAGATCATCAGAAGTTGAGGTTATAATAATATCAGTGCCACTGTAACCTTCAATCGGTAATGTGCCAGTGAAGTCTTTAAGTATGAGTCTTCCATCTTTTGCGTTCTGAACTGGAATTTTGTATTCCTGTGCAGATAAGGTTCCTGCACTTAAGAATATACAAATTGCTATAATACTGGTTTTCATTGCTTTCATAACATTTTATATTTAGTAATTAACATTTTAATCAGGCAAACCCGGAATCTGCCACGATTTATTTTAAACTGAATTCAATTTTTTTCTTTATTTCTCAGATCAGCACTCTCAGACTATTTTCTGCCACGGCTCTTACCTCTTTTAAGGTTTTCTTGTTTGCGATAATTGCCTGTATAGGTCTTAACGCGCTTTTTTCTTTTCTCTCCACAAGTATATTTATAAGAGTAACCTGCAAGATGGGATCATTCTGAAGAGCCAGAGATTTTACAAGTGAGTCGCAGACAGCACGCCGGTCAGCAAACTTTGAAAGGGCATAGGCTGCTGCCATCCGCACATTTACATTTTTATCATTATTCAGAGTTTTGACCAGTACCTCAATTACATTCTGATCAGGATTATCAAGATCCTCCACATATCTGACCGCCTGGATCCTGTCGCTCGAAGATTCTTCTTTCAGCATTGTGAACATAGTTGCTTCTTTCAGGTCAGAAATCTCCGAATGCAGCTGTTTCAATTCATTTGAAGCATAGGAGTTATTAAACCCGGAATGTATAAAAATTCCAATGAATGTTCCGCAAATGAGGAGGGCAATTCCTGCAGCAATTCTATACCTGCCTTGATTATACCAGGGATTGATTGGTTTTTGAAATGAAGGCGCTTTGCTTTCCTCATTCTTTTTAATCTGACTATGAAGCATATGGTAAAAATTAATTCGCAATGAATCTTCCGGCATAACCATTTCGTCCTTTGAAAGGAGCTTTAGAACCTGCTGATTATCCCTTAAATCATCCAGACAATTTTCACACGTTTCAATATGCTTTTCTATTTCCAGACGAATATCTTCTTCAAGCTTATTATCCAGATAATCGATCATCAGTTTTTCAACTTCTTCACACTTCATAATCCTGTAATTTAAATCTGTTTGAAATAGATCCCTCTTAATTGCTTTATGGCTCTGTGTATGGCCACTTTAATTGCAGGAACGGATTGATTTACAATATGAGAGATCTCTTCATATTTCAATCCCTGGTACCTGCTGAGTATAATCAGTTCCCGTTGTTCATTGTTCAATGCTGCAAATGACCGTTCCAACCTTTCGTAATCATCTTCAGGGAAACCATCATTTTCGTCGCTGATGTCTACGGGATAGGTGTCTGTGCTCAGAAATAGCTCCCCCGATCTTTTTTCTTCTTTGCAATAATCAAAATGAAGATTTCTCGCCATCTGATACATCCAGGCCTTAACACTGTACTCGTTCTTATATGAATTTTTATATCTGATCATTCTGTAAAATAAATTCTGAGTCAAATCCTGACTGATGAGCCTGTTACGGGTCAGCTTAAGGAAATAATTATACAGCTTGACATTATATCGTTCAAACAACTCCGACATTTCTGACAGATTACCGTCTTTAACATGCTGCATTATTATCTCGTCCTGAATCTCCGACACTGTCTGATTTTTTTATTCTCTATATTGATTACCTGTAAAGTTATAAATGGTTACAGGGAAAACCGGAAAATATCTTCAAAATAGAAAAATATTTACTGAAATAAGGGGAATGGGAGAATGGGAGAATGGAGTGGAGAAAAGGGGAATACGAAACAAAAAAACCCCTCCTGGGGGTGCCAGGCCGGGGTTCTAAAATAAATACCTCTATAGAGTAATAATAAGAAATGTTTTATTTTCTGAAGATCCGTGCTAAAAACATTTTCATATCATTCCACGAATCCCTGTCAGCATCGGCATTATATTCAATAGGCATATTGAACTCCTTACCAATCTTTGTAGCATCCGGATTAGTAAATGCATGAGTTGCGTTTGCATAAATTTTTAAGGTATTATCCGCACCTATGGAATCTAACTGGAATTTAAGCTTCTCTGCATCTTTCTGAGATACAAACTTATCACTTGCTCCGTGACAAATGAGAACTTTGGCCTTTAGCAATTTTTTGTCAACAGGAACACCACCTAAACCTCCGTGAAAACTTACAACTCCTTTCAGATCAGCTCCTAGTTTGGCATAGTTCAGCACAACATATCCGCCAAAACAATATCCAATTGCCGCAATATTCTCCTTATCGGTCTGCGGGTATTCTTTAAGTTTCTTCAGAGCGGCATCGAGGCGGGTCTTTATAAGTGTCGGATCTTTATAAAATGGAGTCGTTAATTCCTGAGCTTCAGTTGGATTTGCAGCAATTTTACCATTGCCGAATACATCAGCCGCCATAGCTATATAACCCAATTCTGCCAGTTTGCGAGCCCTCATTTTTAGATAATCATTCAAACCCCACCATTCGTGGATCACAAGAATTGCAGGCCGTTTTCCTTTAATATTGGCATCATAGGCAATAAAACCGTTATACGTCACCCCATCAGCAGTATAGGTCACAGCTTCTTCTTTGATGTTTGTTGGCAGGCCTTCCGATTGGCCAATTGAAGAAACAGAAAGCATACTAATATAAATCAGGATACTTTTTAAAAAAAACTTTGTTTTCATATTGTACTGGTTTTAATTTGAAATATCATTGTTCAGTTTAACAAAAGATGTCTGAAAAAGTTCTTTACCTGCATGTTATTTGCTTTGTAGAGAATTTGTTCCGGATGCATTGAACACTTTTAAAGAATGAATTGTTATTAATCTGTTATCAATTATAAATACATTCATGAATATTTCTCAATTTGTATTAGCGTCAAGACCAATAGGCTTGCCCACTTCAGACAATTTCAGGCTTGAAAAGATTTCGCTTGGCGAATTAAAAGAGAACGAGGTTTTACTTAAATCGTGGTACATTTCAGTCGATCCTTATATGCGTGGCCGAATGAATAGCGGAAAATCTTATGCAGCTTCATTTGAGGTTGACCAACCAATTAACGGAGCTATCGTAGCAAAGGTCGTTGAAAGCAAAAGTAAATCAATTCTTCCGGGAGATATTGTAGTCGGAACGTTCCCCTGGGCTACTTATTTTATTGAAAAACCGGAAAATCTCAGGAAAATTGACATTCAGAAAGTCCCGCCTGGCTATTACCTTGGAGTCCTTGGAATGCCAGGTTTAACTGCCTATTTTGGAATGATGGAAATCTGCAAACCCAAAAAAGGAGAAACAGCTGTTGTGTCAGGTGCTGCGGGAGCTGTTGGAATTGTAGCCGGACAAATTGCAAAAATACAGGGATCAAGAGTTATCGGAATTGCGGGCTCTGATGAGAAATGCAAATTATTGAAAGAGCAATTCGGATTTGATGAAACAATAAATTATAAAACATCCAAATCAATAAGAAAAGATTTGGCAATTCTGTGTCCTGAAGGAGTGGATGCTTACTTTGACAATGTAGGAGGAGAGATCACTGAAGCTGTTGCAGCTAATCTTGACTTTCACGCCAGAATTGCTTTATGCGGACAAATATCCCAATACAACAATTCAAAACCATATATCGGTTATTCCATATTGCCACACCTTCTTACCAGAAGTGTATTGTTACAGGGCTTTATAGTAAGTAATTACAGTGCCCGTTTCGAAGAAGCGATATGCGCAATTGACGAAATGGGTAAATGAAGGAACACTAAAATATACAGAGACTGTTATCGATGGATTCGATAAACTTCCTGAAGCATTTCTTGGTCTTTTCAGCGGAAAGAATCAGGGGAAAATGTTGGTCAAAACAGAATAAAAATTTGGGTTGTTGAAAAAGTCCTTTTTAACCACAAAGAACACAAAGAAGGCACACCCCCTGGCCGCTGCGCGGCCTTCCCCCTAAAGGGGGAACCATTATGTTACATATCAATTGGCTAAAAAATTGAGTATTAACCCCCCTTTAGGGGGGAAGGGGGGCAAAAAACCTTTGTGACCTTTGTGGTTAATTGATTTTGGAATACATCCGGATTTTCCATGTTACTTTCCCGGCAAACGGATCAGTTTCAAGCAAAAAGCTGCCATTTTTCTTAACCAGAGTTATCTTATGCAGCACTTTATCCGATGGCAGACAGATCAGACCATTTACCTTCTGTGAATCTGTGGCATAAACAATAAGGTCGAGTTTTGACCAATCCATCTGAGCTGTAGACTGAGCAAGTGCAATGTGTGGTATTACAGAACCTTCACGAACCAGTGCTACAATTGGAATTTTTCCTGCTTCTATGATATGCCAGCCTCCGGAATATGCTTTTCCTGTCTGATAGTCTATCCATTGTCCCGGAGGCAGATAAACATCCCTTTTTGTAACATTTTCAAGCAGCGGAGCCACCAGCATATCAGAACCAAAAAGATATTCATCATCAATCAGCCAGGAACCCGGATCATCAGGATATTCAATAAAAAGAGCACGTAACATCGGAAGACCGCGTTCGCTACAGTCTTTAGCCTGAGAATAAATGTAAGGCATGAGTTCATATCTCATATTATCGGCAAGACGGAATGCATTCATGAAATCTTCACCATATTCCCACGGTTCAGTAGGCGGAGCACCATGACTGCGGGTATGGGAAGTTAACATTCCGAACGGGGTCCAGCGACGATAAATGTCCTCTGGTTTTTTACTGACAAATCCACCTATATCATGAGACCAGAATGAAAATCCGCTGAGACCAAAAGACAACCCGGCTCTCAATGTAGCTGCCATCGCAGTGTTGGTATTTTCAGCGTCACCTCCCCAATGAAGAGGATACCGCTGACTTCCGGCCCAGGCACTCCGTGCCCAGATAATGGTCTCTCCTGTTATCTGTTTTGTAATTTCAGCTACAGCTTTATTGTATCGCAGGGGATAGAGATTATGTTCGTAGAATCCTGTTTGACCTGAAAAATACAGACCATTTTTCGGTGCAGCTTCACCAAAATCTACCTTTATAACACCGACACCCTGTTTCAATAATCCCGCAATTTTATCCTGGTACCAGCTTACAGTAGCAGGATTTGAAAAATCGAGAACAGCATCCTCATATGGCAAATTGCCTTTTGCGTCTTTTACAAAAAGACCCTTTGCAATGATTTCAGGAAATAAAGTGTTTTTAGGTACAAAATAGGGCAATTGCCAAAGGCTTGTCTGGAACCCCATTTTCTTAAAATCAGCCATCATTTTAGCAGCATCGGTAAAACGTGTTTTTGAGAATTGATAATCGCATCTCCAGTCTTTCTCAAACCAGCCGGTATCGAAATGCAGAACATCGCTCGGGATTTTGTTCTCCCTGAGTTTCTTTGTGACTTCACGTCCATCGGCTTCAGAGAAGTAAGTGATCCGGCTCATCCAGAATCCAAAAGACCATAATGGTGGCATTTCAGCTTTTCCTGTCAGGTTTGTGTATTCATTCAGGATATCTTTCGGTTCACCAAGAAAAATAAAAATATCAGCCTCGTCGTCTCCAATCAAAAGTGAATAGATACCGCTGTAATACTTTCCAAAATCGCATGTAATAGGGGATGATGTATGCATGAATACACCATATCCGCGATTGCTCATAAAGAATGGGATAGGTTTGTACATTGCCTCATTCTGAGCTCCATTGGCATCGTCAGTCCATAAAACAACTTTCTGACCTCTCTTATTAAATTCAGTGAATGACTCACCGCAACCAAATATTTTTTCATCAGGCGATAAAGAAAAAACAGCAGACATGCTTGTGGAATAATCAGATGCTCTGCGCACAAATGAAAAAGGCAATATTGGCATAAATGTTTCTGCGCCATCAGCATTATGAATAGTATGTGTGAGCGATTTTCCTGCAGCATCACATATTTCAACGCGCCATGGAGATTGTGTAATAGTGACCGAACCAAAAGGACTCGTATAGTTAAAGCCGCCATCAATCTTCTTGTATTTCCAGGAACTATTGTCATGCGGAGCCTTGCCATTGACAAGCATAAGTGATTCTTTGTCTGGTTTTACCTGGAAACGGGAGCTGGTCTTTAACCGTATTGTGCGTGGTGAAATAAACTCAATCGAAAAGGGGAGGGAGGGTGAGCCGGCATATTCACCTGTCGGAAACTCATTTGGCTCAACAGGTCCCAATACTCCCATCATGTTATTAAATGCCTCCCGTGTAATATATTCATAACGCCTGTATGTAACCTCACCTTTACCAGTCTTCGGATCGAAAGAGGAAAGGCTATCAGCTAAATAATATGTATTTGAAAAATTTCGAAAATCACCGCTGATGTCAAAGGGTTCATTTAGCAATTCCTGATTCCTGTCAGGAGAATATATTGGAATCTGGCCCAAAATAGGAGAATGGGGAAATAAAATTCCAAATAAAAATGCAATCATGTATTGCATTTGACGAAGAAAAACTTTCTTAGTTTTCATAGAATCTCCATATTATTTATATATAAATATAATAATTGCTAAATTATTTATATTAGGTGAAATTCCTTGAATAACGGCCGACTTATTTCATTTCGCCTGGTCGCTCAAAACATATAGTTTAATTTCTGCAAGATGTTCCTTACGGTCGTCAACTAAGCTGATAAACCTATTCTGACTCGCAACACCATCAAGTATTATAGTTTGTTTGCTTACCTTTTCGTGAAGCTGAGTTAAAGTAATCCGGTAAATTGTTTCCCTGTACCGGTAATGAATCTTAAAAGAAACCCAATCGGAGGGAAGACACGGTTCAATATATAATTTATCAATTTCAAGCCTTAATCCAAGTAACGATTCGACAATCAGCCGGTACATCCAGCCGGCCGATCCTGTGTACCAGGTCCATCCACCCCGGCCAATATGGGGCGACAGGGCATAGACATCAGCAGCAATAACATATGGTTCAACTTTGTACCTGGCAACTTCTTCAGGAGTTTTGGCATGATTAACTGGATTGATCAAAGTTAAAATTTCCCATGCCTTCTTACTGTCTCCCAGTTTTGAGAATGCCATAGCTGCCCAAATAGCTGCATGGGTATACTGACCTCCATTTTCCCTTACTCCGGGAACGTATCCTTTTATATAGCCGGGATTCAAATCCGATTTATCAAAAGGAGGGTCCAGTAGCTGAACCAACGAATCTTCACGCCGGACAAGTCTTTTATTCACAGATTCCATAGCAATCCTGGATCTATCACTGTCTCCGGCACCTGAAAGCACCGACCAGCTCTGAGAGATAGAATCAATCTGGCATTCCTCATTACTTGCCGATCCAAGCGGTAAACCATTGTCGAAATATGCACGCCGGTACCATTCGCCATCCCATCCATTTTTTTCAATATTCAGTTGTATTTTCTTTGCTGCTTTCCTGCAGAGTTCAACAAAGTTCAGGTCATTTTTTGCTTCAGCTACAATTGATAAACTGTTTCAGAACATCATAAAGAAAAAAGCCCAGCCAGACGCTTTCCCCTTTGCCCAGGTTTCCAACTTTATTCATGCCATCATTCCAGTCGCAGGTACCGATCAGAGGTAGACCATGATCACCAAAACTAAGGCCATGCATGATGGATAGTTTACAATGTTCGTATAATGTACTTTTTTCTTCTGACAGGTTTGGAAGATCGTAATAGGAATCATCTTCAGCGTTTACCAGCCGTCCTTCCAGAAAATGAATTGATTCATCCAGAACTCCCGTATCTCCGGTAGATATTACATAACGGCTTGTAGCCAGGGGTAACCAGAGGTAATCGTCTGAACAATGAGTACGAACACCTCTTCCGGCAGGTGGGTGCCACCAGTGCTGGACATCTCCTTCCTGAAATTGCCGGCTTGCAAAAAGAATAAGATTCTCCCTCAGGATATTTGGTTTGGTATGAATTAAAGCCATTACATCCTGCAACTGATCACGAAAACCAAATGCTCCTCCCGATTGATAATATCCGCTGCGTGCCCAAATCCGACAAGCCAGAGTTTGATATAAAAGCCATCCGTTAGCCAGGACATTCAGTGACAGATCAGGTGTTTCTATCTGCACAGAACCAAGAGTAAGGCTCCAATAGTGCCAGACAGATTCGAGGGCAGCATATGCAAGGTCTGATCCGCGAAAACTATTTATAATGTTGCTGGCATCCTCCAGATTCCGTCCTGTGCCAAGCCTGAATATTATTTCGCGTCTTTGTCCCGGGGCAAGATCAAAAGGTACCTGAATTGCTGCGCAAGGGTCAAGAGCTACTCCACTCTTTCCTGAAAGACGCGAACTTGACATTGCAGAGGGATTTTTCAATGTACCGTTGCGTCCGATAAATTCTGTTCTGTCGCAGGTAATGGAGCACGATTTATCGTCAGTCTGAAGAAATGCAACCCGCTTCGGCGACTCAGGATTATATGGATTTACTGCATATATAACACTTTCGTTTAAATCGACGCTTGTATTAACATGCATGGCAGTTTTGTGCCGCAAATCGCCTAATACCCATTCCACGTAACTTATCGCCGACAATTTGCACGATCGTCCCGACTCGTTTCTCACTTTCAATACCGAAAACTTAATTGAGGCATCTACAGCAACATAAACCCAGAGCTCAGTAATTATTCCTCCTTCGTTGTGTTCAAATACACTATAGCCAAATCCATGCCTGCTCAGATATAGTTTTGATTCACTGTTGGTTAAAGGTACAGGAGACCAGAAGTGACCTGTCTCTTCATCTCGAATATACATGGCTTCTCCGCTCGAATCGGTTACAGGATCGTTATACCATGGTGTAAGGCGATACTCATGGGAATTTTCAGCCCAGGTATATGCCATCCCATTCTCGGAAATTACTGTTCCGAAACCCTGGTTTGCCAACACATTTACCCAGGGTGCCGGTGTTAATTTGTTTTTCGTAGTTGTAATTACATATTCCCTTCCGTCTGATGTAAAGCCTCCAATACCATTGTAAAAAATCAGGTCTGGTCTCGGCAACACTTCATCTCGATTGTGGATTAGGCTTATAGGTACGGGTGGGTTTGAAACGCACAAATGGTGTTTTTACAAAGCCACGCCGTTTGATCTGATCTTCCAAAGCTCCCCGTGTATCGCTTATTATAGCCCGGGCAACTGTTTGGAAAAGAATTCTGTCCTCTATTGATATCTGGTCCGCAGAGCGGACAAATATTCCACCTGGCCGGTCAATAATATTAGCTTCAATTCCTGCTGCAATTAACCCGATGATCTGTTCCTGGAGCAACTGACGGTAACCTGCATGATCTTCATTCCAGATCACCAGATCGACTGCTAATCCTTTTAATCTCCAGTATGCATGTGCCTGAACGAGTTGACGTACAAGATTAATATTGGCCGGATCTTCAATTTGCAGAAGCACTATCGGCAGATCACCTGAAATGGAATAGCCCCACAAGCCGGATTGTCCACGACGATTTTTAATAAGGAGGCTCGGGTCTGCACGCAATGAAGAATTTGCAAAGATAACAGAACTGGCAAGCCGGCCATATAACTGAGCGTCCGATTCGCTTGCGTTAATCTGTCGCAATACTACCTGGCTGTGTGTCCATGCAAGTTCAAAAACCCTGTTCGCAATTTGCTTATCCTGGTACTTTTCTACAAGATTTAATGCTGCCTCGCGTGATTCACCAATTCCGGTCACAATATCAATTATAGCTGACCCTTCAGGTTCAAGAATTATTTTATATTGAATTGCAGCAACCGGGTCGAGTACCGAACCCTGACTTCCTGAAAGGGGTTTAGTATCTGTCATTGCATCCGGTGCCACAAGAGTGTTTCCGCGTCCAATGAATTGCATCCTGTCTGTTTCATAGGTAATATCACTGATTTCAGCCTGATGAACTGCCATCAGGTGAAACATCCATGGTGAATGCTCTTCTATTGACCTGGGCCGCCGGGTACATAGAATTGCCTGTCGCTGATAGATGATTTCTGTCTGAACAAAAAGATTACTGAACGCAGGATGAGCTAAATCATCTCCATGAGGCGCCAGAACAACTTCCGCATAACTGGTAATATCGATAATCCTTTTTGTCCGTGTCCGGTTAGAAAGATGAATCCTTCGCAATTCAATGTCGTCTTCTGGTGACACCACAACTATTGTATGTGTGTCAATATCGAAATCGCGACGGCGAAATTCTGCACGGCCTTTTGAAAATATCGCTTCATATTTATCGGGCAGATGAAGTGTAGGTTGATATGTAGCTGACCAGAAATTTCCATTTTCGGCATCACGTATATAACAAAAAGCTCCCCAATTGTCCTGAGTGGTGTCTTCACGCCAACGCGTCACGTCAAGGTCTTTCCAACGGCTGTATCCACCGCCGGCATTTGTAATCATAACTCTGTATCTGCCCTCGTTTGACAATAAATTGACTTCCGGAAATGGTGTATCAGGAGTATTAAATACACGAAGAGGTGCCTCCTGATTATTACCGGCAGGACGAACATTTGTAATACCTGCCGTATGTGAAAAGAATGTTGTAGCCCTCGGTATCTTTTCCTGAAGCAATAGTAAGGTTGCCTGGAATAAAGGATAAGACTCAAACCTCTTTTGCATCAGGCGATCTGTCAGAACATAAGCCAGAGATAGAAAACTCATCCCCTGGTGATGAGCCATAAAAGACTTTATAACAGCCTTAGACTGCCCTCTTGGCAGACGTACCGGCGTATAATCTATAGCCTCATAAAAACCAAATTTCCCCATAAACCCGTCACTGGCAAGCCGTTCAAGATTAGCGCATGCTTCCTCAGGCATGACCATCAGGGCAAGCGCTGTTGCATAGGGTGCAATAACCAGATCTTCAGAAAGTCCTCTTTTGAGCCCGAGCCCAGGCACTCCAAATGCACGGTACTGATAATTTTGCAGAACATCAACACTATTATATCCCGATTCCGAAATACCCCACGGCACTCCTCTTAATTTTCCATATTCGATTTGCCTTCTAACTGCTGATTTACAGGTCTGATAAAGTAAACTGTTTTCATATTCAGGCATAACAATAAGAGGCATAAGGTACTCAAACATCGAACCACTCCATGAAAGAAGAATTGGTTCACCATCAATTGTTGTCAGGAGACGCCCCAGTGCAAACCAACTTTCCTGTGGTATCTGGTCCTGAGCAATCGCCACAAAACTCGACAATCTTGCTTCCGATGCCAATAAATCATAATAACTTGGATCGTGTCGCCGGTCTTCTACATTGTATCCAACAGTTTGTAAATGAGTAGATTTATCGTAAAGAAAACTATAATCCATGTTCGCAAATTCTTCTGCCTGCCTCACGAGAGCTTCGATAAGCTCAATCCTTTCTCCTGCATGATCAATAGCTTTTCTGAAAAGATTTTTAAACTCATCAATCATTTGAGGTACTTCGGAATACTCCTCATTGGAAGACAGATGACCATCAAAGGAAAATCCTTCAAAATCGGTTTTGACGATTTCGCGTAACGTAGGAATAGTATCAATATCCGGATATTTGTCCAGTATTTCCTTGGCAAACGGATGTGCCATCCATGGAGACAGATATATTAATTCATCAAGTGCTCCCTGACATTGCCTTGAAAGGTTATTTGCCCAGGTTGCATATTGTTCATCTGTAACGCTAGTTAAAGCATTGACTACTTCAGCAGAAGATGCTGAAAGTTTTTCCAGACATTTACGCAAATATACAAGTGTAACTGGCGGTTCCCTTAAAATTGCATTCAGATATTTCCCGAATTGAACAATCTGGTCAGGTATTGATTTCCCTGCCTGCTTAATAAGAATTTGTAATGTATCATTTATCCCTTCAAAAAGCCGTGGTCCCAGTATTAATTGTTCAGGCAACGGGAGAAGTCCCTGCACAAGAGTCAGGAGGTGACCCGCAAGGTTTCCGCTGTCAACCGATGGAAACATACGCAGGCCTCAATGGTTTCAGAGATTGAGTATCGTACCAGTTAAAGAAATGTCCCTGGTATCTTTCAAGCGAGCTCATTGTGTTGAAAGCATTAGAAGTCCGGTCGAGAAGCTCACCGGTATGGATGTAACCGAAATCATGTGCCGACAGATTAGCCAGAAGTGAGAGGCCTATATTTGTAGGCGATGTCCGGTGCGCTATTACTGAGATTGGATGTTCCTGAAAATTATCAGGGGGCAGCCAATTATCATCATTACCAACAAACGTTTCAAAAAATGACCATGTTTTTCGGGATAATTCCCTGAGAAAGCGATATTGTTTGTCAGTCAGCTTTGCTATATGAGGGAGAATAGGCCGGCTGATCCACCAGGCAATAACCGGAAAAAGAAACCATAACCCAATAATTGGCCATACCATTACCAGAGTCAGAGGATATAAAATAGAAAGACAGGTAGCAGAGAGTATTGCACTAATTGGAGATATCCACATGATCTGATATGATTTAATAAATTCAAACCTGCTGTGGTATTCTTCTCTTGTTGCAGAGTTCCATTCGAGAAGCCGTTTTTTTGAGATGATCAATCTCCAGCATGTTCGCAATAAAGCATGCGTACTATAATACGCTTCATATGGAAGACTTACCAGCATGAATACGGCCTGGTAAAATTGCCTGGCAGCCGATTGTCCAACTGCCAGCAGATGTTGCCGAAGAAGAACTTCCTCCGGTTTTTGAAATATATAAACAACGGAAATAATCAATGAAGGAATCAATATTATTCCCATCACCACCAGAGTCCAGAACCACGGTGATGATAAAATGGTCCAGCCTGATAACAGAAGTAATGTCAGAGCTAAAGGAATGAGACTGCGCCTCAGGTTATCCAGAATTTTCCACCATGATAAAAGAGACAAAGGGTTTTTCCGGGATGAACCATTCAGCTTGGGTAAAATTGGGAATAACCAGGGGATCAATTGCCAATCGCCCCTTATCCAACGCGATCGGCGGTTAACATCTGACTTGTAACTTGCAGGGTACTCCTCAAACAGAAGAACATCGCTTAACAATCCCGACCGGGCATAACAACCCTCCAGAAGATCGTGACTCAGAATTCTGTTTTCCGGAAACCGATCCTTCAGGGTCTGTTCAAACATATCAACATCATAGATTCCCTTGCCTATGAATGATCCTTCGCCGAACAGATCCTGGTATACGTCAGATATGGCACGTGTATAGGGATCTATGCCGGGTTCGCTGCCGAACAGCTTTGCATACCTCGACCGGTTTGTTCCTGTTAAACTTACTGCGACCCTGGGCTGAAGAATGCTGTATCCATCTGTTACCCGGTGTTTTTTTATATCGTATTTTGGCTTGTTGAGAGGATGTGCCATGGCGCCAATAAATTGTCGCGCTGAATCACGAGGCAACTGCGTATCGGTATCAAGTGTAATTACATACCTGATTTCTTTTAAAACAGAAGTATTGCCAATGATCGTGGAAAAAACGTTTTCAGGTCCCCCACACAACAGGGAATTGAGATCAGATAATTTCCCTCTTTTTCGTTCATAACCCATCCAGATATGATCTCTGGGATTCCATTTTCGTGGACGGTGAAAAAGGAAAAATTTATCATTGTTTTCCCCTGGATATTTTCCGTTCAGATCCGTAATTTTTTTACTGATCAGTTGAATAAGCTGATCATCTTCCTCTGATTTTTCCTGTTTTGCATCTTTAAAATCAGTCAATAATCCGAAATGTAAATTTTTATCCTGATTTGCCAGAAAACGCACCTCCAATGCTTCTGCCAGATCTTCAATATTTTGAGCGCTTAAGAGCATTGTGGGAACAACTACCAGCGATCGGGATTCCTTGCGGGATACCTTTTGAGAAATCAAGCCGTGGCAATGGGTTGGGTTTTATAAAAAGTGTGACCAGCCAGTTCACAAAAGCAATCGATATATAACTTGTACACAAGGTCAGCAGTAAACCCAATGCTAAGAACAGCCAGTTTCCAATTCCGTCACTATGGGCTTTTTCTAATATTCCCAAGCTGAGGGTCAATGTCAACAATACAATTGAACCCAGATAGAAAAACAAGGGAAACCGGAGAAAGGTTTTTTTACATATCGAGGATAAAGTATATTTTAATTTTATAAGGCGTTCAAGCTGATGCAGACCTTTACCGATCAGGTAAAAACCGACATGGGCAGTACGGTCTTCCGGACCATTCAATTCAGCTCCGTTTTTTGCAAGTTCCAAAGATTTACGTGCCACTTCAATTTCAGAAAAGCTGCATTTTTTGGCCATCTTTTCTATAACATGACGATAATGGTCACGGGTATTAAAATCCATGGAGATATATGCCTGGGCAGGATCATCGTGAAGAAGTTGTTCCACATGGCTCATAGATTCAACGAACTCACGCCAGTCCAAAGCACTAAGGAAACGAAGACTGCCAATGCTGTTACTGATAGATACCTGATCTGCAGCTTGTTGCTGATTTTCAAACTGAATCAACTGAACAGTTGTCTGATTTGATTCGGAAAGCCGCTGTTCAATCCATGTCAATGGAAATGCCAGAGCCGGACTTTGTCCCTGCAAACGCCGGACAAATTCGGAAACGAAAGATGTTGACATAGGAGGGTCAGACCTTGCCATATCGGCGATTACCAGGATCAGGCTCGTTGGATCCTTTTCTGCTATCCGGGTCATCTTGTCAGCCCAGGAATCAGCAAGGTTCCTGTCAATTCTACCGGAGGCTACCCTGACTGCAATGCGTCGAAGATTCTCAATAAGAGCCAACCTCAGCATTATGGGAATAGCCCATAATTCGCCCAGCTTTAGTGTAGTGGCTGTTTGATATGCAGATACAAACCTGCGCAGGCTTTCAGGATCTATATGACCCTCTCCATGAGATATTATTTCTTTTGCAATATCGTAAACACGGGGAAGTCCGGCCGACGGACCATTAAGTAACCGGGGTAACTCCTTACTATAACCTTTTGGTAAATGTTTTCTTCCGGTACGAATCTGCTCTTCAATCAGATAAAAATTATCAAGCAGCCATTCACCTGCTGGCGTGATTTGACGATTGGCTTTTACTGCTTCTGATATAAGATCATGTACATCAAGCAGTATTGCTTCATTTTCTGAAAGGCGGGAAAGCAATTGCTGGTCAGGTTCGACTCTTGGTCCGAGGATATGTAACCCTGCCAGCGTTTTGCCATGTTGCTCCATCTGTTCGGCGCTGAATAATTCCGATCGCATAGGGGGTAGTCCATCGGCGTATTTTTGTGAAAGGTCATTTTCCCAGAGATGGGATTTCAAACGGAGCAATGAATCATTGATAATAGAAGGCCCTATCTTCATGTATTACAAAACTTTTATAGAAAATTAAACTATTATTTTACTTAAACAAATGAGATTTGAAAACAGTTGTCGGATTCTGTTTAGCATCTTTTAAATAAAGCTCCAATTTTATGTAATTAACAGGATATAAGTGTTATATAAATCTTGAAAGAAGTTACATAATTACTACTTTTTATGAAGTGAATGATTTTGTCCTGCCTTACAAGGTCGTCGATTCCAAATTTATTCGACCAATCTTATCATCCCGGTGGGTGAATTACGGTTCAAAACCGATATCCGGTGCTTACCATTCAGGTTAATACCCCTCTCCGAAAAAGTCTGTTGCAGCGTATGAAGCGCTTTTTCCGGAGTATTATTGTTTTTACTAAGGTGAGCAAGACAGATATGCCTGAGATTATCATTTATAACTTCTGCAAGAAAAACCGAGGTTTGCAGATTTCCCAAATGTCCATGGTCCGATTGTATCCTTTTTTTTAGATAATATGGGTAACTGCCATTCATAAGCATCTGCTCATCGTAATTTGACTCAATGACAAGCAAATTAGCCTCCTTAATATACGGGGCAGCTGTCTGGCAAATATGTCCAAGATCGGTAGCAATGGTGATTTTCTTATCGCCTGCACAAATGTGGAACCCAATAGTTTCAGGAGCATCATGACAAACCGGGAATGCTTCGATGTCAAAACCTGCCAGATGAAACTTCTGTTGTAAACCAATTTCACGGATACAGTCCCGTGATATATTCTTTTGAGGAGAGAGAATGCTTCTCCAGATTGTATGGGTTGTGAATGCCGGAAGGCTGTTCTTCCTAGTGAGCACTTCCAATCCTCTGATGTGATCTATGTGATTGTGTGATATCAGGACACCCATTATACTCTGCATGGAAATATCCATATCCCTCAGAAATTTACGAATTGAACTTGCTGAAATTCCGGCATCGATCAATATGCCATGGAATTCGTTACCCAGATAATAACAATTTCCGCTGCTTCCGCTGCTAAGACTGCAAAAATTCAGTTTCATCAATTGATTGTTTATCGGAGTCAAAGGTATATGTTTATGTATAATGCAAACGTACAAATTCAGCATTTATTAAACTGAAGGAATTACGGCTTCTCAAAGATTACCTATAAGTAATGTCATTATCAGGACCTGGTCGGATGGATCTTTGTTTCGTTATTTGTGGTTACTTTCCGATACAGAAATTCCTGAAGATGTTGCTGAGTATTTCATCAGATGTGATCTCACCTGATATTTCACCAAGATAGTGGATTGCCTGTCTTATATCTATAGCTATAAGGTCTTCAGGGATTTGATCGTCTAACCCTGACATAACTCTTCCCAGGCTCTCAGAAACTCGGATCAGAGCTTCATAATGTCTTATATTCGTGATTATTACATCATCTGAACTTAACTTTTTCTTTACTGCAGCATCAGTTAGTCCCGACCGAAGATCGTCAAGGCCTTTTTTCTCTTTTGCGGATATAAAAAGAAGTGTGTCATTTTCTTCCAGGATGATCTCTTTTGCAAGTTCTGATTGACGATCAACTGAAGCTGTGTCGATTTTATTGATCAGAATAATTAAACGCTTATCCGATTCTCTGATCATCTTTCTGATTGACTGTGCCCGCTTATTGATGGATTCAGCAGGATCGGATATTTCGTCAATCAACAGTATTACTGAAGCCTGGTTTATCTTCTCATGTGTCTTTTTAATACCCAGTGTCTCAATAACATCAGAAGTTTCCCGAAGTCCCGCAGTATCGATAAACCTGAATTCTATGCCCTCAATTACTATGGTATCCTCTATCGTATCCCGTGTGGTCCCAGGTATTTCTGAGACAATTGCCCTTTCCTCCATCAACAGGCAATTTAAAAGAGTAGACTTGCCCGAATTAGGTTTCCCTACAATAGCAACCGGGATACCATTTTTCAGGACATTCCCAAGTCTGAACGAAGTTGCTAATCTGTCAGTAAGCTCTTTAACTACCGCAATAATAGCTTTAAGTTCTTTCCTGTCAGCGAACTCAACATCTTCCTCTCCAAAATCCAGTTCAAGTTCAATTAATGAGGCAAAATTCAGCAATTCGGATCTTATCCTGCTTATCTCTGCTGAGAATCCACCCCGCATCTGATTTAGTGCTATTTTATGAGATGCACTGGTCTTAGAAGCGATAATGTCGGCTACTGCTTCAGCCTGAGATAGATCTATTCTTCCGTTGAAAAATGCTCTTTGAGTGAACTCACCCGGTTTTGCAGAGATGGCTCCATTAATAATCAACAATTCAAGAATTTTCCTGATTATGTATGGTGAGGCATGGCATGAAATCTCAACAGAGTTTTCTCCTGTGTAGGAGTGAGGAGCCCTGAAAATGGTCAGAAGCACTTCGTCGATGAGAATATCGCCTGAACGTATTTCCCCAAATACTACCGTATATCCCTTTTGATCAATAAGTTTAATACTGTTATCTAAAGGAAAGAATATCTTATCGCAAATATTCAGACTGTCGGGACCACTGATTCTGATAACTGCAATTGCCCCGCCAATGGTAGTTGCAGGCGCACATATTGTTTCTTCTGATCTGGTCATATACTGATATTCCGTATGCAGCAAATGTATGAAACTTATTTTAAAACAGGAGTGAGGAGTGAATTGTGAAGTGTGAGGACAATAAGCTTAGAGAATGATGCAGGGTGCATGGTGCAGGGTGCATGATGAAACATACAAAAAATTAAATATACCCTGCAACATGCAACGCGCACCATACAACATTAAATTGTGATAATTATCATTTCTTTATATCCGTTAACCGGGAATTATTAGGTAATTTTGAAAATATGATTTATGCACTATTTAATACCTCAGTTTATGAGTATTTTGTTAAATAAGAATTCAAGAGTCTTAGTTCAGGGCTTTACCGGACGTGAGGGAACCTTTCATGCTACCCAGATGATAGAATATGGAACAAAAGTGGTTGGAGGAGTCACACCAGGCAAAGGGGGGCAGTTGCATCTGAACCTGCCAGTATTTAATACGGTAAGGGAAGCTGTGGCTGAGACTTCTGCAGATGTCTCAATAATCTTCGTGCCACCGGCAGTCGGGGCAGATGCAATAATGGAAGCCGCAAATGCCGGTATCAAACTTATTGTTGCCATTACAGAAGGAATCCCAGTATCTGACATGGTTATGGTAAAAGAATATCTTAAATCGAGGCCATGCAGGCTTATAGGACCAAATTGTCCGGGTATCATTACCCCCGGTGAGTCAAAAGTCGGTATTATGCCCGGATTCATTCATAAAAAAGGAAGTATTGGAATAATATCACGGTCAGGCACACTTGCTTATGAAGCAGTGGACCAGGTAACAAAGCAAGGTTTCGGACAATCGACCGGCATAGGGATAGGGGGAGATCCTATAATTGGGACGACCACTCTGGATGCAGTAAAACTTATGATGGATGATCCTCAGACTGAAGCAATTGTTATCATAGGAGAGATCGGTGGCAACATGGAAAATGAAGCTGCTGAATGGATCAGGGACAATGGAACAAAACCTGTCATTGGATTTATAGCCGGACAAACTGCTCCGAAAGGTCGCAGAATGGGCCATGCAGGTGCTATCATAGGTGGAAAAAACGATACTGCAGCCGCAAAGATGGAAATAATGAGAAAATGCGGGATACATGTTGTTCAATCACCGGCAGATATAGGCATAACTGTTAAAAGAGCCCTCGACTTAAAAAAATAATTTTAAACATTTTACTGATATGGGATTACTTCGAAGGAAAAACAGCTCTTATAACCGGAGCATCAAGAGGAATAGGCAAGGCAATTGCAGTGCGATTTGCGCTCGAAGGATGTGACATTGCAATAACAAATATAGTGGATGATGAGGAGTTTCAAACAACTATCAAAGAAATTGGAGTGAACTTGGAGTTAAGGCAAAGGGATATGTTTCAAATGCCGCAAAATTCGAGGATTCTCAACGTGTTATCGATGAAGTAGTGAAAGATTTCACACGGATAGATATACTTGTAAATAACGCCGGAATAACCAGAGATACTTTGCTGATGAGGATGACCGAGGATCAATGGGATTCTGTAATAGCTGTTAACCTCAAGTCGGTATTTAATCTGACAAAAGCCGTTCTGATGACCATGATAAAACAAAAAAGTGGTTCAATCATTAATATGAGTTCTGTGGTTGGAGTTTCAGGAAATGCCGGACAGAGCAACTACTCTGCTTCAAAAGCTGGAATTCTCGGATTTACAAAGAGTGTTGCAAAAGAAGTCGGATCAAGAAATATAAGATGCAATGCTATTGCTCCCGGTTTTATTCTTACAGAGATGACAGAGAAATTACCTGAAGACATAAAAAATGATTGGGCAAATAAAATACCTTTGAAACGTGGCGGAACTCCTGAGGATGTGGCAAATACAGCTTTGTTTCTCGCTTCGGATTTATCTTCCTATGTAACCGGACAAACAATTCATGTCTGTGGAGGCATGTTAACTTAAAAATATTTATTATCTTTACTGAACCGCAGGGCGCCTATCCTTTCTAGCACGAGGAAATGCAGCGAGACATATTTATTCCACACTTATTTTAAAAGGGCGCCCTGCTTCTTTTTTTATAGACTGCTGATAAATGCACAACACTATTTTCTTCCTGATTCTGATAATACCAATAACGGGTTTTATTATCGAAAGATATCTTAATCATCTTAATTCATCGATGTGGTCAGATACCCTTCCGGAAAAACTGAAAGGTATCTGCGACGGGGAAGAGTACAGGAAAACGCAGCTATATGAAAAAGATAACAAAAGATTGTCATTCTGGTCATCAACTTTTAATCTTGCCGTTATCCTGATCATGATCATTGCAGGAGGTTTTGCACTGGTTGATAATCTTGCCAGGACAATAAGCATGAATGCGGTTATTATCTCTCTGGTTTTTTTCGGAATAATAGGTTTCGCCTCTGACCTTATCAACATACCATTCAGCTTTTACGATACTTTTATAATAGAAAAGAAGTATGGATTCAATACCATGACTTTACGAACATTCATAACTGACCATATTAAATCGTGGTTTATTGCACTTCTTGTTGGGATCCCGGTGCTGGGACTAATCACATGGTTCTACTATAAAACCGGAAAAAATTTCTGGCTTTATGCATGGGGATTAATTACGGTTTTTTCCGTTTTTATAAATCTTTTTTATTCCGAGTTGATAGTTCCTCTGTTCAACAAGCAGATCCCGCTTGAGGAAGGATCATTAAGAACACAAATCGAGGCTTTTTCTCAAAAAACAGGCTTCAGACTCAGAAACATTTATGTTATTGATGGTTCAAAAAGGAGCACCAAGGCAAATGCTTATTTTTCGGGATTTGGTCCCAAGAAAAGAATAGTTCTGTATGATACATTACAAAAGGAACTTTCAGAAGAAGAAATAGTTGCAGTTCTTGCTCATGAGATCGGTCATTATAAGAAGAAGCATGTATTACTAAGTCTGCTATTTTCTGTTATTATCTCAGGCTTAATGCTTTTTCTTCTCTCCGTTGTGGTAAACAGCCCATCGCTCTCTCAGGCATTAGGGTCAAAAAACAGCAGCTTCCACCTTGGATTGATTGTGTTTGGAATTCTTTATAGCCCTGTGTCTCTCATAATAGGAATGCTGACAAATTATGTTTCACGAAGAAACGAATTTGCGGCTGACAGGTTCGTAAAAGAAAATTACAAACCGGAGATACTTGCGGAAGCGCTAAAAAAGCTTACGGTAAAAAATCTTTCAAATATGATGCCGCATCCGGCTTATGTATTTTTTCATTATTCTCATCCGCCGCTGCTTAGAAGGTTGGAGAAACTCGAAGCTTAGCTATAGTTAATTAGAAATGAAGTTGATATATGTCGAAATATGTTGAAATGAAGTTGAAATAGCCAACTACTCAATATCTATACATTTCTATACATTTCTATACATTTCTATACATTTCTTTTCATTTCAGTTTTATTTACATCCATTTCTACTATTTCAATTTATTTCTTCTGTTATCTTTGCGAAAGTTAAAAAAATGCCTCCTTAGCTCAGCTGGTAGAGCAGCTCATTCGTAATGAGCAGGTCGTGGGTTCGAGTCCCATTGGAGGCTCTACTTCCACATCCGGTATGACTACTTAATATAGTTCATATACATACCAGCAATTAGTTCTTGCCATCCAGTTATTAACATTGAAGATCCTTATCCAATCGGGAAATGATGAATAAACCAGCCTTTTCCTTGTTTTCAGATCATTCAAAATGTTTTTATCTTTTGTTGCAAATAGCTGTCTCCTGCCTGCAATAAAATCTAATTTACCGACCGAGTCAATTTTTACAATTTCAAGATCAGCTCTCTTATAAAAATTAATATCCAACACCCGGTTATAAGGGTTATCTGCTATATAGTACATTGTAGCCGGACTTTCATAATCAGAATAAACTTTTCTATAAAGTGATATCTGACTATCGGCAGGGGTAAACGCGATTATGATCAGGAAAATAAGATTCACAGCCCAGAACAGTTTTACGAATATCTTAACAGGTTTAAGTTCATAGAATGCCACTTTCCAACGTTCCTGAATGATCACAACCGATTTAACAATAATTATCGGTAAGAAACCAATTATCGGAAACAGGAAACGGATTTCTTTATGCCCGATGATGAAGTGAATTACTAAAAAAGGCAGAAGTGTCCAGGTCAAAATATCCTTCCTTTTATAAATGAAAAAACACATGAAGCCGGCAATGTAAATCAGGCTGAACGGAGGTATTCCCTCGACAAATATTCTTTCCAGATAGTACCACCAGGGACGAATTCCGAAATCGGTGACCCTATTGTGTAGGATATTCTGGTTAAAATAATTCCAGGTGGTCAGTGTCCAGTTGCCATAAAACCATCTGTCGATCAATATTCCTGCTCCAAAAAGAAAAATAATACCCAATATCAGAAAGACAGTATTTTCAATGTTTTTTTTAATCAGAAGATGCCAGATTATAAGTCCTCCGATAAGCAGACCTGTCTGGTACCTGAATAGAAAAGAGAGCCCTAAAAGCAATCCAATACAGAAAAAAAATCTTTTCCCTTTCGATTGATTGATATAGAGGAGCGAGAATGCTATCAGAAATATACTTCCTGACCAATTTTCAGATGAAAATCTGACATTCTCAAAAATCATAAACCACAAGAAAAATGATAACATTGAGAACCATAACTTCAAAGTGTCATATGATATTGATTTATAAAAGGCTTTGTATATCAAATACATGCCTGTAAATGATACTGACGCTGATAATATTCGTAATACAAATGCTATAGTAAAAGGATTATTTACACCAAGTGCGATGAAAAACTTAAAAACCATAACAACGATTGCCGGCTGTATTGCTGGTCTCATGTGGTAAGCATATTCCCATGGAAGATTAGTCGGAACCGTCATCTTTAGTTTTAACCCGGCAAATTCAAGTATCTGGAAATGTTCATCAAAATGATAATACCCCATCGAGAAGCAGGCGGTAATAAACAGAGCAACAATACTCAATATATAGATGTAATTTTTTTTTATAAAATTCCAACCTTGCTCATTTATAAAGAATACCTGAGGAAATTTAACCATTATGGGCGCTAATAATGTTGATTTAAAGTTTTATTGAATTAACACTCCTTTGGTCAAAATTAAATTTGTTTGAGGTAAAATCAAATTTATTTTAGCGATCACATCGAATTAGTGTTTCCATCAAAAAATTATGCCAAAGAACAACCAGCCTTGAAGCGTAAATAATTTATTTGCTGAAATGAATGAATTCATTATTTTTGTCAGGCTTTAAAACTAAATGTTAACCAGGGATAATTAGAGGTATCCTTGATCATAAGTTGAAAGTTTTTTTAATGTATTGCGGGAGTAGCTCAGTGGTAGAGCATCAGCTTCCCAAGCTGAGGGTCGGGGGTTCGATACCCCTTTCCCGCTCTAATGAAAGAGGTGTCTCAAAAGGTATAGCTTTCCCTTAAGCATTAAATATTGTTAAAAGTTTTTCCACCATCACTTCAGAAGTGAACAATTTGACTATAAGCGGGGTTTAGATCAGAAATGGTTTATCATGAAAAGACTTCGCTATTTTATATTGGTTCTAATCATGGCTTTCATTGCTTTTTCCGCTCCGGTATTTGGACAGAAGATTGAGTATATTAAAACACCGGGTCTTGAAAAGATACTTAAGAATCCTCAGAACAAGCTGTTAGTCATTAACTTCTGGGCGACCTGGTGTTCTCCCTGTGTTTCTGAGATACCTGTATTTGAGAAGATGGCAAAATTTTATGATCCTTCGAAAGTTAGGTTTCTGCTTATTAGTCTCGATTTCCCTAGCCAGATCGAAAAACAGCTTATCCCGTTTCTGCAAAAAAACAAGATAACGATTGACGTTGCCGTAATGATGGATCTTGACTATAATTCGTGGATCGATAAAGTTGATCCACAGTGGCAGGGGGACATTCCCGCCACCTTATTTTTGAACAACTCAACTAAAGCAAGATTTTTCCATTCAGGTGAGGTAAATGAGTCTGAGTTAAAAAAATATATCAATTCGCTACTCTAGTAAAAATCAAATAAATAATAATAATATGAAGAAGTTTGTGATATTGTTGACAGTAGCTCTCATGCAGACGCTATTGATCCGTGGAGGAGAACCATATAAACCAGGCGATGTTGTTTCTGACTTCAGCCTGAAGAATGTGAAAGGAGAGATGGTATCTTTCTCTCAGTTTAAAGATGCAAAAGGTTTTATTGTGGTATTCAGTTGCAATACATGTCCTGTTGTAAAGAAATACCAGCAGAGGATAATTGACCTGAATGACCAATTCAGCAGTAAAGGTTATCCTGTGATTGCTATAAACAGTAATGATAAAAGTGTTTCGCCAGGCGATTCCTTTGAGGACATGCAGAAATATGCTAAAAGCAAAGGGTTTACTTTCGAATATCTTTATGATGAATCGCAGGACATTGCCCGGCAGTGGGGAGCAACCAATACACCTCATGCATATGTACTTTCAAAAAAAGACGGCAAGCTTATTCTTGAGTATGTCGGAGCTATCGATAATAATGCAGATGATCCCGACCATGCCGATAAGAAGTATGTTGTGGACGCTGTAAATGCTCTTCTTAAAGGCGAACAGGTTGCGGTAAAAACTACCAAGGCTGTTGGTTGTGGCATTAAATGGAAAAGGGGATAGTAATAAGATATCAGTTCAAGGATCAATTGGAAGAGGCTGTCTCAAAAGCGGACAGCCTCTTCTCATTTGATAGCTTCCCTCCATTAGATCGCTGAGCTGAAGAAGAAACGATCCCATGAAAACACGTTAGCGACTTTTTATTTGATGGATGAAAAATTATTCAGGTAAAGGAAAATTCCAGTTGACTTTCATTCAATAATATTCTAACTTTGATAGTTAGAAACTGCTTGATTATTGTTGTAAAAATATTAACAATGAACCTGATAATATGAAAACGAAGATCATACTATTGATTCTGACCTTAATCTTTACTTTTCCGGAATGCAAAAAGTTGGATACTTTTTCGACTAACGGATATTATTCAGGTTCTTTCAGTAATCAGGGACAAAGTACTTTTACAGCAATTATCATTGATGGAAGTAGCTATTCAGAAGTTCCTTCAGGCGGAGTATATAATCAAAAATTTCCTTGTATAACCAAAGGGATATACAGGATAAATAACAAAACCATTTCTTTTAACGCAACAGTTTTACCTGTTGTTCCTGATTGCCAGTGCGGAGAACTTACAGGCATTAAATTTGACTGCCTGTTGAGCGGAGATTATACACTGGTTCAATCCGGAGAAAAGATAGTTTTTCAAAGAGGAACCGGAAACGATCTGCAAGTCTATAACCTTACCTTGATAAAACCAAACGCTGAAAAGTAGTATCATGAAAAAGACGGCACTGTTAATAGCAATTTTTCTCACTTTATTTTCCTGTAAGAAAGAAAAACAAATAATTATCGAAAATACGGATATTCCGTTGATAAGCAAAGTGTTGATAGGCGGTGAAACTTACGTATGGAATATTCGTATAATGAAGCAAATTTAGTGAGTGAAGAAAAAAGCAAATTTCATTATACGAAGCATACTTACAACAACAATAATCAGTTAATATCATCTGATTTTTATTGGGACATTTCAATTGCAAGCAGTAATAGCAGTGTCATTGAGGCAGCAATGAACCGAATAGAATGGGTTAATCCTGATAACACTGCCAAAAAGCATTTCCCATTCATTGGAATACAACGGTAGAGGCCAATTAGTCCGAAAATCATATATCCGCCCATCAGTGAATACTCCGGAATATCGTTGAATTTCTCTATGAGAATGACAGAATAGTAAGAGCAACAGGGTATTATAAGAACTCAATATCGGGTTACACGGATTATGAATATGATGATAATGGAAATATTACCAGGCAGATTAAAATACAACCTGGCGTCAAATGGTATTGCTGAGTTAAGTACAACCACAGAGTATGAATATGATAATATGCATAATCCATATCAATCATTTAAACGGTTGACAAATCCAGGTGTTTTTACTAACAGAAACAATATTATAAAAGAAACCTATATACTTAATTTTGATGTTGATCCATCAATTGAAAAAGTGACAGATAACTGAAAACTCATATGAGTATAATGACAGGGGATACCCGATAAAAGTAAACGGGGAGACAGAATATGCTTATCAATAATTCCCGTTTGTGGCTATTATTCACCGCATTACGGGATTTACATCATACCTTTCCCAAACTCCCATTCCTTATAGAACTGCTTCAGAAAAACCTCTAAAAAATCATGTCGTTCTTCAGCCAGTCTTTTGGCTGTCAGCGTATTCATCCGGTATTTAAGAAGAAGAAGTTTTTCATAGAAATGGCTGATTGTCGATGAAGTGCCGGAGTGAGAATGCTCATTTAAAGATTCATCCGGACTTAATATATCAGGATTATAGATCTTGTTATTCCTGAAACCTCCATAGTTGAATGCCCTGGCAATACCTATTGCTCCGATAGCATCAAGTCTGTCAGCATCCTGTATGACCCGGAGTAAAGGATCATCTGAGTTGCCTGAGTTCTTCTTATTGCTGAATGAAACATTCCTTATGACGGTTATAACCTGATCCTTAATTTCTGAAAGTCCGCACTTTTCCATAAAATCACTTATCAGTAAATAACCCTGTTCAGAATTCTCACCGGCGAATTTCGAATCAGCCGAATCGTGAAGCAGCGCAGTAATCTCCACGACGAAAGGATCTGCAAGTACTTCCATCTCATTTATAAATAATGCGAGTTTTCTTACCCGTTCAATGTGCCACCAATCATGGCCGCTATCATAACCTTTCAGATTCTGTCTGACAAATTCCTCTGTTAGTTTTATTTGATCATTCCTGTTCATTTCCTTTTATTTAGATTGCCAGTTCAAGATAATAAGTTTTGAAGAGCGGGATCATGCTTATTTAGTTCTTTCTCAGGATTAATACCCCCTCGCCCTTCGGGCACTCCCCCTTGGCAGGGGGAGAAAATTCTTCAATTTAGTAAATTATTCTTTACCATTCCGAATAGCCCCCTTTCAGGGGTCATGATAGCTATTGGGTTGGGGGGCAAAAAAACAAAGAAAATCAATAGCTTTGTATTTTTTAAGGAATTATGAAAGCAGCAATAATAACAATAGGAGATGAGCTTCTGATAGGGCAGACAGTAGACACTAATTCTGCATGGATGGGAGCTGAACTGAGTAAATCGGGTTTTGACGTATACCGGATCACTTCTGTTCATGACAGGAGGGAAGACATAATATATGCATTGAATGAGGCTGCCGGTAAAACTGATGTAGTCTTAATAACAGGTGGACTCGGCCCGACAAGCGATGATATTACAAAACAAACTCTCTGTGAATTCTTCAACACTCATCTCGTCATGAATTACGAAGTTCTCAGCATGATTGAAGAGATGATGAGTCGTCGCAATTTCCCCATGAATGAAAAAAACAGACGACAGGCTGAAGTTCCTGAATCATGCAGAGTGCTGAGAAATGCATCAGGTACAGCTCCGGGAATGTGGTTTGAAAAAGATGGGACAATTTATATCTCAATGCCAGGCGTCCCGCATGAAATGAAATATTTAATGAATGAAGTTGTATTACCTGAATTAAACAAACGCTTCACATCACAGGTCATAATTCATAGAAATATAATGACTTATGGAACATTTGAAGCTAAGCTTGCTGAGACACTTACGACCTTTGAAGCCGGACTTCCCGAAAATATTAAACTTGCCTACCTTCCGGCCTCAGGAGTAATAAAACTGAGACTAACAGGAACCGGATCAGATAATAATTCACTGACATATCTTATTTCCGAACAGGTAAAAAAGTTGTATGAGATTATTCCTGAATTAATTTACGGAGAAAATGAAGAGTCGCTGGAAATGGTTATCGGAAAGCATTTAAAATTGAATAATAAAACTGTTTCCACTGCAGAAAGTTGCACAGGCGGTGAAATTGCACACCTGTTAACAAGTGTCCCGGGGAGCTCGGCATATTACAAAGGTTCTGTAGTTGCCTATGCCAATTCGATAAAAACGCAATTACTTGGAGTACAGGAATTTATAATGGACAGGTATGGAGCTGTCAGCGAACAAGCTATAAAAGAAATGGCTACTGGTGCCAGAAGCTTATTTAAAACAGATTATGCTGTGGCTACCTCAGGTATAGCGGGACCTGACGGAGGAACCGACCTGAAGCCCGTGGGAACTATCTGGATTGCAGTCGCCTCAGAAAAAGGTATAGTCTGTGAAAAACGTGTTTTTGGAAATGACAGAATTACCAACATTAAAAGGTTTTCCCTGGCGGCATTAAACCTTCTTAGAAAACAGATAATCAACTATTAACCCGCATTTCTGCATAGTGATAAAAAAAAGTGGATCAAATATTTGTATAATAAGATAAAAATCACGTATTTTGCGCTTCGTTTTAAAAGGACAAACGTTAGTTAAGAAGTAAAACAAACATCAATGTCAAGAATTTGTCAGGTTACAGGGAAAAAGGCGATGGTCGGAAACAACGTTTCGCACTCTAAGAGAAGGACTAAGAGAAAATTCTATCCTAATCTTTTTGTTAAAAAATATTACCTCCCGGAAGAAGAAAGGTGGATTTCACTTAAAATTTCAGCTTCAGGTATACGTCTTATCAGTAAAAAGGGACTCACGAGCGTCCTGAAAGAAGCAAAAGAAAAAGGATACATTTTGAATTATTAACACAGGATAGAAAATGGCAAAGAAGGCTAAAGGTAACAGACAACAGGTAATCCTGGAATGTACTGAACATAAAGAGAGCGGAAAACCGGGAACTTCAAGATATATTACAACAAAAAACAGGAAGAATACCCCTGACCGTCTGGAAAGGATGAAATACAATCCTATTCTTAAAAAACATACACTTCACAGAGAAATCAAGTAAATCAGATTAAACTATGGCAAAGAAAGTTGTTGCAGCGCTTAAGACAGGAGCAGGGAAGGCATTTACAAAATGTATAAAGATGACCAAGTCGGACAAATCCGGTGCTTATCTGTTTAAAGAAGAGATCGTTCATAATGATCACATTAAAGACTTTTTCACAAAGAAGTAAAGGTATTTAATGCTTTTAAGATATTCATGGCTTTCTTCTTAGCGGGAGGAAGCTTTTTTTATATTTACTATTCAAATTAATTAAACAGATGGCTTTGCTGGGATTTCTTGGAAAAGAGAAGAAGGAGAACCTTAATAAAGGCCTTGAGAAAACAAAGGAGAGTGTTTTTCATAAGCTGTCCAGAGCTGTTGCCGGGAAATCAAAAGTTGATGAGGAAGTCCTGGATAACCTTGAAGAAGTCCTTGTCTCATCTGATGTCGGTGTCGACACTACACTGAATATAATCCAACGCATTGAGGCAAGGGTTGCCAGGGATAAGTATTTAAATACCAGTGAACTAAATGTAATCCTGAAAGAAGAGATTGTTGCTCTTCTCGAAAAAAATCAAAATGATTCTGAATCAGACTTCTCCTTAACGTTAAAAAGCGTCCCATATGTGATTATGGTTGTTGGCGTAAATGGCGCCGGTAAAACAACAACTATTGCAAAACTTGCCTACCAGTTTAAATCCGCAGGTAAAAAAGTCCTTATCGGGGCAGCTGATACTTTCAGGGCAGCTGCAATTGATCAACTGCAAATATGGGCCGACAGGGTGGGGGTGCCACTTGTAAAGCAGCAAATGGGATCAGACCCGGCTTCAGTTGCTTTTGATACTCTCAGATCGGCAGTTGCCGGAGAATCTGATGTTGTCATCATTGATACGGCGGGCAGGCTCCACAATAAAATAAACCTTATGACTGAATTGTCGAAAATAAAACGTGTGATGGAAAAGGTTATACCGAATGCTCCGCATGAAGTACTACTGGTTCTTGATGGTTCGACCGGGCAAAACGCATTTGAACAGGCCAAACAGTTCACATCAGCAACAGATGTTACAGCAATGGCAATAACAAAACTCGATGGTACAGCAAAAGGCGGAGTAGTCATAGGCATCTCAGATCAGTTTAAAATACCGGTGAAATATATCGGTATTGGCGAGAAACTTGAAGACCTCCTCATATTCAACAGGTTTGACTTTGTGGATTCGCTGTTCAGTGATAAATAACCCCCTGGCCGCTCCGCGGCCATCCCCCTATAGGGGGATTAATTCAGTAACATTGTGAAATTTTTCTAAAATATACAGAATTTAACCCCCCTTCAGGGGGGAAGGGGGGCAAAAAAAATGGAAGAAATAATAAGCTCGAATGAATTCCAATAAAATAAATATAGTCACTTTAGGCTGCTCCAAGAATGTTGTAGATTCGGAAAAACTTCTGAAACAACTGAACGCAGGAGGATATGAAGTATGTTACAATTCTGATGATTCAGAGGCAGGGACAGTAATAATAAATACCTGCGGTTTTATTAATGATGCAAAAGAAGAGAGTGTGGATACAATCCTCCGGTTTGTAAAAGCACAAAAGTCAGGAGATATCGACAATTTATATGTAATGGGGTGTCTTTCAGAACGATATGCCGATGCTCTCAAACATGAAATTCCTGAAGTAAAAAAGTACTTCGGAGTGAATAATATAAATGATATACTTGCAGAACTCGGAGTGAAATTCAGGGATGATCTTTTAACGGAAAGGACAATAACCGGACCCCGGCACTATGCATATCTCAAAATTTCTGAAGGATGTAATCGTATTTGTGCTTTCTGTGCGATTCCATTTATACGCGGGAAATATATCTCAAGACCATTGGAGGAGCTAATTAAGGAAGCATCGCAGCTTGCGATTAATGGTGTCAAAGAATTAATTCTGATAGCTCAGGATCTGAGTTATTATGGTCTGGATATCTACCGGAAACAGGCGTTACCTGAATTGGTTACTGAATTACTGAAAATTGAATCGCTGGAATGGATCCGGCTCCATTATCTTTACCCGGCAAACTTTCCGGTGGAACTGATTCCTGTTATCAATGAAAACCCCAGGATATGCCGTTATATTGATATTCCCATTCAACATATTACCGATAATATGCTGGATAAGATGAAAAGATCGCATAACAGAAAAGAAACAGTATCTATCCTTAATAAACTGCGTAATGAGATCCCTGGCGCAGTAATCAGGACCACACTCATTGCTGGGCATCCCGGAGAAACTGAACAGGACTTTCTTGAACTGAAAGATTTCATTTCAGAATTCAGATTTGACAGGTTGGGTGTCTTTGCATACTCACATGAAGAGGATACCTTTTCCTATAAGGAATATAAAGATGAAATTCCCGATGAAGTTAAGGAATCGAGAGTTGCAGAGCTGATGGAGATTCAGCAGAATATATCTACTGAATTGAATGAGTCTTTTGTCGGCAAGGTTCTCAAAGTTATTATCGACAGAAAAGAAGGTGAGTTTTTTGCAGGACGGACTGAATTTGATAGTCCCGAAGTTGACCAGGAGGTACTTATTTCGATCGATCACAACTTAACACCCGGTAATTTCTATAATATTCTCATTACAAAATCGACAGAGTTTGATTTGTATGGAGAACCGGTATAGTTATTCCTCATGGCAAAACCCTCCGACTTCTTGTTTTTTTGCCCCCCAACCCCCCTAAAGGGGGGGCTAATTCCAGGACATTAATAAACATTTGTAAAAAACGAAGATTAACCCCCCTTCAGGGGGGCAGGGGGGCAGATCACTTAGAGGGAAAGTTGCTTGTAATAAAAAAAGGCTGTCGATCATTGACAGCCTCTTTATTTTAATTTTTAGAATCCGTTATTTCCGGAAGCGCTATTTTCTTCTTCTGAATTTTGATCTTTATTTCCGATTTCGCACTATTAAATCCTACATAGATGCTATCGCCTTCCTTAAGGTTGGCTTTAATAAGAACTTCAGCCATCGGATCCTCAAGATATTTCTGAATTGCACGTTTAAGTGGTCTTGCTCCATAATTGGCATCAAATCCTCTTTCAGCGATAAAATCGCGTGCAGCGGTGGCTATTTTTAACTGATAGCCAAGCGATTTGACCCTATCGTAAAGACCTCTTAATTCGAGATCAATAATTTTGTTGATCTGTTCTTTTCCAAGAGAATTGAACATAATCACATCATCAATCCTGTTCAGAAATTCTGGTGCAAATGTTTTCTGCAGGGCTTTTTGCAGGATGCTTTTCGTCTGTTCATCCCTTGAAGCTTTTTTGGCTGTTGTATCAAATCCCATTCCATGCCCGAATTCATTTATCTGCCTTGTTCCTATATTTGAGGTCAGAATTACAATGGTATTTCTGAAATCGACCCTTCTTCCAAGGCTGTCGGTCAACTGACCTTCGTCAAGTACCTGGAGCATTATATGGAAAACATCAGGATGAGCTTTTTCTATTTCATCCATAAGGACTACGGAATATGGCTTCCTGCGGACTTTTTCGGTAAGCTGGCCGCCCTCTTCATAACCAACATATCCCGGAGGAGCTCCTACGAGCCTTGAAACGGAGAATTTTTCCATGTATTCGCTCATATCTATCCTGACCAGATTATCTGTTGTGTCGAACAGAAATTTAGCAAGGACTTTTGCCAGCTGGGTTTTTCCGACGCCTGTGGGACCGAGGAATATGAATGTTCCAATCGGCTTGTTTGGATCTTTAAGACCAGCCCTGTTTCTCTGAATTGATTTCACTACTTTCTGGATAGCCTCATCCTGACCTATTACGCTTCCTTTCAGTTCATCTGCCATATTCAGCAACCTTGTCCCTTCTGTCTGGGCAATCCTCTGAACAGGAACGCCAGTCATCATGGCAACGACTTCGGCAACCTTTTCTGCATTGACTGTTTCGCGGTTCACTGCAAGTTCTTTTTCCCACTTCTTCTTCTCCTGTTCAATAAGATCAAGCAGGTCTTTCTCACGATCGCGGAAACTGGCAGCTTTCTCGAAATTCTGATTCTTTACCGCCGACATTTTTTCCTTTTTTGTCTCTTCCAGCTGTTGTTCCAGCAAAAGTATCTTCTCAGGAACAACAATATTTGAAATATGAACTCTGGAGCCTGATTCATCAAGGGCATCAATAGCCTTGTCAGGGAGGTGCCGGTCTGAAATATAACGGTTTGTAAGTTTCACGCAGGCATCTATAGCATCATCGGTATAAATAACATTATGGTGCTCTTCGTATCTCTCCTTTATATTATGAAGGATGTGAATTGTTTCTTCAATTGATGTCGGTTCGACAATCACCTTCTGGAATCTTCTCTCAAGTGCACCGTCTTTTTCAATATGCTGACGGTACTCATCGAGTGTGGTTGCACCTATGCATTGAATCTCACCCCTGGCTAGTGCAGGCTTCAGCATATTAGCGGCATCAAGTGATCCTGTAGCTCCACCGGCGCCAACAATTGTGTGAATCTCGTCAATAAAAAGAATTATATTATCATTTTTTGAGAGTTCATTAAGTATTGCTTTCATTCTTTCCTCAAATTGTCCGCGATATTTAGTACCGGCAACAATAGAAGCAAGATCGAGAGCAACTACTCTTTTATTAAATAGTACCCTGGAGACATTCTTTTTAATAATTCTCAGGGCGAGGCCCTCAGCAATAGCTGATTTACCCACTCCGGGTTCTCCGATTAAGACCGGATTATTTTTTTTCCTCCTCGATAAGATCTGGGCCAGCCGTTCAATTTCCCTCTCTCTTCCTACCACGGGGTCAAGACGTCCTTCTTCTGCGGCTTTGGTAAGATCAATTCCAAAATTATCCAAAACAGGTGTATCAGAGGATGATTTAGTGGAACCGGAAGAAGGAGATTGTCCTTTTCCCTGATTACTGAAGCTCTGACCTTCATCATCTTCGTCTCTGGGATAATCTGCTTTCGAAGTTGGCGATTCAGTCTCAACCATTTTACGGACTGATTGGTAATCAACATCCAGTTCTGAAAGAAACCTGGTTACCAAAGCATTCTCGTCCTTGAGGATTGCCAGAAGAAGATGTTCTGTATCTATAGTGCTGCTTTTCAGAGCTTTTGCTTCAAGATAAACAAGCTTAAGTATTCTTTCCGTACTTCGTAAAAGGGGAATAACATCATGGTCAGCCACTGGAACCGGGCTTTCAACCTTTATGCTTTTCTCAAGCGATCCCTTAAGAACCATAAGATCAATTCCTTGATTCATAAGGATTTCTATAGCTGTGCTCTCACCATCCCGGAGAATTCCAAGGAAAAGATGTTCAGGACTTATATGGCTGTTTCCCAACCTTATAGCCTCTTCTTTGGAATAACCAAGGATATCCTTAACCCTTTGTGAAAATTGTGAATCCATATTTTAATTTATCAATTACAAATTTAATAAAAGTAAACCGACATTATGTCAGATATTGATTGACAAAAGTACGCATAACTAATAATTCAAAGTTAAATTATGCATAATATCTATATGGCAATATTCGTGCCCATTTATGAACAATGAATGTTAAAAATTCACATGCAGAATAGCTCGAAAGTAACCAAATTTTGATTACTTTCGTAAATCTGAACCAACGCAAGGAGGTTTATTTGTAAATAATTAATTAATAATCTGTTATGGCGGAGAGAGAGAGAATCGTAAAGGTCAATATTGAGGAGGAGATGAAGTCTGCATACATTGACTATTCGATGTCGGTTATTGTGTCGAGAGCATTGCCTGATGTCAGGGATGGTCTAAAACCGGTCCATCGGAGGGTACTTTTTGGAATGTCGGAGCTTGGAGTGCTTTCAAATAAACCTTTTAAAAAATCAGCAAGAATAGTGGGAGAGGTGTTGGGGAAATTTCATCCTCATGGTGACTCTTCGGTATATGAAGCCATGGTAAGGATGGCCCAGGAGTGGTCATTAAGATATCCTCTGGTCGACGGACAGGGCAACTTTGGCTCGGTTGACGGCGACAGTCCTGCGGCCATGCGATATACTGAGGCAAGGCTTAAAAAAATTGCTGAAGAAACTTTGGCAGATATTGAAAAGGATACCGTTGATTTTCAACCCAACTTTGATGATTCACTGACTGAACCTTCCGTTCTGCCAACCAGGATTCCCAATCTTCTGGTGAATGGAGCTTCAGGTATAGCTGTTGGAATGGCTACCAATATGCCCCCGCATAATCTCTCTGAAATTATTGATGCCACCATAGCCTATATTGATAATAATAATATTACTCCTGAAGAGCTGATGCAGTTTGTAAAGGGACCGGATTTTCCGACCGGAGGAATAATATATGGTGAACAGGGCATAAAAGATGCTTTGGAGACCGGCAGAGGCAGGATAGTAGTACGTGCAAAAACAGAAATTGAATTAACTCATTCAGGCAGGGAATGCATTATCGTGAATGAGATCCCTTATATGGTAAATAAGGCCGAGATGATCCGCAAAATTGCAGATCTCATCAATGAGAAGAAACTTGAGGGTATATCATATATTAATGATGAATCGGATCGCAACGGAATGCGAATTGTGATTATTCTTAAAAAAGACTCTAGTGCAAATGTTGTACTTAATAATCTTTATAAATTTTCATCACTCCAGACATCATTCAGTGTGAATAATATAGCCCTGGTGAAAGGACGGCCTAAAACACTAAACACCAAGGATTTAATACATTATTTCGTAAAACACCGTCACGAAGTTGTCATCAGAAGGACAAAATTTGATCTTGACCAGGCCGAAAAACGGGCACATATACTCGCCGGATTGATAATTGCAAGTGATCATATTGATGAGGTAATTGCAATAATCAGGGCTTCCCAGACTCCTGACATGGCCAGGGAAAGGCTGATGGAGCGCTTCGGACTCTCTGAATTGCAATCGAGGGCCATTGTGGAAATGCGTCTGCGCCAGCTCACCGGATTGGAACAGGAGAAATTGAGAGCAGAATATAGCGAGATAATGACATTGATCGAATACCTGAAAGGTGTACTGGCAAATGTTGATCTTCAGATGAAAATAATTAAAGATGAACTTCTTGAGATCAAGCAAAAATATGGAGATAAAAGACGAACTTTAATAATTCCGAATGCTGAAGAGTTTAATCCTGAAGATTTTTATGCCGATGATGAGATGGTCATTACTATATCTCATATGGGTTATATTAAAAGGACTCCTCTGACGGAATTCCGGAGACAAAACCGGGGCGGAACAGGGGCAAAAGGAGGATCCACCAGGGACGAGGATTTCATCGAACATCTCTATATTGCCACGATGCATAATACAATGCTGTTCTTTACCAGAAACGGAAAATGCTACTGGTTGAAGGTTTACGCTATTCCGGAAGGTTCCAGAACTTCAAAAGGAAGGGCAATGCAGAATCTTATAAATATTGAACCTAATGATAATGTCAGGGCATTTATAAATGTAAAGAATCTTAATGATGAAGAATACATTAATAATAATTTCATTGTTCTTTGTACTACAAAAGGAATTATAAAGAAAACATCACTGGAAGCTTATTCACGTCCCCGCGTTAATGGAGTTAATGCTATTACTGTAAGAGAGGGTGATGAACTTCTTGAAGCTAAAATGACTAACGGGCAACATCACATCATGCTGGCTGTAAAATCAGGTCGCGCAATTCGCTTCCCTGAAGCCTCGGTAAGACCGATGGGCCGTACTGCCTCCGGAGTAAGAGGTATCAGGCTCGCCAGTGAAAAAAATGATATTGTAATAGGTATGATAACCGTTGAGAACAAAGAAAAAGACATTCTCGTAGTCTCTGAAAAAGGATATGGAAAAAGATCTGATATTGATGGATACAGAATTACAAACAGAGGTGGAAAAGGAGTGAAGACAATTAATGTCACGGAAAAGACCGGAACATTAATTGCATTGAAAGATGTGACTGACAATCATGATCTTATGATAATCACGCAGTTTGGAAATATTCTCAGAAGCCCGGTATCGGCGTTAAGAGTCATGGGAAGAGCTACACAGGGTGTAAGATTGATCAACCTGAAAGAAAGTGATATTATTGCATCTGTAGCGTGTGTGCTTGTAAATGAGGAGGATGCAGACGGAGAAAAAACCATATCTGAAGAAAATGACAATATTGCTGAGGAAAATGGCAAAGAATTTGATGTTTAATAAGTAAAATTATAAATTTGGGAAATTTTTTAAAGACAAATAAATTAAAATTATAATCATGAAAAAGTTTTTTGTGCTCATAGCAGCCGTTAGCATTTCATTTGGAGTAATGGCCCAGAAGGGTAAGGTTACAAGTGCACTCAGTTATATTGACCAGGGTATTCTGGATAAAGCAAAAGAAGCCATAGATCAGGCTCTGACAAATGAGAGTACAATGAACTGGTTTAATACATATTTTGCAAAAGGTAAACTTGCTCAGGCATCATTTGAATCTAAGGATCCTAAGTTCAATGCTTTTTATACAGATCCGCTTGAGGAAGCCTACACAGATTATCAAAAAGCGCTTGAACTTGATCCAAAAGGAAATGTAAAGAAGAAAATGATCACTGGTATGGTCTATAACTCGCTTGCAGTTAATCTGTACACTCAGGGAGGTACAAGATTTGAGGCTAAAGATTATGCTGGAGCCCTGAAATCGTTCGAAACACAGATTAAAGTCACCGAAAGTGATATGTATGTGGGCGTAGTCGATACAGGAATGTATTATAACGCAGGTCTGGCTGCAGTGAATTCAGGCAAATATCCTGAAGCAATTAAATACTTTGAGAAATGTGCTGAAATGCAGTACCAGGGAATAACTCCTTATTTTCAAATGTCAGAAGCATATATGGCCTCAGGAGATACAGCAAAGGCAGAAGCAGTTTTGACAGGATTAAGCAGTAAATTTCCTAATGACAAAAACGTTACCCTGCAGCTAATCGATCTTTATATAAAGAGTAATAAGAACGATGAGGCAATGAAATACATCAAGCTGGCCAAGGAGGCTGACCCAAATAATTATAGCTTATACTTTGCGGCCGGTATCATTTATTTAAATGAATTCAAATATGATGAGGCTATAGTTGAACTTACAAAATCAATTGAGATCAAAGGTGACTTATATGACACCCAATATGGTCTTGGCGCTGCCTATATTAACAAAGCTGCCGAAATGTTTAAAAAAGCGAATGAGATCATGGACGTAAAGAAATATGGTGAAGCTGTTGACTCAGCAAATGCTGTTTATGCCAAAGCTCTTCCATATATGGAAAAAGCCAACGAACTTAAGCCCGACGATATTTATGCTCTTGGAAGCTTGCAGGAGTTATACTACCGACTCAAGGCAAAAGATCCTTCTTATGGTCCAAAATACGATGCTATCAAAGCAAAGGTTGACGCCGCTAAGAATAAATAAAAAGAGTTTGACTCAATTATAACAGAGGGATGCAGTTTGCATCCCTTTTTTATATCTATAATATGATTGTAATTAAATTCAATGGCAGACTCAGTAGGTTAGAAGTTTGTTCTCAATTTGCGGTAAGTCGATTAATATAAATATATTCTATTTTACATAATATTAATTATAGGCTTTATAAGAGAATTTCCGTTCAGCTCTGCTGATTGACATAAAATCAGATATAGAATGAGGCTAGAGAGTAATATTAGTCACTCACTAATCCTCACAGCCGAATTCTATATCGGTACGATTTTATCTCAATGGAAATTCTCGATTCATACTAGACCATCTCAGCTCTGCTGATTGACTTCCACTTTCGCTAAAGCTTCGGTGGTCAAAGAACGCTACGACTGACATGTATGTAGTGCCACGCTATGGCAGAGTTTCCAAAATATCTTTCAGCAGTCTGTCGAAATCTATTCCTCCCTTAGACCTTGGAGAATATCCTAAAACAACTACAATTAACTCCTGTGAAGGCATTATGAAAATTTCCTGCCCGTCATGCCCCTCGCACATATACATATCCTGGGGCTCAGATGGGTACTTTCTGCCTTTATTCAACCAGAAAAATGATCCGTAAGATCCATTACTGCCCGATGCAACAACATTAGTAGTGAACTGTACCCATCCTTCAGGAAATATCCTTTCTCCGTTGAAAATCCCATCATTCAGGTATAACAAAGCAAACCGGGCATAATCACGGGCTGTCGCATACAGATATGAAGATCCAACCCGTGTGCCACTTGGGTCAACTTCGATAATAACATCAGGAATACCGATTTTATTAAATAACTGGGTATTTGCAAATGTTAAATATAATGAATCATTACTGAATTGCCTGCGAATCAGATAACTGACAATATTAGCAGTCCCCGATGAATAAGACCATGAGGTTCCTGCAGGACGTTCAAGCGGTTGCTCAAAAGCGTAACGGCTCATATCTCCCACACAATGAAGCATGACTGTAACGTCAGATCTGTTACCGTAGTTTTCATTCCATTTTAATCCGCTCTCCATCTGTAACAGATCCTTCAGAGTGATTTTGCTCCTCTCATCACCTTTCCATTCATCAATTCCTGCCGGCTGATTTATATCCAATTTCCCTTGCCCAACCAGTATGCCTACAAGTGCACTGGTAAAACTTTTGGCCATTGACCAGCTCAGAAATCTTGTTTTTTTATTGAACTGGGACTTATAAGCTTCAGCAACCGGTACACCTTTATGAATTACCATGAATGCGAAGGCATTCCCATTATATGCATTGTCAGTTATCAACCTCTTTGATATTCCGGCAAGTTTAGTCCTGTCAATACCTGTATTTGTCTCAGTCAAAACATCTCCAAGTGGCCATTTTATTGTATCCTGAGAATACCCCGGATCAACGCCTGCCGGGTATTTGTATTTACGCAATTCCTCTTCAGTTATATCTCTTAAAAGAGTTGTTCCGAATCCGGGTCTGTAAATTGCCTTCGATCTGCCCCACAGGAAACGACTGGTAACGCTCTTTTCATCATAGTTTACACTGTTCTTTGTAAACTTGATAAAAGAAAAATTAAGGTCAACAGCCTCTACATTTTCAGGATCTCTGGCAGAGATAAATACTGCAGAACAAAGGTTTTTTGCAGCATATCCGGTTATAATTGGCATCAGACTATTTAAATATACGGATGCGCCAATTATTGCCGCTCCGAATACTATCAATACCCCGTAAAGAATTCTTTTTCCGGTCTTTTTCATAGTGGTTGCTTATTATCTTATATACTTTTACTTTTTTACTTCTTACTTCTTACTTCTTACTTCTTACTTCTTACTTCTTACTGTCTTACTTCTTACTTCTTACTTCTTACTTCTTACTTCTTACTTCTTACTTCTTACTTCTTACTTCTTACTTCTTACTTCTTACTTCTTACTTCTTTCTGACTTCTGACTTCCGACTTCCGACTTCTGACTTCTGACTTCTTCTTATTCCTATTCCAGGCCGGTCCGGCAGAATGATTTTGCCATCAATTATTGTAACTCCTTCAAACACATCATTATCGATCAGAAGATTCCCATCCAGATCGGCCCAATCAGCCAACGGTGAAAGCTGGGCTGCGGCAGTCACAGCACAGGATGTTTCTGTCATGCATCCAATCATGACTTTCATACCCAGAGCCCTGGCCATCTTTATCATTATAAAAGCAGATCGTAATCCTCCGCATTTCATGAGTTTAATATTGATGCCGCTGTAGGCTCCCTGTACATTTCTGAAATCAGCAATTGTCTGAATTGCTTCATCAGCTATAATTGGTAACGGAGAATTTTGTGTCAGCCAGGCAATGTCGTCAACTGATACCCTGGACATTGGTTGCTCAATAAACACAACACCTTTATCTTTAAGCCAGTGAGCCATTTCAAGTGCCATTTTTCTGTCAGTCCATCCCTGGTTTATATCCACACAAATTGGCTTATCTGTTTCGCTTCTTACTGCTTCAATCATTTCCTTATCATTTCCCTGGCCAAGCTTGACCTTTAGAATCTTGTACGGCATTGCCTCCCTGACTTTTGCTCTCACTACCTCTGGCTTATCAATACCTATTGTGAATGATGTATATGGTGTACGCTTAGGATCAAGTCCCCATATTCTGTACCAGGGCTGATTAATCAACTTACCGACCAGATCATGAAGAGCAATATCAACGGATGCCTTGGCAGCATAATTCCCCGGGGCCAGCTGATCAACATATGTCAATATATCCTCCATAAGAAATGGACTTTCAAACTGTGAGAGATCCACTTTTTTAAGAAAGGACTCAGCTGTTGCATGACTCTCTCCAAGATAAGGTGGCATCGATGCCTCACCATTTCCTACCATATTGTCGAACTCAATCTCAGTCAGCATTACAGGTGTTATACTTCGCGAACCCGAAGCAAGTGTAAAAACATGTTTCAGATGCAGATCATAGGGTTTGAAACGCAATTTCATTCCAAAATCTTTTCCAGCTTTTGGATTTACATAAACCCGGTTAATATTCCCTAATGACAAATATGAAAAACCAGCTCCGCCTGCAAGCATGCCACAATCTGACAGAAATTTTCTTCGCGTACTCATATTTAAGATATCGAGGAATGTATAGCCAAATTTACAATAATTAATATGGTATTTATTAAGATTGAAAAAAAGACAGGCATTTTACCACAACTAAATTATTCAATGCAACTATCTGTAACCCAATGCAGCATAGCCGACCCAATGACAGTCTGTAGCAATCGCCGTCCGCCCCATTCTTATATCGTCAACCGGAATATGAAGAGATGTAATACTGGTTGAATATCCGGTTAACTCGCCCGATAATGGTTTAGAATCATTGAGATAATATGAAGTGTATAAAGCTACAGGGACACAATACCTTCCGCACCATGTCCATTTATATTCACGGAAATTATCCCGATTCAAAGTTAAAGTGCTGAATAACCGGATTTTTTCCGGAAGTATCTCCCCTCTCAGACAGCTGTCAATAATCCCGGATTCATGTTCACGTGCTTTAATATTACCTTTCTCATCACAGCCAAAATAAGCCCTGTCAATTCCACCCCAATCTTCATTGCCATAATGAACAGCATCGGTAGTCACCACAATTGCATAGTCGGATCCCCACTCCCATTTATGGTTCATTGCAACAGTATGGATAGCTTCCGCAAGAGCCTTTCCACACTCCTGCATCCTGTCGGGGCTCATAGCGGGTACGAGAATGGGGACAATTAAAATGTTCCTGTTAAAATATTGCAGAAAGGGAATTAAAGCTTCCACTGAGTGCTCAACTTTTTCCAGTGTATCACTTTTTATAGCAAATTTCTTCGAAAGCAGATTGTAGATCTCTTCCCTGACCGGAGAAACAGGAACATTTTTCCAGGGGCCCTTCCAGGCAGTATAGTTATCAAATACAAGTGAGTCTTCTATACCAAGCTGCGCAGCTTGATGAGCTACACCTATAAGAATCAGATTAGGAGCCTTGATGTTTTGAAGCAATTCAGGATACAGGGTGCCAACATATGTATAATCATCATGAGGACAAATGGCCAGCTTCCATGGCAATCCTGAAGATTTTTTCCATTCCTTTCTGTCCATCCTCGCCATCAGACTATCCATCTGCCAGGAATACTGCGCAAATCCAATAGTGTCCTTGAGTGGACGGACTATTCCGGGAACAGTTTTAGACGGAACTCCGTTCTGGCAGGAGGATATACTTATCAACAAGAGGAACACAAGCGAAATGGTGATTGAATATTTCTTCATGACTTCAAATGTACATTTTTCTTCCCTGATGCAGATTAGTTGGCGGAGGAGATTATCTTTGGGCTCTGAAAAAATAATTAATCGATATTAAATGAAAAATATTTCTATACTTTTTGCCCTGATCCTTCTATTAACATCCTCTTCCGGAACAACCAGAATTTATGAATGGCGCGGTCCTGACCGTAGTGGAGTATTCAATGAATCAAACCTTCTAAAAACATGGCCTGACGGAGGTCCAAAGGAAATCTGGGCTATCGATAATATTGGAAACGGATTTGTTTCTCCCGCATTCGCCGATGAGAATTTTTACATCACCGGAGAAATTGACTCAATGGAAATACTCTTTAGCTATAATCTGAAAGGTGAGAAACAATGGCAAACCACACTTGGAAAAGAATGGATGAAATCATTCCCCGGTTCAAGATCGGCCCCTACTATTGTTGACAATCTGCTTTATGTTGGTACCGGATTGGGTAACCTTTTCTGCATTAACAGGGCAAATGGCAAGATTGTCTGGTCAAAAGATCTGATAACCGACTTCAATGGAGCTTTGCCACTTCATGGTCATTCGGAATCACCTTTGATCGTGGATGAAAAGATATTCTGGAACGCTGGAGGGAAAGATAATAATGTGGTTGCACTGAACCGGTTCACAGGCAGGTTGATATGGTCTAATAAAGGATTTGGCGAACGTTCTGCATACAACTCTCCAAAATTAATTGAGCTCCCGTCCAGGAAAATTCTGGTTACATTTTCCGCTTACCATCTTATGGGATTGGATATTAAAACTGGTAACTTACTATGGTCGCATGAACAGGACAATTATCCTCCGGACAAGAGAACCCCCGGGAATGGAGATACACACAGTAACACAGTCCTCTATGAGAATGGTTCAATATATTATACTGCCGGAGATGGAAACTGTGGCGTCAAGCTCAAGCTTTCTGATGATGGGACAAAGATCACTGAAATCTGGCGTAACAAAGGTTTTGACAGTTTCATGGGAGGTATTGTAAAAATTGGAGATTACCTGTACGGCAGCGGGACTGTAAAACCTGAATTGCTGGCAATAAATGCCTCCACAGGCATCCTGACCGATTCGTTAAGAGTCGGCAGCGGAGCTATTATTGCTGCGGATGATATGATATATTATTATACCCAAAAGGGCGATATGATGCTTTTTAGTTATAATCATGGCAAATTTAAAAAAGTAAGTTCTTTCAGGATAAAACAAGGAACTCTGCAACATTTTTCACATCCCGTAATCTATAAAAGTGTTTTGTACCAGCGACATGGAAATACCCTTATGGCATTTGACATAAGCAATAAGTAAAACTATTAAAACTGTAAACATTCTAAGCAGTAATCCTCTTTTTTGGACCTGCTCCATAATACTTTCTTCTTATATTTGATTATTAGGATGTAAACAACAATGCAGTATCTGTTGTTGTGATATATTGGAATGGTATTCTTTAATTATCAATGTATCTGAGAAAGATATTTTTCAAATTGCAGGATTATTCAAAACTCTTTAAAAATGGAACCAATTAAAAAATCAACACTCGATTTTCTTACAGCGATTAAATGTAATAATAACCGCGACTGGTTTATCAGGAACCGGCCTTTGTATCTGGATGCGAAAGAAAACTTCGAAACCTTTGTTCAGGAAATAATAAATAAGTTAATAGAATTTGAGCCGATCATGAAGGGACTTGAGGTTAAAAGCTGTGTTTACAGGCTGAACCGGGATATCCGTTTTTCGAATGATAAATCTCCATATAAATCACATTTAGGCGCCTTTATTGTGCGTGGCGGGAAAAAAAACGGAGATAAATATGCAGGCTATTATTTCCATATAGAACCCGGCAAAAGCATTATGGCCGGGGGAGCATATATGCCACCAAGTCCATGGTTATCATCGATAAGGGAAAAGATAAGTGAAGAACCTGATGAACTCATCAAAATCCTGAATTCAAAAGAATTTATAAGGTACTTTGGAAAGCTTGATGGAGAAAAGCTAAAGACTGCCCCAAAAGGGTACCCCTCAAATCATCCGCATATCGATCTGCTTAGATTTAAAAGCTATCTGGTTGTTAATGAAGTATCGGATAAAGTGGTACTTGGCAATGAGTTTTTTAATCATGTTATGAATGTGTTTAAAGCAATGAAACCTTTAAACGATTATCTTAACGAGTATTAGAAGTACACCCTTTCAGATTAAAGCAGATGCCCGTCGCATTGGCGCTGGCAATAGGATTATAAAGCCTTTCCAAGGTTTTTTAACATCCATATTACAGTAGCCCGGTTATGATAGTCAGGATCGAACTGGACAGCTACAATAATTCCTTCCCTGTTTATAATAAAGGTGGCCGGAACGGGCAAACGGGCCTCATCCCTCCCATTATTTTTAGCAATATCTATTGAAATATTTTTCAAAATCTTATCCTGATAATCTTTAGTTACATTGAACATACAATCATAATCCTTCATTATTTTCTCCTGACAATCATAAATAACGGTAAATGAGATATTATGAAGTTTTACAGTTTGCTCCACGTTTTCGATTGATTCAGGTGTAATGGCAACAACATTAAAACCCTGATCTGTCAATATTTTGATTGAATCCTGATAATTATTTAAATATTTGCTACATACCGGGCACCATTTGCCTCTGTAGAAAAACAGGATCATTGGTCCTTTTTCAAGTAGTTTTTTAGATTCAACCTGTTTCCCCATTTGATCATATCCCGTAAATTCAGGCGCCTTATCTCCTACTTTTAGTCCCTGAGGAATATTACTGTTCTTCGTCTCAATGCCAAACTTTGCATAATTGATCTCTTGTCCGAATGCTGATGTCATAATCGAAATTGCAGCTATCAAAAAAAGGTATTTCTTATTTACTTTTTTCACAACGTTATGATTTAGATTAGAATACAAAGAATTCATATGGGAAATAACACAAAACCAATTACCAGTTTTTAATATGAATGAAACAAGACTTGAATCAGGCGAATTTGTATCCTGGTATCTTTCTCATTCTCAGATTTAAAGGAGTTACTTCAAGGTACTCGTCATCCTTAATTTGCTCCATAGCTTCCTCCAGTGAAAATTTAAGTTTTGGGGCAATCCGAAGGCTGTCATCCGATCCTGATGCCCTCATATTTGTAAGTTTCTTACCCTTGATAATGTTTACTTCAATATCACCGAGTCGCGTACTTTCGCCAATAACCTGACCTCTGTAAACCTGTTCTCCCGGATCAATATAGAATCTGCCCCTGTCCTGCAGGCGATCTATTGCGTGCCCTGTTGCCATCCCCTGGTCCAGAGAGATCAGTGATCCGTTCTGTTTAGGAATAAGTTCATCGCCTTTATATTTATCATAAGCCCTGAAACGGTGATGCATTACGGCCTCTCCTGCTGTGGCTGTAAGCATATTATTCCTTAAACCTATCAGGCCTCTTGAGGGAATATCAAATTCCAGATGTGTCAGGTCTCCTTTAGGTTCTATGATTATCATTTCACCTTTCCTTTGCGTAACAAGTTCAATTGCTTTACCTGAATATTCGGGCGGGACATCTATAGTTAACGTTTCGTAAGGTTCTGAATTAATGCCATCGATATTTTTCAGGATAACTTTAGGCTTACCCACCTGGAATTCATAACCTTCGCGCCTCATGGTCTCGATAAGTATTGAAAGATGAAGTATCCCCCGTCCAAAAACATTGAAGGTATCTTCTGATTTTGTGTCTTCAACTTTTAGGGCAAGGTTTTTCTCGGTCTCTCTCATCAGTCTTGTTCTAAGATGCCTGGAAGTAACAAATTTGCCTTCCTTGCCATATAATGGAGAATTATTGATCGTAAAAACCATGCTCATTGTTGGTTCATCCACCTCAATCCGCTGTAAAGCTTCCGGAGCAAGCAGGTCTGCAAGAGTATCACCTATCTCGAAATCCTCAAGTCCGATAACCGCACACAGGTCACCGCATCTGACACTGTCAGTCTTGGTTCTCCCAAGTCCCTCAAAAACATACAGTTCCTTAACCCTTACTTTCTTTACCTTACCATCCCTTTTGCACAAAGTATAATCCAGGCCCGTGGTAATGTCGCCCCTGAAAACCCGTCCGATTGCAATTCTTCCTACATAGCTCGAAAAATCCAGTGATGCAATCTGCATTTGGGCTGTACCTTCAATATAGGGCGGGTCAGGTATTTCTTTAAGAATTGTATCCAGAAGATACTTTATGTCTGTTGTAGGTTTATTCCAGTCAGGGCTCATCCAGCCATATTTTGATGATCCAAAAACAGTTTCAAAATTAAGCTGATCATCCGAAGCGTCGAGGTTAAACATCAGTTCATAAACATCTTGCTGAACTTCATCCGGCCTGCAATTATCTTTATCAACTTTATTTACCACAACAATTGGCTTAAGTCCAAGTGCTATTGCTTTTCCCAGTACAAATCTTGTCTGTGGCATAGGTCCTTCAAGAGCATCAACAAGCAGCAATACACCGTCTGCCATTTTTAATACCCTTTCGACTTCACCGCCGAAATCAGCATGACCAGGAGTATCAATAATATTAATTTTAATGCCTTTATAATTTGCGGAAACGTTTTTTGAGAGGATGGTTATCCCTCTTTCCCGCTCAAGATCGTTACTGTCAAGAATGAGATCACCTGCCTCTTTCCTTTGGTCAAGTACCTGGCATTCCTGTATAATACGGTCAACCAGAGTAGTTTTACCATGATCCACATGAGCAATGATCGCAATATTTCGTATTAATTGCATACATATTAATTAAACCGCAAAAGTAATATTACTGCCGGGATTAATGATAAAAACTGCTAAAATTAATTAATGATAAAAAATTCATATATTTCGCAATAAATTTTAAAAGCCTACTTATGAAAAAAATGATCATTACTCTAGTTTTCAGTTTATTTGCTTTAACCGGAATCTTCGGACAACAAAATGTCAAACTGGCTGTTGGAATGAAGGCGCCGGACTGGATGTTTACCGATGCCGAGAAAAAAGAATTTACGATGAATTCATGGACCGGGAAAGTTCTTCAGATCAATTATGTTGATCCTGATGAATCTGAATTGAATGAACCATTTAACGAAGCTGTTAATAAAGCAGTTGATGTTGACAAACGGATAAGCAGGGATTTATTCAAGGGCTTCGGCATTGTTGATTGCAAGTCTACATGGAAACCTAACGGCCTGATACGTATGATAGCTGGTAAGAAGGCGAAAAAATTCGGGACAACAATTCTTTTTGACTATAATTGGACACTTCTGAATCTGTGGGGTCTGTCAAAAGACAATTATACGGTAGTAATTCTGGATAAAAACCGTATTTGCAGAGCATTATATGTTGGAAAGATTCCGGAATCAGAAAACGAGAAGATGATTCAATTGATATTGGAATTAACAAAAGAATAAACAGAGTTGCTCAAATATTCTTATTTTTTTTACTCTGTGCAACTCTGTGCCCCTCTGTGTTTCTCTGTGACAGTTCTTCATCTATGTTACACGGAGAGCCACAGAGGAGCTCAGAGGACCACAGAGTTTTATTTTTATAAATTCTGAATATGTTCATTCCAAATCTTTTACTTATTGCCGGAACCGGAACAAAATCGGGAAAAACAACGATGGCTTGCAGGATTATTGAGCAGTTTCGCAATCTGAACGTTACTGCCATAAAGATAAGTCCGCACTTTCATGAGACAACGCAGGGTTTGAACACTATACAGGAAGAAACAGGTTACGCGATATATGAAGAAACAAACATGAATACAACAAAGGATACCTCACGGATGCTTCAGTCGGGAGCCTCTAAGGTCTACTTTGCCAAAGTCCTGGATAACCGGCTCAAATTTGTTTTTGATAAAATATCAGATCTTATACCTGAGGGTACTCCTGTCATTTGTGAATCACCGGCACTCAGAAATTTTGTTGAACCGGGTTTATTCATCATTATGACTTCAAAAACAATTAATAAACATAAGAATATAAGTCATTTACAATCTTTACCTCATGTAATGTATAAGCTGGAAGAACTGAAAGATGTGACTGAACTTCCAATAGAATTTGAGAAAGGCCGGTGGTTTTACTCTGTGTAACTCTGTGTCTTCTCTGTGACACTCTGTGTAAGTTCTTATTTTTTTGTTACACAGAGGAAATCCGGAGAGGACACAGAGTTACACAGAGATCACTTCTCCTCATTTATATCCGAAATATCCTTCCCCAGTTTTGCCTTTATCCTCTCAAGGTCATGTTTCATTCCGGCAACTGCCTGGATAAGTTGTTTTTCAGGTAATACAGGATCAGGTAATTCGCTGCTTATATAATTAACAAATTTCCATATCTCTTTTACCTCATTTACGTGTACCTCGTAAGGTTCATAAACAGGGTTAAGGGAATAGAGAACCAGTTTTCCGTCTTTTGTAAGATTGTTTTCAACCACTTTGAAAACAATACCATCGTCGAGGGTAAACACCACATAAGCTTTCCCGCTGATTATCTGCATCCAGTCCTGGAGAAACTCCCCGGTTACCCAGGAACCTTCGGGAATCGGAAGCATAGAATCGCCTTTCAACTGAAAAGTTCTGTACTTCTTTTTATTGGAAAGAAACGGCAATGTGAATACCGGAAGCTCGCCGATATATTCCGGATCAGCATATCCGGTTGTATAGCCTGCTTTCGCTTTCTCTGGTACCAGTTCAATATTCTCCCGGTTATCGGAATTGACGGTTGTTGTCAAAACTCTGAGATTGCTCCCTTTAACATAAGCATCATATCCTCTTTCAAGTTCACCGAGCTGACTCTCTGACAACTTTGCAATATCCAGTTTAAGGATTGTATCGATAGCTATGTTAAAGTAGCCGGAAAAAGAGATCAGTATCTCTATACCAGGCTGGGCCACGCCGTTCTCATAACCACTGAGGGTTGAACGTTTCAGGTTAAGGGCAAAAGCTACATCATCCTGTGTTCTGCCCCTCCTTTTTCTTAAAAATTTTATGTTTGATGCAAAATACATAATGAAAATTGATTATATTGTAATCATTAAATTGATTAATTATTAATCAAAAGTAAAACTTAATTGTTATATATACAAGAGTTATACAATATAATTTTCAATGATGATTAAAAAGTTTGGAGTGCCTAAAGTAAAAGAAAAGTTTGGAGTGAGCTAAAGTTTGAAGTGCCTAAAGTTGAAAGGTTGAAAAAGTTGAAAAGTTGAAGGAATGTTTAGAGTTAGAAGAAGTCTGGAATACAAAACTTTTAACCCCCCTTTAGGGGGGCAGGGGGGCAAAACTCTAGGCACTCTAGTCACTTTAGTCACTTTAGTCACTTTAGTCACTTTAGTCACTTTAGTCACTTTAGTCACTTTAGTCACTTTAGGCACTTTAGGCACTTTAGGCACTTTAGGCACTTAAAACTATTCTCATGATCCTCTCCGGCTCCATAGACCGCTCAGTTCTGCATCTCGACCTCGATACTTTTTTTGTATCAGTTGAGAGGCTTAAGAACAGCCGGCTGAATGGCAAGCCGGTTATAATCGGCGGTATGTCGGACCGTGGAGTGGTATCGAGCTGCAGTTATGAAGCACGTAAATACGGTGTAAGCTCCGCTATGCCGATGAAAATGGCCAGAAGTATGTGTCCCGATGCCATTGTGATCAGAGGCGACATGGAGCTTTACAGCAACTATTCAAACATAGTGACCGGCATAATTGCCGAAAGGGCACCGTTGTATGAGAAAGCATCTGTTGATGAGCACTATATCGATCTTACCGGTATGGACCGTTTTTATGGCTGCTACAAATGGTCACATGAATTGCGCCAGTATATAATAAAAGAAACAGGGCTTCCTATATCTATCGGACTGTCAGTCAACAAGACCGTATCAAAAATAGCGACCGGCGAGGCAAAGCCAAACGGCGAAATCGAGGTACAAAAAGAAATTGTTCTTCCTTTTCTCGATCCCCTGTCGATAAGAAAAATACCAATGATTGGTCAGAAGACTTACCAGGTACTTCGTTCTATGGGCATAGCTACAATTTATACCCTGAGGAATATTCCCGTTGAGATGCTTGAGAAACTGATGGGAAAAAACGGTATTGAAATGTGGAAAAGAGCCAATGGAATAGACTCTACTCCTGTCATCAGCTATTCTGAACAGAAATCCATAAGCACAGAACATACCTTCGAAAAAGACACCACCGACATAGTAAGGCTGAATCAGCTGCTGGTAAGCATGGTGGAAAAAATTGCATTTGAATTGAGAACACAGGAAAAGCTTACTTCATGTGTTACAGTGAAAATACGATATTCAAACTTCGATACCCATACCCTGCAGAAACGGATACCGTATACATCATTCGACCATGTTCTTGCAGATATCACCAAAGAGCTCTTTGGCAGGCTGTACCAGAGGCGCATGCTTATAAGACTTATTGGTGTAAGATTCAGTCATATGGTAAGAGGGGTTCAGCAACTGGATCTGTTCGACGATACTCCGGAAAAAGTGAGTCTTTATATGGCAATGGACGGAATCAGGAAGCGTTTCGGGAGAAATGCGGTCAGGAGAGCTTCCGGAGTAATGACGATAAGCGAAAGGGAGGAAAAAGCCCTTAAACAGTTCGAAAACGCTCTTAAAGAGCAAAATATGATGGAAGAACGACTACGGGGAGGGTATTGGCACTGACGACGTGCGGTGCGCACTCTGTGAAACTCTGTGTCTTCTCTGTGTAACTCCGTGTAAGTTCTTCTTTTTTGTTACACAGAGGAAATCCGGAGAAGCACAGAGAGCCACAGAGGTAGAAAACAAATCAAAGGCGAAACCAGCAACAAGCAACAAGCAACCAGCACCTATGTATCTGAACTGTCACTCATACTACAGCCTCCGCTACGGAACAATGTCCGTAGAACAGCTCGTGCAGAAAGCACTCGCTGCCGGGACAGATACTATTGCTCTGACCGATATTAACAATTCAACAGCCGTACCTGAATTTGCTGGCGAATGCAGCAAAAACAATATAAGACCCATTGCAGGTATTGAATTCAGAAATGATAATGAACTCCAGTATATCGGCATTGCACGTAATAACAGAGGTCTGCAGGAATTGAATGAATTTCTGTCAGATCTGAATTTCAACAAGTCTTCAGTTCCTTTTCCGGCCCCTCAATTCGACGAATCATATGTAATATATTCACTTAAGAAAATCCCTGATCGTAAACTATTTTATAATGAGCGCATAGGAATAAGACCACACGAGCTTAACAGCCTGTTAACGCTTATTCCATCATTGAACAGGAACTCAATGGTGATACTGCAACCGGTTACATTTGCCGGGACAGATGATCTTTTTATACACAGGAGCCTCAGGGCAGTTGATAACAATATTCTCCTGAGCCACCTGAAACCGGCACAGTGCGCCGCAGAAAATGAATTCTTTAAGACGGCTGCAGAAAATGAAAAGATCTTTATAGACTACCCGTGGCTAATAAACAATACTCAAAAACTTCTGGATGACTGTAATTTACAATTTGATCGCGAAAGTCTGAAAAACAAAAAGCTTTATTCTGCCAGCAGGTACGATGACAAGCTGCTTCTTGAGAAACTTGCATGGGATGGGATGATCTACAGATATGGGAAACAGAACAGCGAAGCAAAGAAGAGAATCAGGCACGAACTTGAGATAATAGACAGACTTGGTTTTTCATCATATTTTCTCATAACATGGGATATAGTGAGATATTCAATGGCAAGGGGATTCTATCATGTCGGCCGGGGAAGCGGAGCAAATTCTGTTGTTGCTTATTGTCTGAAAATCACCAATGTTGACCCCATTGATCTAAACCTTTACTTCGAGAGATTCATTAATCCCAAACGAAGCAGTCCTCCCGACTTTGATATAGACTACTCATGGAAAGAACGGGATGAAGTCATCGATTATATTTTCAAGAGATATGGTTACGGACATACTGCACTGCTTGGCACTATGAGTACTTTCCGGGGAAAATCCATTGTCCGTGAACTGGGAAAGGTACATGGGTTGCCAAAGGAAGAGATTGATTCCCTTATTGATAATCCTTCTGCAGAGACAAACAGGAATGAGATAACCAATCTTATATTCTCTACAGGCCTGAAGATAGCTGACTTTCCTAATATGCGGAGTATCCATGCCGGGGGCATCCTGATATCTGAAGAACCAATTACATGCTACACTGCCCTCGATATGCCTCCGAAAGGGTTTCCGACCACCCAGTGGGATATGTACACTGCCGAAGAGATTGGCTTTGAGAAGCTCGACATCCTGAGCCAGCGGGGAATAGGCCATATCCGCGAGAGCGCTGAAATAATACTTCGTAACCGTGGCATCGATGTCGATGTTCACGCTGTACAGAAATTCAAGAAAGACGAAAAGGTAAAAGAGTATCTCAGGATCGGTGAAACGAAAGGATGCTTTTATATTGAAAGTCCTGCAATGCGCGGACTTCTGAAAAAGCTGAGATGTGACAACTATACTACTCTTGTTGCTGCCAGTTCTGTGATCAGGCCGGGAGTCGCACGCTCAGGTATGATGAAAGAATATATTTACAGGTTCCATAATCCTGGGAAATTTGAATATATACACCCGGTAATGAAGGAACAGCTTGAGGAGACATTCGGCGTCATGGTTTATCAGGAAGATGTGCTGAAAGTGTGTCATCACTTTGCAGGATTGGATCTTGCTGATGCAGATACCCTGCGTCGTGCCATGAGTGGCAAGCACAGGTCAAAACAGGAGATGCAACGGATAGTTGAGAGGTTCTTCACAAACTGCCGCGAAAAAGGTTATAGCGATGAGGTTACAAAAGAGGTATGGCGACAGATTGAATCTTTTGCCGGGTATTCATTCTCAAAGGCCCATTCCGCCTCATATGCGGTTGAAAGTTTCCAGAGCCTTTATCTTAAGGCTCATTACCCGCTTGAATTCATGGTAGCAGTAATAAATAATTTCGGCGGCTTTTACAGGACATGGGTATATGTACATGAGGCGAGAAGGTGCGGAGCAACTATTCAGCTTCCATGTGTAAACAAAAGCAATTATAAGACAACAATTTATGATACAGATATATACATAGGCTTCATTCATATTATGAGCCTTGAGTACAAGCTTGCACAGTCAATCGAAGAGATACGCAATGCTGAAGGCCCCTACTCAGATCTTAACGATTTTGTTACAAGGGTTAACCCCGGACTCGAGCAAGTCATCCTTCTTATTAAGGCAGGTGCATTCAGATTTACGGGAAAGAAGAAAGCAGTCCTTTTATGGGAAGCCCATATGATGATAAACAAAAACAAACCGGAAGGCATCCGTCCGCTTTTCTCCTCTCCTGTCCGTGATTTTTCGCTCCCCGATCTTGTTCAGGGAAAGATCGAAGATGTATATGATGAAATCGAACTCTTCGGTTTTCCGGTTACCATGAGCTGGTTCGATATGCTCGAGACATCTTTCCGTGGAGAAGTATCTGCACGCAGGATGAGCGAATATACCGGCAAGAGAATAAGGATGGTCGGACACCTGGTCACTGTAAAGTATATCAAGACAATAAAAAATGACTGGATGAATTTTGGATGCTTTATCGATGCTGAAGGCAATTTTTTCGATACTACCCATTTCTCTCAATCGCTTAAAAACTGGCCTTTTAAAGGAAGCGGCACCTATCTAATCCTTGGCAAAGTCGTTGAAGAATTCGGATTTCCCTCGCTTGAGGTGGAGAAAATGGCAAAACTGCCGGTTAAACCTGATCAGAGATACTGATGATATGATAGCGCGGATCCATGCACCCCCTCGGCCTTCGGCCACTCCCCCTAAAGGGGGAGAAAATCACTGAATGGATGAGTTTTTTCTCCCCCTTAAAGGGGGAGATGTCGCCCTTGCTCCGCCGAAGCGGCTACGCGAAGGCGAAGGAAGTGACAAAGGTGGTTACGACAGATTATGAATTATCATACCGTGTCACTTTCAGTATCCCTTTATTACCCTGGATCTTCCGCATAATACTATGTAAAACATCACTGTTAGGAACCATTATGTTAAGCATTCCTTCAAACATTCCATCGGTCATATTATAATTGAAACTCCGGACAGTTGCCTTGTGTTCTGCAATTACATCGGCAATTTTATTTACAATTCCAACGTCCTCAATTCCTGTGATTTTGATTGCAGCAATGAAAAAAGGACTATTCTTTGATTTTGACCAGCGTGCAGCTATCACTCTGTATGGGTATCTGGCCATCATATTATGCGCATTCGGGCAACTTGTCCTGTGAATTTTTATTCCTTCGGAGATAGTGACAAAACCAAAAACGCTGTCACCGAATACCGGATTACAGCATCTGGAAAGTTTATAATCAAGTCCCTCTACCCTATCTTCAATTATAAGATAATCTGATATTTGAGTATCTATTTGCTCTTTATGTACTTTTTCAGGCTGTACTGTAACCGGAAGATTCAGTTCGGTTGATTCCTCCTGTAATAAAACCTCTTTGATCTGAAGGAGTTCTATCTTTTCTGCTGAAATAAGATAATACAGATCCTGTGCAGTTTTCAAACCATAAGAATTGAGCAGTTTTTGTATGACGGTATCACCATAATCTATCTTCCAGTTCTTTAACCTCCGCATCAGAATCTCCTTGCCTTCTGCAGCTGCTTTGGTCTTCTCTTCATTCAATACCTGCTTAATCTTCGTCTTTGCTTTAGTCGTAACTACAAACGACAGCCAATCCTGTTTTGGCTTCTGGTTTTTTGATCTGATAATGGATACATGATCACCATTCTGTAAGACGTACTTTATGGTAACATTCTTACCATTTACTTTTCCTCCGACACAGGAAGAACCGACATCTGTGTGGATATCGAAGGCAAAATCGAGAACCGTTGCCCCGGCAGGCAATTGCCGCAGATCGCCCTTAGGAGTAAAAACGAAAATTTCATCGGTGTATAAACCTGATCTCACCTGATCTATAAATGCATTATCCTCCTTCTCAGATGATTCCAGTATTTCACGCATCTTTGACAACCACGAGTCAAGGCCACCTTCACCCTTGATCCCTTTATATTTAAAGTGAGCGGCTAATCCTTTTTCGGCAATCTCATCCATTCTTGTTGACCGGATCTGTACTTCAACCCATTTTCCTCTCGGGCCTACTACAGTAGTATGAAGTGATTCATATCCATTTGATTTCGGTATTGAGATCCAGTCTCGTAATCTGCTGGGGTTGGGTTGATATATGTCAGTAACGACGGAGTAAGCTCTCCAGCAATCAGATTTTTCGTTTTCATCCTGACTATCAATAATTATCCTTACAGCAAACAGATCATAAACCTCCTCAAATTCCACTCCCTGCTTTTTCATCTTAAGCATTATGGAATGTATTGATTTTGTGCGGCTTTTAATAGTGAATCTAAAGCCTTGCTTTTCGAGTTTTTCTTTCAGAGGGACTGAAAAGTCGCGTATCAGTTTATTTCTTGATGCTGTCGTTTGCTTAAGCCGGCAGTCGACATAATTATATTGTTCCGGCTCAAGGTATTTAACGGCAAGGTCTTCCATTTCGGACTTTATATTATAAAAGCCAAGTCTGTGAGCAAGCGGTGCATAGAGGAAATAGGTTTCAGAAGCTAATGGCAATCTATCCTTCTCAGGAGCATTATCAAGATTGCGCATGTATTCCAGTCGCTCAATAAGTTTGATAAGTATTACCCTGACGTCGTCAGCAAGACTTAAAAGAAGTTTCCGGAAATTCTCCGCCTGGTAAGAAGATTGCATTGAATCGATACTGGTAATACGCGAAAAACCATTCAGTATCTCAACAACCTTTTTACCAAACTCTTTTTCGAGTTCGTCTGGTTTAAGACTCAGATTGTTAAAGGAGTCATGCAATAAGGCTGTGATAATTGATGTCAGCCCCAGCCCCATCTCCCCTGCAATGATCCGGGCAACAGAGAGGACATGCAGGATCTCCGGTTCCCCGGTAAGAATTTTTCTGTCACCACAAACTTCAATTGCCAGATCCAGCGCCTTTCTTATTTTAATATTATCTTCAGAAGCTACTGTGTTTTTTGCAGCCAGAAGCAGCGCCCTGTAAGCGCTATTTATTTTCTGTTTGTCTGCATTCATTTATTTCTTTGTTGTTAGGTTTTACCTATTAACCCAAAAACCTGTAAATAGTTCTATTTTTCAAAAAAAATCCCCGGGAGAGTTTGGGAACCCCGGGGATTTTCAGAAGATATTTCTTTCTGTTATCTGAACGAGATTCCCAAACCTGTCGAAAGAACATTGTACTGGGCCCTTGTGTAATCGGCATGTATCGTTATAACAGCCAGTTTAATCCGGAAACCAATATTTGCTCTCAGACCTGAGAAATTTTTAATATCCATCTTTGGAAAATCAGAACCTTTTTTTACGCCCGCATCATTATATTCTGCATGAGGAACAGGAAGAGCAACGGCTACAGGCAATGGGAAATTGCCGGATAGCTCCATCGCCGTTCTTGTTTTAGCATACCCTAATCCACCATAAAAGGTTATTACGGGCAAATTAAGTGAAGCGATCGCACTTACATTTAAAGCTGAAACATTTATATTCAGATTCTGACTGTTAAACGCAGTGGTCGGATTAACTGCAGTGTATGCCTGTGCGACTGAAGGATCAGGATCTAAACCTAATGGTACATTGCCCATTAATTTTGTATATCCTGCAAAAAGTGACACATCGAAGGGTAATAATTTGTTGCCGGGCAGGTATTGAGTAAGGTTATGAAGCAGCCCTACACCCCACAGAGATACATCTCCATCCTTAATTTTTATTTTAGGAATGAATCTTACTTTCAATTCGGTTCCAAAAGGCAAACCAACGCCTACTTGTGCGGTAGGAACAGGAATGTATCTCCAGTCTGTTCCCTTAGGAGCATTAAATGTGGCAAGCGTTACTCCGTTTGAATTATAGCTCATGGATGGACCTGCTTTATCCGGACCTGCCACAGTGGATGAAATTCCTGCCCCGGTAACAGAAGATGAGAGACCGATCTTGGATGCATCAAATGTTTGAGCGGATGTTGGCACTATTCCTACACTTGTACTTATTGTAATATCAAATCCACCGAATTTATGTGGTTTAGCAGTGTTATACCAGCCGCCATTAAGACCGGCTCCAAAAGCATTGGCCCAGGGAGCAATATAGGCCTGCAGGTATTTTACTCCGTCAACAGGAGCCGTTCTAAGGAAATCAACATTATTAAATTGTGAAAAGGATACCAATGAAAATAAAAATATACTTGTCATCAGAACTCCGGAACGTTTAATGAATTGTTTGCTCATAGTGGTTAGAATTGATTCATATTTCGAATTATACACAAATATAAAAAAAAGGAATATGCAAATTCTCTGTCTTTTGCATGTCCAACAATGCATTTAACGAAGTTCTCTGGAAAAAGGTTGCTTTGAACGAACAAAAAAAATATTTTATTCTTCAGGGCTCTTTTTCTCCATCTTATCAAGACTTTTAAGCTCCTGAATACCAATATCTTTTGACAATTCTGAAATATTTTTCAGGTTAAGCTCACCTTTGATCGAGATAAGTGAATTTCCGCCCGGTCCACCGGTTATAACAAGTAACTCAGTTATTATTTTCCCGTTTTGACGAATAAGAAACTTTGTTATATCAGGCCCCTCTTTGACCACCATCAGCTCTTCATAAACAGAAAAGTCAATCTTTTTACTCAGTTCGGTATAAAAATTAAGGTTTTTATTTAATAATGAATCCTCAACTGATAGTATCCTGATGGATTTAAGTTTACTTATAACATTATCTGCTTCTTTATTTTCCTTATCCTCACTGGCAAACATGCTGAACATTTTACCGGAAATGGATACTACTGTAAATCCTTGTTTTTCAGAGTATTTATCAAACATTTCATCAATGGGATTAGTCTGAGCCTGGTTAAGAAGGGTCAGACAAACTGCGGCTATTGAAAGAATTAACTTTTTCATATCATTGATTATTATTTATTTTTATTTTTTTCTTCAGGTACATTAGTGATTTCGATCGCTTTCTGAAGGTAATTTAAGCTCTTGAGGTTTTTCTCAATTACTATTGTCGAGTTATTTATGGCTTTAAAACTTTTTGTCCTCATCTCTTCAATTTTGCCGACCGGTTCAAGTGATCTTACTCCTCTGTTTAACTGAGATGATACATTCATTAGGATTTTCATGGTTTCAGCGTATGCGATTTTGGGGTCCTTGTAAGTATCCTGAAATTCTGTTTTGCGGATAAAAACAAAGTATGATCCTATAAGGATCAGCAACACTGCTGCCGCGCTCAGGATTGGAAGAAGGCGCCTTATTATTTTTTGCGATCCTTTTCCTCTTTCCGAAGCGTCTATCCCTGCCAGAATTCTTGCTTCAAATCCAATAGTTGGCTCAGGGATCTCCGCAGAGTCATCAAAATAACCGAAAATACTTTTTTCTGCCTCATATCCCGGAAGGATATTATTCTTCCTGAAATAATTCCTTAAAGAACTCTCCTCTTCTTCAGTACTTTCTCCGTTATAATACTTTTCGATCAACCTTTTTAATTCCTCTTCTTTCATACTGATATTTATTATATTCTTCTCTGATCATTTTCCTGGCCCTCGACAAATTTACCCTCAGGGTGTTTATATTTTGTTCAGTTTTATCTGCTATCTCTTCGTACGATAATCCCTCTATCTCCCTGAGTCTTATCACAATTTTATATATGTCTGGCAATTCATTTATAATGTGATATATAATATCTTCCGATTCCCTGATTTCCATAAGTTCATATGGCGATTCATTATCGATGTTTTTAATATCCTGTCCCTCGTGTTGCTCCTGTAAAAAGTGCTTTTTTTTTCTGATCTGATCTATACAAAAGTTCCTGATCATTGTGTTTGCCAGCGCCCCGATACTATTATATTCATCAAGTTTTTCTCCCATGTTCCAGAGTTTAATGAACACTTCCTGAACGGCATCTTCCGCCTCCTCCTGATTCCGGAGGAAACGGAAAGCATATCCATATAGATTACGGTTAAGCTGCCGAACAAGATCATTAAAACCGGTCCTGGTCATTTAAGTTAAAAGAGTGCTTATAAAGATAGCACATTATTAATTACTTATGTTTTTCCGTGAAGTTCAATCCATGGTTTTTCTCTGCATCTTTCGAAAACTTTTTTGCTTCCGCATAGGTCATATTGCCTTTTACCTGTATCAGGGCATTATCATTTCCACCGGCTACCAGTAAAAATTCTTTGAACTTATTACCTTCTGAGCGGACCAGCATTCTAAGATCCTGATCAGATTTTTTTACTCTCATAAACTCATCATAGTTTTTCAGGTCAATATCATTAATGACAAGATTATAAAAGTTCTCGACTTTCATGCTGTTATCTTCCTGCGCAAGAATCCGAATCTCAGTGATATTCAAAGGAATTGCATCCTCTTCATCATTATCTCCCAGGCAGTGAGCCAGTTTTAGCAGGTTCCCGCTTATTGTTACTGTCGTAAATCCATCTTTGCCGGCATATTTGTCAAATAAATCATCGATAGATTTCTGTGCATTTAAAACTGTTGCCGTAATCGTTAAAACGATAAATAAAAATAATTTTTTCATTGCGTATGTATTTTAATTAATGATTGAATTTATATGCATGACGCAGATAAGAGGATTTCATTACAAACTTTTTGCCTCCTGCCCCTCCCGACCATGGTCGGGACAAGCTCTAAAGGGAGTTAAAGCACCACATGGATTAGTTTTAGATCCACTATATATGGATGAGTTTTAGCTCCCCTTTAGGGGAGATGCCGCGAAGCGGCAGAGGGGCACTATTCGCAATACGAATCTATCTAACCTGTCTTGCCGCCACTTTATTGGTGATTTGGACTCTTTTGAAGAGTATAAATTCAAATTATATGATAAAAAAAAAGGAATTAAATCTAATTCCTTTTGATTGTGTTGTGATCCAGCTGGGGCTCGAACCCAGGACCCCATCCTTAAAAGGGATGTGCTCTACCAGCTGAGCTACTGAATCAATTTGTAATTTAAAGAACCTGGTACCCTCCCGCAAGGCGGGATGCTCTACCAGCTGAGCTACTGTATCCTCCTCTATTTTTGCGAGTGCAAATGTATGATAATTTTATTTTAAAGCAAAAGAATAGAACAATTTTTCCAGGCTGTTGTCCTATTTTCCGGATAAAATAAAGCTGAAGAATTTTAAATGATCAATAATTAGGAATATCTACCTGGAAAGGACAGGTATTTGCCTGTTTATAGATTCCTCAAGCGATATTAAAGTTTCTGTCCGGACTATGCCTGGAATGTTCTGGATAGTATCGGTCAGAATCATTCTTAGGTGTTCATTATCACGTGTATAGACTTTTATGAATAATGAATAGTTACCTGTAGTATAATGACATTCAATTATCTCAGGGATCTCCCTGAATTTTGTAACTACTTCCCTGAAATGACCGGGATGGTCGAGGAATATTCCAATATAGGCACATGTTTTAAATCCCACCATAACGGGATCAACCTTAAATTCAGATCCCCGTATTACACCTATGCGTATCAGACGCTGAACACGCTGATGGATGGCTGCACCTGATACACCACATTCCCTCGCAACTTCAAGGTACGGGATCCTGGCATTTTTTGTGATAATGTCGAGAATCTTTTTATCAAGATTATCAATTTGTAAGTTTTCAGACATTTTTATGGTAATTGATTAATAGATTGAAACAATATGTTTTTATTCTCTTACAAATTTAAAGGAAAAATAAGAGAATATAATAATATACAAAAAAAATTGAATAATAATTAAGCTGGTCAGGGTTTTATTCAGACAGGCCGGTTAATATAACCTACTATTTCCTTAATATCAGAGAATCCCTTTTTGACCAGATAATCCTGAATACCCTCAAGTATTTTAACAGAGATACCCGGATCAATAAATGACGCCGTTCCAACCTCAATAGCACTTGCCCCGGCAAGGAAAAATTCCAGGGCATCTGAAGTCGTCATAATCCCTCCTATTCCAATGACAGGTATGGTTACAGCGTTAGCTACCTGCCATACCATCCTGAGTGCCACTGGTTTAATCGCAGGTCCTGAAAGCCCCCCGGTTATTGTTGACAGAGAGGGTTTCATTTTTGCAACATCAATCGCCATCCCGAGCAGAGTGTTTATGAGAGAGACTGAATCTGCGCCTTCTTCTTCAACAACTCTTGCGAAATCAACGATATTAGTAACATTGGGAGATAATTTAACAATAAGTTTTTTAGAATATACCGCCCTCACTTCCCTTGTTACTTCCCGCGCCGAATCGAGATTGGTTCCAAAAGCCATTCCCCCCATTTTCACATTGGGACAGGAAATATTCAGCTCAACAGCCGGGATCTTCTCAAGTTTGTTTATCCTCTCAGCAAGAGCTATATAATCATCTATATAACTCCCGTTTATATTCACTATTATATTGGTTTCATAGTCCTGTATACGAGGATAAATAAATTTTTCAAAGTAATCGATGCCCTTATTCTGCAAACCAACTGTATTAAGCATTCCGGAGGGAGTTTCGGCCATCCGCGGATATTGATTACCTTCTCTTGGTTCAAGAGTTGTTCCTTTAAGGATAATACCTCCCAACCTTGACACTTCAAAAAAATCATCAAACTCAGAACCATTTCCGAATGTACCTGAAGCCGTTAACACCGGATTCTTGAAATGCAAATCACCGATCGAAAAACCAAGATTCACCATTTTAAATCATTTACATTGAAAACCGGACCATCAACACAGGTACACAGATTGCCGTTAACTGTATCAACAATACAACAGAGGCATGCGCCTATTCCACATGCCATGAGGTTTTCGAGTGACACTTCACACACAATATTCCTGCTTTTGCAGTAAGTTGCTATCGCTTTCATCATGGTATCAGGTCCGCAACAATATATCCTGTTATACTTGTGTGTCGAAAAAACTGAATGGCTTGTTACATAGCCTTTTTCTCCCATCGATCCATCTTCAGTTGTAACGTATACACTTCCGATCTCAAGATATTCATCAAATTCAATAATCCTCGCACTGTTTCTGAACCCAAGCAGAATATCCGGAACAAAACCATTAGATTTTAAATACCTGCCCAGAAATAACAGTGGTGCTATTCCACAGCCGCCACCTACAAGAAGAACCTTCTCGCCTGCTGCAGGTAAAGAAAATGAATTGCCTAAAGGATAAATCAGATTCAGCGTATCACCACTTACAAGCTCTGATAGCTTTTTGGTGCCTTTTCCTGCAATCTGAATCAGTATTTTAAAGGTATTTTTCTCATAATCAACATCGTGAATCGAGACAGGCCTGCGTAAAAAAGTTTCCGGACTCCCCTCGACCTTCACCTGAGCAAACTGGCCAGGCTTAAATTCCGCGATCCTGGTATTACCTGATAGTTCGAGAATAAAGAAATCTTTATTAAGGCGCTTATTTTCAATTACTTTGAGATCTTCAATACGCTTTGCCATCCAATTTGCGTTTATGACAAAGATAATTTTAATGGATGATTTCAAAAAATATAATCGGATGATAATTAATTATCGTTTATGATCAGATTTAAAATATTATTTGCGGGGGAAAAACTCTTCGAAACTGTTATTTTCATAGAACCATACAATTTTTACAACATCTGAGTTTGATCCGGTCAGAGGAGATGTTGATTCCTTATTATTTTTGTCTTTTGTAACATCCTGATAATCAACGATTGAATTCACAGACTCAGTTTTACTCTGCATTTGTCCGGTTTCCCTGGTAACCACATTATCATAGTCAAACAGACTTTGCATTTTAGTCTCTGTATACATCGATCCTCTGCCAAATAGCAGCCAGTCGGTTGAAATGAACTGATATTTCCCTAGCATTTTTAGTATAAAATCGAGGCTCGGATTGTTTCTTCCGGAAAGTATATGGGAGATACCCGATGCCTGAACACCAATTTCCTCAGCTAACTGAGCAGAAGATTTGTTTTCTCTCTGCAAAAATTCAAGTATACGCTCTCTCATAATGAAAATAATTAGTATTACAAATGTAAATAATAAATAATTTCCATTTGTAATTTTATGTAATTACATATGTCATTCGGGTAACAATGCTCACTATATGTTTTTTTCATAATATTTATATGTAATTGACATATTGATAATTGTAATGAATACATATGTGAAGTTATACAATAGTTTAGACCAATAACATCATAGTATACAGTGTTTTATAATGATAATCTAAGTATTTTACTGCAGCAAGTTCCAATTATCAACATTATATACATCTAATTGCTGTATATAATATTACTTATTGTATTGATATCTCGGTGATTATGTAATATCATTTGTTCTGATTCAGATTATTTAACTTTGTAATCCAGAAAAGATCAAAAACTGGTTACATGTGTAAACAATATCCCTGTAAGCCGGTAATTACAAATGTAATGCCATGTATTTTTGTATTTGTTTTGTATTTCAGGATACAGGAGAAAAATTTTCTTGTGTTTTAAAAATAACTGTTAAAATGGATTTATCAGAAAAATTGAATATTTACGGGTCTCCTGCCCCTGTGTGCTGAATATTCAATTCTGAGGAGGTTTATTTTAAATTCATTTCTAAAAAAGTTTATTTTTTATCGCAAATTATCCTAAAGATTAATTTTCTTTAACAGGATTAATTCTAAAAGAGTATGACAAAACACGGATTCTCAATCCCCCTTCATTTCCAGATTATTATAACACTGATAGCTGGAGGATTTTTCGGTTATTTTTTCCCTGATGCAACAATTTATACCAACTGGATAGGAGTAATTTTTCTTCGTGCTTTGAATATGATAATCATCCCTCTCATTCTTTGCTCTATAACAACAGGAGTAGCGAGTGTCGGTAATAGTGGCAACCTTGGACGACTTGGATTAAAAACAATGAGCTATTATGTTCTTTCCACTCTTGCTGCAATAGTTACAGGTTTCGTCCTTGTAACAACCATTAAACCAGGTGTAGGAGCTGAACTGGGGTTTAAAATGCCAGTTGATGAATTATCAAAAGTTTCAGACAGTTTCGGACAGACGTTAATAAATATCATCCCTGCAAATATTTTCGAATCTCTGATGCAGGGGCAGATGCTCGCAATAATTTTCTTTGCCATTTTATTCGGTTTTTTTATCACTAAAGTGGATGAAAAACCACGTATTCTGATAACTGACGTATTTAATGCAGCACTTGATGTGATAATGAAGATCACCCTTTTTATTATCAGGTTTACTCCGTTGGGGATATTCAGTATAACTGCAAAGGTAATAGCCCAGCAGATTCATATGGGAAATGAGATAAGTGAAGTTATCAGCAGGTTAGGACTCTATTTTATAACAGTGTTACTTGGTCTGATCATTCATGGATTTATCACTCTTCCGCTTTCTGTAAAACTGTTTGGGAGAGCAAATCCGATAAAACATATGAAAAACATGACAACACCCCTGCTGACAGCTTTTTCAACCTCATCCTCAAATGCAACACTTCCTCTGACAATGAAAGCTGTTGAGTTTGAAGATGGTGTGTCGAATAAGATCGCTAGTTTTACATTACCGCTCGGGGCAACTGTAAATATGAATGGAACAGCTCTATACGAATGTGTTGCTGTAATGTTCATTGCCCAGGCTTATGGAATTAACCTGACTTTCGGACAACAGATAATTGTGATTTTCACGGCTCTTCTTGCCGCAATCGGATCAGCGGGGATACCAATGGCCGGTTTGGTTATGATGACCGTGGTTTTGAAAGCTGTAGGCCTTCCTCTTGAAGGCATTGGTCTTATACTCGCTGTGGATCGTATTCTGGATATGTTCCGGACCACCGTCAATGTTTATGGGGATACCTGTTGCGCAGTGATAATCGCAAAATCAGAAGGAGAAAAGCTTAATATTTAGGAATATCCGGCGTATTAGCTGCAAGAACCGGAGCATCCGTTATCTCCGGTAGTATTACAGGAAGAACATGAATGCGTTGTCCCGGCGATTTCTTCATCAGAAGCTTCCCGGACATCAACTATTTTACCTGAAAAAAACAAATCTAATCCAGCCATCGGATGGTTGAAATCCATCTTAACATACGTGTCTGTTATTTCATTTATTATACCGGTCAACGGATTTCCATCGGTATCCATCATAGGCACCTGGTTTCCCACGTAGCAGATGTCTTCATTGATCTTACCATCTGTTTCAAAAACAGCAACCGGAACGTTGATAATCATCTCTTCCCTTTTATCTCCATAAGCCATTTCAGATTTCAGAGTGAAACTGAAAAGGTCTCCTGTCTTTAAAGAATTAATATTTGATTCAAAAACCGGCAGCAGTCTTCCTGTACCATATAAGAATTTTAAAGGTCTGGTCTCATCCAGCGTCTCTATAATCCTTCCGTTCGAATCACTATCCCTGAGTTCATAGATCAGCGAGACCATTCTATTATTTTCAATATTCATCTTATCTTTATTTTTAAAGGTTCAAATATAATTCAAATTACGGGCTGACAAATCATACTACAATAATTTTCAAAATAATTAGTGAAATTAGTAAAAGCTATCAATAATCAGATCAGAGGAGAATCCTTGCCGGCACATGGATTGGCATGGTTGTTCTTTAAGGTAACATGAGAGCCGGAGGAAATAAGTCAGAAACTAAAACTGATTCTCAATTCCGGGTTACTGTAGATACTATAACCTGAATCGTTTAATGCCCATAAGACCATAAAATTCAGGGAAGATCGTCTTCCGATCTGCTGGCTTATGCCACCACCGGCGAGAACAGTGTTAACATAAAATCTGTCAGATGTATAGGGAGGCGGGTACTTCCAGAATGAAGACTTCAGACTGAGCAATTCATCCTCGAGATGAAGGAATATTCCGGTATGAATTCCGAGTGGAATAAATGAATTAAGATCTTGAATAACAACAAATTGCATATATCCTTTTCCACCATATATGCTTGTCCGGTCATAGCTGTCCTTATAGTACCTGTAGTCAGGTCCGACAGCAACAGCAATCCGCGGTAAAAGCCACAATCCTATAACGGGAGAGACCTGAATATCAGTAATGGTTCCGAATTGCAATCCGAAATTTCCTCCAAAGAATAATCTCTCTTTAAATGGCGGAGTGTCTTCCCTGGCCTTCTTATCATATGGAAACTGTTCTTCACTGGCATTTTGTCCGGATATTATTGAAAATGAAATAAATACCAGTATATTAATTAAGATAATGGTCCGTAAGTGGTGGATTACAGCAACGATTTTATTATTAAGAGTCATTTTTCTCGGTTTGCTACATTAATTGTGAATGATACAAATAAACGAAAAAATGGACTTAATAATATATGATGCAAGTAATCTTTTTTACGGAAACGGAAGATAGTGGGAAGTCAGAAGTCGGAAGTCAGAAGTCAGAAGTCAGAAGTCAGAAGTCAGAAGTCGGAAGTAAGACACTCTTCAAACTTCGGACTTCGGACTCGGACTCCGGACTTCAATCTATTTCTCAATTTTGTCGAATGAAGCAACCAGACCTTTTATCAGTGAAGAGCTGAAACCGTTATGCTCCATTTCATTTAGTCCCACAATAGTGCATCCTTTTGGTGTTGTCACCTTGTCAATTTCAAACTCCGGATGCTGATGTCTTTCGATCAGAAGTTCCGCAGCGCCCTTAACAGTTTGATTCACAATGGCGCTTGCAGTTGAGGCATCGAAACCAATCTGAATACCTCCCTGAATCATCGCCCTGATAAACCTGAGTACATAGGCAATTCCGCAGGCACCTAAAATAGTAGCAGATTCCATCAGATCTTCGTCGATGATCATAGTTTTTCCGACAATATCGAAAAGTGAAACAACAGATTCAATCTCTTCTGTGCTGGCTCCTTTATGACAAATACAGGTAACTGATTTGCCGACACTTGCAGATATATTTGGCATAGCTCTGAATATCGGAATCCTGCTACCAATCACCTCCTCAATCTTACCGATGGGAACCCCTGCTGTTACAGATACTACAAGCTGTTTCCCGGGACTGAGGTGATCCTTTAATTCTTCGAGAACGTTAACTATGTTATAGGGCTTTACTGCAATAATTATCAGATCTGATCCTTTTATAGCCATGAGATTATCTGCCATTAACCTTACCCCGTATTCTTTCAGATAGTCAAGTTCCCTGATATTTCTTCTTGTTGCAGTAATGTTCTCTGCCGGAATAGTCTGCCCTCTCAATAGTCCCTGTAATAATGAAATACCAATATTCCCACAACCGATAATTGATACCTTTCTTGCAGTCTTATCTCCAACCTTTAGTTTTTTTCGCATAACTGAAATATTGATAAGGTGTAAACACTTATTATCATATTAACATTTTTTCGGCTATTTGCCAATTAAATAATCGCAAATATAAGATTATAAGCTATAATATGAAATACAGAATGGATTTTAAATTGATATTCTATATTTTACGTTTTACTATTACATATAAAATTCTAACGGAAAAATCACCCCGGCCCCACGGGGAGCGAAGAACCGATTTTAGATTTAATATTCATGATTACCACGAGTCAATTTTATTAAATATCTTTAGTAATAATTTTGGATTGATAATTGAATTAACTTATTAGTAATATAATGAATATTATTGTCAACGGAGGTACGCGAGGTATCGGGAAGGAGATAGTGAGCTATATGTCACAGGATATTAATAATCAAATTTTTGTTACCGGAAGAAGCGAGAAAGCTTTAGCTGATATTTCTGCCAGGTTTAAAAATGTTAAAACTTACTCTGTTGATATGTCAACTTTTGACAATCAGACCAATAAGTTCGCTGAGATAATCTCATCCAATTTTAAAAAAGTTGATATTCTTATTAATATCGCAGGCTATCTTATCGCGAAAAATTTCGTTGATATTGTGAATGAAGATGCCAGGCTGATGATGGAAACAAACTTTTTCGGACCAGCTTCGGTTATCAGAATTTTAAGACCTATGATGCCTGCCGGATCTCATATAGTAAACATTTCAAGTATGGGTGGTTTTCAGGGCAGTTCCAAATATAAAGGACTCTCCTATTACAGCGCTTCCAAAGCAGCAATAGCCTGTCTTACAGAGTGCCTGGCTCATGAGTTCAGGGAGTACGGTATCAGTGTGAACTGTCTTGCACTTGGGGCTGTCCAGACTGAAATGTTTGAAGAAGCATTTCCCGGCCATAAGGCCCCGGTTGATGCAAAACAAATGGCTGAATTTATTTCAGGTTTCGCCCTTACAGGTCATAAATTTTTTAATGGGAAGATATTGCCGGTTGCTGTTGGGAATCCGTGAAAAGCCACGCCATGGCGTGGCCCTACATTATTCACCAACAAACGATTGTAGGGTCATGCCATGGCATGACCTTCTATAGTTATTGAAACATATATCAGATGTACGTCTTTATCTCTATCTTCCCATCCAGAGCCAGTAAACCATTAAATGCCAGGGCTTTCAACTCATCCTCCCCGGGATAAACAACTACTTCTGCAATAAAATCGACCATCGATCTGATCCCTTTTATATTTACTTCCTGAAATGCCATTCCACCTGTAAGAATGATTGCATCGACTTTCCCGTTCAGGACAGCTGCCATGGCTCCAATCTCTTTACCAATCTGATACGAAGCGGCATTTCTGATAAGCAGCGCTTTTTCATCGCCGTTTTCTGCCATTTTACAAACTTCAATAAAATTATTGGTGCCAAGATAGGCCATCATTCCTCCTTTTCCTGTCAGCATTGTTTTGAGCTCATCCTTTGAAAACCGTCCGCTGAAACACAGGTCAACCAGCTGACCCGAAGGCAATCCGCCTGAACGCTCCGGAGAAAAGGGTCCATCGCCGTTCAGGGCATTATTTACATCTATTACTTTCCCATTTTTATGTGCACCAACGCTCACCCCTCCGCCCATATGCGCAATGACCAGACTTAATTCTTCATATTTCCTTCCAACTGATGCAGCATATATACGTGCAACAGCTTTCTGGTTGAGGGCATGAAAAATTGATTTTCTTTCAATCTCCGGGTGACCTGATATTCTTGCTATTGCCTGAAGTTCATCTACGACAACGGGATCAACAATATATGCTTTAGCACAACATAAAGAAGATGCAATATCATCCGCAATAAGTCCACCAAGATTACTGGCATGCTGACCTGAAAAACCGTCTCTCAAATCATCCTTCATTCTTTGATTTACTTCATATATGCCTGATTCAATTGGCTTTACCAGTCCACCTCTGCCAACAACCGCAGCGATCCTTGCTGAGTCTATTTTTCTTTCAGTCAGTTCCTTCATAATAAGATCTTTCCTGAAATGGAACTGATCGGTAATTTTATCAAAATTTTCTAATTCTTCAGCACTATGTCTGAGAGACTTCTCAAAAACAAGTTTTTCCTCTTCAAAGAGAGAAAATTTAGTTGATGTTGATCCAGGATTAATGGCCAGAATTAGTCGGTTTTCCATAAATCAATTTCTGTTTCAGGTTGAATTCTTCAGACAAATATATCATTCTGCCATCAGACAGGACAAAGCAATGCAGTAATACTTGGATTTTTCGCTTTCGCTTCTCGACATTACAATAACAGGTTTTTCAGTTCCCCTGATAAGTCCGGCCAATTCACCATTCGCAAAGAGCATTAAGCCTTTATAGAATGGATTGCATGATTCCAGTGAAGGGAACAGCAGGATATCCGCATCACCGTTAACAGGCGTTTCAACTCCTTTAATATCCAGACTTTTTTTATCGCAAGCCAGAAAGATGTCAAGAGGACCGTCCATTACACAATGTTTTATCTGATCGCGGTCGGACATTTTACACATTATTGAGTAATCGACAGAACTTTCAAAATGACGGCTCATCTTTTCAGAGGCACCGATCAGTGCAATTTTAGGCTTTTGAACACCAAACTTTCGTGCCATCTCAATTGCATAACCGGCCATGGCAACTTTCTGATCAAGGTCAGGAAATGGAATAACTGCGGGATCAGTAATAAAAAGAAGTTTATGATAGGCCGGTATTTCCATAGCACCCACATAACTGAGTACCGCATTTGGAAGCATCAATCCATTTTCTTTATCCATTACTGCCCTGAGAAACTTGTCTGTACCAACAAGTCCTTTCATAACTATATCTGCATCACCGTTTTTTACCAGCCTGACTGCTTCGGACGAAGCCTTGCTTTCATTTTCCGATTCAAGCAATGTGAAAACCTTCTCATCTATTCCTTCAGCTTTGCAGGTTTTTATGATTTCAGAAGCTTTTCCTATCAGTATTGCTTCAACAAAGCCTCTTTTCACAGCTTTATTGATCGCTCCTATGGTATTTGTATCCTGGGCCCATGCAACAGCAACACGGTACTTCTTTTTAAGCGTAAGTACCTTTTCTTCGATCTGCTCCAGGGTCCTTATCATAACTTTGTCATTTGCTGGCTGCTGCAGCTAAAAGTATGCTGTCGAATTTTGCCTGTTCCGAATCTGATCTTGATGTAAGTACTATCGGAACCAAAGCGCCAAGTATAATTGAAGCAACTTTAGCTTTTGCGAAAAAAACCAGCGATTTGTATAATACATTACCAACCTCAATATCGGGCATCAGCAATAAATCTGTATCGCCAGCCACCTCGCTTTTGATTCCTTTAAGCTGGGAACTCTCGAGACTGACTGCATTATCGAATGCGAGAGGGCCATCAATAATACAGTTTTTTATCTGGTCACGCTGATTCATTTTTGAGAGAAGGGCTGCATCGAGCGTAGCTTTCATATTCTCGTTAACCATCTCAACAGCTCCAAGTACAGCAACCTTTGGCATTTTATAACCTAGCCTGTTCAGACATGCAACTGAGTTATTGACAATAGCAATCTTATCCTGCAGAGTTGGAGCTATATTCATCGCCACATCAGTTACAGCTATCACCTTGGGATAAGTTTCAACTTCGAACAGGGCAAAATGTGACAGCAGATTGCCGGTTCTCAGACCCCACTCCTTATTAAGCACACATTTGAGCAAGGCGGCTGAACCTATTTTTCCTTTCATCAGTATATCACCCTGCTTATTGCTGACCAACTTTACTGCGGTTTCAACTGACATTTCGGGATTTGGTTCATGAATTATTCTGATACCGGAAATATCATAATTATTTGATGCACAAATATTCTGAATTCCTTCTTTATCCCCTACAAGAATTGGCTCAATAATATTGTCTTTCCATGCTTTGATTATTGCACCTAATGAATGCTGATCCTGTGCTGCAGCAAGAACGAGCTTTTTCCTGGGTCCGCCTTCTACAAGACGTTTCAGGTCATTCATATTTTTTAACACCATTGAATCAGGATTTTATATTTGTTTTTATGCATTGCGATGTTCAACGATATTTCGGGTTTCAGATGCAATGACAAATTCTTCATTTGTCGGTACGATCATTACTGTTACTTTAGAACCTTTCTTACTTATAACCAACTCTTTGCTACGTACTCCATCGTTTTTCTGCCTGTCAAATTCAATGCCAAGAAATTCAAGGTCTTTACAAATATTTTCCCTCGTCTCCGATGAGTTCTCCCCTATTCCGCCTGTAAAAATAAGTAAATCTACTCCTCCCATTGCGGCGGCATAGGCTCCAATATATTTTTTAACGCGATAGTCATACATTTTGAGCGACAAAACGGCTCGTTCATCCCCCTCTCCGGCGGCAGATTCAACTTCTCTCATATCGGAAGATATCCCTGAGATTCCTAATACGCCACTATGTTTGTTCAAGAGAGTATTAAGTGAAGAAAAGTCAATTTCTTCCTTTTCCATAATTAGTGTAAGTGCTCCGGCGTCAACATCTCCCGATCTGGTACCCATAATAAGGCCCTCAACAGGTGTAAGTCCCATAGAAGTATCAACTGATTTGCCATTTTTTATTGCTGTGATTGAGGCGCCATTACCAAGGTGGCAGGTAATCATTTTCTGGGTATTATAATCCACATTCAGAATTTCGCATGCTCTTTTAGAGACATAACTGTGACTTGTCCCATGAAAGCCATAACGTCTTATTCCATATTTTTTATAAAGTGAATAAGGCAGAGCATACATAAAGGAATAATCCGGCATTGTCTGATGAAATGAAGTATCAAAAACGCCAACCTGGGGCACATTGGGAAGTACCGTTTTCATTGCATAAATTCCTTTAAGATTCGCCGGATTATGCAGCGGGGCCAGATCTGAGCAGTCTTCAACTCCTTTGATAGTTACATCATCAAGATAACAACTCTCCTGAAAAGTCTCACCACCATGCACAAGGCGATGCCCGATTGCATCTATTTCATTCAGATCCTTAATCACTCCTCTTCTTTTACTTATCATTAAACCAAGCAGATATTCAATGCCGGTTTGATGATCAAGTATCTCTCCATCAAGCTTTACCTTATCTCCGTCGAATCTTTCATTTTTCAGGAACGATCCCTTTAATCCTATTTTTTCAACAATCCCTTTCGCCAGCACCACTCCGGACGTCATATCGAAAAGCTGATATTTTATTGATGAACTGCCACAGTTAAGAACTAATATTTTCATTATGGAAAAGTTATTTAATAAAAGTAATTTATAAGCTGATGTTACACCTAATCTCCAACAGAGATATTTTTAGTGATCTTAACACCATCTTTATTATATTCATAAAACCCCCTGCCGGTACGCCTTCCCCACTGGTTCGCTCTAACAAGCTTTTTAAGGAGAGGTGAAGATTTGTATTTCAAATCCCCGAATTCATCATAAAGATTTTCGCACCATCTGAGTATTTTATCCAGTCCGATCTTATCTGCCATTTCAAATGGACCCAGGGGAAGACCAAATCCTACTTTCATAGTCAGATCAATATCCTCCATCGTTCCAACTCCTTCCATCAAGACTTCACAAGCTTCATTTATAAAAGGAACTATAAGACGAGTGCTTATTATTCCGGGAGATTCTTTAACCGGAACCACCTTTTTACCAATCAGATTGGCAAATTTCATTGTATTCTCGTAGGCTTCCTGTGAAGTATAAAGACCTTTTACAATTTCAACAACCCGTGCATCTGCTTCAGGAGTAAGAAAATGGAAACTAACACAACGGTCCTTATAAGTGAGATCGGCTGTAAGTTCGGTAATAACCTGAGTGGATGAATTGGTTGCTATAATTGTATTTCTGTCGACATGCATTTCTATTTTTTTCAATATTTCCGAGCGTACATCGTGGCTGTGTTCGCGGGTTGAGGATTTGATCGCCTCAATTACGATATCACATCCTTTAAAGCTTGTATAGTCAGTGGTACCCTTGATCCGCGATAATATTCCCAGTTTTTCTGAATTGGTCATACCCCAGCGTTCAATCATCCGGTCAAGTTCTTTTGCCAGTTCTACATATGCCTGGTCAATTTTATCCTGAGTAAGGTCCAGAAGGATCACATCCAATCCCTTGGAACTTACCATTCTGGCAATATTCTGTCCTACGGAACCTGCACCTACTATGCCGACTCGTGAAAACAGGGTTTTTGGCTTATTGGCCTTCGATAATCCGTAATCCTCGAGCCGTTCAATATTTTCTGTCATACCTGTAATATTATTTTATAATTTCAGACCTGCAGCCTGGTTTGATGTTATGGCAATCATACTTACTATATCATTTACCGAACAACCGCGTGAGAGGTCATTTATAGGAGCAGCCATTCCCTGCAATATCGGGCCGATAGCCTCTGCATGAGCAAGTCTTTGAACTAACTTATATGCAATGTTACCTGAATTCAGATCAGGAAAAATAAGGACATTGGCTTTTCCGGCTATAGGGCTTCCCGGAGCTTTGCTCCTGCCAATTGCTTCGACAAGAGCAGCATCAGCCTGCAATTCTCCATCTATTTGAAGATCAGGGGCCAGTTCCTTTGCAATTCTGGTTGCATTAACAACCCTATCAACCATTTCGTGTTTAGCACTTCCTTTTGTCGAAAAGCTCAGCATTGCAATTCTGGGTTCAAATCCTGCAATTGCCCTGGCTGTATGAGCAGATGCAATAGCTATTTCTGCCAGTTCTTTTTCATTTGGATTCGGAGAAACAGCGCCATCGGCGAATATAATAACTCCATTTTCGCCGAAGCTTTTATCAGGCAGTATCATTAAAAAGGCTCCGGAAACAACAGAAATACCAGGGGCAGTTTTAACATAATGGAATGCAGGACGCAAAACATCACCAGTGGCATGATCTGCACCGGAAACTTCACCATCCGCATCACCGTTTTTAATCATAAGAACACCCAGGTAAAGCGGGTCTTCAATCAGCTTAGCCGCTTCTTCCCTGGTCATACCTTTACTTTTCCTGATTTCAACCATCATATCAATATAATGATCTTTCTTTTCATGCGATGCCGGGTTGATGATTTTAGCTTTTGAAAGATTTTTCAATCCGAGCTTCGCGGCATGTGAATTGATCTCTGCCGGATCACCTATCAGGATAATCTGAGCCAGTTCTTCCTTTAATGCTATATCGGCTGCTCTTATATTTCTTTCTTCATACCCTTCGGGAAGCACAATCCGCATATTGTGTTTTCTGGCATTTTGTTTGATGCGATCTAATAATTCCATTGTGTATCAGTACATTAATAAGTTCGAAATTTTTTTATAAATGTACGAAAAAAAAGTTCTATTAAACAATTTTGAAAGACATGATTAATATCATTATAATAACATTTTCAAAAAAAATCTCAATAAAAAAGTCGTGCTGAAAAACAGGATCGAATCATTTTCCTAATTTAGCGGATTAAAATTACCCGGATTAAATGGATACATATATTTCAAGGTTAGATGCACTTGGCAAGAGCCTGGATGGTGAACTTAAACACGACATAATTACCACAACAATTTATTCAACCGATGCTTCTGTCTATAAAGAGGAGCCCATAGCTGTTGTATGGCCAAAAACAATATCAGATATCAGGAAATTACTGCACTATGCTGCCAGTGAGAAATTGAGTGTAACGCTAAGAGCAGGAGGTACTTCGCTTGCCGGACAGGTAGTAAGTTCAGGGATCATAATTGATGTCTCGAGATATATGAATCAGATTCTTGAGATCAACAAGGATGAGATGTGGGTAAGAGTCGAACCAGGAGTCGTTCTTGATGAACTCAATATTAAACTGAAAGAACACGGTCTTTTTTTTGGTCCCGAAACTTCAACTTCAAATCGCTGCAACATTGGCGGCATGGTAGGAAATAATGCATGTGGTTCACATTCTGTTGTTTACGGGTCAACCAGAGATCATACAATAGAGATAAAAACTCTTCTGAGTGATGGAAGTGAAGCAATATTTGGTCCTCTGAATAATGAAGATTTCCAGGCGAAATGTACACTCAATAATCTCGAAGGTGATATCTACAGGAATATAAAGAAAATTCTCGGCGATAAGGTAAACCAGGAAAAGATCAGGGAAGGTTACCCCGATCCGAATGTGCACAGAAGAAACACAGGATATGCCATTGATCAGTTGTTGGATTCTGAGATTTTTGATGAAAAATCCGACAGCAAATTTAATTTCAGCAAATTGCTTGCAGGATCGGAAGGCACACTGGCGGTCACAACTGAAATAAAACTAAATGTCATTCCATTACCACCTGCTAATAAAGCTCTTGTATGCGTTCACCTCAAGGAAAGGAACGAAGCTTTCAAGGCTAACCTGATTGCCCTGAAATTTAAGCCTTCAGCTGTGGAAATGATGGATAACCGGATCCTTGAATTGACAGAAGATAATGCCAGTCAGAGAAACAATCGTTTTTTCCTCGATGGGAAACCCGGCGCAATTCTGATCGTTGAATTTGTAAGGAAAAAACCTGAAGAAATTGACGAAGCCGCAGCAGCGATGATCAAATCTTTAAAGTCGGCAGGCTACGGATACTCCTATCCCATTGTTAAAGGAAAGGATATCTCAAAGGTCTGGGATCTCAGAAAAGCAGGACTGGGCGTTCTAGCAAACATGAAAGGTGATCCAAAACCGGTTACCCTGATAGAGGATACTGCAATAAGCGTTGAGCTTTTACCTGATTATATGGAAGAGATAGAAATTTTACTCGCCAAATACGGGAAGAACGCTGTATTTCACGCTCATATCGGATCAGGTGAACTTCATATAAGACCAATACTCAACCTCAAGGATACTGCTGACGTGAAACTCTTCAGAACAATAGGGCTGGAAACAGCCCAACTTGTTAAAAAATACAGGGGTTCATTAAGCGGAGAACATGGCGACGGAAGACTGAGGGGTGAATTTATCCCGCTGATTCTGGGAGAACATAACTATAACCTGTTGAAGCAGATCAAAGGATGCTGGGATCCTAAAGGAATCTTAAACCCCGGAAAGATCACAGGCACTCCACCGATGGATACTAATCTGAGATACATTCCCGGGTTGCCAACCCGTGAAATAGAGACCATCTATGATTTTTCCTCCAGTATTGGAATAATACGTGCTGCAGAAAGATGCAACGGGTCGGCAGACTGTCGTAAATCATCAATCATAGGAGGAACAATGTGTCCGAGCTTTATGGCAACCGGAGATGAAGATAAAACCACACGGGCAAGAGCAAATATCATTCGGGAATTTCTTAACAAAGGTGATGATCCCTGGGACCACAGGGAGATATATGACATTCTGGATCTTTGTCTGGGGTGCAAGGGATGTAAATCGGAATGTCCTTCGAGTGTTGATATTGCAAAGATCAAATCGGAATTTCTTCAGCACTGGTACGACAGGCATGGGATTCCGTTGAGGACCAGGTTGATTGCATATATAACATCGATTAATCATATCGGGTCATTTGCTCCGGCTGTCTATAATTTCTTTCTCAAAAACAAAATTACATCCGGGATCGTGAAAAAAGTAACAGGGTTTGCTTCAAAGAGATCAATCCCGTTAATTTATAAAACTACGCTAAAGAGATGGATCAGGAAAAACCTCTCAAAGATCAATCCCGAGAATCCAACAGGTATAGTATGTCTTTTTATCGATGAATTCAGCAATTATAACGACACAGAGACAGGCATAAGCACGATAGGATTACTTACCTCCCTGAACTATAAAGTGGTTACAACGGGCCACAAAATAAGCGCAAGGACCTTTCTCTCAAAAGGTCTGGTAAGAACAGCAAAGAAGACGATCAGAAAAAACATTCAGTTATTATCTGGCATCATCACCAGTGAACTGCCTTTAGTGGGAATTGAACCCTCAGCAATTCTCGGATTCAGGGATGAATATCCTGAGTTGGCCGGAATTGATTTAAAGGAATCTGCAGAAATGATTGCTGCCAATAGTTTTATGGTTGATGAGTTCATCGCACGGGAGTTCAGGCTGGGGAAAATTGACCGCAATTTATTCGTTGATAAAAAAGTCAGTGTTCTTCTTCATGCACATTGCCAGCAGAAGGCTATAGCATCCTCAGCAAGTACAATAGAAATGCTTTCAATACCGGCAAATTATTCTGTAAAAGAGATCCCATCGGGATGTTGTGGAATGGCAGGATCGTTCGGATACGAAAAAGAACATATTGAATTATCCAACAAGATCGGTGAACTGGTCCTTTTCCCTGAAGTGAGAAATTCTGATCACAATACTATTATTGCTGCTCCGGGAACAAGCTGCAGGCATCATATCAAGGATGGGACAGGACGGATCGCATTGCATCCGGCTGTGGTGCTGTATAATGCGCTCAGAAAATAGATAGATGTTTAACCACCCTTTAGGGGGGCTGGGGGGCAAAAACCTGGGATGTGGAGCAAAAGGCGGGGAAATGGATTTTCAGTTTATCGTTGCCATCGTCCTTAACAAGCTGGCTGCCCAGGAATAAATATTATGTCTGACTATTACCATCCGCATCTGCATCATTCTCTGATTTTGTTCTTCCTGTGTCATTTCCAGGGCAGTCTTTATTGCATCTGCTGATTTCTCAATGTCATAAGGATTTATAATAATGGCTCCCTGAAGTTCCTGTGACGCACCTGCGAAACGGCTCAGTATAAGGGTTCCGTCATTTTGATTACGGGAAGCTACAAATTCTTTTGCTACAAGATTCATCCCATCATGCAACGAGGTAACCAGGCAAAAATCTGCAGAAGAATAAAAAGGAAAAATTTCCTCATGACTATGATGCCGTTTTAACAGAAGGATAGCTTTCCAGTTTTTGGCTTTGAATCGCAAATTGATTCTGATAGCTTCGTTTTCAACAGCACTTACAGTGTCGGAATAGCTTTTCAGAAAGATCCGGCTGGGCGCCCCAATCTGGACAAAGGTAAATTTACCTACATAGGAGGGATTTTTCTCAAGGAACCGCTCTATGGAAAGAAATTTTTCAACTATACCCTTGGTATAATCGATCCTGTCGACTCCGACGCCGATAAATTGCGCAGTTATACCATATTCATTTAAAAGCCGGGATGGTTTTATTTTCTGTGGATTTATATCATAATCTTTTAATGTGAATGCAATGCTTATTGGAAACGGTTTGACAAAAGTTGTGCGGCCTCCCATTTTTACTGAAAAACTTTCCCATAGCACTCTTGATTCGAGAGCATTATTGACTGTTTCAAGAAAATGATTACAATGATATTGAGTATGAAACCCTATCAGGTCAGCTCCGAGCATACCCTGCAGTATTTCTCTTTGCCATGGACAAATACCAAATGATTCAGGATTTGGCCAGGGGATATGCCAGAATATGGCAACTTTAGCATTGGGCTTTTCTTTTTTTATAAGTTCAGGCAATAATGCAAAATGATAATCCTGAATTAAAATGAAAGGTTGTTCATCGTTTTTAGTTTCATCAAGAACAGCTTTTGCAAAATCTTCATTCACCTTTTTATAATATTTCCAATCATCGTTTCTGAAGGTTGGTCGTGTATGAGCAATATGACACAGCGGCCAGAGTCCTTCATTTGAAAAACCATAGTAAAAATGGGTTTCTTCTTCCTTTGTAAGCCATAATCTCTTTAAAGTGTATTTTGGGTCCTCAGGAGGAACTTGCACTTTGTTATGTTTGTCCACGGTTTCTTTATCTGCGTCTCCTGTTCCTGCCGCAATCCATAGTCCGCTGCATGCTTTAAGTATTGGTTCCATAGCAGTTATCAATCCGCTTGCAGGAACTATGCATTTAATTTCTTTGCCTTCGTGTATATGCATATATGGCTCACGATTGGAGACAACGATCAATTTCTTTTTATGCAAAAGGTTTTCCATTTCCACTCTTAACCGTTCGGGTGTCCATATGGCTTCACCACTTGTTCTAAGCCGGGCTTCTTCTTCAGCCGTGGCTTTGGCTTCATTCATCGCCTTGGCAATTGACTCGATCTCTTTATGCAGCGGGTCAAGAAAGTCCATATGGGGACCCGGCTTAAGTTGTCGTATATTTCCGGTCCTTAAAGCTTTGGCCCAGTCAACAATTTTATTTATCTGTTTTAAAAGACCCCAGCGGATCGTAAGCAATGTTACAAGGGAGACTAAAAAAGCCTGAACAAACCATCTTATGAAATTCCGGAACCAAATTCTGCGGAGGACTTTATCAATATGCCCGGCATCAGTGTAAAAAACAACAGCATTAATCAATCCATTTGAATTTCTCACCGGCCGGATATATTGATATATTTTTTTATTGTCTGATTTAAAAAAATTTCCGAGAGCGCTGTCAGCAGTTAATGATTGCAAAATACGCGCCTTTGAATAGTTAATGTAACTGCCTGCGGAATAGTTGCTTAAGATATTATCGTGAGTGAAATAGATTGCAATGCCCAGCAGATTGTACTTTTTAATTAAACTGTCGGCAAACTGGTTAATGTTTTTCTGATCTAACTTTTCGAAAAACGACTCATCGACGGCAAGTATATCATTTGCAACCCGTGCAGTGTTTAACTCAAGTTCACTATTCAGTCTGCTTTTTTCAGATGAACTCTGGTAAAAAGTAAATCCAAAGGCTACCAGGCCAACAGCAAAAATTATTGAAAGTAAAAATGAAATGGTTAATCTCATCGGGATAATTGTTTTAAGAGTGAACCAACATCTTTGATACTGGCAAGCTTATACTTGGCTTGCGTATTACCGTTTCCGACCTTAATTGTAAATGCATTGGGATCATGCAGATAAAACTCAAACATCTCTTCGTCGGTGGCATCATCTCCAAGAGACAAAATAAAATCATAATTTTCCTGCTCCGACAATTCTTTTACCGCTTTCCCTTTTCCAATTTCGTCTGGCAATATTTCCACCACTTTATTTCCATCCAGAATTTTTAAATTATAAGAATCAATTACTTTTTCTAAAATCAGTATTAATTCTCTTGAATGAGTGTATCCTGAATGAGGATCAGCATTTCTGTAATGCCATGCCAATGAAAAAGCTTTTTCCTCAATAAATGATTTCGGACATTCTGAGGTGATCAGGTTGAATATCGGAATGACTGATTTTTTCCATAAAGCATTATCAATAACCTTACTCTTCCATAACCCTCCACTTTTCATCATAGCGCCATGCTCCGCAATAATATTTATCGGAAGATGATCTAATAATTTATCAATATCCCTGTGACCCCGGCCGGAAATAATGAATACTTTTGTTTGTGGTTTTTCAATAAGTTTTTTTATAATATCATTCAGGTGCTCAGGAAGTCTGGCATTATCCGGAATCAGTTCATAATTAACCAGAGTTCCGTCATAATCAAGCAAAACCAGCTTATTTTTTGCTTTTCTGTATTTTTCTATCAATGCCGACTTTTCTGACTGATCCATAAAAGCCCCGGGTTGAAAATTTAACTTTCGTGCAATTTCAAATGCAAAGATAATTCTGAGCAAATGCAAAGATACCAAATGTTTGCAGGCAAAAAATTAATAAAGCAACCTATTATTATCGAAGGCCTCACTAAGCACAATAATTCATTATTATCTTTGTATTGGATATTTGAAAACACTTCCCGCATGGAAAAGAAATTTGTCGAGCAACAATTATGAAATTATATCATGAATAATCTGAATTATGGTGTGATTGGAAATTGCCGGAGCGCAGCCCTGGTATCGGATAAAGGAAGTATTGACTGGTGCTGTCTTCCGGATTTCGATTCACCCTCCGTATTCGCCAGACTTATCGATAACAAAAAAGGCGGTTTTTTTAGTGTCGTTGTCGATGATAAATATACAATATCACAAAAGTACCTTATCTGGACAAATGTATTATGTACAGAATTTAAATCAGATCAGGGTACATTTGAGGTAATTGATTTTATGCCCCGTTACAAACTGGTTGATGATGACTACTTTGCTCCTGCTGAAATTTATCGGTATCTCAAGTATATTTCAGGCGCTCCATCCTTTAAAGTCAAATATTTCCCTGCGTTTAATTATGCCAGTGAGGAGGTTTCCAATGTTACTGAAGACAATCATATAAGGACATACTCAATGGTAAAACCTACAGATTGTATATACCTCTATTCAAGCTTAAATTTCGATGATATACTCGATTCAAAAGAAGTTATTCTTACCCAGCACCAGTTTCTTTTACTATCCTACAACCAAAAGCTGATTGATATTGATATTAAAAGGGTCTATCTCGAATTCCAGCGAACAAAAGTATACTGGCTGAACTGGACAAACCGTTCAAAGAAGTATGAGAAATATAACGAAGAAATAATCAGGAGTTTACTGGTTTTAAAAATAATGTCTTACCAGCCTACCGGTGCCGTATTGGCAGCATTAACGACCAGTATACCGGAGACTATCGGTGAGGTACGTAACTGGGATTATCGTTTTTGCTGGCTGCGCGATGCGTCAATGTCGCTGGAAACATTGATAAAAATGGGTCATTACTATTCTGCACAACGCTTCCTGGAATATTTAAAAAGAATTCTTAAATCTAAAAACGATTCATTCCAGATAATGTATGGGATAAGAGGCGAACGGGAACTTATAGAAACCGAACTTTCACACCTGTCAGGTTATGAAAATTCAAAACCGGTGAGAATAGGCAATGCTGCATATTTGCAAAGACAAAATGATGTTTTTGGTTATCTCCTTGAATATTATTCACCAGTATTATGAATTTTTTCCGGGTACATTGGACGAGATTGAGGATATATGGGAAATTGTGCGCAATATTTCCCTTACTGTATCCACTCATTGGGAGAAACCGGATAAAGGAATCTGGGAAATACGAGCTGATGAAAAACACTATGTTTTTTCAAAGGTAATGAGCTGGGTTGCAATGGACAGGGCTACAAAAATTGCATATGCATTAAATAAACCTTACTACGCTGAAACATGGGGAGGTATTGCACATGATATTAAGGAAGAGGTACTGAAGAAGGGCTGGAAAGAGGATCTGCAAACATTTACCCAAACCTATTGTAATTCAGAGCTCGATGCCTCGTTACTGCTTATGGCTGAATATGGTTTTATTGCTGCCGATGATATCAGATATCAGAAAACTGTTATGGCTGTAAAAAATGCACTTTATTATGAGGGACTGGTTTATCGCTATAAGAATTCGGATGATTTTGGTAAACCGATGTCATCATTTACAATTTGTACATTCTGGCTTATTCAGGCCTTGTTCAGAATAGGTTCGAAGGAAGATGCAAAAAGCATTTTTGAAACCCTGTTAACCTATGGCAATCACCTGGGACTTTTCAGTGAAGATATTCACTTTTCTACAAAAAGGCTCCTGGGGAATTTTCCGCAGGCCTATTCACATCTGGCTTTAATTAATACTGCAACTTTATTCTCTGAGGAAAAGCTTATTCCAAAGTCAATTAAGCCATAATAATCCCGCAATAAACAGCTCTGGCAATTTAACTTTTACCGATTCCCGGAGAAGTAAAATTACAAATTCAACGGCATGGTTAACTTGAAACTGACATTTCTGCCCATATTGTAAATACCGCTTCTGCCTGTCGGATTATTTGGATATTCTTCAAAATATTTCAATCTGCTTAAGTGCGACTGATAAGCAACATCTGTAATATTATTTACCAGTATATTAATGCTGACAAGTACCTTTCCATGGCGGTTTATTATATCTGTACCTGCTCCTGTGTTATACAGTATATATCCTTGCGTGGGAGTCTCGGTATTATTTGTATAATATACCCGGTTCTGTTTTGCGTAATATTCAATTCCAAACTTTATGTACACTGCATTAAAAAGCTTTGACTTACTATTTATGTTAGCACGCAATTCCGTTTCTGTATGCAAAGGAGGAATTAACGGCAGATATCTGGAACTATCGGTAACATGTATCCCGTTTCCTCCTCTGTTCAAAGCATAGGTTACAGAAATGGAGTTTTCAAAATGCAGCCAGTCATAAGGATGAACATCGAGGTCTGCCTCCCATCCATATAATTGAGCTTTAACCTGTTGATATTTAAAAGTCTGGTTACCTTTTATGATAATCGAATCCTTTCCCTGATGGTTTATCAATTTCTGATTAAATATGTAGTTGGAAATATGGTTATTAAATAAATCCAGATTACCGGAAATATGATCAGACCTGTAAGTGATACCCATATCTTCCTGCAAACTGAATTCAGGTTTAAGACCTGTATTGCCTATCTGGTAAATCAATGATCCGGGATGAACTCCGTTGGCTGATATTTCAGCTATATCAGGAGCACGATATCCGCGTGCAATACTGGCTTTTACTATAAATTTATTTGTAATATTATAAGTCGCACCAAAGCTTGCCGACAAACCTGAAAAAGTACGATTAAGACCATAGAATGTACGATGAGCTGATGCAGTATCCGGTAAACTGACCTGCATGTCGAAACCTGTTTCAGGATTGGGACGGGTATACATCGCATCGTTCTTAAAAATTCGGGTATCAAACCTTATTCCTGCACTTAATTCAAGCTTGTTGATTGTCTTTGTTGCCACAACAAAAGGGCCAATATCCAGCTGGGAATAATCTGGTATAATGAATTCGGTGCCCTTATTAGTATTATTCTGGTACATACCATTAATACCAATAGTTGTTTCCCATCCGGCTGACTCAGGTACTGTAAATTTCGCATCGTAAGTAAATGTTTTCAGATCGAGGTACATCCCGGGAAGATCGGGGTATTGCGGATGACTATACTCTCTGCGTATATTTTGCTGATATCCCAGTATCAGACCAAGTTTCCCTTTCCCAATTATAAAATTATTTGATGAATACAGACGATAATGCTGCACATGCTGGTGTAAAGCATTGATTTTATATGAATTCAATTCTGCATTGGAAACAATTGGTCTGAATATGTCTGCCTCAGTAATTTGCTTTGTGAATTTCCGGGTAACCGAGTCACGGCTGCCATCAGGAATTTCCTGTAAGTCATTGAATAATGAGAAGTTAAGATGTGAATAGCCCCATTTCCTGTTCAGTCCGACATAACCACTTATATCGGACTCTTTAAACCCCGTACCATAGACCTTTCCATCGTATTTATTTTGATAATTGGAGGCCAGCTTATAGGATGCCACCACCCCCCATATGAACCCTCTTTTGTTTCCTGCAAAATCTGTATGAGCACCAATAAGACCATTATTTGTCTGGTAATTTGTTTCTAAATGACCTTTTATTGTGCTATCCGGAACCGGTGGCGCAGGAAGCAAATTTACAACACCAGCCAATGCATCACATCCATACGTCAGGCTTGCAGGGCCTTTGACAATTTCAATATGGTCTACGGCATTTTCATCTACTTCGACACCGTGTTCATCGCCCCATTGTTGTCCCTCTTGCCTTACACCGTCAAATAATGTCAGTACACGATTGTACCCCAAACCATGAATAAAGGGTTTTGACACATTTGGGCCGGTTGTCACTGCACTTACGCCGGGAAGTTTTGAAATTGCATCAATTATGTTGGTGTTTAAATTTTGCTGTAATTCTTTTCTGCCCAAAGTGATCATAGGGACAGGACTTCGAGTTATTTCGGTCGCCCTTGATGTACCTGTGACAACTACCTCGTTCATTTCTGTTATGGCTTGTTCCAAAATAAAATCCTTTGATGATGTCGTTGCAAGGTCGATTTTTTCAACAATTGATTTATATCCTAAAAAGCTGACCTGAAATATAACTTTTACCCTGGGAAGGTTGTCAATTTCGTATACACCGTTTTTATCCGCGAGGTCACCTGTTTTTAGTTCCGGAATATAAACTGTCGCGCCGGGAATTGCCTCTCCCGTTTTTTTGTCTGTTATCCTGCCTGCTATTTTATTTTGGGCGTTTATGATAAGATGAATGAATATCAAAAAACAAATGATGAGAATTTTCTTGAATATTATAATCATTTAAGCGCTTCGTTATGTTATGTTTATGAGTACTAAAATATTGAGATAGCTAAAAATTCATAGGAACCTCCATCAGCAGTAATTCAGTCTCGCTATCAGCCACAATCTTTATCTTTTCTGTATCCCATACTCCTAACCCATCTCTCCGATTCAATGATGTACCGTTGATTGCAACATTTCCACTTAATATGAAGACATAGACCCCATTTGATTTTTTCCTTAATTCATAATCAAGAGAAACACCTTTATCCAATTTGCCTGTATGAAACCATGCTTCCTGATAGATCCAGACCCCTTCATCATGTGGATCAGGAGATAGTATCTGTTGCAATTTATTTTTTCTATCCTCTTCTTTAAGGGTAATCTGATCATAACGCGGAGTTACGCTCTTCTTATTCGGAAATACCCATATTTGTAAGAACTTTACCGGAGTTTCTTTGCTTTTGTTGTACTCGCTGTGTCTGATCCCCGATCCTGCACTCATAACCTGAACATCACCTCTTTTAATTATAGCTACATTACCCATACTGTCTTTATGCTCCAAATCACCTTCCAAAGGAATCGAAATAATCTCCATGTTATCATGAGGGTGTGTACCAAAACCCATTCCTGCCGCTACCTTATCATCATTTAGTACTCTTAATGCTCCAAAGTGCATTCTTTCTGAGTTGTGATAATCTGCAAAGCTGAATGTGTGATAACTCTGCAGCCATCCATGATCTGCGAAACCTCTTGTTTCTGCTTTGTGCAATACTGTGGTTGCCATATTTTGTTAATTTGTATTATTAATTAATTATTACCTCATTAAAATTTGCTGTGACTAATGATGTAACAATCCTGCATTAGATTTTGTTAAATTCAATATACGCCTTATCGAGGTACTTTTAAGCCGTAAACTTGAAAATTAAACCTGGTCTTTCTCAGGAATGACTGTTGTTTCCGGTATGGATAATATAAAATCATTACTTTTCTTTTTAGTTGTGAACTCTTTTGAATTGAAGTTGTTACTTATTTGGAATTAATCTAAATAAGATCTGTTGATAGTTATTCAAAATCAGAAGGAATTTAATATTAACCATAATTTTACGACTATGAAAACAATTCTATCTCACAAGGCTTTTATGTTGTTAGCTTTAGCTTCCATAATCATCGTCTCCTGCAAAAAAGAGTCTGATACATCTGTTCCGGTCACCAAGCCTCCTGTTAATCAACCTTCAGTAGCTCCAATTGGTTCTATTGTTGACAATGGTTCTGTCAATGCTGACACCAGGATCATGAAAATAGGTTTTAATTCTCAGAATTACACTCTGTATTCACCTAATGAAGATGTATCCTATGTTTCCGCAAAGGTTAACGTTGCATTTTATGTGAACAACGATGGATTAATTCCATCAGGAGAATATAGTTTCTCCAATTCTGACTCAAAGTCCCCCTTTACATTCGATTCGGGAGTTTTTGCATTAGATTATGGCGGTAATGCATCCGGTAATCAATCTGATCAGATAGCTGACGGCAAAATTATTGTTACCCAGATTGGAGATAAGTATCAGTTTTCGTTGGATATTACTCTGGCATCTGGTATGACATCTTCGCAAATTCTAAATGGTCCGGTAGATTATGCCGATTCCAAATAAGTTAGGGATTGCAGTAACTGAATTACGAACAGGACAGGGGCACTATTTTGTTGTCAGAGAATGCAGATACATTCCGATAAGTCCGGCAGATTTTGTCCATCTTCCCTGGCTTGTTTTTCTGTGATAGGTATAACCGGTAAAAAACTGGGTGTGAAATAACAGTCTGCCTTTACCCATATCTTTATACAATTCCAGGGTTATTAGAATTTTCCCCTCAACTTCTATTGAGTATTCGGTAAGATCTAACTTTATAACCTTATCGATTTGATCTTTTGTAAAGGAAATGTAAATTGGCCTGGTCAAAATATTTTCGAAGCTCGAGTCATTTTCTGCCTGATAGATATTAATTCTATAAGTGACAGAATCATAAGTGCACACGGCTATATTAAGATTTATATCTTGTAATCTTACTTGTTTCCTGGCTTCAACGAATATGCCCAATTCGGAACCCAGTTCGTTATCTTCAAACCCTGATCTAAGTGCGTTGGAAGTAACCGGGGATCCCAGTAATACTTTTTTAGGTCTGTGAAAGAATACTTTTACTTCAGTTAAATAATAAGATCTGGGACTCAGATATATGTTTCTTATTGTATCCTCTTTGAGGTAACCTACAAGATAGGCTTTGGATTTATATCCAATGATCGAAAACCTTATGGAATCCTTATCATAGATTTTGTCAAGGTTTAATGTGAAATTACCAAACTCATCTGAAACGGTGCCTACATCCTTACCAATAACTCCGATATTCACAAATGCAATCCCGGTATTGGTCTCATCTGATAATACCTTACCTGTCTTGATCTGGCTGAAAATAACTCCGGGAAAAAATAAAATAAAAAACAGAAATCCCGACTTAATAGTTTTCGCCAGTATATTAATTGCCATCACTTTTTCTCAGATTACAACATGAAATTTAAAAATTAACAGCTTCCATGACTCAATACCAGCCAAATCGCGATATTCCTTTATACGACTACTCCATTTGATATCACAGCATCAATTTATATAAACATTTTATTTGCCGAAAAGTTGAATTTCAACATATTAAATAACTTAACATAAGAGTAGCCAGTTGAGCTATAGTAGTTTATGATTACTATTTCCTTTTCGTTTTTATGCGATGCAGATTTTCATTTACTCTGAACTCTACAATTTTGGTTACCAGATCCAATGGCAGGGGTTTGTCAAACGGAAACTGAACAGAACCTTTTGCATTTTTAAAGATTGAGAGTTCCTTTTAATTTTTCTTTTGGCTTTGTCATTGCTGATTTTTTTCAAACCCAAAAGTAATGAATTATTGGTTATTATGTCCCGTAGAAACTGTATATCCAGGACGGGCTCCCGAACTTAAGCGGAACAGGTTGGCTTCAACTGGCTGTCCCGTTCCGGAAATGGTATGGTAAAAAAGAATTCCGATCCTTCACCGTATCGAGAAGTAACCCATATTTCACCTCCGAGCAACTCGATATATGCCTTAGCAATGGATAATCCCAGACCGGTACCTTCATATCGCTGGGTAGTGCTGCTCTCTGCCTGATAGAAGGTGTTAAAAATGTTCGGCTGATGTTCATCCTTTATACCAATACCTGTATCGGAAATGTAAAACTCAATTTTATCTTCCTTTAAACTATATCCGAATTCAACTTTCCCTTCCTGGGTGAATTTCACGGCATTGCCCACAATGTTTATCAGAGACTGGAACAGTTTATAACCATCTGTCATGATGATGATATCTCCTTTATCCAGATGGGTTTCAAAACTCAGGAAAATATTCTTTTCACTTGCCTGAAGTTTGAACCTGTCATACACTCGCTGGAGCATCTGGTTAAGATTTGTTTCCTTTATGATGAGCCTTACGATCTTCGCCTGAATCTTCGATATTTCAACAATATCGTCAACTATCTCGAGCAGATGATCAGAGCTGTGAGTAATTATATCCATATATTCATACCTTTCCTCCATAATATGGGCAGGTTCACCGAGAAGAGTTGAGAATCCGACAATAGCATTCAACGGTGTGCGTATCTCATGAGATAAATTGTTCATGAACGCAGATTTCAGACGATCGCTCTCATCAGCTCTTTCACTTACATTTTTAAGATTCTGGATAGTCTGTTTGTGTTCACTGATATCGAAGAATATCCCGAAAGAACCTATCACTTTACCTGTCTTGTCATCCACCACCGGCACTGAGGAATCCCTGATCCATCTTTTCTCCCCTCCGGGGATAGTGACCAGGATCTCAACTTTATATTTCGCTATTCCCCTGTTAATAAATTTTTCGCGCGACTCAGCTCTGTCTCTAGGAATATCCTCACTGAGAGGGATAATATCTTCAATCATTTCCTGAAATAGCTGCTCAGTTAACTCCCCGGAAGTGAAACCTAAAAGTTGCTTAAGACCGTCTCCCACATTAAGAAAGTACCCCTCTCCGACTCTCTTACCGAAGATGAGCTGATAAGGAACACAGTCAGCATTCTCAATAACCTGATAAAGGAATTCTCCTGAATTAAGCAATTGATCATCTACTTCTTTGTTGAATCTGCTTCCCATACCGGGAGAATTTTCAGGTCTCATAATTTCTCTGTTTTTTTTTACATTTTTTGCTTTCACCACTTCAACGAGATAGAGTACAACTCTGCCACTTCTATTTTTAGAAATCTACAAAGCACACATAACCAATTCATTACAATAAAATACTCGTATAACAAGAATTTTAATATACGGTTTATAGGAAATAGTATTAAATTGTTACCTCACAAGCAGGAATAATTAAAACTGATAAATTGAAAAAAAGAGTATATTTGAATTTCTAAATCTAAAATCCGGAGAAATTATCTTTTAGCCTTGAAAGAGTACACTGATGATGAGATAATCAAATGCCTGAGAAACCGTCAGAGTTATGTGGTTCATTACCTGTCCGACAGGTATATGCCTATGATAAGGCTGATGGTTTACCAGAAGGGTGGTACTCTGGAAGATGCCCGCGATATCTTTCAGGATGGACTTATTATAATGCTCGAAAAGTTAGATAATGAAGATTTCATACTAACATGCAAATTCAAAACTTTTCTTTATTGTGTTTGCGAGAACCTCTGGAAATCGGTTCTTGAGAAAAGACAAGCTGCGGCAAATTATATTACTCGAAGGAGTGAACCGGAACATGAAAATGATTTTACCGAGCTGATTGATCATGAGATGTACCAGGAGATATTCCGGAATGTCTTTGAAACACTCGATCCGATCAGCAAAAAGATCCTTAAGCTTTACTGGCAGGAGATGTCACCTCAGGAGATTGCCGATAAACTTGGATATACTTATGGTTATGTCAGGAAGAAAAAATGTGAGGCGCAGAGTGAACTGACAGATAAAGTGAAGAAACATCCGGGTTATATGCGCATTATGAGGACAGAGATTGCTTCCAGGGAAGTGGTACATTAGGGTGCTGGGTGCGTGAGGTGCAGGGTGCAGGGTGCAGGGTGCAGGGTGCAGGGTGAATAATAACATTAAACAACAAGTAACAAGAAATAAGTAACTAGCAACAAGAAACAAGAAACAAGAAACAAGCAACAAGAAACAAGAAACAAGCAACAAGCAACAAGCAACAACAGATGACCAGGCGGATAAAACATATCAAAAGCAAACCGGCAGACGCTACCAGGATCAAAACCAGTAACGGATTTGATGAAGATATTATCTCCGACAATGGTGATTCCGCTATCTTTAAAAACATAAGCGAATTCATGAAGGGATATCTTGACATTGAGGATGTAAAAAGCGATCCTTCTTTTTCCGGAGTAAAGGAAGATGTTGAAGAGATGATACTGGATTATAATCAGAATATTTCAAGGAATAAAGATAATGAGAAGTTCATCAGGGAAACATTTTCGAAAATGGTAACAGATGAAAACCTGGAGGACGAGATCAGCAATATTGAAAAAGAGATTGGTGATAATAATCTGAACAAAATTACCTCAGAGTGGGTCAACGAGTGGCATAAGAAGAAACAAAGTATGGGAGTACCTGATCCAAATACTGAAGAGAGAAGGGATTTCATTGCAAGATCAATTAAATCTGAAGTGCATAAACCTGTAAAAACGAAACTGCTCTACGTACGGTATACTTCACTCCTGGCTGCAGCTCTGATAGGCGCTTTCATACTTATAAGAACTCTTCTCCCTTCTGGTAATCAGGATAAGATTTTTGACTCCTACTATAAACCATTTGATGCAATTTCTCCTGTTACCCGGAGCTTAAACAACAATGAAACAGACATCTATTCTCTGGCAATCGGAAGCTATAAAACAGGTGATTACGACAGGGCAGCAAGAGAGTTTTCGGAGATTATTCTTAAGGATCCAACAGTTGTCTCTCCACGCTTCTTTATGGGGTTAACACAGCTTGCACTTAAGAATTATGACCAGACCATTAATCTGCTTTCAGGAGTAATTAACGATTCAGGGGAATTCTCTAAAGAAGCAAAATGGTATCTCGGACTGACGTATCTTAAATCGGGAAACAAACCGAAAGCCGTTGAATGTTTTGAAAATCTGGCAAAATCAACCGGCTTCTACAGTGAACGGTCAGAAGCTATACTTCGACGTTTAAAATAGATGAACAGGATACCTGCGAGAATCACGGCCAGGCCTGCAATTACTAAGACAGATCCCGTATTATTTTGTACAACCGGTGAATTGTCACCGAGTACTTCATAAGCTGCCCAGAAATACGGACCAGCAAATGCCGGCGGAGACGATTTCAAATATTCAAGTTTTGCCAGCCTCATAGCCTCATTTTTTTCTTTCCCGTTTGAAAGATGCCGGTAGAAACGTGTTATTATTGCAGCACTTGCTTCATCGTTTATCTCCCATGCGGTTTTGATAACTGATGATGCACCTGCCAGGGTAAAGCTCCGCGCAAGGCTCATTAATCCTTCGCCTGAGTATAATGTGCCGGAACCGGAGTTGCAGGCACTAAGGACAACCATCGGAGACTTTAGCCTGGTAAGGCTTATTTCATAATTATACAGTTTACCCTGTTCAGGCGCGAGGTTATGGGTATCAAACAACAGGTAAGAGTATTTTGAGTTTAAACTGTCAGTCATTGAATGCATGGCGAGATGGAAAATAGCCGGATCGCGCAGGGCACTTACAAAATTTGCTTTCGTGGCATCTTCTCCTTTAAAGCTCTTACCCCTGAACCTTTTAAAGACGGTTTCAATTTCATCGCCTGCCCCATGAAGAGATGAGAGTGCTTTACCTGAGACAATCATATTATTATAACCAGGAGAGAAAGCAAATACTTTCGCTCCTCTTTCTACCGTATTGTTTTTACTGAATATCAATGATGAAGAGTAACCATAGGAAAAAGTGTAATCATTAACAAGGTAGTGAAGTCCCTCATAATCTGCCTGATCCGACTTTGGTTTAATCTTTAGAAATGCATCAAAGGAGAGCCATCCGATCTCTTCGTCAGGAATAATGATCAGTGTGCTTCCTTTAATAAGGTCTTCAACAGGTTTGATAAGGTTTAAGTACATGTAATAAAGAGCGTCTGTATATAGCTTGAAATTATTACGTTGAGCTTCAGTATTAGCTGAGGGATTAGCTGTTTTACGTAATATTTCTGCATTTCTAACAAAGGTTGAATCCAGCCAGTTCTCGCGGAATTCAAGATGGTGCCCGGAAATTATAAAGATGTACATTTCCCTCTTTCCGTTGGAATACTTATTTGAAAGCAGATAATCAATTATAGTCTCATCATTCTTTAATTGTTTTTGGATTGCCGACAGGGAAACCGGTTCGGTTTTCCTGATCAGATCATGATACTGCGGAAAAACCTTCTCAATATTTTCAGATACTTTTTCTTTTGCACGGTTCATATCAAAAAGAGCATCTTTCCAAAGAGTAATCTTGAGGCTGTCAGGATTCATTTTACGGTTCTCTTCAAGGATCAGATTATTATATGCTGCAATATTGCCTGTAAGTTTATTTTGCTTTTCACGCAGTGAATCAGGAACTCCGGCGGAATAAAGCAAGTCATTTCCTGTGATCTCATTCCGGAGAATGGCAGCCTTGGCTTTCTGGGCAATGACATACATAGTATCTCCCATTGAGTTTTCGTGAGCCGTTGTATAAATACTGCAGGCCAGGTGTGTTGCAAAGAGGAACGTTTCCTTCTCATTATCTGCCAGGTACATACGGCTCTCCTCCGACATATAATTATTTCTGATCCTGTCTATCAGCCGGAGTGCAAGCCCAATAGTCTCAAGGCCCTTACGCATTGTTTTAAGTTTCATTCCCGGTTCATTTTGCTCAACGGCCAGAAGCTCAAGAGCCTGTGATTTGCTTTTCAGGTTATCGAGCAGGCGGATATCGAAGAGAGATGAATCTATTGAAGGATTTGTGAAAATATCAGGATTGTTAAAATTTTTCACAACAGCGATTAGAGATTTCTGGTAATAATAAAGAGCTGAATCGTAAATATGCTGATTCAGATAGTCGTCACCAATATGTTTACAGGATAAAGAGACAAGAGTATGTTTTTCCCCATAGTTTTTCAGACAGATTGATAAAGCATTTTTATGAGCTTCCAGGGCTTCATTAGCTTTTCCTTCTGATCTCAGAAACAGACCATAGTCAAAGTACGCTTCTGCCATTCTAAAATAACCATTGCCATATTCATTTTTAAAATTTGATATACTTTTTAAATAGAATTCTTCAGCTTTTATTGAATTATCTAGTTTTAACAAATGTCTTAGCAATATTAAGATATAACAAACGCATGTCCTGGAAGATCTATGTCTTAAGTTTAATTCAACACTCTTGTTAAAATATCAAGCAGATTCGTAAATTCTTTGTTTCATAATAGGCTATTCCAATGTTTAGATATGCAGTAGATATTCTGTATAATACATTTTTATTCGGATTTTTAATATTAAGATATATTCTGATTCCTTTTTCAAAGTATTCAATTGATAAATCGATATGATTTCTGAAATCTATAAATAATTGCTTTATTTATATAAATGTCAGCAAGATCCTGTGAAATATTGTTCTTTCTTGTTATTAGAGACTCAGCTCTTTAATATAGTCAAGAGCTTTGTCATATCGTCCCATCGATAGTATTAATGGCACCAAGGTTATTATATATGGCAACTTTATAGTAATCTGGAAAAGTGTGTCCTTTGAATCAACAATTAATAAAAGAAATGTCTCTGACTTTACAAGATCACCGGTTTTGTAAGAATTTGAAAACTTTTGAAAAAGATTATTAATTTTCTCATTTTGTGCCTTAAAAAATAAGTAAGACGAATATGAAAATAAAATCAATATTAAAATGATTTTTTTCAATTCAATCAATTTAAATAATCCTTAGAAAGATAACGGGTTTATATTATGCAAGATAAGTAAAAAAGAAAATTGAAAATAAATAAAAGAGCATCTCATAGGAGATGCTCTTTTATTCTAAATACAATAATAATCTTGTAAGTACTATAGTGGTTTAGGAATGATAATTATTATTTCACCTCCATTGCCTTCACCACGTCACCACCTCTTACAAAGCTCATCGCCTGATTGTTTAGAATCTCATTTTCTGATAATTTAGAAATTAACTGATTAAAATTTCTGTCTGTTTTTGCTGATCTGCCTGTTGTTTTCATAATTATATGGTTTTAAAATTAAAATTCGAGGTTATATCAGGATATGTACATAAATGTTACCTGAAGATTGCATCTGACTTGAGTTCCGGATTTCACTTTAAGCTGTTAAAACTTTGATTTATAACTAAATATGATTACAGTACAAATCCGTTCACCTCTGAGGCAGGGAATACCATAGACCGCACACCACATACCGGATACAGTTTCACTTTTAACTGTTCTATCGTTACTTTTTGAAGAAAAATTTAAAAAGCCGGTAACAATTCAGCGATAAAGCCGATAAAACTCTGCAATATGATTATCAGTATAAAATAAACTGTTTCACTTTAATATGAATATGTTTACTAAACTTATAATCAATTTAAACTTTAAATCTTTAAAAAATGATTGCAAAGTATTACCTGGCTCTAAGGCCACAGACAGATGAGCACCACGCTGTGCACAGGGATGGATGTCCTTTTTTGCCGGACTATAAAAAGAGGATTTACCTTGGGACTTTCAATTCTGGCCAGGATGCCGTTCGGGAAGGGAAACGGCACTTTATCAAGACTAACAGTTGTCAATTCTGTTCGAGAGAGCATAAGGTACATGATGAAGAGTCCATTCTTCACTTACGGGTTATAAAGGATTTAATATCCTGAGGAACCTCAGACATCTTTAACTTATTATCAAAATCTGTTTTGCTGTATTAATTAACGACGCAAGGTAGCAGGGTGCAGGGTGCAGAGGTGCAGATACTCAAAGGTTGATTGTGAAATCATCCGCATCATTCATAACAGGGAACTTTTTCCTGAATTCAGATAATTCAGGCAGGGATATTTCAGCAGAAACTGAGCGCTCTTCATCACGATCAGCAGATGCAATAATTTCTCCACGCGGATCGATTATCATTGAATCACCGCAATAAGTGATCCCGGTCCCATCTGTACCGGTTCTGTTTGATCCCGCAACATAGCATTGATTTTCGATGGCCCTGGCTTTCAGAAGTGTGATCCAGACATTTTTTCTGATTTCAGGCCAGTTAGCGGAATAAATAATCAGATCGGATTCATTCCTGTTCCGGCACCATACAGGGAAACGGAGATCGTAACAGATATATGGACTGATTTTAACTCCTCTGAAGGTGAATATCAACTTCGATTTCCCGGCGGAAAAAAGCCGGTCTTCTCCTCCCATGCTGAACAAATGGCGTTTATCATAACAGATAATATCATTATCCGGAGAAACAAATACCCATCTGTTGAAGTAATCAGTATTATCCTTCACAATATAACTGCCGCATAATCCGAAGTTTCCCTTATCAGCAAGGCTTTTCATCCAGTCGAAGGTTTCCCCGCGCGGTGATTCGCTTAACTCAGCAGGATGCATTGAAAATCCTGTATTGAACATTTCAGGAAGTACAACAATCTCTGTCTTGTTATTTAAAGGAGAAATAAGTTCCTGAAGCCTCTGAAAATTGTGAAACTTATCTTCCCATAATGTGTCGGGTTGGATAACTGAGATTTTCATAACAGACAAAGGTAATGTTATTTTCCAAGATGACACGGGGCAAAAAAAAAGTACAGGTTTAAGGTTTACCTGTACTTTTTTCGAAGGAGTTTTAGGATTTATTTTTTATTTAAAGATGTATAGTAGTCACTGAAAATTCCATTGATAAGTGGTTTGTAATAGAGCCAGAAGAATCTCCTGGTGTCATCAGGTTTATCTGAGTAAAGGATACCTTTAAGCTTCTCAACTCCTTTAAATCTGGCGGTACAGAAGGGAACATTGTAGTTTGCAAAATCACCTGAAAAATAGTAGATTCTCCTGGAAACCGGTTCCTGTACAACTGCGGGAAACTCACTCAGAAGGCTATTTACGGCAAGCAGAGTATCTCCTGCCGGTGTTGTATCAAGTTTGAACTTTGAAACAATGTTATTTTGAAGGGGGTCAATAATATCAAACCACTGATCAAATGCAACAGATTCCGGAACCCCGTACTTTTGAACGGATTCAGTATCGGTAATTATATGAGGCAGAGCATCTTTAAGATAAGTTCCCTCTTCAAGTACAAGAATATCTTTTTCTTTCAGTATAACAATTCCGGGTTTTGTGAATGTCCATGGCTTTTTATATTCCTTGCGGTACATCGACGTCATCCACACAGGGAAATCCTTGCCGGTAGTGTCGAGGGAACTGAAGTATTTTCCTGTCCAGCCTGAAAAAGTTATCCCAAGTTTTTCCTGTGTTCGGAATGAATCAAATTGAGATGTCGGATAGTCAAAGGAGTTATATTCCATAATAATAAGCTTATTCCTGTCTTTCATCTCCTTAATAAGCAGGAAGTCGTTATTATTAAGCCCACCGTATATTTTTCTTGACCTGCGGCTTTTGTTCAAGCCTCTGTACCAGTCGTTAAATGAGATTCCATAGGTATCAGTAAAATAGATGGCATCATTTTTTTCAGCCAGATTTATAAGATCAGTCAGACGGTATTCATTTTTATCCCAGAACCTGTCGCGGATTGGACGTTTCGGGAAAAAGCCATAATAGTCTTTTTTGTAGGAATAACTTTTCTTCGATTCTTTTTTTACAAATCTTTCATAAGTCAGTATCCAGTTAAATGGCTTGTGATGTTCCCGATCCAGAGTTGGCACTGTTTTATCCACTATTATAATATCCAACGGTTTTTTAGTCTGAAAGCTCCATCGGATCAGATTAATTACAGGCAGGGCAATAATTACTGCCAGGATAATAACTACAATAAGCAGAGTTTTTTTCATAACTGAATATATCTGAATGTATTCAAATACAATAACTATTACCTGATTTTAACCAAAATACCAATTTCAATTGTTAAAAGTATTAATTTATTCTTTTTAATGAAAATAAATCTGAGGCAATTTAGTAAAAAATATTGAACCGCAAAAACTGTCAGTAGCCACAGGAAGAATTACCTCCTCTTTTGTCAGGGCCTCCGGTTTTTTCTCCTCCGGGAAGTATCATTACAGCATTGACACTGCCAATTGATGAACGTTCTTTTAATATGTAACCCATCTCCCTGAGTTTTTCAGAAGAAAGGCTGTCGATGGCATTTTTTTCATAACTGATCCAGTCAGGCAACCACTGATGATGAAATCGTCGGGCATCAACCGCCTGCCGTAAATTCATCCCGAAGTCGATTACATTAACTATAACCTGGAATACGGTTGTGGGGATAGTCGAACCTCCGGGGGAGCCGAGAACAAGAAAAAGCTTTCCACCTTTTTCCACAATAGAAGGAGTCATTGAACTAAGCATTCTTTTTCCGGGTTTTATCGCATTTGCTTCACCACCAACCAAACCGTACATATTCGGGAATCCCGGTTTTACAGAAAAATCGTCCATCTGATCATTAAGAAGAAATCCTGCACTGTCAACTACGATACTACTTCCAAATGTGTTATTAAGAGTGGTTGTGGCTGAAACGGCATTGCCCTGGGCATCGACTACGGAATAATGAGTTGTCTCCTCACTTGTATATCCCTCTGTCGAACCTGGCGTAATTTCCTGTGAAGGTGAAGCTCTTTTTTCGTCGAAAGTCCTCATCCTGTCACGTAAATACTGCGTAGCAATCAACTGATCAACAGGAATTTTTACAAAATCCGGATCACCGGAATATTTCGAACGGTCAGCAAATGCCCTTCTCTCAGCTTCGGTCATCAAATGAATTGTCTGACAGGAATTGAAACCCCATTCCCGTAACGGATACGGACCTATCATCTTAAGAAGCTGGATTAGAATAATTCCTCCGCCCGAGGGTGGAGGAACGGTAATAATTTTATAGCCATTATAATCAGCAGAGAGAGGAACCCTGGAAACTGACCTGTACTCCTGTAAATCCCGCTCTGAGATTATCCCGTTGCCTTTTTTCATCTCATCTATTAAGAGATGCGCGGTCCTCCCGGAATAGAATCCATCACGGCCATGATCCCTGATTCTCTTTAAAGTCTCGGCAAGAGCTTGCTGGATCAGAATATCTCCCTCTTTCCATAAGGAATCCTTCACAAAGGCCGGCCTGAATGAATTTCTTTCAATGAATGTCTTCCGGTTGTTATTAAACTCTTCGGCCTGGCCTCCTGATACCTGAAATCCTTTTTCCGCAAGATCAATGGCAGGTTGAATTACGGCACTAAACGGGAGTTTACCATATTTTGAATGAGCATTAATCATGCCATCCACTGTACCGGGCACTCCACTCGCAAGATGAGTATTAATGCTCACTCCTTCTGATACATTACCTGCTTTATCAAGATACATATCCCGATTTGCATATTCCGGAGCTTTCTCCCTGTAGTCGATCACATCTGTTTTCCCATCACTTGTCCTTATAAGCATAAACCCTCCACCGCCAATGTTACCGGCTTCAGGAAAGCATACGGCAAGAGCAAATTCCGTAGCTACGGCAGCATCGACAGCATTGCCACCTTTCTGAAGAATAGAAACTCCTATTCTTGAACTCTCGGGATGAGCAGAAACGACTATTCCACTGTCAACAATGATATCACGCCCTTCAATTATTCTGGTTTTCTCTTTTCCGGTTTTTACCGAACACTCGAGAAATGAGATTAAAAGCAAAAGGAGAGTTATAGTTTTTTTCATAGAAGAATATATAATTAGATCTTCAGGATATAATTTAAGGGTAATAATCCTTTGTGTAACTTTGTGTTTAACTTCGTGTTCCTCATTACCCAATACAAGTATAACAAAAAACTACCATTAAAAGGTTGCATGAGCATGATATTACTGAGAACTAAATTTGTTTTTATTACTTTTGCACAAACATTTTTATGATGGTAAATCAACCTCTTGCCGAAAGGTTAAGACCAAGAGATCTAAGTGAATTCTGCGGACAGGAACACCTGGTAGGCAATAATGCAGTATTGAGGAAGGTGATAGAATCGGGAAATATTCCCTCATTTATTTTATGGGGCCCTCCCGGTGTGGGAAAAACGACTCTGGCAGGGATCATAGCTAACACACTTAAAAGACCTTTTTTTCATCTGAGCGCAGTTCATTCAGGCGTCAGGGATGTCAGGGAGACTATTGAAAAAGCAAAGAGCCAGCAGTTCTTTAATCAGCCAAACCCAATCCTGTTCATCGATGAGATACACCGGTTTAATAAATCACAGCAGGATTCTCTTTTAAGCGCTGTAGAACAGGGAATTATAACCCTGATCGGTGCAACAACCGAGAATCCCTCTTTTGAGGTCATATCCCCGCTCCTTTCGCGATGCCAGGTATATGTAATGAAACCATTAGAAGAAGAAGAGCTTATAATGTTAATGAACAGAGCTCTGAAAAAAGACCTTTACCTTGCAACTTACAACATAGAAATTGCTGAGCATGAAGCTCTTATACGTGTATCAGGTGGTGATGCAAGAAAACTTTACAATGCTCTTGAACTTGTTGTCAGTTCAGAAGCTGATGAAGCCTCTTCCGAAAAAATCATTGTAAATAATGAAATGGTTTTACGACATGTTCAGAAGAATCTGGCACTATACGATAAAAATGGGGAGCAGCATTATGATATTATTTCAGCCTTCATAAAATCACTCAGAGGAAGTGATCCCAATGCCGCTGTATACTGGCTGGCACGTATGGTTGAAGGAGGCGAAGATCCTAAATTCATTGCCAGACGCATGCTTATACTGGCAGCTGAAGATATTGGAATAGCAAATCCGAATGCGTTGCTGCTCGCCCAGGCCTGTTTTGAAGCCGTAAATGTAATCGGCTGGCCGGAATCAAGGATAATTTTATCGGAGGCGGCAATTTACCTGGCAACTTCTCAGAAGAGTAATTCGTCATATATGGCTATTGAGAATGCAACAGGGACTGTTAAATCCGAAGGTGATCTTCCTGTGCCATTACATATAAGGAATGCTCCTACCAAACTCATGAAGAATCTGGGTTATGGAAAAGAGTATAAATATGCTCATAGCTATTCGGGAAATTTTGTTCCCGATAATTTTCTCCCCGAGGAAATAAAGGGAACAGTTTTTTATGCTCCGGGGGTGAATTCCAAAGAGGAAGAGATCAGGAAAAGACTTTCCGTTATGTGGAAAGATATTTATAACTACGATAAGAAATAAGAAAGACAAAAGACAAAAGTGAAGAAGGTTGCAAGGTGCGGGATGCAAGGTGCAGGGTGTTCTTCCATGCACCATGCAACATGCACCATGCAACCTGCACCATCGAACAAGATAAAAGATCTATAGCCCTATTTATAAAATAATTGTTTAACTTTGTTTAATATGTCACAAGCTGGAATAAATATTCCCGGGATTAGTTTTAATGAATCTGGAAATTTTCTTTTGATTGCGGGTCCCTGTGTTGTTGAAAGTGAAGAGATAGTATTTGAAACAGCCACCCACCTGAAAAGGTTATCTGAAAAATACCGGATTCCCTTTGTTTTCAAATCCTCCTACAGAAAAGCTAACAGATCCAGAGGAGATTCATTTTCAGGCATTGGGGACATTATTGCACTGAAAATTCTTGGGGAAGTAAGGAAGAGATACTCCGTTCCGGTTATTACCGACATACATAATCCGGAAGAAGCTGAAATGGCAGCTAAGTATGTTGATATATTGCAGATACCGGCTTTTTTATGCCGGCAGACTGATCTTCTGGCAGCAGCTGCCAGGACAGGGAAATGGGTTAATATAAAGAAAGGACAGTTCCTGTCAGGATCGTCAATGAAATTTGCAGTGGAGAAGGTTAGAGAATCGGGAAACAACAATATTATGCTTACAGATCGGGGCAATATGTACGGATATCAGGATATTGTCGTTGATTTCAGGAATATTCCTGTGATGAAAAAGATCGGTGTTCCCGTAATAATGGATATAACTCATTCACTGCAGCAACCTAACCAGGAAGAAGGAATATCAGGAGGGCAACCGGAAATGATAGAGACCTTAGGCAAAGCCGCCATAAGTGTTGGAGCCGATGGCATTTTTATTGAAACGCATCCGGACCCTTCAGTTGCAAAGTCGGACGGAGCAAATATGCTGAAACTATCCGGGATGGATGACCTGTTGAATAAGCTCATTGCATTGAGAAAAACAATAAATTCATTTAATTATTAATTCTTAATACCAATTGTATGAAAAAACTGATTTTTGTTATGGCAGGACTGATCATAATGTCTGTCATAAGCGCCCAAACTCTTGATGAGATCGTTAAGAAGTATACTGCAGCCAATAAACTGGACCAGGTTTCTAATTTACAAACCATCAAGATCACTGCTAATATGTCCATGATGGGCATGGAGATGCCTATGGTAATGTGGATGAAAAACCCGAATAAAATTAAATCTGTAACTACTTTTAACGGGCAGGAGATGGTTCAGGCATTCGATGGAGAGAAAGGGTACGTTGTCAGCCCAATGACAGGTTCGACCGAGCCGGTAGAAATGACTGCGGACCAGGTAAACCAAACTCTCAGAAGCAGTATGTTCCAGAATTACATGGCTAGTTATTTCAAAAATGGACAACTGGCTCTGGCAGGTGAAGATAAAGTCAATGATAAACCGGTTTATAAGATAAAAGCTACAGTCGAAGGTGGAACTGTTATTGATATGTTTATCGATAAATCCTCTTATCTTCTTGTGAAAACATCTACGACAACTTCCCAGGGTGGCATGACAATTACAATGGATTCGTACCCGTCAGATTACAAAGAAACCAATGGACTTTTAATCCCGATGAAAACAACATCATCAGCCCAGGGCATGGATATCGTAATTAATTTTACGAAAGTTGAGGTTAACCTGCCAATGGATGACAGCTTATTTAAAATCAAAAAGTAAAGGCAGGATGCATCATGCATTTGCAAATGGCTTATAAAGTAAAGGCGGGATGCATCCCGCCTTTACATTAAGCAGCTGGTCTGTAAGCCGGATTCTGTACGGTTTAGGTTTCTGTGAAAGAATTTAAAACCGGTTTCCATCATTTATCTCGGCACGGTATCGCTACCGTGCTCTTACGACCTACCCCCCGGCATCGGACGAGCAGCCCTGAACGCCGGTATACATGGTCTTTCAACCCATAAGGTGTACGGCTCCCGATGTTGCCACCAGGACCGGTAAGCTCTTACCTCACCTTTTCACCCTTGCCAGCCGAAGCCTTGGCGAAGGCTGACCCTCACCAGACATTCGACAGGAGGTTATTTTCTGTTACACTTCTATACCCTCACGGATATCTTCCCGTTAGGAAGTATGGTGCTCTGAGTTGCCCGGACTTTCCTTTCCGCCCCTGAGCGTAAGCCGAAGGGCGGAACGATGGAACAACCTGCTGCAGTGCAAAGGTAAGAAAATGCAGAGTATTTGGATACACACTATATAATAATGGTTATTTTTGACCGAAAATGAGCCCCCCTTTAGGGGGGTTGGGGGGCAAAAAGAGCGAGAGCGATAAGGGCAGGGGTGCAAAAACGCGAGAGCAATAAGGTTTTGACTATGAAAGATATCAACATTAATGACTACGACTACGATCTGCCTGCAGACCGGATTGCTCAATATCCCGTCGAAGAAAGAGATAATTCACAACTTCTTATTTACAAGGATAACAAAATTGGAAAAGATATATTCACAAATATAGATGCATACCTCAAACCCGATTCGTTGCTTGTATTTAATAATACACGTGTTATACGCGCCCGGATTCTATTTCAAAAAGAGACCGGTGCTGTCATAGAAATTCTCTGTCTCGAACCTCTTTCACCATCGGATTATTCTTTGTCATTCAGTTCGAAAGAACCAGTTGAATGGAAATGTATTATCGGAAATCTGAAAAAATGGAAGAGAGGCGTATTAACGGTCCCATTTAAATATGACGATAAAAAGTATAATTTATACGCGGAACGTATTCGACCTGAAAATGAAGCCTGGCGTATAAGGTTTAGCTGGAACATTCCGGAGATAAGTTTCGGCGAAGTGATTGAAGCAACAGGTCACATTCCTCTCCCACCCTATATAAACAGGGAAGATGAAACAGAGGATATTGAAAGATATCAGACAGTGTATTCCAGTATCAAGGGGTCAGTGGCTGCTCCGACAGCTGGTCTTCATTTTACAGGCAGCGTATTCGAAAAGCTTAAAACCAGAGGAATAAAATCGGTTGAATTGACTCTCCATGTGGGAGCAGGTACTTTTCAACCCGTAAAAGCCAATAACATTTTCGACCATGGAATGCACTCTGAACATTTTTTTATAGATAAAAAGACAATCGAAATAATACTTGAACATCAAGGAAAGATAATAGCTGTTGGCACAACCTCTGTCAGGGCTTTAGAAAGTATATATTGGCTGGGTGTCAGGCTAATTAAAAACCCGGATGAAAACTTCCCGGGTTTTTCACTGGGGCAGTGGGAAGCATATAGGATGGAGACTCATCTTTCAGTTGAGCAATCACTTGGCGCGTTATTGAAATATTTAAATGAAAGGAATTTATCTTATCTTCATGCTTCGACAAGCATTATGATAGTACCGGGATATGAATTCAGAATGACAGTTGGAATGATAACAAATTTTCATCAGCCCCGAAGCACTCTTCTTTTACTTATTTCAGCCTGGACAGGTAACAGATGGAAAGATATCTATACTTTTGCCCTGAAAAACAGGTTCAGGTTTTTAAGTTATGGTGACAGTTCACTCTTATTAAGATAACGATGCTATTCATCAATCCAAACATGCATTTCATCAAATTATATTTTTATAACGAAATTTTTAGTTTAATTTTGATAATAAATCGTTTTTTCGTTAATTTGAGACTAAAATAATTTCAGGATGAACGAAAACAGATTAATGCAACAGGTGACTGCCATTTTTTCGATTTTTATGGTGTTCTTCTATCTGGGGGTTGGGGTCTTTTTTATATTCTATTCCAATCTGAGTTATATCGATAAACCAGTACGGGTAATAGTTGGATCGACTTTTATCTTTTATGGTTTATACAGGGCATTCAGTACTTATATTAAAATTGTTAAGGTTTTCTTTACAAAAGACAAAGACGATGAGTAGATCTCGTCGTTCTCTGAGAAACTTTTAGGCAGAAATTATTCATACTCACTTAAGGCTTGGCACATACTTTGCAGTGAATAGAATTAATAATTTTAAACTAAATTAATTTAAAGAATATGAACAGAGTATCAGTTATTCAAAATTTTATTATTATTGCGTGCCGGAACAAAAGTTTAACAATCTGTGGTATAGTGAACAAAAATTTTATTCATAAATTATTATTGTACATTCCTGTATTTGGATTGTTACTTATCCTTGCATCCTGTGGTGGAAGGGGCAAACCAACCATAAATGAAACACCTACCAGGGGCAATATCAGGATTTTTGCAGATGAATCATTTCAACCTCTGATCGAAACTGAAGTTTTTACTTTTACCCATCTTTACGGAAACGCTAAAATCACCCCTGTTTTTAAACCTGAATATGATGTGATAGATGGCTTTATGAAAGATTCCGTAAAGGTTATTGTAACCAGCAAAAAACTCTCGGATTATCAGATACAATACCTTCGTGACACTCAGATCATAGCCCGTACATCGGCATATGCTTATGATGCTCTTGCTATTATCACTAACCGGGACAACAAGGATACTCTTATGAAATACAACACAATCAAAGATATTTTCCTTGGTAAAGTAAAAACCTGGAAAGAGATCAACGAGAAATCCAAACTGGGTGATATCCGGGTTATTTTCGATAACAACAAATCTGGGAATATTAGATACTTTAAAGAGCTGTTTGAAATTAAGGACTCTCTGAGCAAGAATTTCTTTGCTGTCAATAATAATGCGGAAGTTATTAATTTTGTTTCGGAAAATCCTGACGCTCTCGGGATTATAAGTGTCAATTGGATAAGTGACAAAGACGATTCTCTAAGCATGAGTTTTATCAAGAAAGTAAATGTAGTTGCGGTTTCGCAGCAATTTGTAAATGATGGCAGCTATTATCGTCCGCTTCAGGGTTTTATTTATGATAAATCGTACCCATTCGTAAGAGAAATTTACCTCATTTCGAGGGAGACTTTTTCAGGATTAGGTTCCGGTTTTATCAACTGGGCTTGTGGAGAACAGGGACAGAGGATTGTACTGAAATCCGGACTTGTACCGGCAACGATGCCAATAAGGTTGGTTCAGATAAAACGCTAGGCGTGAGATGTGAGATGTGAGATGTGAGATGTGAGATGTGAGATGTGAGATGTGAGATGTGAGATGTGAGATGGTGAGGAGTTTGTAACGGGAAACATAGATATTAGGAATACGTAACATATGAGGTATATCAGGAAATAATACTATAATTGACATCAAATTTGATAGCTATGAAACGTTTAATTTCAAGACCAGCAATTATTCTGGCAGTTTTTTTAACAGCATTTTCGGTTAACATTAAGGCACAGGATCTGGAGGCAGCCGTTAAACTGACCAGGAGCGAACAGTATGATAAAGCCCAGGCTATGTTCCAGCAGCTGGTTCAGAAAGAGCCTGCCAACAGCAAGGTTTATTTCTTTTTCGGTGAAAATTACCTTCTTGAATACTTTGCCGATACAATCTCCAATTCATTGGCTGTAGCTGCAAAATCAGCAAAAGAAATGTACCAGAAAGGTGTCGATGCAAATCCAAGTGATCCCTTAAACTATGTCGGACTCGCTAAAGTTGCTTTCTATATGGACGATGATAAGACTGCCGCAGAAATGCGTACTAAAGCAAGGAGTCTCCTCCTCCCATACAGGAACATTAAAAAGATAGTTCCTCCTGCTAAAGATTATGCTTTTGCCCTTGCAAAAATTGCAGAATCATATATAAAGGATGGAAAGGTTGATACTTCACTTGCTTTGCCACTGATCAGAGAAGCTCTCAGAATTGATAAAGGCAGGGATGTTTATTTAACTGAGGGTGATATATATATTCTTGTAAATGACGGATCAAAGGCTATTGCATCATATAAGCTGGCACAATTTGCAGATCCTCAATCACCAACTGCCAACTATGAAGATCGGAAATATATATGTAAAGGGACGTGCCTTCCAGGCAGCTATCCCATATTTTGAAGAAGCAATACAACTCAATGCCAATTATGCCCCTGCATATCGCGAACTTGGACAATTATATCTGCTCGCCCGGAGATACGATACAGTCTAAAGAGAATTTTAAAAAATATCTTGATCTTACTGCAGGCAATATCCCGGCAAAAACCAAGTATGTTAATGCCCTTTTTTATGCAAAGATTATGATGGAGTAATCAAGAACGTTGAGGAAATTTTCCTTGTGGATAAATCGAGGACCTATATGAACCGAATTGCCGGTTATTCATGTTATGAGAAAACCCCTCCTGATTATGATAAAGCTCTTTCTTATATGGAGACACTGTTTAAAACAGTTGCACCGGACCGACTCATTAAGAAAGACTATTATTATATGGCAAGGATCCTTTTAAAAAAGAACCAGAATTATTCAAAAACGGTCGACGAGAACAATGGTCTTAAAGTACAGCTTGGCAAAGAAAAATCAAAGCTTGCTATAGCTACGAATGCTGCAGAAAAAGCAAAAATTAAAGCTGTAATTGATGATCTTACAACTAAAATATCAAATCTTGATAAAGATATCGCAAAAGCTAATTCTGAAATAGACAGAGCTTTTGGCGAATACGCAAAAGTACTGAAGTTTAATCCTGAAGATAATAGCGTGCTCAGCGAAATGGCTACTAATTATTATAATTACAGAAGATATGATTTGGCGGCAAAGACCTGGCTCAAGATGCTTGACCCCGCAAAAGATAACACCGACGATCTGATGCGGATAGGAAGAGCATATTATATCGGGGAAAAGTATAAATCTGCCGATTCAGTGTTTAATGCAGTAATTGCCAAGGCTCCGAATTACATACCGGCATATCTCATGATTGCCAATACTTATACTAAAATGGATCCTGACCTTAAACTGGGTCTTGCAAAACCAAAATTTGAAAAACTTATCGAGGTTGCAAAGGTTGACTCTGTCAAAAATGCTCCTGCTATGATGGATGCTTTTAGTTATCTGAGCTATTACCATATGATGAATAATAACTTCAGCCGGTCAAAGGATTATTATAACAGGATGATTAACCTCGAGCCCGGCAATAAAGAATATAAAATTAAGGGATATATAGGCATAGGCAGTGTTGAGCTACGATCGACTACAACCGAAAAAACGAATGAAGGCAGACTTCCGTATTTGTCCAGAGCAGCAGAGGCATATAATAAAATTCTGTCCATTGACCCAATGAATGCACAGGCTAAAGGGCAGCTGAATTATATCAAAGAGTTCGAAGCATCAATTAAAAAAGGTATAAATCCAAATGAGATTAAAGGCACTGTAAAGAATGCCGCAGGACAACCCCTGCCATTTGCTTCGGTCAGGGTGAAGGATACGGCGGTTGAGAACATGGCAAACTCCAAAGGTGAATTTAAATTCGAAATACCACAGGGGTCGGAATCTCTGATAATAAGCTTAAAAGGTTATAAATCACTGGAAATACCGATAACAAAATTACGGACTTATAATATTACACTGGAACCATAGATTTGTAAGTGACAAATGATGGAAAAATTAAATTATTGAACATATAGGGTACAATATTGTTATAACGGTCTTCTTTTTTGGAGAATTATTCTAAACTATATTAAAAGTCTAACATTATTGTACGCTCTATTGGAAAAAATCAATTCATAATATATATTTGCAAATCGTAAAAAAATCTTAAACCTAATCAAATTGATAAAAAATGAGTAAACAAGGAAGTTCATTCAAAGATGCGTTGCAGAATATTTTTGCAACTAGTGCTATTTTAATTTCGTTTATAGTAGCAGAGATTTTATTCACACAGATAATGGGTAATCCTGTAAATTTCGAAGGTGGTAACCCGGCTGGAAAAGCTCTGGAAAATAACTATCTTGGGATCATCTACAAAGGTGGTCAGATTGTTCCTATTCTAATGACTTGCGTTTTAGTTCTTTTAATTTTCATCATTGAGAGAAGTATTACATTGTCAAGAGCAAAAGGTAAAGGCAGGTTAAATTCCTTTGTAAGTCAACTGCAAAGTCTCCTCGCACAGGATAAAATTGAGGAAGCTCTTGAAGCATGCGACAAACAGAAAGGTTCTCTTGCCAACGTAATGAGAGCAGGTCTTACACGTTACCGTGACCTTCAGAAAGACAAAGAACTTGAAAAGGACCAGAAAATCCTGTCTATTCAGAAATCATTCGAAGAAGCAACAGCTCTTGAACTTCCGATGCTTTCCAAGAACATGGTTATTTTCTCGACACTTGCTTCAATTTCAGTGTTGATTGGTCTTATAGGTACAGTTCTTGGTATGATCCGTGCATTCGCTGCTCTTGCTCAGTCAGGCGCTCCTGATGCCCTTGCTCTTGCAACCGGTATCTCTGAAGCTCTTGTAAACACAGCATTTGGTATCACCGGATCAACTCTCGCAATTATTGCATTCAACTACTTTTCTTCCATGATTGACGGTTATACATTTAAAATTGACGAAGCAGGGTTCAGTCTGACCCAGAATTTTGCTGCTTCACTGAAGACCAACTAATTTTAAATTTATCTTTTGGTTTAAATAATATAAATAAGAAACTACAATGCCAAAGATTAAATTACCAACAAAGTCGCCCCATATCGACATGACGCCGATGGTTGACCTGTTCTCTGTGGTTCTGACATTCCTGATGTTGACTACCACCATGAGACAGCCTGAACCTGCGCCTGTTGATACGCCTTATTCTATTTCAGAGAAACCAACTCCTGATTTTAATACAATGACCCTTCTACTGTCAAAAGACAATAAGGTATTTCTCAATTTTGATAACGGACAAGATACTTTACTAAAATACAGGCCAAAGATCCTTGCTGCAATGGGTGCGAGATACAATATCGTTTTTACAGAGCCTGAGTTGAGGGAATTTGAAAAATATCCGTCTTCTATCGGAGTTCCAATTTCGAAAATGAAAGAGTTCCTGGATACTAAAGATAACAAGTTAAGAACCGCTATGGAAACCGGAATTCCACTTGACTCTACCGATAATCAGCTGTCTGACTGGATATTTTGTACCCGCTCCGTAAATCCGAATGTTCAGGCTTGTATTAAAGGTGATACAAAAACCGGTTTTGAGCTCGTTCAGAGAATCCTTGATATTATGGCAGACAGGAATGTGTTCAAGTTTAACCTGATCACAACTCTGGAAGCAGTTAAAATAAACACCGCAGAAATACAAAAGTGATATGGCAGAAATAATTCAAGAGGAAAAAGCAGGCGGAAAAAAGAAAGCCAAGAAACACGCTCCGCATATCGACATGACACCGATGGTTGACCTGATGTGTCTGCTGATCACATTTTTCATGCTGACTACGGCTTTCAGCAAAGCGAAGATCATGGAGATTAATATTCCTGAAAAAATCAAGGATAAAACCATTGAGCCTCCGAAGATTGCTGCAGCCCGTACACTGAATATCATCCTTGGACCCGATAACAAAATTTACTATTACCCGGGAGTTATAAAAGAAGAGGATTATAATAATCTGCCTCCTCTGTATGAAACAGATTTCAGTGCAACCGGTATTCGGGCAAAGCTGCTGGAAGGAAACAAGACTCTGGCCAGGAAGATCGCTGATTTTAAAAATGAGGTCCTGACCGGGAAGATTGTGATGTCGCCTGATTCTGTTCAAAAACAAATCAGCAAGCTTAAAACAGATGATGATACTGGTCCAATTGTTCTTATAAAAGCTTATAAGAAAGCTAATTATGGAAATTTTGTGGATATTCTCGATGAGATGAATATCTGCGGAATTGCCCGTTATAATTTTGTTCCAATTGCTTGGTACGATGAGAGGATGGTAGAAAAAGCTGCCGGAATTACACCGACAACTAATACTACTGTTCCTGCCAAGAAATAAACCGTAAACCGTAAAAGAAATGGCAAAAGAAAAAGTGAATGCTCCTGACTTTGATGATATCGTTTTCGAAGACAGGAATAAGGAATACGGAGCTTACAGACTACGTAAAAAGTACAATCGCAATGTACTTATCGGGATGCTTATTGGTATAATAATAATAGGAACTGCTATTATTACTCCATACCTGAATGCAAAGGCAGCTGAAGGCAGATCAAAACGTGCTGAAAGGCAGGTTGAAATTAAGCTCGAGAACCTTGATACACCTAATCAACAGGTTGCTCCTCCTCCGCCTCCACCGCCCCCTCCAACCGATGTTGTTCAGCAGCAACGATATGTTCCTCCTGTAGTTGTCGACTCTATCAAGCCTGAAGATGTAAAACAGCTTATGACAGCTGATCAGGCTCAGACTGAAGTTACAAACAAAGAGGTAGTTGAAGCTGTACAGCAGGTTAAAGAAGAAGTCCAGGAAGCAGATGCTGAAGCTACTCCATTTGTCGTAGTTGAGGAGATGCCGATGTTCCCCGGCGGAGATCCAGCCCTTCTGAAATATATTTCAGAGCACACTAATTATCCTGAAGTTGCAAAAGAGAACAATATCCAGGGTAGAGTTATTGTGAGGTTCTGTGTTACTGCCAAAGGTGGTGTAAGCCAGGTAAGCGTAATGAAGGGTGTGGACCCGGAACTTGATAAAGAAGCTATCAGGGTTGTTAATACGCTGCCGGCTTTTAAACCAGGAAAACAAGGCGGAAAACCGGTACCTGTATGGTACATGGTACCAATCACCTTTACTCTTAAGTAAAATCCTAGTTTACTTCTTATAGAAAAGGCCGGATCGTACGATCCGGCCTTATTTATTTTTGCCTCAGTGACCTCTGTTTTCTCTCCTTGACCCGTATTTTTATTACCTCACCCCAACCCCTCTCCTTAAGGAGAGGGGCTATAGTATTGATCTTGAATGTGTTTCACTCCTTCTCCTCAAGGAGAAGGAGATGGAGGATGAGGTAAAAGAAGAAATGGTACTTAGATCGTGTTACCCTAGTTCTTTCTTAAGAATTCTGATAAAACCCTCGATATCCTCCTCTTCCGTATCCCAGCTGCACATCAGACGCCATTCAGATCTTTTCTCATCCCATGGATAAAAAAAGTATTGACTCCTTATCTTTTCAGCAACCATGGCGGGCATTATTACAAAGACACCATTTGAATGAACTTTTTGGGTAACCTTCACTTCCGGGATCTGCATTAATCTCTCACCAAGTATTATGGCCATTTTATTAGAATTTAAAGCATTGCTTTTCCATAGGTCGTTTCGGAAATATGCTATATACTGTGCCGAAATAAACCTCATTTTTGATGCAAGTTGCATACCCTGTTTCCTGAGATATTTAAAATCGGCAGAAAGACCTGGTTTAAGGAAACAGATCGATTCTCCGAACATCATGCCGTTTTTTGTACCTCCAAATGAAAGGACATCGACACCGGCATCAGTAGTAATTTCTTTAAAAGATAAATTGAGCGATACTGCTGCATTTGCTATTCTGGCACCATCCATGTGAAGCAACATTCCCCTGGAATGGGCAAAATCAGCAATTTCTCTTATCTCAACTGCATTGTAAACTGTCCCCATCTCTGTCGCCTGAGTAATCGAAATTACTTTTGGTTGTGAATGATGCTCAAAATCAATTCCGTGCATATGCTTTTCAATCAGCCGGGGATTGATTTTCCCGTCAGGTGAATCGACAACAAGGACTTTGCATCCCGTAAATTTTTCAGGTGCCCCGCATTCATCCTGTTCCAGATGCGCAGTTGATGCTGTAATAATAGAATTCCAGGATCTCGTTATTCCTGAGAGTCCTAGCACATTGGCTGCTGTACCGGTGAATACAAAAAATGTCTCCGTAGAACTTCCAAAGTGCTCTTTAAAGATATTTAAAGCCTGTTCAGTGTAAATGTCTGATCCATAACCCGCTACATGACCTGAGTTTGAAGAGATTATTTCTTTTAAAATCTCGGGATGAACACCGGCATTATTATCACTTCCAAATCCTCTTTTCTCGATATTGTTTTTCATATAATTCCCCATTCCAGGTGTTATAAAAAGCATTAGTTACCTTTTTCCTTTAGTGTTGCTTCGTGTTTTCCTTTGTGATACTTTGTGGTTAAATGTATTTTTTTTACCACAAAGGGGCACTAAGGTTGTTTATGCTTTCTTCTTTCTAAATGCAAAAAACAGCATTATCAAACCAAAGGCAAGCATCAATATGCCCATAATGATATTTACATTGACGCCAAGAGACTTATGATACATTTCGGTGTCTGACATTGTGAAAAAACCGAATACTGCAATTAATACTCCTACGATCGAAAACATCAGACCTATAGGTATTCTTATATCTACCATTTTAATTTCCTCCTACCAAAACATTATTGTTAATACTAGAAAAATCACGCCTACCAGAATTGCCAGGCCAATTGGGCGCTGATACCACTTCAGATCTTTATCATCAAGCGTACGTGGAGTAAGGGCATAAACCAGTCCGGTCAATTCCTCATCTGATTTTTTCTGCTTCGTCACAAGAGTCAGTCCGATTGTAACTATTGTGCTCACCACAAAGGCTATTATTGCAGTCCAGAAATTTTGCGCCATCTCAACCGGGTAAGTATGAAGGGTAGCTATCCACCCACCTTTTACCAGAGATGTAGCCCCGGCAGGAATTGTTAACCCATGATGCAGCAGAGCCAGCAGGAAGCCCATAAGCAATCCCCAGAACGCTGCATGACCGGTTGTCCGTTTCCAAAACATTCCAAGGAAGATAACAGCAAACAAAGGTGCATTGATCAATGAGAAAATTGTCTGAAGGAAATCCATGATGTTTCCAAACTTACCTGCGACATAAGCTGAAGCAATGCTCAGGAGAATACCAACAACAGTAGTGATACGGCCAACTTTCAGATAATGTTTCCCGTCAGCTTCTTCATCACCGGTACGCGGTCTCATATAGCTTTGATAAATATCATAGGTCCACACCGTATTAAATGCTGAGACGTTACCTGCCATTCCCGACATAAAAGAGGCCAGTAAGGCGGTGATTCCAAGTCCCAGGACACCTGCGGGAAGGTATTGTTTCAGAAGCATGATGATGGTTAAATTATAATTTAATCCTCCGCCCGGATCAGCCGGAATTACAAATCCTTTACCAGGATCATGAGAAAGAGCCAGTGCAATTATTCCCGGAACAATTATCAGGAAGGGAATAAACATTTTAGGTAATGCCCCTATAAGAGGAACTTTCCTTGCTGCTGCTTTTGATTCTGCAGCAAATGCCCTCTGAACGATCAGAAAGTTTGTACACCAGTAACCAAAGGACAGAACAAATCCAAGACCAAACAATATGCCATACCATTCTACCCCAAGAGGATTGGAAGTAGCCAGACCTGTATGGCTCCAGGTTGTGGTAAATGTTTCCGGTGCAAATCCCCTGGCCGTAGCAATGGGAGCCAGCTGTGCTTTAAGTCCGACCCATCCGCCAACATCTTTCAATGCTAAAAATACCAGAGGCAATAGTCCTATAACTATTATGAAGAATTGCAGAACTTCATTATAAATTGCCGATGACAGTCCTCCAAGATATGTATAACCAAGAACTATCAAAGCTGACACCCAGAGACTAAGATTAAAATTCCATCCCAGGACATTTTCCATCAGGAGAGCCAGGGCATACATGGATATACCTGATGCAAGGACGGTCATTACTGCAAAAAGAATTGCATTCAATGCGCGCGTCTTTTCATCATACCTGAGCTTAAGGAACTCAGGTACAGATCTTGCTTTGGAGCCATAATAGAATGGCATCATGAATAAGGCCAGGAAGATCATAGCCGGAATTGCACCGACCCAGTAAAAGTGGGTCGTAAGCATCCCGTATTTCATGCCTGAACCTGTCATCCCCATCACCTCAAGGGCTCCAAGGTTTGTAGAAATAAATGCTAATCCCGCTACCCAGGCAGGCATTGACCTTCCCGCTTCAAGAAATGCATTAGCATTTTTCATGAATTTTCTCAGGAACCAGCCGATGCCCAGTACAAATAAAAAGTAGATTATCATGATCAGATAATCTATCCAACTCAAATCAACTCTCATAGTTAAAGGATTTTAGATTTTTAATCAACATTTAAGTTCAGTTATATTCGAACGTCATCAGGTTGCTTAACGTTGAAAGTAAAAATACATTTTATGATTGGGATTTGAATAATTATTAGAATTAATTTTACGCTTATTTGCCCCCTGGGGTTGTTTAAAAAGTAGTTAATATTGATTTCCTCCTTTGTGTTCCTATGTAACTCTTTGTGTTAGTTACAAGTGACACTAAGGGTAACACTAAGGTTCACAAAGGACTTTTTAAACAACCCCTAATACCCAAAATTCTAGCGAAATCCACATTACAATGGTTGTCAAAAAAATTATACTTTTATAGATAACTAACTTGATGTGAAAAAATTGAACCCCCTTTAGAGGAAGGGGGCAAAAAAATACGGATTAAGATGTAAACTATTATATTTACTAAAAATTTTTCTTGAAAACACGATACTTCATATTCATCTCATACAAAGGCACTTCCTATCATGGCTGGCAATTACAACCCAATTCAGTAACTGTTCAGATGATACTCGAGGAAGCATTATCAGTGATCCTCAATGAGAAGATATCTACTGTCGGAGCCGGAAGAACCGATACCGGAGTACACGCACTGGTCTTCTGTGCTCATTTTGACAGTATCTCTCCTGACCTTTCAACAACAGGAAACCTTATATTCCGTCTCAACCGGTATCTGCCTGCGGATATTTCAGTTAATTCAATAAAGAAAGTGATTCCTGATGCAAACGCCAGATACAGTGCTGTTTCAAGAACTTATAAATATTACATTTCCAGGATAAAAGATCCTTTTTTTGATAATTCAAGCTGGTTCCTTCATGGTAAAATTAACATTGCCTTAATGAACAAAGCATGCAGCCTGTTAATCCTTCATTCTGATTTTACCAGTTTCAGCAGACTTCATTCAGGTGCAAAATCAAATATCTGTAAAGTATATGGTGCCAGGTGGGATGAGTCCGACAACCGTCTTGTACTGACAATTAAAGCTGACCGGTTTCTCAGAAATATGGTCAGGGCAATTGTAGGAACAATGGTTGATCTTGGATTTGAAAAGATGGATCTTAAGAAATTTGAAGAGATCATCCTGGCAAAAGATCGTTCCAGGGCAGGAAAATCGGCTCCAGCCAAGGGTTTGTTTCTGACTGATATTGAGTATCCTGAAGAGATTTTTATTTAATTTTACCTATATTTTATAGACCCCTTCTGCCGCTTCGCGGCATCTCCCCCAAAGGGGGAGAAAATGCTTTTATTTTAATATGAATCTCCTAGCTTGAGTTTTTCGCTCGGATTTAAAATCGGGGTCCAATGAAGAATTAATACCGTCATTATGCACGGATTGCAAATCCGCGCTAGCGGAGACCGAGCCCTTTAGGGGGTTGGGGGGTCAATACTCGTCAGGCAGCTCCTTCAACTGTGATAAGCTGAATACCGGACCATCCTTGCAAACATATACCTTACCTACATTACAGCGGCCGCATTTTCCAAAGCCGCATTTCATACGATTCTCAAGGGTTGTATAGATATTATCATCAGTAAATCCCAGTTTAGCCAGCACTGGAAAAGTATATTTTATCATTACAGGAGGACCGCACACTATAGCAATTGTATCTTTTGATGATGGAGCAATCTTTTCAACTATTGTCGGAACAAATCCAATCTCTCCTCTCCAGTCAGGGGACTCTCCTCCCGGATCAACAGTGGTGATGAGTTTAACATCTTTACGGTTTTCCCAATCCTTAAGTTCATCTTTATAAACCAGGTCTTTAACGGTTCTTGCTCCGTAAATAATTGTAACATCTTTGAAATTATCCCTCAGATCGAGTGCATTCCAGATCACGCATCGCATGGGAGGCAATGCAATTCCACCGGCAATAAATAAAAGATTTTTTCCTTTCCAATCATCGATCGGAAATACATTGCCATATGGCCCTCTGAATCCAATTATGCTCCCCTCTTCGCAGCCTGAAAGAGCATTGGTAACCTTACCGGTCTGCCTGAAGGTACATTCTATATATCCTTTACGGGTTGGAGGCGATGCAATACAAAAAGTCGATTCTCCCACACCGTAAACCGAATATTCGCCAAACTGTCCGGCTTTATATGAAAACTTGTCCTGATCAGCTTCATTAACAAATTTAAGCATGAACGTTTTTACTCCCGGCGCCTCATAAGTGATTTTCTCAATCCTCATAAGGTATGGCATATACAAATTATCCATCATACTGTAACCTCCTGAATAGAAATTAAATGTTCCAGAATATTCATATCAACAGGGCATGCCCTCGAACAACGTCCACAACCGGTACAGCCATAAACTGATAACCTTTCCGGCATGTAAGAAAATTTATGCATGATCCGCTGTCGCCACCGTTCAGACTGTACCTCACGAGGATTATGTCCCGAAGTATGAAGCGTAAAATGTGAAAAACCGCAGGAATCCCAGCATCTGACCCGCGAACCACTCTTGCCATGAGACTCATCCTGAATATCAAAACATGCGCAGGTCGGACATACATAGGCACAAGCACCACAACCAAGACATCTTAGCGATTGCTCAATCCATTCTTTACTCTCAAAGAACTTATCAAGTTTTTCCCGTACTTCTTCATGATTAAATCTTACCGGTACTTCAGTAAGGAATTTCTCTTTTTCGATATCACTGGTTTCTTCAAAAAGATTTGAGGCCAGATTAACAACACCTGATCCCTTTTCGGTCAGAATTTCAGCAAGATAGTCCCCATTTTCTCCCAACCTGGTGAACAGAATATCGCTCCCAGCAGTACTGCCTGGGTTGCCGCCGACCGATGTACAGAAACAGTATGCATCTGATTTAAGGCAACTGAATCCAAAAACAATGACCCGTGATAAACGGTTATTGTATATTTCGTCTTTATAATCCCAGTTGAAAATAGAACTCAGCTCTCCGATACCTGCTGCATCACAAGGTCTGATCCCCCACAGTACGACTTCAGGAATATTTTTAAGATCAGTTCCTTTGACCATCATTCCCTCTTTGCTTTTGGAAAAATCGAGTATTTTTTCAGTACGTGGAAATGCAATATCCTTTGATGATTGCGAAGTCTGAACATAATCAGTTACAATTGCTGAAAAGCTGGCTGCTTCTTTAAACAAGATTTTCCCGTTTTTTGAAGAAGGAGCATAAACTTTCTTACTGTCCTGCTTTAAAATATCAAAAAGCTTTTCCAGCGAATCTTTCCTGATTAATCGCCTGTCAATATTCATATTTTATTGTATAAAATTTTCTTTATCATCAGGTTTGAAGGTCGACATAAGATGCCCGCCTTTCAGCGAAGGCTGATAACCACCAAAGTGTTCCCTGGCATCTTCCAGCATTCTCTTTGTCAATAAGTTTAGCGGTATCGAAAGCGGACAGGCATTGTAGCATGCATCGCAATCAATACAACGTCCGGTGAGATGGATTGCCCGCATGATATGCCATTCAAGGTTGCCAAGTTCATGTGAAGGAACCGGTATCCACTGAGGCTGGTTGAAATCTACTGTACATCTGTGACAATAGCACATTGGACAGGCTGCCCGGCAGGCATAACATTTAAAACATGGAGAAAGCTCATCAATCCAGAATTTCCAGCGCTCAGCCGGAGTCATCCCGGCCAGTTTGTCAAGCATCTCCTTATTACGAGCATCGATCTCGATCTGATACTGATGCACAAATGTCTCAACCTCAACAAGGTTGCCAAATTCTATTAATTTACTTTCCGGTGTTATTCCCAGAACAAGAAGAGTATCATCATTTACCTGGAATTCTGAAGCAAGCTGAATAATACTGCGCATGACAGGCAGTGTAGCAGCAATCGCCATCTTTCCCTTTTCTTTTACCTCCCGTTTAGTAATATAAGCAGCCAGGTTCTGAACACATCGGCTGTCGAATATTAATTTTTCAGCGTCTTCTGCATTTTCAACAAAAAGCGCCCTTGTTTTATTGGCAGATCCTTCCTCATAGCCGATCACAACCTTAACGGCAGAGGTTTCAATAAGCTCCTTTGCACGTTTAATTAATTCAACCATGGCTCACCTCCTTTTCAGGGTATTTAGCAATTTTCTTATAATCGGTATAAGGTCCTAATTCACGAATTGATGCAACAGTGGAATTAACAATATCAGCCCATTTGGCTCCTTCTGCAGCTGATACCCACGAAAACTTTATCCGTTGTGTATCAATACCTGTGAAATCACATAATGACCTGAACATAATCCATCTCCTCCTTGCATGAAAGTTCCCCGAGGTATAATGACAATCGTTTGGGTGACAACCAGAGACGATTATCCCGTCGGCGCCTTCATCAAAAGCTTTCAATAACAACATATAATCAATGCGTCCGGTGCATGGAAACCTGATAATGCGAACATTTGAAGCATATTTGATCCGGCTGGTACCGGTCAGATCCGCTCCGGCATAAGTGCACCAGTTACAGACGAAAGCAACAATTTTTGGTTCAAATTCAGCCATTTATATTATATTTTGATAATTCGTTGAACTTTTTAAAATGTAATAAGTTGAAATACATAGAAATAAGAAATATTTCAATTTATTTCTCTGTATTTGTATTTATTTCATTCTTTTTTAATATTCATTTAATAAAGCCATTACTTCCGTATACATCTGTTCATGTGTATAACCCTGTATATCAATTGATTTTGTACGGCAGAATGCAACACATGTACCACAGCCCTGACAAAGACCAGGATTGACTTTTGCAATTGTTTTGATAACTTCTCCATTACGGTTCTTAATCTCTTCCTTCTCAATAGCCTGATAAGGGCAGGCAGAGACGCATAAGAAACATCCGACACACGATGAATAAACAGGAGGAGCCTGACGGTTGACTACAGCAATAATTGGTTCACGTGTAAGTTCATCCTGGGAGAATAATCCGGCAACCTTAACTGCTGCTCCTGATGCCATCGCTACAGATTCAGGAATATCACGTGGCGCCTGACATGCCCCGGCCAGAAAGATACCTGCAGTATTGGTTTCTACCGGTTTCAGTTTTGGATGCGCTTCAGCGAAGAATTTATAAGGATCGTAGGAGATATGTAATTTTTGTGCAAGTTCTTCAGCGCCTTCGTTGGCAACACCTGCAGTGGCAAGTACGACCATATCAGCTTCAATTTCTACCGGCATGGCATTCAGCAATGTATCGACTCCACTCACAATTAATTTGCCATTCTTTTCGTAAATTCTTGAAACCCTGCCGCGTATATAATTTACACCATCATCCTCAATTGCTCTTCTGACAAACTCCTCATACTGCTTCCCTCCTGCCCTGATATCCATATAGAAAACATAGGATTTACCACCATGTACTTTATGCTGATAAAGCATAGCATGCTTGGCAATATACATGCAACATATCTTGGAACAGTATGGAATACCTTTTGCCGGGTCGCGTGAGCCGGCGCAGGCCAGGAATACGATCTTCTCAGGGATCTTGCCATCCGACGGTCTCCGGATCTCGCCCAGTGTCGGACCGGAAGCCGATGCAAGCCGTTCAAATTGTAGACCCGTAATAACATCAGCATATTTGCCATATCCATATTCGGGGAAGAAATCAGTCTGCTTGACTGTGAATCCTGTTGCAATAACAATTGCCCCGATTTCAACTTCCATGATCTGATCTTCCTGATCGAAACGAATTGCCCCTGTCGGGCAGACTATTTCGCATACTTTGCACTTGCCCCTGATATAATAAGTGCAATTTTTCCTGTCTATCACAGGCTTATTGGGAACCGCCTGTGGAAAAGGCACATATATTGCAGTCCGTTTGCCAAGTCCTTCATTGAATTCACTTGGAATTTTCTTTACAGGACATTTGGTTGTACATTGTCCACAGCCTGTACAGAGTTTCTCATCAATACTTTTTGATTTTCTTCTTATTTTAGCTTTGAAATTGCCAATGAATCCTTCGAGACTTTCAAGTTCAGCATAAGTATATAAAGTAATATTAGGATGTTGAGCCACTTCCACCATCCTCGGGGTAAGAATACACTGGGAGCAGTCGAGTGTGGGGAATGTTTCCGACAACTGCGACATATGACCTCCGATGGAAGGATCTTTTTCAATAAGAATAACTTTATGACCTGTATTTGCTATATCAAGGCTGGCCTGTATTCCGGCTATTCCACCTCCTATCACAAGCGCGGTCTTTGTGACCGGCACTTTTATCGAATTAAGTGACTGGTTATACTTGACTTTTTCAACCAGTATCCTGACCAGGTCAATCGCTTTTTCAGTGGTGGCCTCACCTTTTTCGTGTACCCAGGAACAATGTTCCCGAAGGTTAGCCATTTCACACATAAACGGATTCAATCCCGCTTCTGCGCAAGCTTTTCTGAATGTAGGCTCATGCATTCTTGGTGAACATGATGCCACCACAACACCGGTAAGCCCCTTCTCTTTTATTGCGCTTTTTATAAGATTCTGCCCGGGGTCGGAACACATATATTTATAATCTACGCTGAATGCCACGCCATCATAATTACCAGCTGTTTCAGCGACTTTCGCACAATCGACAGTAGCGCTTATGTTTTCCCCGCAGTGACAGACAAATACTCCAATTTTTGACATATAATTGCTTGATATACTTATTAATAATCAAACTGTGACTTTTACAAAATGCCTTTGAAGACCAAGGGCTTTCCTGTCGAGACCAACGGCCAGGCCTATAGCCTGAGTTATATAAAGTACAGGAATATCAACTTTTTCACCCAGATAGGAGTCTATTGAATCACGACGCATATCGAGGTTTGAGTGGCACATGGGACAGGCGACAATAACTGCTTCCGCGCCCCTGTCTTTTGCATCACCTATTATCTTGCCGGAGAGTCTTCCTACCGAACTGGTTCTTGAAACTGACAGACCTGCTCCACAACATTCAGTTTTAAATGCCCAGTCAATAGGGGTTGCCCCAGCTTTGAGCATCAGGACATCCAGCAACTGAGGATCTTCCTCCCGGTCAAATTTCAGTATCTCATGGGGCCTTACAAGCAGGCATCCATAATAACATGCCACCTTATGATCAAAGGGCTTCACAACCCGTCCTTCGAGGTTTGGAATAATATATTTGTCGAGGAACTGGACGATATTTAAAACATTTACCGATCCGGTATATTTGAGATCATTTGCTTCTGTTACAACAGTCATAAGTGCCGGGTCTTCCGCCAACTCGTGTTTAGTTACTGTTAACCTGCTGTAACAGGCTGCACATGGAACAACTATCTCTGTTAATCCCTGCTCTTCAGCAAGAGATAATATTCTTGCCGGGAGGGCGAGAGAAAGCTCCTTGTTCATGTTATGAGCGGCTGTTGCTCCGCAGCAATTCCAATCCTTAATTTCCTCGAGATTGACATCGAATGCTTTTGCAACGGCAAGGACCGACTCAGCATATTCACGTGAGGATCCTTTCAGGGAACAACCTGGATAAAAGCCGAGAGTCATATAATTAATTTTTAGTATCTGATTTGGCGGAAGACGGAAGACTGGAGCCGGAAGTCGGAAGCTGGAAGCCGGAAGTTTCTGACTTCGGACTTCGGACTTCGGACTTCAATGCTTTTGATTTTCTAAAGATTGCGGCAACCCCTGAACGGTCTTTTATCAACTCAGGAATAATATTCAGCTTGCCACGCTTCATCATTTTAGGCGCGAGTGCAAGATCGTCGAAGATTTTTAATGTCCTGGCTTTATAGTCAACAAAAAGTCCGATTTCATAAAGTCTCCCGGTATATCTAATTGAATCGAGAAAGGATTTATGGAAAGCAAGAATTTCTTTCGCCCGGGGATTGGCTTTTTTCTCCTTTAATGATTTCTCTCTCAGAAAATCCATCATTTTGGGGATATCAATACTCATCGGGCACCGGGCGAAACACATCTCGCATGTCAGGCATACCCATATAGTGAAAGAGCGTAATACTTTTTCTTCAAGAGCCGGGTTGCCTGTCTGCAACATCCTCATAATTACACTTGGTGGATAATCCATTTCTTCTGAAAGAGGACAACCAGCTGAGCATTTTCCACACTGGTAACAATGGCTCGCCTTGACATCTGTGTGCTCGAACACTTCTCCCCCAAGTCCGGAAATTGCAGAATGATGTGTATCTAAACTCATAATATTCTTTATTAAACCTGAAAAGATGTAATGATCACGAAACCAGCCGACAAAAGTAACTAATTAAAAAGCGAATATCACATGAAAAAAATCATATCAGGGTTTTCACCATAATCCCGGAAAATCACTTGTCAGCTTTAAATGGTGTAACATGCATCTAATCTGTGAAATAAATAACAATGCATTTTTGACCAATGTGATAAATATCACTTATATCACCTGTTAAAAATTTCACAAAACAAAAAAAAAATCTACTTTTGTGCGACTTTACCTTCTCCTTAAAACAGGTTCTATGAATAATGAATGGTTAGTGTTGTTTTTCCTGGTTGGGGCCACTTTTGTAGGATTGGTTCTTGTCTTTTCAGGAATCGTAGCTCCAAGGTCCATAAATCCGCAAAAATTTGATCCCTATGAATGTGGAATCCCTACAGAGGGTGTCACATGGCTGCAGTTTAATGTCGGGTATTATCTTTTTGCCATTCTCTTTCTGGTTTTTGATGTTGAGACAGTCCTTGTATTTCCCTGGGCTGTGGTAATGAAGGAAACAGGCATCACTGCTTTTATTGAGATAGTCATATTCTTCTTCATACTGGGCTTAGGATTATTATATGCCTGGAAAAAACATGCTCTGATATGGGAATAAAAGGAATGAAGAGAGAAGAATTCGGGGATAATGAAAGCCTCGATCTTCTTAACACATCTGGCACTAATATTCTGCTGACAACAATTGATGACGTTATCAACTGGGGCAGGAAGAACTCTCTCTGGCCCCTTACTTTTGCTACAAGATGTTGTGGTATAGAGATGATGGCTGCGGGAGCGCCCAGACATGACTTTGCACGATTCGGTATGGAAGTATACAGGGCAAGCCCACGCCAGGCTGATGTGATCGTTGTTGCCGGAACCATAGTTCATAAGATGGCACCGGTCTTGAAACGCTTATACGATGAGATGGCCGAACCGAAATATGTAGTGGCAATGGGAGCATGTGCAATTTCCGGAGGTCCGTTTTTCCTGAATTCATACAGCGTTGTAAAAGGAGTCGAGCACGTAATTCCTGTCGATGTCTATGTTCCGGGATGCCCTCCTCGTCCGGAGGCATTATTATATGGTATGCTTCAGCTCCAGCGATTGATTGAAACCCAAACCATTAAATCGAGGAAAGAGAGGAATGCCTCTCACGATTATAAATAACCAACTGGTAATTTCGAAAACTGTCTTAAATGGATAAAATACAATTAGGAGAATTTATTAAATCGATTGACCACGATCTGGAGATTAAGGAAGGTAAGCAATTCCTCGAAGTGACTGTTCCTCCTTCAGTATTACATAAACTGGCAAGAGAGCTGAGAGAAAAGGAAGAAGTGCAATTTGATTATCTGTATTGCATTACAGGAGTGGATTATGGAGCAGATCTGGGAGTTATTTATCACCTCCGCTCAACGCTCTATGATCATGTTATTGTATTGAAAACCCGCACTTCCGACAGGGAGCATCCGGAATTTGATTCAGTGTCTGATATCTGGCAGGCTGCTGATTTCCACGAGAGGGAAGTTTACGATCTGCTTGGAATTAAATTTAAGAATCATCCCGATCTGCGGAGACTTTTCCTTGATAATTCGTGGGGTTTCCCATTGAGGAAGGACTATGTTGATGATATAAATATCGTTACCAAGTAATTTATGGAAGAAAAGGAAAAAATCATTTCGCCTGACGAACAACAGGAATATGTTATAAATATGGGACCACAGCATCCCTCTACTCATGGTGTGCTGAGGCTTTTGGTTTCACTGAAAGGTGAAATAGTTAAGAATATTCAACCTCATATAGGATATATTCACAGCGGAATAGAAAAGATGTGTGAGAGTATTACCTATCCCCAGATCATACATCTCACTGACAGAATGGATTACCTTTCTGCCCATATCAATAATGAAGCAGTCTGTCTGAATGTTGAAAAAGCTCTGGAAGTGGAAATTCCCGACAGGGTGAAAGTGATCCGGACAATTATGTCAGAGCTTACACGTATTCAATCACATCAGCTCTGGTGGGCTTCTTTCGGCATGGATCTCGGTGGTTTAACATGTTTCTTTTATGGCTTGCGCGACAGGGAAAAAGTTCTCGACATTTTTGAGGAAACCTGCGGTGGGCGCATGATAGTAAGTTATAGTTGTCCGGGTGGATTGATGTACGATATTCATCCGAACTTTCAGAAACGTGTAAAGGAGTTCATAAAATATTTCAGAAAAATTTTACCGGAATATGATCAGTTGCTATCAGGCAATGTGATCTTTCACGAACGAAGCAAAGGTATCGGGAAACTGACAAAGGAAGATGCAATATCTTTCGGTGTTACGGGTCCCACAGGCAGGGCATCAGGATTCTCCTGTGATGTTCGTAAACATGAACCTTACAGCGCTTACGACAGGGTACGATTCAAAGAGATCCTGCATACCGAAGGGGATACTTATTCCAGGTATATTGCACGGATTGACGAGATGTGGGAATCAATGAATATCATTGAACAACTGATAGATAATATACCGGAGGGACCATTTGCCGTAAAAATGAAACCGATAATAAAACTGCCTGAGGGTGAGTATTATCAAAGGGTGGAAACAGCACGGGGCGAGTTGGGAGTGTTCATTATAAGCGATGGAAATAAAAATCCTTACCGGGTAAAATTCAGATCTCCTAATTTTTGCAATCTTTCAGTACTTAACCATATTGCGAAAGGTTTCAAGATAGCTGACCTGGTAGCAATCGGAGGGTCGCTGGATTTGGTGATACCGGATATTGACAGATAGAAGTTTGGAGTGCCTAGAGTGACTAGAGTGCCTAAAGTTAAAAGACAAAAGACAAAGGTAGAAAGACAAAAGTTAATAGATATAATATATGCTGCTTGATATTGTAACAAATAGTTCTATAACAGCACCTTCAGAACCATGGTGGAAGGTCTTTTACGATTTTTCATCGTTAACAGAATCGATCGACAAGGGACTTCATAATGTTATGTCTCCTTTCTGGTCTACGATAACCGAATTGCTGATAATAGGAGTCTTAATCCTGCTGTTTTATGCGCTCGTCGGACTTTTTCTGGTTTATGCTGAAAGAAAAGTATGCGCCTTTATGCAGAACAGGCTGGGACCAAACAGAGTCGGACCTTTCGGGATCTTCCAGACAATTGCAGACCTTTTTAAACTGCTGTTTAAAGAGCTTATCCCGATTAAGAATGCTGACGGTTTTCTATTTAACCTTGCTCCTTTTATCGTAATAATAGCATCATTCATGGCAATAGCTGCAATACCCTTTGCAAAAGGATTGCATGCCATTGATTTGAATATCGGAGTATTATATGTGATAGCAGTCTCAGCGATGGGAGTTATAGGAGTGCTTCTTGCAGGCTGGTCAAGCAATAACAAATACTCCCTGATCGGCGCCATGCGAAGCGGAGCTCAGATTGTCAGCTATGAATTATCGGTAGGTCTTTCGATTATTACTATTGTGATTCTTGCCGGATCAATGCAACTATCAGAAATTGTTGAGGCTCAGCGGGCAGGCTGGTTCATCTTCACAGGTCATATCCCGGCGTTTATCGCTTTCATTGTCTTTCTTATTTCCAGTACTGCCGAGACAAATCGCGGGCCTTTTGATCTTGCTGAAGCTGAATCTGAACTGACTGCAGGTTACCATACTGAGTATTCAGGAATAAAATTTGCATTCTTTTTCCTTGCAGAATACATCAATATGTTTATTGTTGCATCTATTGCTGCAACAGTTTTCCTCGGCGGATGGATGCCATTTCATGTTGGTCACTGGGATGGATTTAATCATGTAATGGATTTTATTCCCCCATTTATCTGGTATATAGGAAAAACATTCTTTGTAATCTTTATGATGATGTGGTTCAAGTGGACATTCCCGCGACTGAGAATTGACCAGTTGCTTACACTTGAATGGAAGTATTTATTACCGATCAATCTTGTTAATGTATTGGTTATGTCCTTTATAGTTCTAATGGGCTGGCATTTTTAATTGTAAATAACTAGTAAAGTATATCTCTGAATGAGAAGTATAATAAATTATCTGAAGGAAATAATTCTTGGGGTATGGTCACTCCTGAAAGGAATGAAAGTCACGGGATCGTATTTTTTCAGGCCAGGTACCATTGTGACTCAGAAATATCCAAGTAACCGCAAAGATCTGGTTATGCTGGACCGTTTCAAAGGTGAGGTAGTGATGCCGCATAATGAAAAAAATGAACATAAATGCACAGGTTGCGGGATTTGTGAAATAAATTGTCCGAATGGTACAATCGAAGTAATCTCTAAAACAATTATTACGGAAGATGGAAAAAAGAAGAGAGCAATTGACAAACACATTTACCGGTTAGGAATGTGTACTTTCTGTGCCTTATGTGTAAAAACATGTCCCTCAAATGCGCTCGCCTTTTCTCAGAAATTTGAACATGCAGTCTTTAACAGGGCTCTTCTTATCAAAATTTTAAATAAACCTGGTTCACAATTAATGAAAGGAGTCGAATAATGGGCGCTAATCAGATTATGTTTATCCTTTTCTCTGCGATGATTGTTGTCTTTTCAATTCTGACAGTTACCAGTCGCAAAATCCTGAGAGCTGCAGTATTTCTTCTTTTTGTCCTGGTATCAACTTCAGGGCTTTATTTCATGCTTAATTATCAGTTTCTCGCAGCAGTCCAGCTGACACTTTATGCCGGAGGGATTGTCGTTCTGATCATCTTCTCAATTCTGCTGACAAGCCATATAAGCCAGAAGTTTGAATCTTCCGGCTGGAAAAAGAATATTTTTTCAGCACTTGCCGCATTAACCGGAGCTTTTTTATCTATCATAACAATTCTCGATTACAAATTTTCCGCATCTGCCGAAGCTGCAAAGGAAGTGAACATGAAATTTATAGGAAAAAGTCTCCTGTCCGTTAATTATGATGGATATGTACTGCCATTTGAGGTGATTTCAGTATTACTTCTTGCTGCCATGGTTGCAGCCATCGTTATCGCAAAAAAAGGCAACCCTAAAAAAGTTGAGTCATCAAATCAAAATCAGGAATAAAATGAATACTGGAATACCATTACAATACTTTTTGATTCTGGCTGCAGTAATGTTCTTCGCCGGAATTTACGGTTTCCTTACCCGCCGGAATCTGATTACAATACTTATGTCGGTGGAACTGATTTTAAATTCAGTTAATATAAATTTTCTGGCATTTAACCGGTATCTCTATCCCCATAAACTGGAGGGTATGTTTTTCAGCCTGTTTGTGATTGCTGTTGCTGCTTCAGAAGCTGCGGTTGCAATTGCTATAATCATTAATATTTACAGGCGATTTACAACAATCAATGTAGAAGATGTTAATGAAATGAAATATTAATCGGCGTGAGGTATGCGGTAAGCGGTTTGCGGTCAGGACTTTATAACTATATAACAATACAACTTTAAAACTCTAAAACTCTACAACTATACGATACTCATTATATGATAAATTTCAATTATACAATCTGGATTCTTCTGCTGCCCTTTCTTATGTTTATATTCCTGGGTCTGGCGGGTCACAAGTATTTTCCAAAGCTCTCAGGAATATTGGGTACATGCGGATTGGCGATAATTACAGTATTGTCATACATTACTGCCTGGAATTACTTTTTTTCAAGTGAAAAGATAGATGGAGCCTATCAGAAAATCATAGCTTTCAATTTTACCTGGCTTCAATTTTCCGATAAGCTGCACATTGATATTGGTGCCCTTCTTGATCCTATATCGGTTATGATGCTGGTTGTTATTACAACAGTTTCATTAATGGTTCATATATACAGTCTTGGATATATGAAGGGGGAAAAAGGATTTGAACGTTTCTTTTCGTTTCTCTCCCTTTTCAGTTTTTCGATGCTGGGATTGGTTTTGGCAACAAATATCTTCCAGATGTATATATTCTGGGAACTGGTTGGCGTTTCTTCATTCCTGCTGATCGGATTCTATTACCAGAAGCCTTCGGCAGTAAGAGCTTCAAAAAAAGCATTTATTGTAACAAGGTTTGCTGACCTCGGATTTCTTATAGGAATACTTATTTTATCATTTAATACCAAAACATTTGATTTTATAACACTCACTGATCCGACAGGAGCTGCCATAGCCCAGGGTGGAGGTATCGCATTTCTTGGCCTGTCAGTTATGACATGGTCAATGATCTTTGTCTTTATGGGCGGTGTAGGCAAATCAGCAATGTTTCCATTCCATATATGGCTTCCCGATGCTATGGAAGGCCCGACACCTGTTTCAGCACTTATACATGCGGCAACTATGGTTGTCGCCGGTGTTTATCTTGTAGCCAGGATGTTTCCTATTTATGTTTTCTCAGCTCCCGTTGCTCTTGAAGTGGTTGCATATGTTGGAGCTTTTTCGTCGCTTTTTGCAGCAGTTATAGCATGTACCCAAACCGATATTAAAAGGGTTCTGGCCTATTCCACAATGTCACAGATCGGATATATGATGCTCGCCCTCGGAGTATCAGGTTACGGCGGACATGAGGGTTTAGGTTATATGGCATCAATGTTCCATCTGTTTACCCATGCTATGTTTAAAGCATTACTGTTTCTTGGAGCCGGTGCAATAATACACGCCGTTCACAGCAATTATATGACTGAAATGGGGGGACTTCGTAAATACCTGCCTGTCACTCACATGACATTCTTAATTGCCTGTCTGACAATTGCCGGAATTCCACCTTTGTCCGGATTTTTCAGCAAGGATGAAATACTTGCAGCCGCATTCCATAGTAATAAAATATTATTCGCTGTTGAATATGCTGTTGCAGGACTTACTGCATTTTATATGTTCAGGCTCTATTTCAGTATTTTCTGGGGGAAAGAAACTCATTATCACCATACCCCGCATGAAGCCCCTCTGACCATGACAATCCCGTTAATTGTACTTGCCATTGGATCAGTAGTCACCGGTTTTATTCCTTTCAACAAACTCGTTACATCTGATGGGAAAATTTTCGAGAGCGAACTTGAACTGGCTATAGCAATACCTTCGGTGCTTATAGGATTACTCGGAATCGGAATCGCTTATGTTATGTACAGGAAGGAAAGTGCAATACCTGATAAACTGGCTGCAAGATTTAAGTACAGCTATAAATGGGCATTCAACAAATTTTATATTGACGAACTTTATCTTTTCGTTACAAAGAAGATAATTTTCAGGTATATAGCTGACCCGGTCGCATGGTTCGACCGCCATGTCGTTGACGCTACAATGAATATGATAGCCACTGTAACTCAACGTGTCTCCTTCCGGATAAGAGGATTTCAATCGGGCCAGTTGCAGAAATATGCTTTTGTCTTCATTACCGGTGCGATCATGCTGGCAATATTATTTATATACCTGTGGAAATAACAGATAATTTAGAAAAAGACTTTTAATTATGGATATTTTATCTCTGTTTGTAGTAATTCCGGTCTTAACAATAACTGCTATCCTGTTCTTAAAGGATACTCGTCAGGTTCGCCTGGTATCGGCATTTGGAATGGGCCTGCAGTTATTGATGGCTGCAAGTCTTGTTTTTCTTTATCTTACTGCCCGTCACGCCGGTAATACCGATGAGATGTTATTTATAAAAGACTATTTATGGTTTAAAAGTCTTAACATTCATTATGCGGTTGGAGTGGATGGCATATCTGTTGCGATGATCTCTCTGACCTCACTGGTTGTTTTTGCCGGTATCTTTGCCTCATGGGAAGTTGAGTATCTCAGAAAAGAGTTTTTTGTTTCCCTGATTCTCCTGGCTACGGGAGTTTTCGGATTTTTTATCTCGATCGATCTCTTTACCATGTTCCTGTTTTACGAACTGGCAGTTATTCCAATGTATCTGCTAATAGGAATCTGGGGGACAGGTCCAAAAGAATATTCGGCAATGAAGCTGACCCTTATGCTGATGGGTGGCTCAGCTCTTCTTCTTGTAGGTTTGCTTGGGATCTATTTTAACTCTTCCCCAAATTCAAATCAGCTTACATTCAACATACTCGAGATTTCAAAAGTTGTAATTCCTTTACCCGCTCAAAGACTCTTCTTCCCATTGACTTTTGTAGGATTTGGTGTTCTGGGAGCATTATTCCCATTTCATACATGGTCACCCGATGGTCATGCCTCTGCTCCCACTGCTGTTTCAATGTTACACGCAGGGGTTCTTATGAAATTAGGTGGTTATGGTGCATTCAGAGTAGCTATTTTTCTAATGCCTGAAGCTGCACATGAATTATCATGGATATTTATTATACTTACTTCTATCAGTGTCGTTTACGGGGCTTTTGGAGCAATAGCCCAGAAAGATCTGAAATATATAAATGCATACTCCTCAGTAAGTCATTGCGGTCTTGTACTTTTTGCAGTGCTCATGATGAATCAGACAGCCATGAATGGAGCTATAATCCAGATGATCTCCCATGGATTGATGACAGCCCTGTTCTTTGCTCTTATCGGGATGCTTTATGGCCGTACGCATACAAGAATGATAAATGAGATGGGTGGATTGATGAAGGTTATTCCTTTTCTGTCTGTTTGTTATGTAATAGCAGGTCTCGCTTCACTCGGACTTCCCGGGCTGAGTGGTTTCGTTGCTGAAATGACAATATTCGTTGGAGCATTCCAGCATCCTGAACTCTTTTACCGGATAGTTACTATTCTGGCTGTTTCTTCCATTGTTATTACAGCTGTATATATCCTGAGGGTAGTAGCAATTCTATTACTCGGTCCAACGACAAATGAACATTTTGAGCATCTTCCGGATGCAAAATGGTTTGAAAAGATTTCTGTAGTAACGTTAATCGGATCTGTAGCCGCCATTGGTCTTGCACCATACTGGCTCTCAACAATGATAGGAACAAGTCTTCATCCTATTATCGAGAAGATCATTGCACTTAATCCATTCTGAACAATATAGTTATAAATGCTTTGGATAATTTTATGATATGAGCTTAGGTACTTTTTTAATAATGCGTCATGAACTGCTGCTGATAGCTGCGGCTCTTTTAGTCCTGATTGCGGAGATATTCCGGAATCCCGATAACAAGAGAAGTATAAGTCTTTTTTCGATAATACTGTTCGGAATTATCACAATCGCCGGTTTCCTGCCTTCCCCGGCAGGATCGCTATTTGGAGGCATGTATGTTAATACCGGTACCACGCTTCTGATGAAGAATATTCTGAACATTGGCGTATTACTGGTTTTTACTCAGTCTGTTACATGGCTTAAAAAGGAAGAAAATTCAGAAAAAATAAGCGAGTATTTTCTTTTGCTTATCTCAACACTTGTAGGAATGGACTTCATGATTTCAGCAGGTCATTTTTTAATGTTCTATATTGGAATAGAACTTGCAACAATTCCGATAGCAGCTCTTGCTGCATATGACCGTTATAAAAACAAATCTGCGGAGGCAGGTATTAAACTTATATTGTCATCTGCACTATCTTCAGGAATCCTTTTATATGGATTATCAATGATTTATGGAACAACAGGTACCTTATATTTCAGCGAGGTTGCTGTACATTTTGGCAATACAAATCTTCAGATACTCGGGTTTATCTTTTTCTTTGCAGGAATGGCTTTCAAGATCTCAATAGTTCCTTTCCATCTCTGGACAGCAGATGTCTATGAAGGATCCCCGGTTAACATAACATCCTATCTCTCCGTTATTTCTAAAGGAGCCGCATTGTTTATCTTAATAATTATCCTCTTTACGGTATTTCCCATTATAATTGCTACCTGGCAGAAGACGATTTTTGTAACTTCAATACTCACAATGACTATTGGTAATCTTTTTGCCATCCGCCAGCAGAATCTGAAGCGATTTCTTGCATTTTCTTCAATATCCCAGGCAGGTTATATTCTCTTAGGTTTTATTGGTGGAAATCAACTTGGTATGGCCTCAGTGATATATTATGTTCTGGTGTACATTTTTTCAAATCTGGGTGCATTCGGTGTTGTGACAGCAATTTCAAATGCAACCGGTAAAGAAAACGTGGATGATTATAATGGACTTTATCATACTAATCCAAAACTCAGCCTGATAATGACTCTGGCTCTGTTTTCTCTTGCAGGGATACCACCGGTGGCAGGCTTTTTCGGTAAGTTCTTCCTGTTTACAGCTGCAGCGCAAAAAGGATTCTATCTGCTTGTACTGATTGCCGTTCTGAATACTATCATTTCATTATTCTATTATCTGCTGATAGTGAAAGCGATGTTCATTAATAAAAGTGAAAAACCGATTGAAAAATTCAGCAGCGATTTTCCTACGCGCTTTGCATTGGGGATATGTGTTGCCGGTATAGTAGTTACAGGTTTTGCAAGCATAATTTTTGAAGCGATAAAAAATTTAAGTTTCGGAATCTAAAAATGGTACAAGGTGCAGGGTGCAGGGTGTATATCATAAAACCAACAACATGCAACATGCAACATGCAACTTGCAACAATTAACATCTAAAAGATATGGCCATAAATAATGCAAAACATATTATAGGCGAGATAGATGGCATTCGCTGCACGATTGTAGAGACAGGCGCTACGCTCGATCGGGTTGCTTTCCTCAGTGATCTGTTGGGTTACAATAATCTGGAAGTAAAGGAGATGCCGGAGGTGTCAGATACACCGGGTCAGGAACCCAAATATACAATTGGAGTTACAGATCTGGTATTTAATCCGGTGTTTGCTATTTATGAAAGGCAGCTAAAGACACGGGAAGGATCCTTAATCACCCCTGGTTACTGGAAACAGGAGTGTACCGAATGTGATCCAAGATACTGGATTAGACGAAAAGTGAAATCGAAGTCGCCGGAATAATAGTTTTTTTCGCAATTTTTCTGGATATTTGTGCGAGATATACAAATAACTGATTTTTTATAAGTTAATTCATTTCATGAAACTGACTAAAAGGTTTCTTCTGGTGCCTATTATACTTGCATCACTTTCCTATCTGTTTTATTCTGCTTATAAGGATGTAAAAGACAGAACTCTAAATGAGTTTAATTCGCAGCAGTTTACGTTTGCAAAACAGGCTACAAGAGGTATCGAAAGTTTTTTTATTTACTATCAGAGGGAGCTTTCATTTTTGTCGAAGCTTAAATATGTTTCAGATCTTAATGATCAGGGAAAGGAATTGCTGGCCGATTTCTATAAGAGCAATTCAGATCAGATAGAAGCAATTACCGTAGTTGATTCAACGGGAATTCTGAAATACACTTTTCCGGTAAATGAGGCTGCAATTGGGCAGGATATATCAAATCAACAGCATATACAGACTATAATCAAAACTCATAAACCCACTGTAAGTGACGTATTTATGTCCGTCCAGGGTTTCAGGTCCATTGCATACCATGTTCCGATTATTAAAGATGGCGAATACAAGGGGAGTATCGCAATCCTGATTCCTGTTGATAAACTCGGTAAACGATTCATTGAAAACATCAGGACAGGAGAAACCGGTTATGGATGGATGATCAGTGAGGCAGGTATTGAGATATATAATCCCTCATATATTCAGATTGGGAAATCAGCCAAAGAAGTCTACCGCGATTTTCCTTCTGTTACAGACCTGATTAATAAAACAGCAACCCATGGTGCAGGTACTTCAGTCTGTTATACCTCGTCGAGCCTTGATGTAACCGACGATCTTACAAAAACACTGGTGGCTTTCTATCGTGTTTCTCTTGATAATACATTTTGGACCATCATAATTTTTACGCCGGAAACGGAAGTTTTTGCAAAACTTACCTCATTCCGGAATCGTTTGTATATTCTTTTTTCACTGATCATCGTGGTAATGATCACTTACTTTTACCTCTCATTCAAAGCAAGCAATATCCTGAAGGAGGAAAAGAAAAGAAAAGTCATCGAAAAAATTCTGCGTGAGAGCGAGAATCGTTTCAGGACTATATTCGAATTATCCCCTGCCGGTATTATACTCATAGACGAAAATGGATCAGTAATTGAGGTAAATTCTTCATTTTGCACAACGCTCGGTTATTCCAGAAAAGAAATTCTCGGACAAAATATAAGATTGTTCGCTTCTCCGGAGAATGATGGAGAAATAGAAAAAAATATTACGGAAATTCTGTCTGGTAAAACGAAGATACATGAGGTAAAAAACTTCAGGAAAGATGGAACAATCTGTATAGTAGCACTTTATGAAACCAAGATCATTCTGCCAGATGGTAAACTCGGAATACTCTCCGTTTCAAACGATATTACTGAAAAGAAGCGTTCCCAGGAAAGGATGCATACCCTTTCAAGGGCACTCGAGAGTATCGGAGAATGTGTATCAATAACTGATAAGCAAAATAAAATTATTTTCATCAACAATGCTTTCTGTAAAACCTATGGATATAACGAGGAAGAAATTATAGGTAAAGATATCAGCATAATGAGATTACCGAAGGATATTGAGAATCCGGCGGTAAGAATATTATCAGATACATTATTCGGAGGATGGAACGGGGAACTTATAAATGTAAGAAAAGACGGATCTGAATTTCCCATTGAACTCTCAACCTCTCCGATTAAGGATGAAAACGGAAATCCGATAGCCCTTATAGGAATTGCAGTTGATATAACTGAAAGAAGAAGAGCCCAACAGGAGCTTATCTCTGCAAAAGAAAAAGCTGAAGAAAGTGACAGGCTAAAATCAGCTTTCCTTGCAAATATTTCACATGAACTCAGAACACCACTGAATGCCATAATAGGTTTCTCCGGTCTGATGATTGATACAGGTCCGAACCAGGATACCATTTCATATGCTAACAATATTCTAAAAAGTGGTCAGCACCTCCTGAGCCTGGTCGAAGATATTTTTGATACAACTATGATCGAAACAGGCCAGATAAAAGTCAACTATCACAAAACTGATGTAGTGTCAGTTATGAGAGAAGTCAAAAATATTATACATGGGGAAAGACTAAGGGAGAATAAAACTGAGGTCGAATTAATATTGAATTTAGATACTGAGGAAAAACAAAAGTATTTACTCACTGATAGCCGGAAATTAAAACAAGTATTAATAAATCTGTTAAGGAACGCACTTAAGTTCACTGATAAAGGACATATAGAATTTGGCTTCACTGAGAATGTTGATGAAGGCAAAAAATTTCTGCAGTTTTATGTTAAGGATACCGGCATCGGAATAGATAAAAAGCATTTTGATGCTATTTTCAATATCTTCCGGCAAATTGATGACACTCATACCAGGAAATTCGGAGGCATGGGAATAGGTCTCTCAATAGCAAAAAAGACCATCGAAAAACTGGGCGGGAAGATCTGGGTAGAGTCTGAGCGACACAAAGGATCAGCGTTTTATTTTACCATACCTGTTTTACCGGAGAATGATGAAAGAGACAAGAAATCTGATGACAAAGTCATGGCCACTCAAAAAAAATATACGGGTAAAACAATACTTATCGCTGAGGATGACCCGTCCAACTATGATTTTTTAAGAATTTTTCTTACAAGGATGAACATCAAGGTATTATGGGCAAAGGATGGACAGGAAGCTATAAACCTCTGTGAAACCGATCCTGCTGTCAATCTTGTTTTTATGGATATTAAAATGCCAATTATTAACGGATTTGAAGCAACCAGGAGAATCAAAAATATAAGACCAAAACTTCCGGTAATTGCACAAACGGCTTATGCTATGCTGCCAGACAGGGATGAAGCTATAAAATCGGGATGTGACGATTATTTGTCTAAGCCAATAAAGACCAGGCAACTGACAGATATTTTAGAAAAATATCTGTGATATTTAATTCTCAGGGAAAACTTAATATATTCCGCAAATGCCCTGCTGATTATTGCCGGTTAGTTTATAAGCTGCCATCATTCCAGATTTCCCAGGCCCTCTCAGCCTGACCGTAAAGCATATTTATCCCGCTTATTACAGTACAACCCTGCTCCTTTCCCGCTTTTAAAAATGATGTGAGTTCCGGGTTATAGACAAGGTCGAAAAGAATATGATCTTTATTAAGGCAATTGTAATTCAGATCGGGTTTTCCCAGTATTTCAGGAAACATACCCAAAGGTGTTGTATTTACAATTAACTGATTGCTAATCAATATATTGTCGGTAATTTCAGAATAGTTTAATACGCCTTCACGTTTGATTATGTCCACCGAGGTGATTTTAATTCCGGACTTTCCAAGGACATAACATACAGCTTTTGCACCTCCTCCTGTTCCAAGAACCAGGGCATTAAAAACTCTTCCTGCCAGATATGGAAAAATGGAGTTCCTGAAACCATCAATATCGGTATTAAAACCTTTTGATATTACTTTATTACCACTCCTGTTTAATTTCAATACATTAACAGCTCCAATGGATCTGGCTTGCTCATCAATAAAATCAAGATATTTTATTACGGCAGTTTTATACGGGATAGTTACATTTAATCCGTAAATATCAGAATTATTGGAAATTAACTCACCAAGAAGGTCAATACTGGTTAAAGGATAATTCTCGTACTGACAATCACTAATATTTTCACGAATGAATTTTTCGGAAAAATACTTTTTAGAGAAAGAATGACCGAGAGGATATCCAATGAGACCAAATTTTCTCATTTTTAAAGTTTCTAAGTAAAATTTAGTGAGTGTAATAATATGATAAATACTATTGCTTCATGTTATCGGGAAGAAACTGAAAGAAAGTATCCCCACGAAGGCCAAGTCTCAATGATTCCAGAGGAATAATTTCAGTTGGAGCGATATTTCCCAGGTTGACATTTGCTCCAAAATTTTTTATGAACCATGACTGTTGCGATTTTAAAGGAGCTTCCCATATGACATTTTCAAGTTTCACATGATCGGCTATACCACAGATAATTGTATTGTTTACTGAGCCATCTTCGTTATAAATGCCAACAGTTCCTGATTCCCGTGCTTCGGCAATTACCTTGACAGATCCGGCATTTAATTCAGATTTCATCATTGCCACCCATTCATCAGGAGTATAAACAACATTCTTTTTCTTTGAACCAACTTCAGAGATTACTGTACCTCTTTTCGCAAGCCTGTTTATATACTCAAGCTTTCTTTTATGCTCAAAATTATAGGAACCATCTGAAACTTCTACCAGATCTATCTCATGCTTGTCAAGAAAAGCAATAAATTCTTCGAACATATCTCTGATAAGGAAGGCTTCAAAAAGTGTACCTCCAAAGTACGGTATAACCCCGGCTTTCTTATAAAGTGATATTTTCTTTTCAAATCCTGGTGTGATAAGCGATGTACCAAACCCAAGCTTAACATAATCGGTATACTCACTGCCGACAGACATAAAGTTCTCTGCCTCCCTTATACTCAGGCCTTTATCCATCACCATAGTGATTCCTGAATTCCTTGGTTTTAATGGCCTTTCCGGTATAAAAGGAAGTTGCATATTCATATAATTGTCAGGTTAGTTAAAATTATCTGGGAAGATTGTTACTCTCAAGAAGCTTCTTTATCTTCCTGTTAAAGAGTTTGACTGGAAAGATATCCTCAAAATCATTGAAGAGTTCTTTATCGAGATTCAGTGCGAGAGAAAGATGACGATATGCTTTATCCATAATCCCGGAATGCAGATAGAATGCTGCCAGTAAATAGTTAATACCCGGTATATCACCAGTCACCTTATAAGCATGTTCAAGGTACGGAAGAGCTTTATAAGCAAGACCATCTTTAAGAATAATAGTACCAAGGTCGATCCATACTTCATCGTAATAGGAATCAAGTTTCAGTGCTTCCCGGAAACATCTTAATGCTGCTTTTTTCTCACCTTTGGAATAATGTGCTTTTCCCAGTAAGTACCAGATCTCAGGATTTTCGTCATCCAGCCGAATCGCTTTTCTGAAAAAAATCAGACTGTCATCAGTATTGCCAGTATTAAGTGCAATTACACCAAGACCAAACCATGGATCGGCATACTCCGGAGCCAGTTCTATTGCTTCCTGATAATATTTGCGCGCCATGATAACTTCCCCGATCTTTTCGTAACATTCTGCCAGATAAGTCATGGCCTCAAAGCTATCAGGCTCATTTTCAAGGTATTCATGATATACCGGAATTGCTTCAGAATACTTCTCAAGATTGCAGAGTATATTTCCTTTATTGAAAATAGCGAATGTATTCTGGGAATTAATTGCCAGTGCATAATCATAAGCTTCCATCGCTTTTTCATATGATTCAAGCTTATTGTATATTATACCCAGATTGTACCAGGCGCTGTCAGAAAATGGTTCCTCATCAAGGTATTTCAAATAATATTTAATACTATTTTCAAAATCTCCGATCTTCTCATATGCGTAAGCCATATCATAGAGATGAGCTTTGAATTCAGGTTCCAAGTCAATGAGCTTTTCCATATAAGGGATCAGATGCTCATAATAATTAAGGTTTTGTAAGACCGAGGTTATTGCGAAAAGGATGTTTTCGATGTCCTCAGTATCCAAAGTCAGTGAAAAATCGAACATCTTTTTTGCGCCCTGGATGTCTCCGAGCATTCCGAAAGCTGTTCCTTTGGCAATATATATTTCATGATTTCCGGGCTCAATGCTTTCCAGTCTCTTGAGTAACCTCAATGCTTCAACAGCTCTGCCCTTATCAAGCAGCACTCTGGCTTTTCTCAACTGTATGGAAACTGAATTCGGATGCTGTTCGCTGGCTAACGTAGCAGCTTCAAAGGCTTTAAGCGAATTATTGCTCTCAATATAATAATCTATGATTGTCTCAAATTCAATAACATCAAAAAAATAACTTTCATTATTTTTCTTCATTCTCTCAAACTTCTGCACAGCATGCTTCACCTCTTCCTCATAGGAAAACCCAAACTTATCATCTTCCATGGCTCACAAAAATATGTGTACAAAAATAATACTATTTTTAATAAGGGTGTTTCCGGTGATGCTCAATTATTAACATTTTAACATTTTTTTAAACATCTGGCATACAAATAAATACAAATAAAACGTAGTTATTCTTGTTTTTTTTGTAACACAGACGCAACCTTGGGTCCGAAATAATCATCTATTATTTGTTAAACGGATTTACCTTTCAATATAATACCCTATTTACCCTAGAATTAACCTAAATTCTACCTTCGAAGAACCGGGCGACCTCCCGGTTTTTCATTTTATATTAATATATTTGTATTGATACATTCCTTAAAATACATCTAAATGAAAAAATCAGGATTTATCAGTTCATTTCTGGCAATAACGGGCATTGTATTTATTTCAATATATTTTACTGATTGCAAAAAAACTGAAAATCCGATAAAGTATCCCAAAGGTACTTTCCCCGATACAGTCATTAACATTGCTGATATAAACTCACAATATGATGACTATAACCTTGATATATTACAGTTGCTTGGATATTCACCCATTATATTTTCAAGCAACAGGAAAAGTGCAGGAGGGCAATTTGACCTTGAACAGGCGGGTATTTCATATTCATTTGATCAGCATACAGGAGTTTTCGGTTTTGGAGCCAGAATGACTACTGATCCATTCCTTGATAAACTTATAAATAAAGCAATAACACAGGGAAATGATTTTGGACCATACACATTATTCAGCACAGTAGATGGTTATGAATATTTATTAATCTCTTCTGTTAACACAGCAGGAAATCTTGATTTGTTTTATCTGAAACACCAGCCTGTATTCGGCACGAATCTCCCGGAAGTAAGCGGGCCATTTCCCATTAAACTCCTGAATACAGCCTCGGATGATGCTTATATATGTTTTAATTCCGACCAGGATTCTGCATATTTTTCTTCAAACAAGGATGGAAATTTTGACATCTTTCTTCAGGGCAAACCTCCGGAAAAAGATCTGACTTCATGGTTTAATCTCGATTATGTGCCTGCGACAACGGTAGATAGTATAAACAGCCCATATGAAGATAAATGTCCGTTTATCTTCAAGAAGATAATGATATTTACATCCAACCGCCCCGGCGGTTTTGGCGGCTATGATCTCTATTACTCGATGTTTAAAAATGGGAAATGGAGTACCCCGGTTAACCTTGGCCCGAAGATAAACACCTCCTCAGATGAATACAGACCGGTAATTGGTTTTCATCCGGATTTTACAAACAAATATCTGATGTTTTCATCGAACAGACCAGGAGGTAAAGGCGGATTTGATCTCTATTTCACAGGTGTGGATTTCCCTTAACCGGTATTGAAACTTCAGCCTTTTTTTGCAGCTACCAGGGTATTGCGCAATAGCGATACCCGTGTCATTGGACCAACACCACCCGGAACCGGTGTTATGTAAGTACATTTTGGAGCTACATTTTCAAAATCAACATCTCCTGCAAGTTTATAACCCGATTTCGTCCCCGGGCTACTTATACGTGTTGCTCCAACATCTATCACTACTGCCCCTTCTTTCACCATTTCAGCAGTTACAAAAGCCGGAGATCCAATTGCCGCAATTATTATATCAGCCTTGCTGACGATTTCCTTTATGTTTTTTGTCCGACTGTGAACAACAGTAACGGTAGCATCCATTCCTTTCTGGGAAAGCAGAATACTGACGGGCCGGCCGACGATATTGCTCCTGCCGATTACGATACAATTCTTACCGGATGTTTCAATGCCATATCTTTTTATCAGCTCGACAATTCCAAACGGAGTGGCAGGCAGGTATGCGGATAATCCGATGACCATCCTGCCAAGATTAACCGGGTGAAACCCGTCTGCGTCTTTTTTCGGATCTATTGCTTCAATTACCTTGCTATCGGATATATGTCGGGGCAAGGGCAATTGAACTATAAAACCATCTACATCAGGATCATTGTTCAGTTCTGCAATTTTTCCAAGTAAAACAGTCTCAGGAATTTCACTATTGAATCTTATAACCGTTGATTTGAAGCCGACCTCTTCACAATCTTTTACCTTGTTGGCGACATAAGTTTCGCTTGAGCCATCGTTACCTACCAGAATAGCAGCGAGATGTGGAATTTTTTTCCCTTCCCGTTTTAATTTTGCCACCTCTTCAGCAATTTCCTTTTTGATTTCAGATGCTACTTTCTTACCATCAATGATCTTATACATAATTCGGATTATTTTTTGCCCATCAGCCTGGCAGCATTTCCTCCCTTTGACATCATTTTCATCATGCGTCTGGTCTCATCGAACTGTTTCAGAAGTTTATTTACTTCCTGTACACTTGTTCCGCTGCCTGTTGCAATTCTTTTTCGCCGGCTGCCGTTAAGAACAACCGGATTAGTCCTTTCCTCCGGAGTCATACTTCTGATTATAGCTTCAATACTCTTGAATGCGTTATCATCAATATCCAGATCTTTAATAGCTTTTCCCACTCCTGGTATCATTGCCATCAGGTCTTTAACATTACCCATTTTCTTTATCTGCTGAATCTGGGTGATAAAATCGTTGAAATCGAATTGATCCTTTAAAATTCTCTTTTGAAGTTTTCGTGCCTCTTCAGTGTCAAATTGCTCCTGTGCCTTTTCAACCAGGGACACTATATCACCCATCCCCAGAATTCTATCAGCCATCCTGTCAGGGTAAAAGATATCGATAGCATCCATCTTCTCGCCGGAACTGACAAATTTGATTGGCTTATTTACAACCGATTTGATCGAAAGTGCAGCTCCTCCCCTCGTGTCTCCATCGAGTTTTGTCAGTACCACTCCATCAAAATCAAGCCGTTCATTAAATTCTTTTGCTGTATTAACCGCATCCTGGCCGGTCATTGAGTCAACCACGAAAAGTATTTCATGAGGATTTACGGCATCCTTTACCGATGATATCTCCTTCATCATTTCTTCATCAATGGCAAGGCGGCCTGCGGTATCAATTATTACAAGATCGTATCCGGTTTTTTTTGCTTCTTTTACAGCATTTCGGGCAATAGCGATCGGGTTCAAATTTCCGTCTTCGGTATAAACCGGTACTTCGATCTGTGACCCGATAATCTTTAGTTGTTCTATTGCTGCAGGCCGGTATACATCACATGCTACAAGCAATGGATTTTTTCCTCTTTTGCTTTTTGTCCATTTCGCAAGCTTACCGCTGAAAGTCGTTTTACCTGAACCCTGGAGACCTGCAATAAGTATAATTGATGGATTTATCTTAATACTAATATCGGTTTTGTCACCTCCCATCAGTTCAACAAGTTCATCGTGAACGATTTTCACTATCATTTGTGAAGGGTTAACCGATTTAAGGACTTCCTGTCCGATAGCTTTCTGTTTAACAGTATCAGTGAATTGTTTTGCTATTTTAAAATTTACATCAGCATCCAGTAAAGCCCTGCGAACCTCTTTCAGAGTCTCAGCGATGTTTATTTCAGATATCCTGCCCTGTCCTTTCAGAAGTTTAAAGGATCTCTCAAGCCGTTCACTCAGATTTTCAAACATGTTTTATATTACTAATAAATAATTTTATAATAATTTTTGCCCCCCTGGCCGCTTTGTGCTTTGCCCCCCAACCCCGCAAGGCTGGACAAACTTACATCCCTGATTTTTGCCCCCCAACCCCCCTAAAGGGGGGATCGTTTTGTAACATCACTGAAATTTCACTAAGTCGTACGAATTATACCCCCCTTTAGGGGGGCAGGGGGGCTACATTCTTTCAGGCATTTCAATACCTAACAGCCACATACCCAGATGTATTATTTCACTCGTAACTTCAGATAATTTCAGTCTGAAATTTCTAATTTCTTCATCGCTTTCTCCGAGTATTGTGAAATCGTGATAGAACTGGTTATACTCCCTTGAAAGCTCGTAACAATAATTTGCGATCAAAGCAGGACTGTAGCCTGTCGCTGCTGCTGAAACAGTTTCAGAAAATTTACGCAACAGTTTGATAAGTTCAATTTCTTTGGGACCCGTTTTTGCTCCCGAAAAAACAATCTGTCCGGTATTAATGCCCATCTGTTCTGCTTTCCGGAATACCGATTTTATTCTTGTGTATGTATATTGAATAAATGGTCCGGTATTTCCATTGAAATCTATCGATTCTGCAGGATTAAAAGTCATGTTTTTGCGAGGATCTACCTTAAGAATATAATATTTCAGAGCACCCATCCCTATTTTCCTGAATATATCTTCTTTTTCATCATCCGAAAAATCAGATAGCTTACCAAGTTCCAGTGAGACTTCCATGGCTGTAAGCTGCATCTCTTTAATAAGATCATCAGCGTCAACAATTGTTCCTTCACGCGATTTCATTCTGCCTTCTGGCAGTTCAACCATTCCATACGAAAAATGGATCAGACCATCAGCCCATTTATACCCCATTCTTTTAAGCAGAGCTTTAAGTACCTGGAAATGATAATTTTGCTCATTTCCAACAACATATATATTCTTGTCGAATTTATATTCATTATGTCTGTCTACAGCAGTACCAAGATCCTGAGTCATATAGACTGCTGTCCCGTCAGAACGCAGTAAAAGCTTCTGATCCAATCCATCGGGTGTGAGATCAGCCCATATTGAATTATCTTCATTTCTGTACAGAATCTTTTCTTTTAAAGCAGCGAGAACAATATCCTTCCCAGTCTTATAAGTATCTGATTCATAGTAAATTTTATCAAAATCAACACCAAGCTTTTTATAAGTCTCATCAAAGCCTGCATAAACCCAGGAGTTCATCATTTTCCAAAGCGTATATACTTCTTTATCACCAGCCTCCCATTTCAAAAGCATTTCTCTGGTCTCTTTCATCAATGGAGCGGAGTTTTTTGCTTCGGTCTCTGCCATTCCACTTTTTACAAGGTTCTCAATCTGAATTTTATATTCCTTTTCGAATAAAACATAGTATTTCCCGACCAGGTGATCTCCTTTCATTCCTGTTGATTCAGGAGTTTCTCCATTCCCGAATTTTTGCCATGCCAGCATTGATTTGCAGATATGGATCCCCCTGTCATTGACAATATTTGTTTTTACGACTCTGTGTCCGCAACCTTTTAATATCCGAAAAAGAGAATAGCCAAGAAGGTTGTTTCGTATGTGCCCGAGATGCAGAGGTTTATTCGTATTGGGTGAGGAGTATTCAACAAGGATAGTTTCAGGATCAGAAACCTGACAGTCCTCCAAATGATCTTTTTCAGATGCTATTTTCCCGAAATATTCGATCCACCAGGTATCCGATATTACAAGGTTCAGAAATCCCTTGATTACATTAAATCCCGAAACTGCGCTGAAGTTTTTTACCAGATAATTTCCGATGGTTTCACCGGTCTTCTCGGGCGTGTTTTTTGAAAAGCGCAGCAAAGGAAATACAACCAGGGTGAAGTCTCCTTTGAAATCTTTTCTTGTCTCCTGTATCTGAATCAGATCATCTGTAACTTCGCTATTGTAAATAATTTTAACAGCTTCTTTTATCTTTTCTTTAAGAACAATCTCCATTTTTTTCTTAACAAATTTCAGGTTGCAAAGATAACATTTTAATATATTGATATAACAGAAAACAACACCAAAAAAGGGCATCAATCCATTCATCGGCGATTCGGATGTTTATACCAAACTAGCAAAATCTTTGACAACTGACCTGTTCTTTTTGATTAAGAAAATGCTATTATTAAAAACTTATTTTAATTTTGATATGTATTTTTTATAACTTTATCATCATAAACAGATTAAAAGGTGGAATTGAAAAATTTATATATCGAACCGACTGCAAAGACACCTCAGGTTGATTTAAATTATCCGTCAGGTGAGCTCATAATGTCAGGAAAATCAATCCCGGAAAATGCTGCAATAATTTATGAAGCAGTTCTGAAGTGGGTTACTGAATATATTAAGAATCCCAGGCCTACCACCAATCTGCGGCTTAATCTGGAATACTTTAATACTGCATCAGCGATCTGGCTGGCAAAAATTGTGCAGACTCTTGGTTCAATAAAGGATAGTGAGTATACCCTTATGATACATCTCTATTTTAATATTGAAGACTATGATAATATGGAAGCAGAAGATCTAAAAGATGAACTTCATCCTATTATTCATATGATCGGAGTACCTACTGTAAGTCTCGGCATCAAAATTTACGGAACTGACGACAGCGGAGAAATTCTTAAAGAGTCAATGGTTCTTATTTGATTCCTCCTCCTAACTTTTGTCTATAAACTATTATTTCTTCAATTTTTTGGCATAACTTTATTTCGCCAATTAATTGTTATAGTCATGCAAACAGTATTCATTGTTTTGCTCTCAATATTCACCATCATGGAAACATTTTCCCAAAACATCACAACTGACAGACAGCCAGTTGCAGCAGGAACATTTTATCCGGCTGATAAGGAAATACTTACCAAAGACCTTTCCCGGCTTTTCGAAAGCTGTAAAAAAACTCCCGAATCGAATGTAAGAGCTATAATCAGTCCCCATGCAGGATATATATACTCGGGGAAGATTGCGGCAGCAGCTTTTTCGGTTATACCAAAGAGTGCTCAATATAAAAATATTTTTGTTATCGGTTCAAGCCATCACATGTACTTTGACGGCGCTTCAGTTTATAATACCGGTGATTTTATTACGCCCCTTGGGAAAGTTAAAGTAAACAAGGAAATTGCAAATAAACTTATCTCAAATAATAAGGTGTTCAACTTTCCGACAAATGCTCATCTGCAGGAACACAGTATTGAAGTCCAGTTACCATTTATTCAATACTATTTCAAAGATAATACAATGATTGTTCCGGTAATTATTGGTACTGATAATGAAAATACTGTAAAGAAGATCGCAGAAGCTCTCCGACCCTGGTTCACTCCGGAGAATCTTTTTATTATAAGCAGTGATTTTTCGCATTATCCTGCTTATAAAGATGCTGTTGAAACTGACAGTATAACAGCAACAAGCATTTTATCGGCCAATCCGCAAACTTTTCTCAATACACTCAGAAAAAACACTTCAAAACATATTCCCGGACTTGCAACAAGCATGTGTGGCTGGACCTCCGGCCTTACTCTCCTTTACCTGGCAGAAGGGAATAATAATCTCGAATTCAAACTAATCGATTATTGTAATTCAGGTGATTCCCCAAATATCGGGAAAGATGAAGTTGTTGGGTATAATGCTATTTCTGTGACTGAAAATAAGCAAAGAGCAAACAGTAAGCAAGAATCTGAAAACAGCTTCTCTTTTACTGAAGTAGAGAAGAATAAACTCTTTGAAATTGCTAAAAACAGCATCCGGTCAAAGCTCTATGATAACAAAAAGTTTGTCATTGATGAAAAGTCCCTACCAGAGAAACTCAAGATACCAATGGGTGCATTTGTAACATTAAAAATTCATGGTGCTTTAAGAGGCTGTATCGGCAGGTTCATTTCTTCAGAACCATTATATGATGTAGTTCAGGCATCAGCCATATCATCTGCCTTTGAGGATCCTCGCTTCTCTCCTCTTACAAAGGAGGAATATAACAAAACAGACATCGAAATAACTGTTCTGGGACCTTTGAGGAAGATTAACAACATAAGTGAAATAGTTCTGGGAAAGCATGGAATTTATATCAAGAAAGGATATAATTCCGGTACGATGCTCCCACAGGTAGCCATTGAAAACGGATGGACGGTTGAGCAGTTTCTTGGATACACTTCCAGGGATAAAGCCGGCCTGGGATGGGACGGTTGGAAAGATGCTGATCTCTTTATATATGAAGGAGTAGTTCTGGAGGATACTAAATGACTGAGAGACTCAGGGACGAAGAAACTCAGGGATTAAAGAACAAATTAGACTCTTTAGGCACTTTAGGCACTTTAGGCACTTGAAATATGTACCATGTCATCAGCATAGGTTTCACTGCAATACTTTTATATTTAATAAGTTACTTTTTTTACCGGATCGGTTATTATTCACTGCAATTTCATAGAAAACTCTGGAACCTGGTACTTACAGCGGTTTTCTTTACAACAGCCATTGCAGGTCTGTTTATGGCACTCCAGATAAATTATAAATGGAACATCTCTTTCGTCAAGACAATACTGAAGTGGCATGTCGAATTTGGAATAGGAATGGCATTCACAGGAGTAATCCATTTTATATGGCATTTAAAGTATTTTACTGCTTTTTTCGAAAAATCAGCAGGAAATACGCAAGAGGCAGAGATACAAAAACTAACCTCAGGAGAAATAAGGACCAACCTTTTTATAATCGGTTTTGTCAGCTCTTCAATACAACTGTTGCTGATGAGAGAGATAATGAATATCACCGGTGGCTATGAACTTATTACAGGTATCTTTTTAGGCTCATGGCTTATCGGCTCAGCTTTCGGTGCCTCAATTGCTGCCAGATCAAAGCTAAATAATATAAGAAAAATAAATCTTGTTTTTTCTGTCAGTCCCATAATTTCCCTGGTATTACTGTTTTCCTTATCGCGTATATTTTTTAACCCGGGTGAGAGTCCCTCATTTCTGGTATCAATAATTTACACTTTTCTTGTTCTGATACCCTTCTGTCTGGTCTCCGGATTCACTTTTATAAAATTAATTTCACTGGCCAGGTCCGGAAATAATTTTACACCCGGAAAGTCGTTTTCGATAGAAACCACGGGAGGAATTATTTCGGGCATTGTAATATCAATTTTAACAGCCGGCCTGGTTAATACATACAAGTTGCTTTTACTTATAATATTATTATCAGCCGCTTATGTTTTTGCCGCCTATACTGTATATAATATTAAAACGAAGATCTTTGCTAAAATCTTCATATGTATATTGGCAATACTGATTATAATTTTTGATCCTGATATTTTCTTCAGACAGTTATTGCTGCCTGGTATTAAGGTTACGGGTTCAAAAGATACTCCATACGGTAATATAACTCAAAGCAGATATAAAGGAGAAGAGAGCCTTTATTATAATCAAAGACTCCTGGCTTATAAAGCTGATGCTACTGAAAGAGAAGAGGATATTCATTATGCAATGCTTCAGAGCGAATCGACTGAGAAAGTGATTTTAATTTCCGGATCACTTCAATCGCATCTTCCTGAAATATTAAAATATCCTGTCAGTACAATAATCTATGTCGAAAGAGATCCTGCACTGATTAAATATGAAACTTCAAATTCTGTCAGGTTCTCCGGGAATCTGGTTATTGAAAATAAGGATGCATATCAGTATATAAGGAGTCCCGGTGAACTGGCTGATGTTATCATACTTCTCATTCCGCCTCCGTCAACTCTCCTTCTGAACAGATATTATACAACAGAATTTTTCAATGATGTGAAAAAAAGACTTAAACCGGAGGGTGTTTTTATGTGTTCTCCTGGTCCGGGAGATAATTACTTCAACAAAGAATCTTTAAAACTATATTCATCCGTTTTTAATAGCCTGTCAGCAATTTTTAAAAATGTTAAACCTGTGGTGGGCAATAAACTTTATTTCCTGGCTTCTGACAAATCGTTATCGTTATCATTTTGCTCAATGGTCCGGAATAAACAAATTAAAAATATCTATGTCAGTTCAGACTATCTGGACGATGATCTTATAGAAAAAAAATCGAAAGAGTTGATTGCACTTATCGACCACGGGATGAAACAAAACAGATCTGCTTTCCCGGTAGCTTGCTTCCATTCCCAATCCTACAATTTCAGTAAAAACATAAATGAGAAGATACCTGCAATAGTCTTGATGATTATGGTCTTCGCACTGCCCGGAATAGCAATTAAGAGGAGAAATCTGCTGATGTATTTCTGTGCATCAGCGTTGGCAGGATTTGAAATAATTATTCTTTTTACACTTCAGATTGTTATAGGCAATATGTACCAGCTGACAGGGCTGATAATTGCAGGATTAATGACAGGGCTGGCTGTTGGTTCAGGAAATAATCTCAGTTTCCTTAATTCTTATTCATTAAGAAAAAAAGTATTTTTCCTTATGTTGTATTATATTGGTTTTTGTCTGTTATATAGTTACATACCTGAATTGAAAATCGGCTTCCCGTCAATTGTTCTTATAATTCTTTCCGTTTTTTTACCTGCACTTTACACCGGACACATTTTTCGTGTAATGACTATCAATGCAAAAGAAATTGAGACATCATCGGCAATCTACAGTGCCGATCTTGCCGGCTCTGCTTTGGGATTTATCCTTATCTCCGGTTTTGCTGTACCTGCATTAGGAATCCAGGTTTCAATCTTTTTGTTAGCTTTATTGATATTAGGTGGATTTCTTTTTGGTACAATTATGAACAAATCGTAGTTTTGGTAACTGCAAAGGATCACCTTGTAAAATGCAAAGTATCATAAAGGGAAAAAGAACAATTTATTTCGATAAATGTGCATGATTAAATGAAGCATAATAAATTTGATCTCGGCAAACGTGATTTCCTGAAAAAATCGCTGGCTTTATCAGCAGGATTGATGTGTTTCCCGTGCCGCTCGCTTTTTTCAGAAATGTCATCTGAAGAGCAGGGCATTTACCGGAGGATTGCAATGTATCAGGAGGAAACTGCAAGAGGAATAATGTGCAGGATCTGTCCCAATGAATGCGTACTCAAAGAAGGTGAACTAAGCAAGTGCAATAACCGTAAAGTACATAACTCAAAGTTATACACCCTGGCCTTTGGTAACCCATGCTCCGTCAATGTTGATCCTGTGGAAAAGAAACCTCTCTATCATTTTCTCCCGGGATCAAAGGCATATTCAATTGCTACTGCCGGATGTAATCTTGTGTGTCTGAACTGTCAGAACTGGACAATATCACAAACAAGTCCTGATAAAACAAGGAACTATGATCTGATGCCTGATAAAGTAGTCGAAGAATGCACTAAGAATAACTGCAGTTCAATAGCATACACCTACTCTGAACCGGTGACCTTTTATGAATATGTATTGGAAACTGCAACGCTTGCCAGGAATGCGGGTGTAAAAAATATTATCAAATCAAATGGTTATATTAACGCTGAACCATTGAAAAAGCTATGCAGTGTTATTGACGCTGCCAATATCGATCTTAAAGCATTCACTGAAAGTTCATACCTTAGGCTGACCGGAGGGAAATTACAACCTGTTCTCGATACGCTTAAAGTATATAAAGATATGGGTGTATGGCTTGAAATAACCAATCTTGTGGTTCCTTCCTGGACTGATAATCTGGATGAAATCCAAAAGATGTGCAGGTGGTTAAGCGACAACGGATTTAGAAACACACCATTGCATATAAGCAGGTTTTACCCAATTCATAAACTTGAACAATTAGCTCCTACACCTGTTGAAATACTTAACAGCGCTTATCGGATCGCAACTGAAGAAGGTTTAAAGTATGTATATACCGGCAATGTACCGGGGAATGAAATTTCGGATACAAAATGCCCTTCATGCAACTCAAGTGTTGTTATCAGACAGGGATTCAGGATTGCATCCAATACCATTACTGCAGGGAAATGCAGTAAATGCGGAAATACAATTGATGGAGTGTGGAAATGAAACGATCGGAAGCCAAGGCACGCATAGATACTCTCCGCAAGGAAATTGAAGAACATAATAACAGGTATTATGTCTTGGCCCGGCCAACCATTTCGGATTTTGAGTATGATTTACTGTTGAATGAACTCAACACTCTTGAGAAAAAATTTCCTGAATTTATAAGCGAGAATTCTCCCACCCGACGAGTTGGCAGTGACATAACGAAAGAGTTTGAACAATACGAACATACCTATCCTATGCTTTCTCTCGGTAACACTTACAGCGAAGAAGAACTCCGTGAATTTGATAGCAGGATACGTAAAACTATCTCACAATCAATTGAGTATGTTTGTGAATCGAAGTTTGACGGAGCATCTATAAGCATAACGTACAAAAACGGTTCACTTTTCAGGGCTGTTACCCGGGGTGACGGCAACAAAGGTGATGATGTTACATTAAATGTGAAAACCATCAAAAGCATCCCGCTGAAAATCACCGCCAAAGCTGTACCTGCTGAATTTGTGATCCGGGGTGAAATCCTGATGCCCAGGGCAGTTTTTAACAGGTTAAATGAAGAGAGAATCAAAGCTGCGATAATTCCATTTGCCAACCCGAGAAATGCTGCGGCAGGAACTCTTAAACTTCTTGATCCAAAAATCGTAGCTTCAAGATCTCTCGATTGTATGGTATACTTCCTTCTGTCGGAAGAGCTGCCCCACGACAACCACTACGACAATCTTAAAGAAGCTGCAGGATGGGGTTTCAATGTTGCCGGAAGCATAAGATTATGCAAAAATATTGATGAAGTAATCCAGTTTATTTCTTATTGGGAATCCGAACGTAAAAACCTTCCATATGATACCGACGGCGTAGTTATTAAAATAAACTCACTCAGTCAGCAACAGGAACTTGGTTATACAGCCAAGTCTCCCCGTTGGGCAATTGCCTATAAATATAAAGCAGAAGAAGCAACCACCAGATTAATATCGGTTACATTCCAGGTAGGCAGAACGGGGGCTGTAACCCCTGTTGCAAATCTCGAACCGGTTCTTCTTTCAGGATCTACTGTCAAACGTGCAACTCTTCACAACGCAGATCAGATTGCGCTTCTTGATCTTCATCTTAATGATATGGTATATGTTGAAAAAGGAGGCGAAATAATTCCTAAAATAGTGGGTGTCGATCATTCCGTAAGAAATGAAAACAATAAAAAAATAGTTTTTATTACCAATTGTCCGGAATGTGGAACTGCTTTAGTCAGGAATGAAGGCGAAGCAAATCATTTTTGCCCCAATTATCTTCACTGCCCGCCCCAGATAAAAGGAAGGATTGAACATTTTATCAGCAGGAAGGCTATGGATATCGACGGTTTAGGGGAGGAGACTATCGATCTGTTATTCAGCAAAAACCTGGTTAGAAACATTTCAGATCTTTATGATTTACGAATGGAACAACTGGTACCGCTTGACCGGCTCGGTGAAAAATCTGCAACCAATATTTTACGGAGTATCAGGAATTCTATCGATACTCCCTATCCAAGGGTAATTTTTGCCCTTGGTATCAGGCATGTGGGAGAAACAGTAGCAAAAACAATTGCCTCCCGGTTCAGGACAATTGAAGACCTCATGAATGCCAATGTTGAGCAACTGACAAGTGTTAATGAGATCGGACCCAAGATAGCTGCAAGCATAGTAGCATACTTTGCTGATGCAGATAATCTTGAAATGATCAAACGGCTTAAATCAACGGGCATCAGATTCAGTTATGGGAATGAGACGGTCAGGTCAGGAAACGCTCTCGATGGTAAGGCGATAGTGATATCCGGTGTTTTTCAGAAACATACCCGCGATGAATATAAAGAATTGATTGAAAAGAATGGAGGTAAGAATTCTGCTTCAGTATCAGGTAATACTTCTTTTATTCTTGCCGGTGAAAATATGGGTCAATCGAAAAAAGAGAAAGCTGATGAGCTTGGAGTCCCAATGATCAGCGAGTCAGACTTTCTGAAAATAATTGGTGAAGATTGACATTTTCTTCCGTGCGTTTTAAAAAAAATCTTAGGTTTGCAATATGGAATTATTTAAAAATATCAGGCTGAGAATAGGAGATAATATCCTTAAGAAGAAGTTAGCCAAAACAAAGAGAAAAGTGCATTATACAAATTTAAGCCACGTCAAAAAAATCGGGATTGTCTGGGATGCATCTAAGGTCGATGATTTTGCACACCTGACGCGATTCTATCAAAAAATGCATGAAAATAAAATCGATGTCAAAGTGCTGGGATATTTTTCCGGAAATAATCTGCCCAATCAGTATACGGCAATCAGATATCTTTCAGTTATAAAAAAAGAAGAATTAAATTTTCTCTACCAGCCAGTCTCCCTGGAAACTAATGCTTTTGTCAGCAAACGTTTTGATGTCCTTATTGATATCAATTTCAAAAGACTGTTACCGCTTCATTATATTACATCCTTGTCGAATGCAGGATTTAAGGTCGGATTATTTGAGTCGGAAACCCGGGACTCTCCTTTCGATCTGATGATGGAATTAAAGAGTCCTGTAAATGTTGAAGATTACCTGAATCATGTAATGCATTACCTTGAGATGATAAATTCCGGAGTCGCATAAAAGTTGATTAATAATAAAGAATATGAAAAAATTCAAAGGGACAGGAGTCGCGATAGTAACACCATTTAAAAGTGACTCAAGCATTGATTTTGCTTCATTGGGCCATGTTATAAACCATGTCATTAACGGAGGAGTAAACTATATAGTAGCAATGGGGACAACCGGAGAGTCGGTTACACTTACCAGGGAAGAAAAAAAAGCTCTTGTCTCTTATGTGGGAGAGGTAATAGATAACCGCGTACCGCTGGTGATAGGTATTGGTGGAAACAACACGCAGGAAGTAATAAACTGCATAAGGCATTCAAACCTTACCGGAGTTGATGGAATTTTATCAGTAGCGCCATACTATAATAAGCCTAACCAGAGGGGATTATTTCAGCATTTTAAGGAAATTGCAACTTGCAGTCCGATACCTGTCATCATTTATAATGTTCCGGGCAGGACTTGCAGTAACATCTCATCAGATACCTGTATTGACCTTGCAAATGAATGTGAAAATATTGTGGCGGTAAAAGAGGCATCGGGCGATATGGCACAGATTATGAGGATAATAAGAGGAAAACCGGAGAGTTTTAGTGTAATATCAGGTGATGATATGATGACATTACCGATCATTGCGGCAGGAGGATCAGGAGTTATATCAGTTCTTGCAAATGCATTCCCGGCACAGACAAGTGAACTTGTCAATCATGCACTTAAGAGCAATATAAAATCAGCACGCGAAATACAACTCCGTTATCTTGAAATGATAGAGCTTCTTTTTATTGATGGTAATCCTTCCGGAGTAAAAGCTATGCTGAATATAATGAATCTCTGCCAGAATTACCTCAGGCTCCCTCTTGTTCCTGTAAACAGAACTACTTATACCCGTATCCAGAAAGAGATTGATGAAGTAAATAAAATCTGATCAGGTATTGGCATCTGCAGCCTGAATACCTCCTTGCTGCATACCATGACACTGCTTGTATTTCTTTCCGCTTCCGCAAGGACAAGGATCATTTCTTCCAACCTTTTTATCAACTCTCACGGGCTCGGTCCTCTGGTTTCTATCCTGACCTCCACCGGTACTGCTGTACTGTGAAAAATCACTTTTTGAGGTTCTCAGGTTGCTGGTGTCGACTTGTCTTCTTCTCTGGGCTTCTTTTACCTGTTCAGGATCCTGTGTAGGTATATGTCCTTTCATGAGAGTGCTCACAACATCTTTATTTACTTTGGTAATCATTGTTTTGAACAGCTCAAAGGATTCGAACTTATAAATAAGTAAGGGGTCTTTCTGTTCGTAAGTAGCATTCTGAACTGATTGTTTTAGTTCGTCCATCTCTCTCAGGTGTTCTTTCCATGCATCATCAATTGTAGCCAGAACAACAGTTTTCTCATATGCTTTTGCGAGTTCCCGGCCTTCAGATTCTGCCGTCGCCTTAAGGTTTGTGACAACCTGAAAAACCCTCACCCCATCTGAAATCGGGACAACAACATTTTCATAAACATGCGCCATCCTGTCATATACATCTTTCAATACAGGATAAGCCTGGGAGGAAATTGTTTCTACTTTTCTTTTATATGTATCAAGTACTTTCGCGTAAACATTCTCAGTCACCTCCTGGGAATTTACCTTCTTGAATTCATTTTCAGGTACAGGAGAATCCATTGAAAATGAGCGAATAAGATCGAAATCAAAACCTTCAAAGTCTCCGTCATTATGATATATGTCAACCAGGTTCTCGGTAACATCAAACATCATGTTAGCTATGTCAACATTTAATCTTTCCCCAAGAAGAGCATGCCTTCTTTTCTTGTAAATAACCTCTCTCTGTGAGTTCATAACATCATCATATTCAAGAAGTCTCTTTCTTATTCCGAAGTTATTCTCTTCGACTTTTTTCTGTGCTCTTTCGATAGATTTGGTGATCATAGAATGTTGAATCATCTCGCCATCTTTGAGTCCGAGCTTATCCATAATACCGGCAATTCTTTCAGAGCCAAACAACCTCATAAGCTCATCTTCAAGCGAAACAAAGAATTGCGAAGAACCTGGATCTCCCTGTCTTCCTGAACGACCCCGCAACTGACGGTCTACACGTCTCGATTCATGTCTTTCGGTGCCTATAATAGCAAGTCCTCCTGCCTTTCGCACATCCTCAGTAAGCTTAATATCCGTACCACGTCCTGCCATATTGGTCGCAATTGTTATAGTACCTGTTTTACCTGCCTCTGCAACAATTTCTGCTTCCCTCTGATGCAACTTTGCATTGAGAACATTATGCTTCAGACCTTTCATCTTGAGCATCCTGCTCAGCAATTCAGAAATTTCCACTGAGGTGGTTCCAACCAGAACAGGTCGTCCCTGGCGATTCATCTCAGCGATCTCCTCTATTACCGCATTGTATTTTTCCCTTTTAGTCTTATAAACCAGGTCTTCCCTGTCGAATCTTATTACCGGCCGGTTTGTCGGAATAACAACAACATCAAGTTTATAGATATTCCATAGTTCACCCGCTTCAGTCTCAGCTGTACCGGTCATTCCGGCAAGCTTATGGTACATCCTGAAATAATTCTGGAGAGTAATAGTGGCATAAGTCTGTGTGGCTTCTTCCACCTTTACATTTTCTTTTGCCTCGATTGCCTGATGAAGTCCGTCGGAATATCTTCGTCCTTCAAGAACGCGACCTGTTTGTTCATCTACAATTTTTACTTTATTGTCCACCACAATGTACTCAGTGTCACGGTCAAAAAGTGTCCAGGCTTTCAATAGCTGAGTCATGGTGTGAACCCGTTCCGACTTAACTGAATAGTCTTGCAGAAGTTCATCCTTTATCTTTAGTTTCTCCCGATCCGTGATATTTGATTTTTCGATATCGGCAATTTTTGAGCCTACATCAGGAAGAATGAAAAAGCTGACATCCTCTACGGAGTCTGAAATAAGATCGAGTCCATTTTCAGTCAGCTCGATTGAGTTCGCTTTTTCATCAATAATAAAGTACAACGGATCAGTTGCCTTAGGCATTTCCTTGCTGTTGTTCTGCATATAGAAGTTCTCTGTCTTGAGAAGAAGCGATTTATTGCCCTCCTCACTGAGGTACTTGATAAGTGCATTATTCTTGGGAAGACCCTTATATGCCCTCAGAAGCAAAAGACCGCCTTCGTCATTTTTATTGTCCGCAATGAGTTTTTTGGCATCAGCGAGAATCTGGGTTACAAGTTTCTTCTGAGCATTTACCAGTTTATCAACTTTTGGTTTCAGTTCATCGAATTGTTGAGTATCGCTTTTAGCGGTTGGTCCTGAGATAATAAGTGGTGTTCGGGCATCATCGATCAAAACTGAGTCGACCTCGTCAACGATAGCATAGTGGTGTTTACGCTGAACAAGGTCTTCAGGGTTAATTGCCATATTATCCCTGAGGTAGTCGAAACCGAATTCATTATTTGTTCCAAAAGTTATATCCGCGTTATAAGCTTTACGCCTGTCGGGTGAATTGGGCTGGTGTTTATCGATACAATCAACAGTGAGACCATGGAATTCATAGATTGGTCCCATCCATTCAGAGTCACGTTTTGAGAGATAATCATTCACAGTAACAATATGAACACCCCTGCCGGCCAGTGCATTAAGAAAAACAGGCAGAGTAGCTACGACAGTTTTCCCTTCACCAGTTCCCATTTCAGCGATTTTTCCTTTGTGGAGAGCCACTCCGCCAATAAGCTGAACATCATAATGAACCATGTCCCAGGTAATTTCATTGCCTCCGGCAATCCACTTGTTGCTCCATATTGCAGTGTCACCTTTAATAGTTATGCTCTCTCTGGTAGCAGCAAGATCTCTGTCATATTGTCGTGCCGTTACTTCAAGCACACTGTTCTCCTTGAATCTTTTTGCAGTTTCTTTAACGACAGCAAATGCTCTTGGTACAAGCTGATCAAGTTTTAATTCGAGTTTTTCATTAATCTGCTTCTCAATTTTGTCAATAGTATTGTAAATCTCCTCTTTAAGGTATACATCTTCCTCGCTTTCAGCTTTTCCCCTCAGCGAACTGATCTCGTTTTCATCACTTTTAATGCTTTCAAGTATCTCTTTTCTGAGTTCTACTGTCAGGTCTCTTAATCCATCATTTGACAAATCTTTTATTTTTTCATATTCTAAACGGATCTTATCTACGTATGGATTGATTTCCTTTATATCTCTTTCATATTTATTACCAAGAAAAAGGCCCAACACATTATTTATAATGCTCATTTTAAGGTGTTTTACAGTTTTTTAAATATCCAGCAAAATTAGCTTTATTTTCCAATAAAGAATTCCAAAAACTCAATTTATACAAAAACCCCGCCATTATTGCGGGGTTTAAGTTTTTATTTTATAAGACTATATTTTACAGTCTTTATTCCATCATCCAGATATAAGATAATTATGTATATACCGGCAGGGAAATCTGATATATCGACCAATGCTTCCGTTGACCCTGTAGTCGTGGCATTTTTCAAACAGATACCGGCAGCGTTAAAGATACTGTAATGCAAGGGTTTATAAAGCTCCTGACCTTGAATATCAGTACTGATTTTGATAAGTCCTCTGCCCGGGTTAGGATACACAACAACAGGACGGGAAGTCACTTCAGGAAGGGCATCCACCAGAGGGCCAATTTTCAAATCTTCTATAACCCAGCCCCATCCGTTAGCTAAAGGATCTGAGAATAACCTGAATCTCACCAATATTGTATCCCCTTCGGAAATATTGGCAGATGGGCGATAAAGAAATGTATGCTTCTGAAGCATGGATTCTGTCCCGACAAATGTCGAGTTGTCTCCAACTATGCTACTATTGTAAGCAGTCTCCCAGGCAGGGTATAATCTGCAATCGTAGCCATCAATAAGGTTGAACCATGTTTTGCCAAAATTCTTTGACCCTTCGACGATGACATAATCAAAAAAATCCGATGAGCCGAAAACTGTTCCCGGTAATCCAGGTTCAACCAGGACTACCTCATTGAAACTAAAGAGAATTCCTGACTCATCAAATTTCAACGGATACCTTAGAACCGAAGTATAATTAATAGTTTTTAAGTTGTCTTCAGAACTTTCGTAAGGATGTTTAGTATTTAGGCCATACTTACTGAAACCGGCTGGTTTTGTAACGCTGAAGCCTATGTTAAAGAAATCGGGTCCTGCGCCGGAAAAATCCGTAGAATATGTTTTTGAGACAGTTGAAAAGATTTCCTCGATATGGGTTATGAAAAATCCTGTTTCTGGCAATACAGCAATATTAGGAACCCGGGCAGTATCGACAGCAAATATTCTGTATTCGATTGAATCACGGCCTTTTAATAACAAAGATCTTGCATTAAAGCCTGTACTGTAAACATCTGCATTACCCCTATTCAAACGAATAAACTTTGAGGGGCCATTATTTACTTTATATTCAACATATGCCGAATCAATGCCCAGATTATCAGTTATTTTGGCATTATATTTTAAAGAATCAACGGTCTGCAGATAATAAGAAACCGGAGTATGTATTATTACCGGTTTTGCGGTATCGGTACCTATATAAACGTGATACCGGTTATTTTTAAGGTTTGAAAAATCTTTATATACAGAAGGTGATCTGTAGGTCCTGAGAAAATGATCCTGAACAAAGAAATAATACTGCAAATCAGAGTTATACTTCGTGATAGTAATGGTTGTATTGTATGAGTTGCTGGAATTTGGAGAAGTCATATAAAGAGAGTCGCTTGTCAGAAAGTCATCAAAGGAGAATACAACTCCTACGCTGTTATGATAATAAGTTGTATCTGATTTGATATCAGCCGACAGGAAGATCTGAGGCTGATGACTTTCAGTATCCCGTGGCGGGGTATGAATTATCCTGGTATTTATCCAGCCGATATCTCCGAGCATCGAAAAGGTAAAACTCCCCGGATCATGAATTGCTTCGCCAAGATTAATAAAAGGAGTCATTAGTGCATCTGAGCGAAGCGTAGCCGATTCGTCCAGATGAGAAATACTTGATCCTGCATCCCAGGTTGCCGGGGCATTTAACCTGGCTCTTAAACTGGTATAACGAACAGGATTTGATGCAGTGTAGTTTTTCAGCAGAGGTCCATTAAAATACAGCTGATTCCCAACAAGCTGACTTCCAAGGGAATTTGAAGGATTAAGAAAAATCAGAGTGTCAGTTAATCTGAGGCCTGACAGGCCTTCTACGAATGTATCATATATGACAGGTTTTTTTTTGATACCACCGTATGAGCCTGCAGTTCCATCGGAACTGAAGCTGCTGAAAAAACCCAGTCCATGGCAGATTTCATGAAGCGCAACGGTAACTAGGTCGTATTGTTTAACAGATGTATTTCCATCGGTGCCAAAATACCAGTTGGTTATTGAACTATTCACTGCTAAAGTTATGTCCCCCTGAACATCTTCATTAAGACTTTTCCCGGCAATTTTTTCGGCCAGGGCTATAGGATAATATACGAAGGGATTCAGAGCATCAATTTCTGAGCCTTCTTTATAATCTGTTATTGATGATTGAGCGAGTACTCCTGCAGTAGAGATTTTCTCCCAACTTGCATTAATTGTAAATTTTGTATCAGCCGGGAGTAAGGTTCTGAGTATCGAAGCTGCATTTTCCACTGCTGTTTTTGCAAGGGTGGGAAAACCTGAAGCATAATAGACAACTATTGAAGCTCCGTTTTTTGATCCGACTTTGTCGAAATATTCCTTCGGAGGCGGAATATAAAACCTGCTGATTTTTTTCCCGGCATAACAGATTCCGGTAACAGAAGAATTCTTTATCAGATCGTGAGCCCTGAGAGCAGGGATCGAACTAAAAATCATGAACCCGATAAAGAGAGATAAGAATTTCTTCATGGATTAACCTGGGCATTTGTCGCAGGTTTCCTTAAACCCTTAATATCTCTGTCGAATTCATACATGTTGTTCTTTCCGACCAGGCGCATTTTGTCAAGGATGGCTCTTGCAGAAGCTTCTTCTTCAACCTGCTCCATTACAAACCATAGCAGAAAATTATGCGTATTAAAGTCTTTTTCCTCCAGAGTAAGCGCCACAATTTCATTAATGCTTGCAGTAACAAACTCTTCATGTTTCAATACCTCTTTAAAGATATCTTCTACACTTTTATATTCGGCAGAAGGTTTTTTCAAAGCCGGCATTACAGCCTTCCCGCCTCTTTCATTTACATACTTAATAAACTTAAGCATATGGATCCTTTCCTCATCTGACTGGCCATACAGCCATGCTGCTACGCCGCTATAGCCATTAATCTCGGCCCACGATGCCATAGCAATATAAAGGTTAGAAGAATAACCTTCTCTTTCTATCTGTCTGTTGCAGATTTCTTCAATGTTTTTCTTTAGCATAATGTATGTTTTAATAGGTTCCTGTTATAACAGTTTATTCAGGTACGTTGTTCATTATTTAACAACTCCCCAATCTTTGCTACCAGATCATTTATTGAAAAAGGTTTAGTATAGATAGCATCCGCCCCGAGTGCTTTTGCCAGATTCAGGTAGCTTGCCGGACCTGCCTTACCTCCCCCTGAAATAGCAATTATCTTTATCGATGGTTTTAGTTCTTTGAGCTTTATAATCACTTTCAGCCCATCTTCTTCAGGCATAATAAGGTCAGTAACAACAAGATCTGTAAGCAATGATTTGAAATGAACTATTGCGTCTTTCCCATTTTCTGCTTCAAGAACTGTGTAATTATTTCTTAAGAGCGAGAGTTTTAACATTTCTCTGATTGATTTATCGTCTTCAACGATCAGTATTCCCGGCATTGCTTATAATTTAATATTACTTGATTATCTGATTAGTTCCTGAATTGCATTTCTGATTTCCTTAAGAGATACAGGCTTTGTCAAATGCTGCTTAATAATTCCCGAATTTAGTAATTTTTCATCTGATAACCCCTCAAGAGAGTCTGTGATAAGTATACAGGGAGTAACGATTTTCAGTCCGCTGAAAATTTTTACGAGATCTTCAGGTTTGATCTGCCTTGAATCGCTCATATAGATAACCAGATCGGGTCGTTCTATTGTATCAGTTATAATATTGACAAAATTTCTTTCATCAGAAATATAAATAAGTTCATAACCGGCACTTTCAAGAGCAAGCGACAATATTCTGGATTCATATTTGTTCCCGGTAATGAACAATATTTTTTTTCTGATAGTCGTACCTTGTTTAAGGTCATTATAATTTTTCGAAACCGGAAGATAAACATTAAACACAGATCCTTCAGTCCTCTTGCTTGATACAAGAATTTCTCCTTCCATTTCAGTTATTATACCATGTATTACGGATAATCCGAGACCTGTCCCCTTTCCTACTTCCCTTGTCGTAAAAAATGGTTCAAAAATCCTTCCCATCAGCGATGGATCCATACCTTCACCCGTATCCTTAAAAGTAAGCAAGACATACTCATCAGCAACGATGGCTCTGTTTAATTCATGCAGAACGAACTCCCTCTGAACTATGGAAATGTTTACCGACAATAATCCGCCATGTTCTTCCATTGCCTGAATTGCATTTGTCATCAGGTTCAGGAAAACCCTGAATAACTGTGTAGGATCAGCAAGAACATTGGCTTTCATTCTTGGGATCCTGCTCTTAAGCTCGACATTTGAAGGAATTGACGATTTTACAAATCCAATGGTCTCTTTTAAAACTTCCGATACATTTGTCAGAACCTTTTCCTGTTCAATATGCCGGCTAAACGTAAGTATCTGGTTTGTAATAGACTGGGCCTTCTTAACTGCTCCCTGAATTTTACTTACCTTATCCGAAAGATCTGAATTCTTTGGAAGGTCATCATGCAGCATTTCCGAATAACCGGATATAGTAGCCAGGATATTATTGAAATCGTGAGCTATACCTCCTGCAAGGCCTCCTATTGTCTCAAGCTTCTGAGCCTGCAATAACCGATTTTCGAGCATCAGTTCGCGTGAACAATCTTCAACTGCAAAATCAATAGAAGTCGGAGTGCCAGATTTATTGACAGCAAGGAATCCGCTTATACGACAAGGTATCTCTTTGCCATAACAGTTTTTCAGAGAAACCCTTCCGAAGTTCATAGAATGGCAATCTTTAAGTTGATCGATCTGGATGTCAAAAAGTTGTTCCTGAACATAAAAGCTCTTGAGATTCATATCGTTAATGGATATCGCATCGTTACATTCCATGATACTTGAAAAAGCTTTATTTGCATTTAATATCTTCCCGTCAGGATCGCACCTCAGAAAACCAATCGGAAGGTTTGTCTCAAACTTCCTTAGCTCCTCTTCTTTTTCTTTGACAGCCTGCTTTGAATTTTTCAGATCATGTATATCGAATGTTTCTGCAAGAAGATGAGTAATTTTACCCGGCTCAACTGACAGCGGTCTGAAAACCACTTCAAAATGTCTCTTCCCCGACCGGGGAGTGTCAAAAAATGCTTCATACTTTACTGTTTTACCTGTAAAACACAAGTCTACATTTTTCTTTATTATATTTTGAAAAGTATCATGTCCCCAGATATCTCCAAGTGATCTCCCAAGAATGGTATCAAGTACAAGCTGATGTGCGTTACAGAAAGTGGAATTGACTTTCTCGTATATATAATCCCGGTTGATGATGCTTATCATAGACCTGGAGTGATTAATAATCTGATCTGAAATGTCCTTTTCTTTAGCAAGGTATTTCAGATAATCATTACTGTCGGTTATTTCAGGTTTTCTTTTCAATTAGGCAATTTTGATTTGTAAAGGTCATTATGTGCCAGAAATCATTTATAATCCCTCATTGATTTTCTTCAGTCATAAAAATTAATAACAATGTCCTAAGTAATATCAAGGTTAAATGTTTTCTTCATCTCTTTCAGAATGGGATATTTATTAAAGAGATAATTATATTTCTGTTCATCGGAATATAGAATTTCACTTGATTCTGAAAGATCTACTGATGTTTCAATATCAATATCTGATAAATTGAATTTGTTCTCCAGAAAATTGATAAGCTTTTGTTTGTAAGTAAGGTTGAATATATCTTTTTGGGCAGCATTACTAAGATGGATCCTGATTGTCTGATCGTTTTCCAATTCCGGCCTTAAAGTTTTAAACATACTGATGATCCGGGTACCTTCTCCTTTTAACTGATCGGTAAATTCTCTCCAGGCAACTTCGAAACCTTCCGGAGTAAATTCGTCTCGTATGTTTATATGAACATCAGGATCATTCAGAACGGTTTTGTCTTCGTGCTTCACTTCCGGTTTGATATCGTCGGTAATGATATCTTTTATCGAAAACGTCTTTGATGGTTTTTCAATGACAGGATCATGCTTTCCTGATGGAAATTCCTGATTGGTAATTCTTTTCTCAGCAGGCTGAACCTCCTGCCTTATTATCTCTGACTTTGAGGGAAGAGGAAGATCTTCTTCCTGTTTTTTCAACTGACCCGGATCAGACTTTTTTTTTTCAAAAGGTTCCTCCGGTTCACTTATCAGCCGGCATAACCTGATCAGTGAGAGTTCAATGTGCAACCGTGGATTCTTGCTGCTCTTATATGTAAGATCGCAATTATTTCCTATCTCCAATGCTTTAAACAGAAAATCAACAGGACATTGACCTGTTTGTTGCAGATATCTCTTTTTAATAGCTGGTGTCGCTTCAAGAAGTCGCATGGTTGCTTCATCTTTACTGACAAGAAGATCGCGGAGGTGGCTATTCAGGCCTGAGATAAAATTATGACCGTCAAATCCTTTTTCGAGTACTTCATTAAAGGTCAATAATACCGATGACACATCGCCTGTTATTGCAGCATCAACACATTTAAAATAGTACTCATAATCGAGTACATTAAGATTTTCTATAACATCTTTATAGGTGATTTTTTTACCACTGAGGCTTACGATCTGATCAAAAATTGACAGGGCATCGCGTAAAGCACCATCAGCTTTCTGAGCTATAATGTGCAGCGCTTCATCATCAGCTGTTATTCCTTCATTTGTAGCTACATACATAAGCCTTCCGACAATATCTTCAATTCTGATCCTGTTAAAGTCGAAGATCTGGCATCGTGAGAGAATGGTTGGAATTATTTTATGTTTTTCTGTAGTGGCCAGGATGAAAATTGCATGTGAAGGTGGCTCTTCAAGTGTCTTCAGAAAAGCATTAAAGGCTGATGAGGAGAGCATATGAACTTCATCAATTATATAGATGCTGTATTTTCCTATCTGCGGAGGGATCCTTACCTGATCATTAAGGCTTCTGATATCTTCAACCTTATTATTGGAGGCAGCATCGAGTTCATGAATATTAAACGATCTCCATGAATTGAATGAAAGACATGATTCGCATTCATCGCATGCTTCGAGGTTATCATTAAGGTTAACACAGTTGATGGTTTTGGCAAAGATCCTTGCGCAGGTGGTCTTCCCCACTCCTCTTGGTCCGCAAAAAAGATATGCCTGTGCCAGATGATTGTTCTTAATTGCACTTTTCAGCGTATGTGTAATAGAATCCTGACCAATCACCATATCAAAACTCGCAGGCCGGTATTTCCTTGCTGAAACAATGAAATTTTCCATAAATTTCTGACTCTCGTTTTTCAAAAAAGTGAAACACAAATATAATCAAAAAGGAAAAAGTTTGACTAAAAGACAAAAGACAAAAGTAAAAAGACATAAATAAGAACTGACACTGAGTTACACAGAGGTCACACAGAGTTACACAGAGATTGTTTTCTCTGTGGTTCTCTGTGCTTCTCCGTGCGCCTCTGTGACAGTTCTTAAAAGGAATGGTGAAAAAATGATCAATATTCTCATCATTAAATTTTTGAATTAAGCAAAATAGTTGTACTTTTGCGAGCCAAAATCATTAAACTAATAAACAATTAATTACTATGTTGAATCAGTACGAAACCGTTTTCATTGCAACTCCCGTTTTATCTGAGAACCAGATGAAGGAAGCGGTACAGAAATTCAAGAAGGTCATCACCGACAACAGCGGTGAGATCGTTCATGAAGAGAACTGGGGTCTGAAAAAACTGGCCTACCCCATCCAGAAGAAGTCTACCGGCTTTTATTACCTTGTTGAATTTAAAGGTGCAGGCGATCTGATCGAAAAACTTGAAATCCAGTTTCGAAGGGATGAAAGAATAATCAGGTTTTTAACTTTCCGAATGGAAAAATTTGCTGTAGAATATGCAGAAAAGAAGAGAAAACAGAAAGAATCAGGAAAATCGAAGGAGGAATAAGACATGGCACAGAACGAATCAGAAATCAGGTATTTGACTCCACCGACGGTTGAGATCAAGAAAAAGAAATACTGCAGGTTTAAGAAAAACAGGATCCGTTATATCGATTACAAAGATCCGGAATTTCTAAAGAAGTTTCTTAACGACCAGGGTAAAATCCTGCCACGCAGAATTACAGGTACTTCACTTAAATATCAGAGGAAAGTGGCAAAAGCCGTTAAAAGAGCCAGGCACATTGCTCTTCTTCCTTATGTTACTGACCTTTTAAAATAAGGAGGACTATATATGGAAATTATATTAATACAGGACGTCAATAAGCTCGGGCAGAAAGACGATTTAGTAAATGTTAAAGCAGGTTACGGCAGAAATTTTCTGATCCCCAGAGGTTATGCAGTAATGGCAACATCATCAGCTAAAAAGATGCATACAGAAAACCTCAGGCAGAGAGCCCACAAAGAAGAGAAGATCAAGATTGCAGCGCAGGAGATTGCGGAAAAAATGGCTGGCCTTAAAATTGTTGTTGGTGCTAAAACAAGTACTTCCGGGAAAATATTCGGTTCGGTAAACACTATCCAGATTGCTGAATCGCTGAAAGAAAAAGGATTTGATATTGACCGTAAGAACATTACCCTTCCTGAAGATCAGATTAAGGAAGTGGGAAACTACAAAGCCATTATTAAATTACACAGGGATGTGAAAGTTGAGATAGATTTTGAGATCCAGGGTGAATAATAATATTCTGTAAATGTATATATGTAGAGACGCCCAATTTGGGCGTCTCTACTGTTAAATGCAGATGTCTTCTAATATGAATCGTGGAAATCTTTTCGTCGCTCGTATTTCAAATCGCCAAGCACGGAAGCCTTAACTCTGATAAGAAAATTCCAGCTTTGAAGAGTTCCGTTGGGAACCCAGTTAAGATTCATTTCCCAGCAATGAAGATCACGCGTTATTCCGATGTTGGTCATTGTAATCACCTTAGCCTTGAAATCATATCCACTCGTAAATGTTGCTGACATCTTCTTCGTAATTGTAACACTCCCGTTAAAAGAAAGAGTCTGAGATACTATTGATTTAAAAGCCGGTTTAGAATAGTTGAAACTGTAGCTCATATTAAGCGTCCATGGAACATTAAAAACCGGGTAACCATATGCATCTTTGGTTCCCACTGTTTTATTCTGTGGTATCTGTGCATCCGGCCCGGGCATTCCAAAACTTCCCTTATTTTCCTGAGTACCAATATCCTGAGATGTACTTGCACCGGGTTTTTTCTTATCCTTGTTTCTCTTGAGCAATTCACTAAGACTGAAATCTACACTGGTATTGAAGCTGGTGAGCCTCATAAGTTTGTTATTCTGTGCAAACAGGAATTTGCCTATTGCCTGACCGGTAGTCTGGTTAATTCCATAAAGCGAAAAATTACTGTTAGCCGAAATGTTTATATTATTAAAAATAGTTGTCCGCATTTGCATTGTTACCGGCGCCCATCTCAGTGAATCTGCAAAAATGTTATAAGCCGTATTTATTCCAAAATTATCGATGAGCTTCACCTTTTTTGGTTTCCCGGTTGTATCTTTTCTCTCATAGACTTTAGCTTCCAGAATATTTACCAGGCTGAAAGAGACATTGCCACTTTTGCTTGATAATGAAGGTGTTCCAAAAATATTACCTTCATAAATTGAATATTCACCCTGGGGCCTGTAAGGGATAGGGACCTGCACCTGCCTGTACATTTTAGAACTGAGACCAGCAAAAGTGGGTGTAAAGCCAAAGCTTACCGAAGGCTTAATCACATGACGGATCGACTGAAGTCTGAAGTTTGGACTTTTTTCAGTAAAATCATACATGCCAAAAATCTGGGGATTAAAACTTGCACTGATCGATGGGTTTAAAGCCTGACCATAAAAAAAACCGTGAATTGTATCAATAACTACAGTAGGACGAGTCAGATTAAGAGCCGGGTCGGTATATTCAGGATACCATGTTTTCTTTATCTTCTGAGTGTACAGCACACTGGAATAAGTCAATGAGGGTGAGATTGAGAAATTTTTAAAGGGACGGAGCTGAAAACTTAACGGTATATCTTGTTTAAGACCGTTTTGCATATGTTTCCATACGGCAGAAGTAAACAGCAGACTATCTGTGGTATTGATCTGATTATCAAGCGATGCTGAATATGAAAGCTGTATTTCCTGGTACCATTTTGCTGGTCCTGAGCTATTCTTGCTTTTAAAAGGATAAATTCGTCCAATATTAAAACTGGCTTTAGGCAGATCGAGACTAACTGTTTTATTCTTAACATTCTGGCTATGATTTGCACTAATAGACAGGTTGAAAGGTGTCCCATCCCACGATTTGGAATAACTGATACTGGATTGTCTTTGTGTAGTGACATGATCTTCAACCACATAACTATTGTTCCTGTCATAACCGCTGGAACTCATGTTTACGCTGGCATTGAATCTCGAACCGGGAGAAGCCTTTGCATCCTGTGTATAGGTCCATCCCAGCCTGTAGTTACTCGATTTGCTGTAATCAGGCAGTCCTTTGTGTCCGGCTATATTGTTTGCATAACTAAACGAGAAATTGCCGTTGTATTTATATAGTTTCATATAATTAGTCTGGGCAGTGCCAATCCATGAACCATTTGCATAAACACTTCCTTTTATCGCAAGATCAAAGTAATTACTTATCGCAAAATAATATCCTCCGTCCGATAAAGAAAAACCGCGCACACGTTCCTCTCCATAGCGGGGTATAATCAACCCCGATGCAGCTCTCTTGGTCTGTATCGGAAAAAAGCCAAAAGGAATCACCAAAGGCAATGGAATACCTTCAACAACAAGGTTGCCCGGACCTGAGACAATCTTTTTCCCCGGGTAGACTCTTGCCCTTGGAAGATTAATATAGAAATGAGGTGTATCTGCGTCACAGGTCGAATAGGTACTCTTTGAAATATTAGATGTGCCGTCTTCCAGCAGCTTTGTAAAAGCACTATGCAACAATCCTGCATCCTGTTTTGTTATAATGTTTTTAATCAGAGCTTTGCGTGTTTTGAAATTATAAGTAATTTCATCTGCTTCGAATTCCTGGCTTCCCTCTTTAAAAGCCGGCTTGCCAATAACTTTGCCTGTGGTATCCTTCCTGCCTATGGCGAACAGAAGGTTTGTTTTCATATTAAATGATATGGAGTCGGCTTTGATTTCGATATCCTGGTAGTTAACCTGAGCTGTTTTAACGAGAATAACCTGCTTATTGATGATGTCGGTTTTCCTGTAACCAGCTGCTGAATAAGTAATCTTTGATTTGATTGCATCTGATGCAGGCCGTTGCAGCTTCTTTGAAATGGTATCAACTCTGGAGGTATCCTGTCTGATCAGCAATGTATCGGTAATAGTATTACCTGCCTGAGATAACAAAGAAAAAGAATTGACCATCGCGAGGAGCAATATAACTAACCGCTTTTCTTTAAAAAAATACAACTTAAATGCTATTTTTGTATAGTTTTTGTGAAATACCAGGATACCAGCGCAAAACTAATTAAAAAAGATTAACTAAAAATGAGTATAGGAATTAAAAACGGCAAACATCATACCATTAATATATCTAAAGTAATATTGTTTTTCCTTTTTGTTGCCGCACCAGTTTTTTCATCCTTTTCACCGGTAATTAAGGATGAAAAAAAATGGGTGATCGTGATTGATGCCGGTCACGGAGGAAGGGACCCCGGGGCATCAGGTTTAATCAGCCACGAAAAGGATGTTACCCTGGCAATTGCTCTTAAGACAGGTGAATATTTTCAAAAGAATATAAAGAATGTAACTGTGATTTATACCAGGAAAGACGATTCAACAGTGGACCTGAGAGACAGACCTAAGATTGCAAATAAGGCTAATGCCGATCTTTTCATATCTATTCATGCCAACTGGGCTCAGTCGAAGAATATCAAAGGGACAGAGACTTATATTATGGGTACGGCTAAGGACCAGCAGAACCTTGAAGTGGCAATGAAAGAGAATGAGGTTATCTATCGCGAAAAGGATTATTCAACAAAATATGAAGGATTTGATCCTAAATCATCAGAGTCATATATTATGTTCTCAACAACGCAAAAAGTTTTTCAGGAACAGAGTACTGATCTGGCCTCAAGAATTCAAACACAATTCAGAGAGCGGGTTAATAGAAATGACCGGGACGTAAAGCAGGCCGGATTTTGGGTTTTGTATAATACTAAAATGCCAAGCGTACTGGTTGAAACCGGATTTATTTCCAATCCGGCAGAAGAGAAGTTCTTAAACTCCAGGGAAGGGCAGGATTATCTGGCATCTTCTATATTCAGGGCTTGCAGAGACTATCTTAACAGTATTGACAGTAAAAGTGATATTTCCTATGAGCAGAATCAAAGTCCCGATCAGGAAACCGATACATCTGCAGCCCCTGTTTCACAGTCCAATGGATTAGTATTCATGGTGCAGATCACGACTACTGCAGCCAGAACTGAAATTAAGCCCGAGAATTTCAACGGATTGAAGGATATTACCGAGATAAATGCACAGGATCGTTTCAAATATGCTGCCGGAAGTTTTACAGATTATTCAGAGGCGGTTCAATACAGAAAAAAAATTGAAGGAGCATATCCTGATGCTTTTGTAATAGCAGTTAAAGACAACAAAATATTACCTTTACAACAGGCATTGGAACTAAAAAACAAAATGATTATTAGATGAAAAAGATTTCGAATGAAGTTAAGGTCGGAGCGACTGCATTACTGACTATAGTGGTTTTTGTCTGGCTTTTCAATTTCCTTAAAGGAAAAGATTTTTTAAAAAGCACGGCAATATATTATACTGTTTATGATAAAGTTGGCGGGCTGGCAGAATCCAGTCCTGTTGAAATCAACGGCTATAAGGTGGGGGTTGTCAGATCTATAGGTTTTATTGACGCAATAAGTGGACGGCTTCTGGTTGAATTCTCTGTCAATAAGAATTTTAAGCTTCCAAAAAATACTGTTGCAGAAATAGTGCCTGTTTCTCTCCTGGGAGGAATGAAAGTTCAGTTTGTCTACGGGGCTGGCCCAGGTACATATTCTGTAGGTGACACTATTCCCGGCCGGCTGGCAGAGTCGCTTATGGATAAAATCGATACTGAAATATTGCCTGTAAAGGAAAAAATTTCTAATCTCATAGTTGTTCTCGATTCTGTAATCAGTTCAGTAGATGAAATAATGAATCCTGAGTTTAAAAAGAATTTTAGCAGTACGCTTGCCCATCTGAACAGTACTACTGCCAGCCTCGACAAAGCTATTGGATCTAAAGAAAAGGAGCTTGCAGCCACTCTTGACAATATCAAAAAGTTCACTCAAATGCTATCAGATAATTCAGGAAAGATGAACAAGACTTTCAGCAACCTTGAAGCTATTACTGATACACTTGCTGCAGCTGACATATATTCTTCAGTATCCAATCTTAAAGCAAGTCTCGAAAAATCTGCCCTGTTAATGGATAATCTTAATAAAGGTAAAGGAAGTGCAGGTCAGTTCCTGACAAATGATACTCTTTATACCAATCTTACAAATAGTCTTGAGAGTTTAAATGTACTTTTAAAGGATATGAAGGCTAATCCAAAAAGATATGTGCATTTTTCAGTCTTTGGTAAAAAAAGTACTCCATCTAAATAATTTTATTATAAAATTCAGATTATCTTGCTCTTAAAAAAACAAACATAATACATGACAAAATAGTCCCCATTTTATTCGGGTTATGTTTAATTTTGAGTAAGGATTCATAATGATTTGTATTACACAGACAAACTAAAATTAATGATTATAAATTACTGATAATAAGTATTTTAAATAAAATAAAAAAAAATTCAATTATAAGTTGCTGATGGTTAAAAACATATACTTTTTTTGAGAAAGTCAAGCAAAAAAAATTTTTTTTATTAGTTTTTTTTTTACAAATATTGCTACCTGAATCGGCTTGATTCAAACCTTGAAATTTTTAAAAAAACAATTTTACATGAATAAGTCACATAATGACGTTTGGAATAATTGTCTTCAGATAATAAGAGACATAATTCCATCCATAAGTTTCAAGACCTGGTTTGAACCCATAATACCTTTAAAACTTGAAAACAATGTTCTTACCATTCAGGTGCCAAGCCCATTTTTCTATGAGTATCTTGAAGAGCAATATATTGATATATTAAGGAAAACCCTCAGACGTGAGATCGGGACTGATGCCAAGCTTGAGTACAATGTCGTTATGGAGAATAGCAATTATTCCGATGGCAAACCATATACTGTAAGATATCCGTCAAGAAATAAGACAGATCTGAATAATAAGCCGGTCCAGGTTCCATTCGATGTTACCCAGCCCTCAATAAAAAATCCATTTGTAATACCCGGTATAAAGAAAGTACATTTTGATCCTAAACTGAATCCCGATTATAACTTCAGCAATTATGTAGAAGGTGAATGCAACAGATTGGCCAGGTCAGCAGGTATAGCGGTAGGTAACAATCCGGGTGGAACTGCATTTAATCCTTTGATGGTATACGGAGATTCCGGACTTGGCAAAACACATCTTGCCCAGGCAATTGGCATCCTGGTAAAAGAGAAACATCCTGACAAGACTGTACTGTATGTTAACGCCAATAAATTCCAGACACAGTTCGTTGAGTCTGTAAGGAATAATAACAAAAACGATTTCCTTCATTTCTATCAGATGATTGATGTACTTATCCTTGATGATGTACATGAATTCGCCGGTAAAGAAAAAACCCAGGATACCTTCTTCCATATCTTCAACCACCTTCACCAGTCTGGCAAACAACTTATTCTGACATGCGACAGGCCTCCGGTTGAGCTTCAGGGGATGGAACAGAGACTCCTTTCAAGGTTTAAATGGGGCCTTCAGGCAGATCTTCAAAGACCTGACTATGAGACAAGGTTGTCTATTCTGAAAAAGAAAGCATATAACGATGGAATAGAGTTACCGGAAGAGATATTTGAATTTCTGGCTGTAAATATATCTAATAATATACGCGAACTTGAAGCAGTATTAATTTCTCTTTATGCCCAATCGACACTAAACAGGAAAGAGATCACTCTCGATCTTGCAAGACAAATGGTTGAAAAGCTCATAAGTACGGCGAAACGTGAAATAACTATTGAATATATACAGAAGATTGTATGTGATTATTATAAGATCCCTATTGATCTTATTCAGGGGAAGACAAGAAAAAGAGAGATTGTTCAGGCACGGCAGGTATCGATGTATTTCTCAAAAAGCCTTACAAAAGCATCCCTTGCAAGTATCGGGTCGCATATCGGGGGAAAGGACCACGCAACCGTACTGCATGCATGTAAGACTGTAAATAATCTGATAGACACTGACAAACATTTCAGGAACCAGATAAACGAAATTGAGAAAAAACTAAAAGTCTGATGATGGATGCCAAAAATTTTGCTGAAATATTTTATGAAAAATATGGGAATAAGAACTCTAAACCAGGTCTGTTTTTCTCACCGGGAAGAGTAAATCTGATTGGTGAACATACTGATTATAACGGTGGATTTGTTTTCCCATGTGCCTTAAACTACGGAACATATCTCTTAATCCGGAAAACCAAAGATAAGATTCTGAAATTCAGCACAACTAATTTTAATGACGATTCGGTAACCGAGCTCAAAGGCTTATTCGTAAATACTGGCAAGAGATGGATAAACTATCCTCTTGGAGTAATAAACGAATTCATAAAAAGGGGAATTGAACTTTCCGGACTTGAATTTCTATATTACGGAGACGTTCCAAATGGAGCAGGTCTCTCGTCTTCAGCTTCTATAGAGATGGTAACTGCAGTTGCCCTCAACGAATTCTTTAATGCAGGTTTTGAAATTCTTGAGCTGGTAAAAATGAGTCAGAGAGCTGAAAATGTATTCGTTGGAATGAACTGCGGAATTATGGATCAGTTTGCTGTCGGTTTCGGGAAAAAAGACCATGCAATTTTCCTGAATTGTGATACTCTGTCTTATGAAAACGTTCCGGTCATCCTTAATGATTGTTCTCTGATAATTACCAATACCAATAAAAGAAGAGGGCTTACCGACTCCAAATATAATGAGCGCAGAGGCGAGTGCGATAAAGCTGTTGAATTACTCCAGGCATATAAGCCAATCCGTAATTTAAGTGAGCTTAATACCGGTGAAATAAATATTCTTGAAAAATACATAAAAGATCCTGTAGTACGAAAAAGAGCAAAGCATGTAATAAGTGAGAATGGAAGAGTTGTAGAAGCCGTAAAAGTATTAAAAGCTAATAATATAGTACGTTTCGGAGAACTTATGAATCAGTCTCATGATTCTCTCAAAGATGATTACGAAGTTACCGGTATGGAACTCGATACACTTGTCTATGAAGGCAGAAAGTTTCCCGGTGTTATAGGTACACGCATGACAGGTGCAGGTTTTGGCGGATGTACTGTAAGTATTGTTAAGAAAGCTGACTCAGCAAAATTTATGACCGGCCTTTCTGAAGCATATCAGAAAAAAACGGGCCTTGTTTCGGATTTCTACCAACCGGAAATTGGCGACGGTGCAAGGAGAATAGAATAATTAGTATATTTTTTCTCCTCTTTTTGAAGGAGAAGAAACTATAAATAACTAATTTTCAGTGCTTATTTCTAAAGCTCTTACTGTCAATGTCCTTAACACATCTGAAACCGACAGTCGGACTTCTGTCGAAGCCAGGCGATACCATCAGTAAAATCTGAGTTTTGTCAAGAGACTGCGGTCCACCCTGTATATACCACCAGCTTGATTCAGGTTTATAATAGCTTCCGCCTCTGATTACACCCAAATAATTTGTTCCGTTGAAATATATATCATTTGTCATCTGCCAGACATTCCCAACCAGATCAAATACTCCATTTGGACTTTGACCTTTCGGAAATGCATCAACGGGAGATGGTCTGTCAAAAGAATTATTACAACTGGTACCATGAAATTCTTCACCCCAGGGCCATTTACGCCTGTCCTGTCCCTGGGCTGAAAGTTGCCATTCTGCCTCAGTAGGCAATCGCTTTTGTGCCCATTTTGCATATGCAAGCATATCTTCATAACTCAGGTATACAACAGGATACTTATCCTGACCCTGTTTAAACGTACCCGATTCCCAATGTCTTAAATACCGTGAAGTATCTGAAGGCCGGTAACCCGAATTAGCCAGAAATTCACCATACTGAGCATTCGTAACAGGATACCTGTCGATGAGAAAACTGTCAACCTTTACAATTTTGTCGCTCACCTCAGGATAAGGTATAAAGTCGTCATTAGCAGATACATTAAATGAAAAGAACGTGCCTGGCACAAGAACCATGTCGGATGGTATATTCAACGATTTTACAGTGCGATTCAGTTTACTGATAATCCATGGTTTTCCTCCTTTAAGTATCAAAATATTCTCATCTTTTAATCTTTTATTTTCAATAAGCTGTAAAACAATTTTGCCCTCGTAATAACCAAAAATATCTTTTACTCTGATTATTGTGTCATTTAATATTCTGAACTCTTTATATGAAGTCTGATATGAAGGGTCGCCCTTCCAGATCAATAATCTTTGTCTGCCATTGCCTGAGAGTTTTATAGAATCGCCAATCAACTTTGATTTAATCAAATCCGGCAATTCTGCAACACAATCCACCGATCCCTCTTTCCTGGTACCTGAGAATGACGATTGCCACCCGGGGGCATTTGCTGACAGAAAAGCTTTTCCTTTGAAAATAACAGGTAGCAGGTTTTCGTGGTTCCATAATGAAACGAAGTGTTTTCCTGCAATAGAATCTACTTCAAACAATCTTCCATTAACACCTTCAGGTCGCATGTTGAGAATTGTATAAATAGTTTTTTCACCCGAGGTCCAACGATTGACATATACTTTGTCAAGTGTCGTTTCGATCATTGGTGTCCAGTCATTATCAAGAAAAGCATCATTATTTTGTCTCAGTATAAATGTGGTACGTGCTAAAAATTTCAGATCATTCTGGTAGTTTTCGTCTCTGCCACCGGGCCGGAACATATTCAACTCTGTACCATAACCATTAAAAAACGCTATTGCGATTTCCCTGTGAATAATATCTTCCCCGACATCACAAACCCTGAAGATAGAAAAATCTGGTTTTATTAATTTATTAAGATTCAGTTCCGGACTAAGGAAGATTGCATTATGAACACGTCCTGAAATGATCCCGGGCATGTCTTTGGGAATAGCCATTCCTTCGGAGTACATGACTACTCCTTGTCTTACGCTATCTGCAGCAGCCTGAAGTTCAAAACTTGAACTTCCTCTGGTATCGAGTACAACTCCGTCTGCCTCCGTTTCTTTAATCAGCTGAGCCATTCCCTTATAATGATCCTCTTTCCGTGTGCTGTTGTCCCATGGGTTATAAGCGATAAAAAACCGGGTACCGGCCTGTCGCGAGACCCTCACAAAATTTTTGAGCTGTGCAGTTCCTCCCGGTAAATCTCTGTACAGGTCCCATTGGTTACGCTGGTCAAGTCCAAGCCGCGGCCATGTTGGCCAGATTCCAAATACGTCAATGTTCCCAAAAAGCTCTATGCCCTTTTTTATTACCTCTGCATATGTATATTTCCCGGTGAATCTGTCATAGAATTCTCTGTCCCATGCCATCTGAAGAACTATAAGGTAACTTTCCTTTATCCAGGCCAGATCTGCTCTGCTGAATAAGGAGTTGTCAAAATTATCAAGATCAAACAGATACCTGTCCCTAAACATTTTTCGAAGTCCGTTTTGCCAATCGCCTTTAAAAACATCGGCATAAAATGAATAGGTGACTTTTGCTTTTGGTGGAAGAACCGTTTCATATCTTTGTTTCTGTCCACCTTCAATTTTAGAACGCCGGGCGACAGAACACACGGAGTAACCATTCCCGGCAAAAAATGCAGAGTATCCCAGTTCCCAGGCGTTGTCAGGCAGGATAACCCGTACTGGCCGGAAGCCAGGACGAAACAGCCAGGCACGTGCAAGATCAGCCGGACCTTGTCCGGTTATATAAACTGAACTGCTATCCTGTCCAAATGGTACAACGTTACTTATTGATAATGTATCATTACTTTTATTTTCAAAGGTCAATTCTCCTCTCCATCCAAACCTGGAATGTTCTGTTGTTTTACAGGTCACCCAAAGATTATTTTTAAAAGTCTGAGAATACAGGTCATTGATTTTAACCGCATTAACCTCTCCTGAATTGTATGGTTTATTATTCAGGGAAAAGCTATAAAGAGGTTTCCTCACTGGCAGAATAATAGAACTGCTATCTGACAGAAAGATCCTGTCGGAGTTCAACCCTGAGTCTTTTTCAATTCCTACATCAAACAGTACCTGGGAATAACCTGAAAATGGCAGAAATAATAAGACGAGATTCAATAACCGGAGTGATTTTCCAAAGTTCTTCATTTATAGACTATTTTATACTGCAATGTTTACTGATTCAAATATCAATAATTGGTAACCTTTTCAGTATTAATTCGTAAAAGAGTAAAATTCTCATATGCAATATAAAACATACAAAGCATTTAAAAAATATTATCTGGATTTTGGTATAAAAAAGTCCCGTTCAGATAAACAGATCAATTTTTTTCAATTAGATAAATTAGTTGTATATTTAGGGTGATTCAAAAGAAGATGTGGCAATGTCTGACGCAATCAAAATATCAAAATTTATTCTTATTCTTTGTCTGATTGCGATTTTCGTCTCTTGTGCTCCGGCAAAAAAGAATCCCTTTTACGAAAAAAGAAAGAAGACTACACAGGTCAATGCCTCACAGCTTGGGAGAAACAAGTACTACTTTTCTAAAGATTATCAGAAAAAACTGACCAAGACTTATAAAAAGAGAGCAGATCACTGATCTTTTTATTCATCGCACATTAAACATAAACCATCGTATGCAAGCATAATCTCAGAAGGCAACTCTTTTGAAACTTCAGCATGTAAACCCATCTGATGGCTGATATGAGTAATATAAGCTTTCTTAGGGGATATTTCTCTTATAATATCAATAGCTTCTCTTAAACTAAAATGAGAAATATGCTTTTCCTTTCTGAGAGCATTTATAACCAGGTATTTCACACCAAACAGTTTCTCTTTACTCTCTTCAGGAATATAGTTAGCGTCAGTAATATATGCAAAATTCCCAACTCTGAAGCCATAAACAGGAAGACGGTAATGGAATACTCTTATAGGGATAATCGGTATATTTTTAACATTGAAGGGATGTTCCGAAATAGAATTAAGTCGCATTTTAGGTATACCCGGGTATTGATATTCTGAAAACACATAGGAATACTCCTTTTTAATCACCTTTTGCACCCTGTCCTCAGAATATATATCAATGGCATCCTGACTTTTATAGTTGAAAGCCCTTACATCATCCATACCGGCAATATGATCTTTATGTTCATGGGTCAGAATTATTGCATCGAGTTTTATTACATGTTCCCTGAGCATCTGCTGGCGGAAATCGGGACCTGCATCAAAAACCAGGGTTGTATCGTCTGTTTCCAGAAGAAGAGAAGTCCTGAGTCTCTTATCGTGCAGATCTTCAGAAATGCAGGTATTACAATCACAGGCTATTACAGGAACTCCCTGCGATGTGCCTGTACCAAGGAAAGTTATTTTCACTTTAAGAATATTTGCTGACAAACCTATATTAAAAATCAATAATAGACAACAGGTTTTGCATTTTTCGTAATTCCGGTCTCAACCGGTTTATTTATTATATTTGAGCGAATAAAGTTTTAAATGTGAACGGCAGAATTTACCTCATACCGGTTACTTTGGGAGGAGATGATTTTCTTAAAGTGATCCCTGAAAAAGTAATCAGTCTTACCAGGCTGTTAAGATACTTTATAGTCGAAGATATAAGAAGTGCAAGAAGGTTCCTGCGTCTTATCGACAAAGAATTTCCGATAAATGATACCGTATTCTTTGAATTGAATGAGCACACCGATGAATCTGATATTGCACATTATCTTGACCCTGTTTTGAAAGGATCAGATACCGGTCTTTTAAGCGAGGCTGGCCTTCCGGGAATCGCAGATCCGGGTGCGAGGATAATCGCATTGGCACATAAGAAAAAGATTACGGTTACCCCATTATCCGGACCCTCATCTATTCTCCTTGCTCTTATCTCTTCAGGACTGAACGGTCAAAATTTTACTTTTAACGGCTATCTCCCGGTAAAGCCTGCCGAAAGACAAGCCAAACTCAGGGAACTTGAGAAAAAGGCAGGGGAAGGGTTTGCACAGATCTTTATGGAAACCCCATACCGGAATCAGAAGATGATGGAATCGATAGCAACAACCTGTAATAATGATACAATGCTCTGTATTGCAGCTGACATCACACTGCCAACAGAATCGATCAGGACAATGAAAATCTCGGAATGGAAAAGAGATTTGCCTTCGTTAAATGACAAGCTCGTGGTTTTTGTTATGCAGTGATTCTATTTTGTTGGCGCAGGTTTTACTCTGACGAGTTGAACATCATACAATAAAGGAGTGTACCCGGGTATTCCATAACCGTTACCTATTGCTCCGTAAGCAAGACTCGATGGTATAAGCAATGAAGCCTTGCCTCCCTCTTTCATATACGTTATACCTTCATCAAGTCCGTAAATGAGAGCTCCTACTGCTACAGGAAAGACAATAGTATCTGTTGTTCCCTCATTAGTATAATAAACAGTTTCGTCAAGGAACTTAACTTTCAAAATTATATAGGCAGAATCGTTGGGTTCGGGTGCGCGACCTGTTCCTGTTAATGCTTCAAGATAATACAAACCGCTCGGTTTCAATTCAAAATTCTGATCACTATGGCTGGCGAGATAATCCTGAATAGAAGCTTTTTCTCTATTTTCATATTTTTTTGCAGGATCGCATGACCCAAGTGAGAATATTAAAGCAACAAACAAAAACAGAAGAACTGATTGATAATACTTTTTAATCATATATTTAATTTTAAATAATTTCACTGTACTTAAACGTAGAGTCAATACCAAATATTATTTGGCCCCGAAGATATTAACATTATAGACAATTACAGTCCTGGGGGGGATCATTTTTTTGTCTCCGATTAATCCATAAGCAAGAAAGGGGGGAATAATAAAGATTGCTTCAGCTCCCGGTTTAAGCATCCGGAGGCCCTCATTAAGCCCTGCTTCCATTTCACTTTTACCCAGTATTAGTTCCCTGGGACCAAGGTTTACAGATGAATAGCATTTAGTACCATCAAGAAGGGTACACTCATAATCCATAACAACTTTATCATTATCGGTGAATGCCTTACCTGTTCCATCTTTAATTATCTGATACCAGAGTCCTGTCGAAGATTCATTCATTCTGAGACCTTTCCGTTCGATATAATTTTTAATTCTCTCCCTGTCTTTCTGTACCAGATACCTGTTAAGATCGGCCATTTCATTTTTCCCCGGTTTAGAATCCAAACTGCTTTTCACCTTATTATCCCTGCATGACAAAAGCGAAAATAACAGCGCTATGAATACCAGATTTTTGATCCTCATACTGTTAACCCTTTTCTTCAAATCTCCAGACATTCTCCTCAAGAACTTTCAGAAAATAAGCAATGGTATTTTCCAGGGTATCGTTATATTCACCACCGGCAGCATTCAAATGCCCTCCTCCGGAAAAATATTGTGATGCAAATTCATTTGAAGGGAAATGTCCTTTTGATCTGAAGGATAACTTTATAAAATTCTCCTTTTCAATAAACAAAGCCGAAAAATTTATACCCTTAATTGATAATGGCATATTTACAAATCCTTCTGTATCACCTTTCACATGATTATATTCTTTCAAATCACTTTTTGACAGATATATGTACGAAGTTTTGAATTCAGGGATAACAACCATCCTTTTGTTAAGTGCAAAACCCTGCAATCTTAGCCGCTCTGCAGAAAAATTATTGTAGATCAGGTTGATTATATGCTCTTTAATAATGCCTGAATCGAGAAGATCCGCAACAATTCTGAATGTTCTGGAAGAATATGCGCCATGCTCAAAATTACCGGTATCGGTAACGATGCCCACGTACAGAGCTTCAGCATAAGACCTGTTCATAAATCTTTCTCCATTTATATCACAGATAAGTTCATGAATAAGTTCGGAAGTTGAACATTTTGAAGGATCGGATATTATCAAATCAGCAAAATTTCCAGGATCAAGGTGGTGATCAATAACCACCTTTCTGGCTTTTGATCCAATTACAGCTTCTTCTGCTTCGCCTAATCTGCCGGTTTGATTAAAATCCAGCAAAACAATCAGATCAGCTCCTTCAATCAGCGTTTTGCATTTCTTCCTGTCTTTAGTATAAATATTTATCTGACCGGCACCATCCATCCATTTTAAAAATTCCTGAAGATTGTTGGGAGCCATCATCTCAACTTTTTTACCTTTAGCTTTAAAATAATGATATAGAGCTAATTGGGCTCCAACTGAATCACCATCCGGATTGATATGGCTTATTAATAAGATATTCTCAGAGGCCGAGAAATATTTTGATAATTCTTTTGTATATTTGGATAAATCTATCACTATTACCAGTATTTTTTCAAGTGGTTAAAGATAAAGAATATTCCTGAAGACCAATTCTATAGTTGTTTATCAAAAAATCTTAATATGGACAGTGATTTTACTTTTTCAATTATTAAACCAAATGCAGTCAGAACAGGCAAAACCGGACCAATTCTTGCAATGATAAATGAAGGCGGATTTGAAATAGCTGCGATGCGTATGGTTAAAATGACTCTTCCTCAAGCTGAATCATTTTATTCCGTCCACAAAGGCAAACCGTTCTTTGATGGTTTGGTGGAGTTTATGACATCCGGTCCGGTTGTTGTAATGATCTTAAGACATGAAAATGCTGTTGACAAATTCAGAAAGCTAATTGGAGCTACAGATCCTGCCAAAGCTGAACCCGGAACAATAAGGAGAACTTTTGCTGTATCTGTTCAGATGAATGCGGTTCATGGATCGGATAGCGTTGAAAATGCAATCAGGGAAGCAAATTTTTTCTTTTCGGAAATTGAGAGGTTTTAAAAGATAGCCTCTCTTATTTCACCCTTTCTCCCCTAAAGAGGGGTTAATCTGTAATAAAGTGTTCTTACTATTTATAATAATTAATTTCATCATTGATGAATTTGAAACAGTTATTCAAAAAGTATTCTTGAATTATATTAATTTTGATTTTCTTTGTGTTCCTTTGTGCCTACTTTGTGTTCTTTGTGGTTAATGATTTTGATTTTTTAATCCTCAAGAAAATTACTTCTTTTTAACTCTAAAACTTTATTTCCCGTTTTGTGTTATTAGATTTGTAAAACATTAAATCATTGTATGGATTCACCCTTCACAAAAAACTTTTCGGATAAAAAGATATTGGAAAAGTATTCTTCCGCCTTTACACTTTCAGATATGGAGATATTTATTTTCCCCGATCTGTTTTATCCTCTTGTTCTTGCAAATATTATGTCACCTGAATTATGGAGATGGAGAGATGATCCATGGTTTAAGGATGTTGAAAAGAAAGGCTTCACAATGAAAGCCAACAGAATAAAACAGTACATCATACAGAACTACGTTTTCAATCTCGATCTTTCTACATGGGGTCTTACTACTAAAACTGCTGAAATTGCAAGGTTTAGTGATTTTTTCGATATGGAGATGCTAAAGCAGTCTAACGCCCTGTTTGGTTACGAAGGGGACAAATACTATTTCGATATAGACATAAGAAAACACTTTGGCCTCGATAAATATGATTCTGATATAATCCCATACTGGAAGACTGAGACCATAGAAGCCATGGGGGCATTCAGGTATAAAGATAATTTTAAATCAGGGGCCGGTGAATGTGTTTCACTATCAGCTCTATACGCTGCCGCAATGTTCGTTGTAGGAAGAATTCCGCTTGAAAAGATTTTTCTTATAGCCACCCCGCTTCACTCTCAGAATTTTATAATCGAGAAAGATGGTTTGATAACCAATAACCGCCGGATAGTAACGAAGAACATGTGGTATAACGGGACCTCTCTCTCTGAAAAAGCAAGAAGGGCAATGGAGAATGAAAAGGTTACCATTGTTTCCCATATTACAGGTTTTACTCATACATTATACACTGATGCTACAATAGATAAGGATGCTTATGCTCATTTTTCACTAAAGCTCAGGGAATTTCTTTTTACTGAATTAACCAGCCTTATCTTCATTAATTTTCTTCGTTTTAAATCAAAATTCAAAACTCTGTTTCAATACCGGTGCGATTGTTCAGGTACAATAAGATATATATCACTTGAAAAGATGTTTGAATATGAACATTCAAGCAAATTCAATGTCTCGCCTGAAACAAGGGGTGCCCTTGTAAAAGAAATTGAAGGAGACGACTTTCATCTAAGTCCTCTGCAAGGAAAGATAATGTTGAATTCTATTGAGGAGTATCTGGATAAACACAAAGAAAGGAGCCTGAATGACATTGAAAATGAATTAATTAAAATAGCAGGTCCGGGGTATGAAAAGATTATTCAGGATATGTTTAAGGAACTGGCTGACTTCGTATTTATCGATCCAAAAATTCCTGAAACCAAAAAGAACTATATAGTAAGTAACAGGCTTAATATCACGATTAATGACAGCCGTGAAGAGATAATGAACCTGATAGCCAAAAATCAGGAAAAATCTGAAGCAGCTCTTCTGGCACTATATGTATACAGGCAGATGGATGAAATAGACTGGCGTCCTTTCATTAAAGCTGCCATTGAAAGAAATCCTGTCTCCCTTATTGTCCTGAACGGGAAAAATAGTTCTGAGGTATTTTCTATCCTTAATAAGTTGCCGGATGCATCAATCTATGATGGTAAAAGACTGGCATTGCCTGATGAAGTATGGAACTTCGGACGCGGAGACGGAATAGAAAAAGCCTTCTTACTCGCTGACTTTCTTCTGCACAATGATAAATCTTCGACTGTTTCGATAAAAATAGAAAACAAAAAAGTTCTTTTATCTGCCGGGGGAAATGAATTTCATTTCACCTCACATAAAAACATGACGAAATCTATCAGGATAAAAGGAACGGAGTATAAAATCGTTTAATTACTGCCCGGGTTTTATGTTGCAGTGAGGGAAACTCAGTAATACAGAGGGTCTTACCTCAAAACAATATCTTTAATAACTTCACTTCCCGCTTTTTCATTTAACTTCTCTCTAAGCGTTTCCCTGAGCATCAGTAATTCATTTCTCACAACTGATGAATTCAGGTGGACATACAAGGTGTGATCCTTTATAAAAATTTTTTTGGTTCTTGAACTAATTGCCTTTCCAACAATTTCTTCCCACGAATTTATGATAGTAATCTCGCTTAGTTTTGGACCGAGATTCATCTCCTTAATGTAATCATTAACTGCTTCGGCAAGTGAAATTGTTTTACTTCGTCTCATTGAACTATTGTTGAATTCTGTATTACCTCCTCGATCCCATTACCTGCTATTTTGAAAAGTTTATAGTCAGTCTTATGGGAAGTTAAAATATCCTGCAGACGGTTTTGGTGAGTATCAGTAATAAAGATCTGTCCAAACCTATGATTACCTACAAGTTTTATAATTTGTTCAACACGTTCGGCGTCGAATTTGTCGAATATGTCATCAAGCAGTAATATCGGCGAAAAGCCTGCCTTTTTTTTAATATAATCGAATTTAGCAAGTTTGAGAGCAACCAGGTAAGATTTCTGTTGCCCTTGTGATCCAAGGGATTTAACAGAAAAATCATTCATCTCGAGAAGCAAGTCATCTTTATGAATTCCGACTGTTGTATATTCTAAAAACCTGTCCTTGTTTAAGGAGTTCAGAAGGGCATCATTAAAACTGCCTTCGGAAAGATGCGATCTGTATTTGAGCTTGACCGTTTCTTTTCCGGAAGATATCAGTGAATAGTATTCCTGAAAAACAGGGATAAGTTCATTTACCAGAGCCTGTCTTTCACTGTGAACATAAGTGCCATACTTCACCAGCTGGGCATCCCAGATTGAAAGGACATCTTCGTCGAATTTCCCGGATAAATTAAAATCCTTAAGCAGCTTGTTTCTTTGCTGGAGCGCTTTACTATAACTGAGAGCAGAATCGAGATATTCAGCGTTATACTGGCTTACTATTTTATTCATAAACCTTCTGCGGTCCTCGCTGCCCTCGGTGATTAAAGCGCTATCTGCCGGAGAAATCATAACAACCGGATACCTGCCGACATGGTCAGAAAGTTTCTGATACTCTTTCCCATTCCTTTTTAACAGTTTTTGTTTTTGCTTCTGAAAGGCGCAATAAATCTGATCTTCTTCCCCATCTCTTACAAATGTTCCCTGTATAATAAAATAGTCTTCTCCATGTCTGATGCTGATACTATCAATATTATTAAAGAAACTTTTGGTAAGTGACAGGTAGTGAATAGCATCCAGAATATTAGTCTTACCTACTCCATTGTTGCCGACAAAACAATTTATCTTTGGAGAAAACTCAAGCTCATTAAGCTCATAATTTTTAAAATTGGTCAGGGCAAGTTTTTTCAGATACATATTCGTAAAGACAAAAGATAAAAAGCAAAAAGATAAAAGACAAAAGTAAAAAGAAAATTTGGAACTGACACAGAGAGACACAGAGAAGCACGGAGTTGCACAGAGTAAAAACACAGAGAATGCCAAAGTTGCAACGCAAAAATGAATGAAATAAACTTAATAGTTCGTCTCTGTGTAACTCTGTGAAATCTCTGTGATACTCTGTGTAAGTTCTTATAAATTGATAATCAAGTAAATATTAAATATTTTACTGCCTCTTTAGATATTAATTAAATTAAATGTTTTTAAATTTGCTGAAAAAAATTACTTTTGCGGTGGTAAAATTCTGAAGTTTAATATTAATAACCGGTATGGCTAAAAACAAAAAGGATGAAAATCCTACGACTATCACAAGCGTTGAGGAGACATTAACCAGAACAGAGCATTATCTTGAAGAGAATTATAAAACTTTATTGATCGCATTAGGTGTTATAGTTTTATTGGTAGGAATGTTCTGGCTTGCCAAACTTTATCTTAATAAAAGAAACACTGAAGCGCAGTCGCAGATGTACCAGGCGGAAAAGTATCTTGAAATGGATTCTTTAAAACTTGCTCTGAACGGTGATGGGAACTATCTTGGATTTCTTGATATTGCCAAAGACTATAAATTTACCAAATCAGGCAATCTTGCAAGGTACAGCGCTGGTATATGCTATCTTCATCTGGGAAATTATCAGGATGCAATTGATATTCTCAATAAATATTCAAAAAAAGATAAAGTTATCGGATCATTGGCAATCGGTGCAACCGGTGACGCTTATGTAGAGCTGGGTAATCTTGAGAAGGGTGTTTCAAAGTATCTTGAGGCAGCAGATTATGCCCAGAATTCTTTTAATACACCATTGTTCCTTATGAAAGCCGGTGAGATATATGAGTTATCCGGAAAGTATCCGGAAGCTTTGAAACTATACGAAAGAATTGAGAATCAGTATCCCGAAAGCACTGAAGGTACGACAATCGAAAAATATATTGCAAGAGTAAAAATTCTTATTAAGTAGTATTTATAGAACCTCGTTGCAGTACTAAGATTACGCATCCGGCTCATTTCTTTCTGAGACTGATGCGTTTTTAATTTTACAAATCATACTTATGGGTACTTCAAATTTATCAAACTACGATCCTGAAAGTGTTCCAAACGCAAGTGATTTTCGATTTGGCATTGTAGTTTCGGATTGGAACAGGGAGGTGACATGGGCGTTGCTTGACGGGGCTATTAAAACCCTTAATAAATATGGGGCGACTGATAAAAATATTATTGTAAAACATGTACCGGGAAGTTTTGAGCTCACGCTCGGGGCTCAGTTCCTTGCAGAGTACGATGACCTTGATGCTATTATCTGCCTTGGATGTGTTATTCAGGGAGAAACTCCTCATTTCACATATATCTGTCAGGGAGTTACCCAAGGAATAACCCAGCTTAATCTCGAATATAATATACCCTTTATTTTTGGTGTACTGACAACAGATACACAGCAACAGGCAATTGCCAGAGCCGGAGGAAATCTTGGAAATAAAGGAGATGAGGCTGCTGTTACAGCAATAAAAATGGCCTCATTGCAGCGTGATACTGAGAAATAATTTTATCTGAGCACTTTACGGACAAAAGCAACTGTAAAGTAAGACATCATAAATACCCCCATAAATCCCTCTAATCCCGAGATCACCCTGCTCAATCCCATCGGATATACATCACCGTAGCCGATAGTGAAGAAGGTAATGGCACTATGATAAAACGACTGGAGAAAAACTGATAGCTGGTCGGGATTTCCGACTGCAGATACCGTTTTGCCCCAACCTGCGATCTGAATAAAGAAATAGAGAGCGCCAAAGCAGAACCAGAATATAACCACACTTAAAAGAACCCGCCCCGGAGAAGTCGCATAGAGTCCGATCTTGTCAAAAACCAGCCATTGAAAACCGTTTGGAAGATGACTCAGTATTTTTGCTATACCCCCTTTTTCCTGTTGCTCTTTAAGCCAGGACTTTGCCTCATACCGTTTGAACATAATATAAGCTTCGTCTTCATCCTCGTATTTGCCGGTTCCACTGAAATTTTCTTTCAGAATTCTGAATTGTTCTGCTTTTTGTCTTAAAGTAGGTTCCTTCCTGATTTAATATCGAATCATTGCAATTGTTATGTCTCCAATCTAAATATAGCTTTCCAATAAGTCTCATACCTGACATATCCATAGTATTAATGACAACCGGGAAATCATAAGGTTCCAGGTCTATGATATCACGGACAATTGTATCCGATATATCAAGCAGCCTGGCTTTTGCCAGACGAAGATCAACATAATGATCGAGATGACACGATTTGAGAGAAACAGAATGAAACTTCGATCCATAAAAACTTACATCACCATTACCAAATTCGGTCTTTTCAAAACTAACATCAGTATCATCCATCTCCATCAGACTGAAGTTTTTAGTTCCGGACCCCATCTCAGACTTTTTGAACTGAATCTTTCCAGCTTTACAGGAAGCACCCTCAAAATTAACCTCTCCGTTCCCAAAGAGTGAGCGGTTAAAATTAATTCTGCCAGACCCAAAGTCAACTGTCCTGAAGTCAACTCTGCTATTGCCGAATTCGGTTCTTTCGAACATAATTTCACAATCTCCAAAAACTGAATAGTGAAAATCGACCTTCCCGCCAGTTATCCTTGCAACTTTAAAGTTAAAACGGCCACTGTTAAAACGGGTATTTATAAAAAGCAATTCCCCGCTGTTAAACTCAGTATTTGCAAAACTTACCTCTCCGTTACCAAACTGGATATCCTGAAAATCTTTAATTCCGTCCTTGATAATCGCATTTTTAAACATAAAATCACCATCGCCAAATACACACCCGGTGAACTCGATATTACCTTCCCTGAATAAAGTGTTTGAAAAGATAACATTTCCTTTGTGAAAGACCGAACCGTTGAAAAGAACCTTCCCCTTTGCAAAATGACTTCCGTCAAAACTGACGTCTCCGGCCAAAAATGATGAATAAGTGAAATCGGTGCATCCCCTGGCTTCGAAAAAAGCATTCCTGGCAGAAAAACCTTTTATCTGAACCATGTCTTTCTTCTCAAGCCCATTGATTCGTCTGTAGGAAGAGAGGGAGAATTCCTGGATGTAATAATCATCAAGAATTACATCCTTCCCTTCTTTGATCATTGTGTAGATCATATTAATATCAACAACTCCAAACAATTCTGAGTTAATCTCTTCACCTTCCTCATTATGAAATGTAACCATTGCAGTTCTTTGACAGGTCCTTCCATCATCAGCAATGAATTTCACATTTCTGATTTCAATGTGGTAATTTGAATAACTCGTGATCATTTGTGCTTTATTTTAAAAGTTAAGCCAAATTATAAAAAAAAGATGATTTAAATATTTTTTGATAAAGCTATCGCATACATAAGATCCTGTAAGGACACCAGGAACATTTTCCCCTGGCGTCAGTGGTCTTTACAAACGGTTCATTTTCATTGAATATGATACTTATCAGTGCCTTTAGTCCGGTGAGGAATTCTTCTCTGATTAACTCGTAATTATCTATAACGGATTCAGAACTACCGGTTTTTTTCAATTTAAGCTTATCATTAGGCAAAGCTCCGCTCAATTTCTTAATTTTATATACTGATGGTCTCACAAAACCGCCAGGTTTTGTTGCACAATATGCTTCACAATAAAGCAAAGTCTGAAGCCATCCGTCAGCATCTTTCTTCCTGTCGTCGATGAACAATTCATCTATTGATTTAATGGATTCAGAAACAGAACCGGTCTTGTAGTCGACAATCCTTGTACTGCCATTAACAGAATCAATACGGTCAATCTTCCCTCCTGTAAGAATTCCGAGCTGAGACCCATTGGATGAAAAGGACAAAACGAAGCTAAATGAATCCTCAAGATTGAGAATGGTGAGAGGTGCAAGCGCTTTATCAGCATTGAGAATCCTGTTCAGATAATTCATTAATACTTCTCTGACTATCAGTTCGTTTCCACTAACTAAATCATCCCTCCCATTTTTATACTTTTCATTAACTGCCTCATTTATGATCTTTGCCAGGAACTGCCTGTTCCTGATAATTGAAGAGAGCATATCTTCTGTCAGAATCATTCCTTTGTAATTGTGGTAAAGATTCCTCATTATTTCGTGCAAAATACTACCGAGCATAGCCGGGTCAATTTCAGCGGAGATATTTTCCGGTTCTTTCAAATGGTTTATATATCGATAAAAGAATTTCATCCTGCAATTAAGCCAGGTATTTATCGCTGAAGGAGACAGTGTCCGGGCATTATTCCTGTCCAGAAACAGTGATGCGAGTTGTATCGAATGCTCTTCTCTCCTTTCAATTTTTTCTCCTGCTGAGCTGTGTGTTTTTATCTCAAAATTCAGATCCAGGAATTCGGGCTTTATTGCCTCCTGGTACTTCATCTGAATAAGAAACCTGCTCATCTCACCGCTTCTTAACCCTTCAGAGTTTGAGTTATATGTAAAGGTGACATTTTCAGCTCTTTGGAGAAGACGATAGAAATGGTAAGCATAAATAGACTCCTGATGATTGACAGAGGGCAGACCAAATGCCTCGCGCAAGCTGAAAGGTATAAAAGATGAACCTGAAGAAATAGCAGGTAAAATACCTTCATTGACGGATAATATGATCAGATTTTTAAAATCCAGTGCCCGGGTTTCAAGTATTCCCATGATCTGAATACCAGATAACGGTTCTCCTGAAAATGGAACAGATTGAATCCTTAACATTCTGTCAAGTATTCTTAGATAGGTATCAGTTGTAAAACTTACTTCACGACTATTAACAATTATTTCAAGCCTGTTTATTGATAAAATCACCCTGTATATAAACTCATTCCTTATATTTCCCTGAACATGGTTTTCTGAAGGATCATCCGGATCAATTAAATCATTCAGAGCGATAATTGAAAGGATGTCTTTCAGATAATCGGAAAGTTTTGCAGGCGTTAACGGCTTATCAAATATTCTCTTAAGATGTTCTGATTGTGAAAAATAATCAGATGGAACCCAGATCAGATTAGCTTTTATTATTTTTCTTACTAATTCATTATCTGATTCATTCAATAATCCTGACAGCAGCGTGTGCCTGAGGATACTTATTGCACTCTTATATCCGAAACGGACTACTCCGTCGGTTGTAATGGAAGTTCTCTGAAGATCCATCAGATTCTTAAGCAGTGTATAAACAAGTGTCTGCTTAAGCGGATGTCCCATGGTTATGTTTATATCACCCATGTTTTCCGGGAGGCTTGTCAGAACCGGCATCAAAAGGTTTTCATCAGCCAGTACGACAGCCGTATGATGGGCGTTTGCATCAGTGATGTCAGTCAATTCCTCCAGTAATTGCGAAATAAGTTTCACCTGGGCTACATCGGATGAGGACTCAATTACCCGCCGGTGAACTGCTGGTGAACCTTTTGAGAGCATGGTATCAAAACTCCAGCCGGAGGGCATATCATTGCCAAATATTTTAATGTTTTCCTGTAAAAAAAAGCCTGCAGAGTTTAACTTACCTTCGCCTATATAGGAATTATCGTAGTCCCAGTAAAACCGTGCTTTACCTGCTTTTTTAAACCTTGTCATCAGGACTTTTTCGCATTGATTCAATGCGTTGAATCCGATGAAATGAACGAGGTCCCAACGCTCTTCCGAAGCCGGATAATTTTCAGAGCTTTCGGCGAGCTCCCTGAATATCATACCCTCATACGCCAGATTTTGCATCCTCAGAGAGTTCCTGAAACCAGAATACAGTACGGAAAGGATCGACCAGATATTAATGAAACCTGATTTTTCATTCGTTGGTTTATCCTGGTTAAAATTAATCCAGAATCGTTTAATTATTGTAACCTGGTCTTCAGTCAGACTTCCAAATTGCTGATCGATGTTTTTAATATCCATAACATTACGGAATAACAACGATGCATCAACAAGATATTTGTCGACATCATCAAAATCGTTCAGGAGCATATCGCCCCAATAATAAAATTCATCAAAACTTTCAGGCGATTTTTTTAGCTTGCTGTATACTTTATAGAGTTCAAAAAGAAGTATTTCATTTCCTGCTGTCTGCAGGGAGGAACATGACCTGAACAACTCATTAATTGTCAAAATAGAGGGTGTCCATATAGGTTTCGCTATCCTTGCAGCCAGATATTTCAGAAAATATAATCCTGCCCTTCTGTTTGGAAAAACCAGACAATGACGATTCAGCGTGTTTCCGAATTCATTATACAGTGATTGAGCAATATGTTCAAGAAAATAGGTCATGTGCTGTCTGGTTGAATGTTTAGTGTTCAGAGTTTAGTACTTTGACTATATTATTTTAAAGAACTAACACAGAGTTACACAGAGTCCCGATAGCCATCGGGATCACAGAGTTACACAGAGGAGTTTTGTTTCGATTCTTTCTCTGTGGCCCTCAGTGCTTCTCAGTGGCTCTCTGTGACAGTTCTTAAATTGTTTTTCTACTTTTTACTTTATACTTTCTAACTTCTTACTTCTTACTTCTTACTTCTTACTTCATACAGTCTCCCCTGCCAGGTATTAAGTTCTTCCAGTCGCTTTTCGATAAGGTTCACTATCTGGTCAGTTCTCTTTTTACCCCAGCCTTCTCCTGTTAAAAACCGCGGTGGTGCTTCGCCGGTAAAGCGTTCTACAACGATACGCGGATTAAGCCTTTCAAGAAAACGAATAAAAAAGTTGAGATACTCTTCCCATGTAAAAAGCTCAAAATCATCAGGTTTGTTGTTCAAACTCCATTTCCATAATGGTTCCCTTGATTATCTGCAACTGATGGAATTTTATGGTCGTCAGTGGCGAGCTGAGAAATAATTCCAGCTTCCTGAAGCATCTCCTCACGGCTCTCACCCGGAAGACCAAAAATAAAATGAGCACCGGTAGTAATCCCTAAGTCAGCTGTTCGTTCTGTGCCCATACCTGCAGCTTCTTCAAAAGTATGACCACGGTTGATGCGCTCCAGAGTCTTGTTATAACACGATTCAATGCCATACTCAACTGCAACATAATATTTTTCAGAGAGTTCTTTGAGATACTCCAGCTTATCCCCATCAATGCAATCGGGCCTGGTACCAACGATCAATCCAATAACACCAGGATAACTGAGAGCTTCACTGTATAGTTCTTTCAGTTTGCCGAGCGAATCATAGGTATTTGAATATGCCTGAAAATAAGCGAGGTAAGTGCCTGCCTCATTATATCTCCACTTGTGAAATTCAATTCCTTCCTCAATTTGTAGAGAGACTGTTTTTTCCGGCTGACAATATGAAGGGTTAAATGCATCATTGTTGCAGTAGGTACATCCTCCGATACCTTTAGAGCCGTCGCGGTTTGGACAGGTAAAACCGGCATCAATAGAAACTTTCTGTACTCTTGCTCCATACAAACTTCTGAAATAATTGGAATAGGCATTGAATCTTCGTTCATGCCCCCACGGGTAGGTGTTGATTTCTATTCTCTTTGGCAACATTCAGGCAGATACAATTTTATTTTTATCAACATACCAGATAAAAGCATCAATATTTTTATATCCCATATCAATAAGCAGATTTCGGTACTGGTCGACTTGTTCGGTATAATGGGAATTCTCCTCTCCGAATTTGAAATCGATTATAGTCGTTTTTCCGTCTTTAAAAATCACCCTGTCAGGTCTGCGGGTAAGACCTGATGGAAGCAAGATTCCGGCTTCTGTCAATACTTTGTTATCAGTAATAAACCATCCAGCTACCTGAGGTATACTAATCAGGACATTAACCCTTTTTTCAATGTCTGCCGATTCTTCCTCAGCCAATTTGCCTTCCAGAACAAGTTTCCTGACAGCACCGGAAATGTCTGCACGGGTATTTATCCCTTCAAAAACCTCATGCATTAGTTTCCCATAATTGATCCTTTTCCTTATAGAGACGTTTTCAGACGAAAAATAATTCTCGCCATGAAGCTTCAGTTTAAGCGATCCCATTGCCTTACTTACACGATACTGGGTAGCGCTGAGATTTAATTTGTCATTAGTTTTCTTATTGTTTTCCGGGATCTTGCCCAATTCAAACACCTTATTTTCGCTATTATAATTACTATTCAGGTCATATTGCGGTACTCCCTGAAACACAGGTGCTGAAGTAATAGCTTTTTTCAACACACCGGCAATTGTATTATCAGATTTGGGATTATCGACTGAAAAACCATATAACACTTCTTTAGCCCTGGTTAACGCAACATAAAGTAAATTTATATTGTCAAGATAAACCGAGTATTTTTCTTCTTTGTAATACTCTGCAAAAACCGTGTTGATCAATTCTTTGCTGTACTTAACAGGAACAATTCCCAGATCATTAAACGGAGAAGTATCAGGCGTTACCCATAAGACCGGCTGTTTAGACGGTAAATGGTCAAGATTCCAGGAGAGAAAAGGTAAAATAACAATTTTGAATTCGAGACCTTTTGATTTATGTATGGTGAGAATTCTCATTGCATCCTGATTCCCCGGCAAAACCACCGATTTCTTATTCCCGGTTTCTTTCCACCACTCAATAAATGATTGAATATCAGCGTTCCTATTACCAATAAAGCTTACTATATAATCCTGGAAAGTATTTAAAAAAGCCACATTCCATGAATAATCCCCGAGCCGGAAAAAACTTATAATACTTTCAGTTGCTTCAAACAAAGGCATTTGTCTGATCCGGTCGAGAAAATCTTCATATCCATCCGGAAAATATTCCCGTGATCTTTGTATCAACTCAGCATTCACAAGAGATATTTTCTCAGCGTCTTTATTTCCAATTGCCATCAGATAGAAGCGTAACATAATTGCCCTGCCAATATAATCCTCTGGATCATTAACAACAGAGATCACACTAATTATAAAAACTATAACAGGTGAGTTTGAGAGCAACAATGAATCGTTTGATACCGCATTGAAATTATACCTGCTCCTTTTTTCCGGTGAACATTTATTGTTATAGTCGATAAGGGTCTTGAGAATCAGGGCACCCTCCTTCCCATCCCTCACAATGATGCCAATATCTGAAGCATTAAACCCATTGTCCTGAAATGTTTCAATGACATCCGGAAGACGTTCAAGTACTATTTCCTGCCAATTCCGTTCATTCCCGTTTGGTATGAACTCAAGTCTCACACATCCGCCTTCTTTATCACCGGGATCTACCTGAATAGCTTCAGAGTAGAGTTTCTTAAAACTTCCGGGAAGTAATTCTCCTGCAAGTGAATCATCAATCTGAGCAGGAATAATGGAGAATAAGGAGTTATTAAAACCGATAATATTAGATCTGCTTCTCCAGTTTGTTGTTAATGGTTCACTCAGTATTCTATTATTATCGACCATACTATTAAGTACCGATGCCAGAATCTGCCAGTCGCTATTCCTCCAACGGTAAATTGCCTGTTTAACATCTCCCACAACAAGATTATCAAAACCTTCGGCCATACTGTTATCAATCAATGGCTTGAAATTATTCCACTGCATGATTGATGTATCCTGAAATTCATCTATCATGAAATTTTCAAACCTGTTTCCTATCTTTTCATATATAAAAGGAGACTGATCTTCACGGGTAATAAGATTAAGAAATTCACCGGCATCCGAGAGAAGAAAACTGTTTTCGTTTGTGGTGATCTGATGAACATTGTGCAGTACATCCGATAAAATTCCCAGTGCATAAATGTTCGAAAGAACAGCCTCTGCACTCTTGTAAACAACTATATTTTCGTCATAATAATGAATTGTCTCCCGGAGTGTTTTATCCAGGCCACCCTCAATTGCCTGTTGTAACTGAGGTGCAGTATTAGCTGTTGACCAGCGGGGTGGCTCATTACAAATTTCACGTACATAACTATTGGGCTCTCTCACATTTCCGGAAACCAGTGATCTGATGAATCCGGGTATGCCCTGCCCTTTCCGGTAAAACATCTCATCGGATAAATCAAATTTTAAAAAAATCTGATCAGCTCTTTTTCCAAATTCAGTTAACTGCTTCTCAAAAGCAACAGATTTTGATTTGATCTTTTCAATATACCCCAGAAGAAATTTTTTGTCTTCCAGTTTTGTCAGTTCATCAACAGAAAGTAACTTGAATTTTTCTTTAAACAACTCTTCTGACAATTTAATGATACCATCTTTGAGATTCCAGCTCTTTTCATCATCAATATTCGACAGTGCATAAGTAATAAGCCAGTTTTTAAGCTGATCGTCGATAGCAGCAGATGCAATCATTTCATCAACAGCGGAAGAGAGTATAGAACTATGATCCAGTTCAATATTAAAACCTGCATGAAGTCCGACCTCCCGTGCAAATGCCCTCAGTACTTTCTGGAAGAAACTATCGATAGTGGAAACAGAGAACCTGGAATAGTCGTGCAGAATTGAATTTAATATTTCTTTTGCTTCCTTCCTGATCCAATCTTCAGTTTTATTTGTGACTTTAACCAATCCGGGCAAATAATCTGAGTTTTCTCCAACAGCAATTTTATACAAATTATCAAGAATCCTGGATTTCATTTCCGCAGTAGCCTTATTTGTGAAAGTTACAGCAAGGATCTTCCTGTAATTATATCTTGATTTGAAAAGGTTTGCAAGATAAATTGCTGTCAGTTTGTATGTTTTACCTGAACCGGCTGATGCGCTGTATATGGTAAGAGTGCCTTGTCCCATGGCTTAAAGTTACCGATTTTTCAGGAAACTCTCTAAACTCATATGTTTGCTCCTGATTCCTGATTCCTGATCTCTGATCTCTGATTTCTTACTTCCGACTTCCGACTTCCGACTTCTGACTTCTGACTTCTGACTTTTTAACTAACTTTGCACCGTGAATAAAAAAGTAGTTATAGGATTATCCGGAGGTGTGGACTCGAGCGTTGCAGCATGGATACTTAAGGAACAGGGTTATGACGTCATCGGTCTGTTTATGAAGAATTGGCACGACACTACGGGACTGCTCCAAAGCGACTGTCATTGGGAAGATGATCTGATGTTTGCTGAAATGGTCGCGAAAAAACTGAAAATCCCATTTTATCAGGTTGACCTGAGCATTCCATATCGCCAGAGGGTTGTTGATTATATGTTCTCTGAATATGAAAAAGGCCGCACTCCCAATCCGGATGTTCTTTGCAACAGGGAAATAAAATTTGACTCGTTTGCTGAAGAAGCCCGAAAGCTTCAGGGTGATTATGTAGCCACAGGGCACTATTGCAGAAAAGAAGAAATTCTTTCAGGTGACAAAACAATGTTCAGGCTTCTCTCAGGCAAGGATGATAATAAGGACCAAAGCTATTTTCTTTGCCAGGTTAGCCAGGAACAACTTTCAACAGCACTTTTCCCGATTGGAGGTCTTACAAAACCAGAAGTCCGCAAGATTGCGGAGAAACTTGGACTTGCTACCGCACAACGAAAGGATTCTCAGGGAATCTGCTTTGTCGGGAAGGTACATTTACCCACATTTCTTCAACAGAAGCTGAAGGCGAAAAAAGGAAATGTAGTGGAGATAGTTGAAAGGGTTGAAAGGGTTGAAAAAGTCAAATTGTATAGTTACCCACAGATTGCTGAAGGTTTTCCTGAAAAAGAAGTGTCAGAAAAAACACTGGCAGAACTTACAGAACCATATAAATATGATCCGTCAGCAGGGTCGGTGATCGGTGCTGCATAACGGAGCTCATTTTTTTACCATCGGTCAAAGGAAGGGAATGAATATCGGAGGTCATAAAGAAGCATTGTTCGTTATTGGAATTGATGTGGAACAGAATATTGTTTATGTCGGTGAAGGTCAGTCTCATCCCGGACTTAATCGTAAAGGGCTGTTTATCAGGAAAGATGAGGTACACTGGATCAGGACTGATTTAACAATGAAAGAAGGAGAAAATCGCGATTATATGGTAAGAATCAGATATCGCCAGCCACTGCAGGCAGCTCGCTTATATTCCAGGAAACAAGGAATATACGTAGTATTTGACAAGACTCAGCGAGGCATTGCTCCCGGACAGTTTGCAGCCTGGTATCAGGATGATGAGGTGATTGGTTCAGGAGTGATTGATAGGTAAAACGGAGAACGTTTGCCCCCTGCCCCCCGTTGGGGGGTTAAAGAAACAGGCAGGCACAAGGCATGAATTAGTATGAAGCGTTCAATTAAACGGGAACTGAATTATTCTTCTTCTGAAAACTTACTACAAAAACACCGGCAAAAATCAGTAAGGCAGCAATAATCATAACAAGATCAATATGATCCTGCCCCATAAGTGTTGCCAGATATGCTGCAATTATTGGTTGAGTGTATGTATATGTACTGACAATAGTCGGACTAAGGCGTCGCAATCCGAATGTAATAAAGAGATAGCCAAGATATGTGGCGCCAACTACAACGAAACCAATTTCCAGCCATGCGGTTAAAGGAATAGACGACCAATCCATAGTGCTCCACTGATGATAGCCTGCTGGAATATTAGTTAGCATTCCAAACAAAAATGTCCATTTCATTACAGTAACAGGATGATACTTTTCCAGCATTCGTTTAATAATTACTGTATAAAACGCCCAGCTGATAGTATTTACCATTGAATAAATATCTCCTAAAAAAGTTGCGCTCGCGAGATCAGGGGTTCCATTCTGCAGTATCAGCAATAATACTCCCGAAAGGCCGATAGCCAGGCCGGTTCCCTTCAAAAAAGTTATTCTCTCTTTTAGAATAAGGGCTGCAAAGATAAAAGCGAAAATTGGATTCGTCGAGAGTATTATTGAAGAGTTGATGGGCGTGGTCATATCGAGTCCCACCAGGAAAAGAGTCTGGTTTATAACTACCCCAAAAAATGAACAGCCGAAAAGAAATAACAAATCTTTCCTGTTGACAGGTTCTCTCGGTATAAACAGACTTGTGATCCAAAACAGTGCTGCAGCAGAAATACTTCTTAATGAAACAAGTGCAAACGGTTTAATATGATCCGGCATAACAGCCTTTGCAATAGAGTAGTTAAGGCCATATATAATATTGGCGGCAAGGAGTGACAAATGTGCCCAGGTTCTTAAACGGCTCTTATGCATTCTCAGAATTTGAGTCGCAAAAATATAAAAAGCTACAAGACTTTCAAATAAAGGAGGAAGGAGTCTAATTTAATATCCGCTCAGGCGAGTCAGGAAAGGGGGTAACAATCATATTAAGAATTCTGATTAACCCGTCAGGAATATTAGATATATTTGAAAAAAATTAACATGAAAAAGATCTCAGTTATAAGCGGGGGAACAAGTGGCCTTGGGCTTGAAATTGCCAGTCTGCTGGCTAAATCAGGTAAAAATGTCCTTATCCTGGGACGAAACGCTGAGAAACTTAATGAAGCTTCATCAAGATTAAAAAATGATTCAAAGAATTTATTGACTGAATCGTTGATCTGTAATATAGGCAATGAAGAAGATGTAAGGAAGGTTGGTGAATTCCTGACCGGCAACTCACTTTCTGTTGAATATCTTTTCAATAATGCCGGCAGAGGACTCTTCACAAAAGCTCATACATCAACTTCGGCCAATATCGACAAGGTTTTTGAAGCTAATCTGAAGGGAATGATACTGCTCACGTCTGAAATGCTTAGATTAACGCCTGAAGAAGAAGAACTTACCATTGTCAATATAATGTCAACTTCAGCCTTGTTCGGAAGAGCGGAAGAAACTATCTACTGTGCCGCCAAATGGGGCGCCAGAGGATATACAGAAGCACTCAGAACAGAATTAAAAGGAACAAAACGAAATATTATAGCTGTTTATCCGGGTGGTATGAAAACTGATTTCTGGAAAATTCCCGGACAAAATCGTGATATAAGCAGTTTCATGGACCCGGCTGAAGTTGCTTCGAAAATTGTAACTGCCGTTATGGTTTCCGATAAAATGCTTGTAACTGATATTACAATAAACAGGAAGAAATAAATGCTATATAAAAAAGATTCTTAACTCTGTGTTTCTCTGTGATCCCGATAGCTATCGGGACTCTGTGTCTCTCTGTGTAACAAAAGAATAAGAACTATCACTGAGTAACACAGAGTAGACACAGAGCTACACAGAGAAATCCAACTTAGGAAAGCCTGTTTTTATAATCCTCGTAACCAAATTCCCTTAATAATTTAAACTTGCCGTCATTAGTCCAGATACCGATGGATGGATGGTGCACACCGTTAAATGTCGTTGTTTTAACCATCGTATAATGAATCATATCCAAAAATATAATCTTATCGCCCGGGAAAAGCTCTTTTTCAAAAGACCATTCCCCCATGACATCTCCTGACAAACATGAGTTACCTCCGATTCTGTAAGTCGGTTTTCCCGGAACAGGGTCGGTTGCACCTGATATCTTTGGCTTATAAGGCATTTCGAGGCAGTCGGGCATATGGGCAGTAAACGATACATCCAGAATAGCAGTCTTGATTCCCCGGTTTTCTACAATATCCTCAACAGTTGCAACCAGTTCTCCTGTTTCCCAGGCAAATGCGCTTCCGGGTTCAAGTATCACATGAAGACCAAATTTCTCCCTGAATTGTTTAAGGACCTTTATAAGATGATCAGTATTATAGTCTTGTCTGGTAATAAGATGACCACCACCCATATTGATCCATTTCAACTGGCGGAAATATTTTCCGTATCGGGCTTCAACTACCTGAAGGACTTTTTCCAGGGCATATGAGTCTGATTCAAAAAGAACATGAAAATGAAGTCCCTCTATTCCTTCCGGAAGACCTTCTTTCAGATCTTCAGCAATTATCCCGAGTCTCGACCCGGGAGAACATGGATTATATAACCCATGACTAACTTGTGAAAACTCCGGATTTATTCTTAAGCCCACCGAGATTTTTTTCGTAAAAGTTTTTAATTTAGGTGAATATTTTCTTAACTGATTTATAGAATTAAAGGTGATGTGAGAACTATACTTTATTATCGAATCAAAATCACTCATCCTGTATACTGGAGAATATGTATGTGCTCTTGATCCAATCTCTTCAAAGCAAAGTCTCGCTTCGTCAGCTGAACTTGCTGCGGCACCTGAAATGTATTCCTTCAGAATCGGGAAAACACCCCACATAGCAAATCCTTTGAATGCAAGAATTATTTCAGCACCAGATTCATCAGATACATGTTTAATCAAAGAAAGGTTCTTACGAAATCTCTCTTCATCAATCACGTAACAGGGAGACGGTATTTTTATGTAATTTATTGACATCTTATAGTTTTATAGTAAATGGCGCAGAGGCGCAACGGCGCAACGGCGCAAGGGTGCATAGGCCTAAATAGGTGTGTGTGTGTTTTGCCCTTGAGCCGTTGTGCCATTGTGCCATTGAGCCTTATTTACAATTCCAGATCCACATTATGAAGCTCATGCCATGGCAAACCAAGTTTGTTCAATTCGGCCATAAACGGATCGGGATCAAATTCTTCAACATTGAATACTCCGGGTTTTTTCCATATTCCTTTCAGATACATCATAGCGCCTATTGCGGCCGGGACACCAGTGGTATAGCTGACACCCTGGGCTCCGGTTTCTGCATAGGCAGCCTCATGACTACAATTATTATAAACATAATATGTTTTGTCTTTCCCGTCTTTTACCCCCCTGATACGACATCCTATGGAGGTCTTACCCTTATAGTTTTCTCCAAGACTACCGGGATCGGGAAGCACAGCTTTAAGGAACTGAATTGGGATTATCTCTCTCCCCTCAAACATAACAGGCTCGATACCTGCCATCCCGATATTCTGAATTACGCGCAGATGGGTAAGATATTCCTGTCCGAATGTCATCCAGAATCTTGCTCTCTTAAGAGTCGGATAATTTTTTACAAGTGATTCCAGTTCTTCGTGATAAATCAGGTATGATTCTTTCGGTCCAATCTCCGGGTAAGTCAATGGCTTATGGATTTCATGAGGCTTTGTTGTAATCCATTTGCCATTTTCCCAGTATTTACCTTCCTGTGTCACTTCCCTGATATTGATCTCAGGATTGAAATTCGTAGCAAAAGGTTTGCCATGATCACCAGCATTACAATCAACAATATCAAGGTAATGAATTTCATCAAAATGATGTTTGGCAGCATAGGCGGTGTAAATTGAAGTAACCCCGGGGTCGAAACCGCATCCAAGAATTGCTGTTATTCCTGCTTTTTTAAATTTGTCGAAATAAGCCCACTGCCAGCCATATGCGTATTTGGCCTCTTCCAACGGTTCATAGTTAGCTGTATCAAGATATGCAACACCTGTTTCAAGACATGCGTCCATTATATGAAGGTCCTGATATGGCAGAGCAACATTTACAACTATATCAGGCTTAAATTCTTTTATAAGCTTAACCAGCTGAGAAACATTATCTGCATCAACCTGAGCAGTTTTTACCTGGTGCTTACCAATTTTTTCAGCAATAGCATCGCATTTGGATTTTGTCCGGCTTGCTAACATGATTTCTGTAAAAATTTGTGGCAGAGATGCCATTTTATGAACTACAACTGTCCCTACTCCACCTGCACCAATTACTAATACTTTTCCCATAGCTAATTAAGATAAAAGACAAAAGTAAAAAGATAAAAGTATAAGACAATGGGAAAAGAATAATAATGCAAAATGCAGCAAAGCATAAGCAAACAGTAAAACAGATCGGGCACCTGGTACCAGGAATTAGGTACCGCGCACAGTTTACTAATTCTGATTATATTTGTATCTTCAAAATACTGAAACCTGAGTATGAAGCTGATCAATCCACTGTTAATTATACGTATAATAAGTACTATCCTGCTTATAGAAACAATAGCCTTTCTAATATGTTTGCCTGTGGTTGCTATTTACAGGGAGTCTCCATACCCTTTCATCTGGTCAGCCGCAATTACACTATCGCTGTCTGTAATATTTTACTCCATATCCCGAGAAGCTGATCCAAATAAATTCAGCAACAGAGATGGATTTCTGTCAGTTACGTTATCCTGGGTAGTTTTTTCATTATTAGGAGCTTTACCTTATCTGATAAGTGGTGCAATTCCTTCATTTATTGATGCATTCTTTGAGTCCACATCAGGGCTTTCCACCACAGGTTCTTCTATTCTGAAAAATGTAGAGATATTGCCCTACTCAATACTTTTCTGGAGAAGCCTTACACACTGGATTGGCGGAATAGGGATAATAGTTATCTTAATAATTATCCTCCCCTCCATCAGAGCTACAGGTTATCAGCTGTTTAGTCTTGAATCCTCAATGAGAGAAAAGATACATCCAAAAACAAAGGCTATAATATTCAGAGTTCTGTTAATATACCTGGGGCTAACCATAGCAGAAATAATTCTTTTGAACATTGGTGATATGAACCTGTTTGATAGCATCTGTCACTCATTTGGCACTGTAGCAACTGGAGGTTTTTCCACCAGGAATAATAGCCTGATGTACTATTCATCTTACAGCCAATATATTGTTATGATATTCATGTTCCTTGCCGGTACAAGCCAGGTTATTTACTATTATCTGATAAAGCTTAACTTCAAGAGAGTCAAACAGAATGAGGAGTTATGGTTCTATATTTCAGTGGTATTGATTGCCGGCGCAATTGCTACTATAATCCTCCTGGTGAATTCGACCAGAACGTTTGAGGAATCATTCAGGGAAGGATTCTTCCAGATTATTTCAATTATTACATGTACCGGATTCAGATCAGCCGATTATCTTGTCTGGCCCGGAGCAGCGGTTATTCTTATCTTTCTATTGATGTTCGCCGGGGCAAGCACCGGTTCAACTGGTGGCGGGATCAGGATGGCAAGGCACCTGATTGTTATTAAAAACATTAAAAATGTATTTGTCAAACTCAACCACCCCAAATCAATTTCTTTTATAAGATTAAATGGTAAAAGCGTTGCTGAGAATACTAATATTTCTGTACTTTCCTTTGTTATACTATACCTGTTTATCTTTGTGCTTGGGACAATTATCATAGTAATAACAGGTGTTGATCCGGTAACTGCTTCAAGTTCAGTGGCAACATGTATGGCAGGAATCGGGCCAGGTCTCGGTACTGTCGGCCCAATGAGCAGTTTTGCCCATCTGCCGGAGGTAAGCAAGGTAATTCTGAGCCTACTGATGATAATCGGAAGACTTGAGATAATTACTGTCTTCACTCTCTTCACGAAAACATTCTGGAAACTGTAAATTGGTGCACGGTGCAAGATGCAGGGTGCAGGGTAAGAGCACTATCGACATTCACCTTGCAACATGCAACCCGCACCATCCTACTTCGCCAGGAGTAGCTTTCTTACATACTCAAGACTCTCAGGAGTACCAATGTCTATCCAATAGCCTTCATCATGTTTTAAGGTATAAATATTATGTTCTTTGGCAAGATTAAGATAGAGGTCAATCATAGAATAAATGCCTTCTTTCATATAATTAAATATCTCCGGTTCAGCAATATGCATACTTGAAAATGCTATTTCTGATATCCCTTCTTCCTTATCACATGCAAGTATCTGTTCCCCCGTTGATATATTTCGCCATCCCTGCAACTTACCTTCTTTATTAACCAGCAGAAATCGTTTTCCGGGACGATGCCTGACGGCCAGGGTAGCCAGACCCTTTTTTTTAAGATGCATACTATATAGCGCTGATAGATCAAGATCTGATATTATATCTGTGTTATACAGAAGGAACGGAGTTTTTCCAAAGAAATCACGGGCCTTATAGAGCCCTCCGCCATTTTCAAGAAGTTTATCTCTCTCATCGGAGACTGAGATCCTGAATCCCATTTTGTTAAGTCTTCTTACCTCATCTTCAACCATATCTGCGAAATGATGCACATTTATTATGATATCATTAAAGCCGTACAGAGTACATTTCTCCACTGCCATCTGAAGCACTGATTTCCCATTTATATCAACCAGAGCTTTAGGAATACTCTCAGTTATCTTCCCAAGTCGCTTGCCTAATCCTGCAGCAAAAATCATTGCTTTCATGTACTTACCTTCTTAAAACTGTCTAAGTAAAAATCTTTTATCTTTCAATCAGCCGACTCTCCTTTTGCTAACCTTTGATATACATTAACTTCAGGTATTAACCTGACAGTCTGGAATAGCTCCGGAAGGGACAATGGAAGTTGCCCTGAATCGATCAGTTGAATTAAGAGGATAACAGCCGGGACTATACTTCCGGTGAAAGTCGGTTTCTTTTCATACAATCCTCTGAAACCGAATGCACCCAGAGCCTGCATTAGTCTTATCATACTGAAACCTGCATAGTATCCGACGAATTCTGTTGGACTTTCTCCTGATACTGAACAGAAATTACTTATATGATAATCAAGAAGTTTTTGACGTGATTGTTCTGGGATATGAGCTTTAGCATCGTACAAGAGTGAAGCAACATCATACTGTGGAGCGCCTTTCCTTCCGCCCTGATAATCAATGAACCATGGTTCCTCTCCTACCAACATCACATTTGCCGACTGGAAATCGCGGTAAAGGAAAAAATCCTGATGGGTCTCAAGAAGAAAATCAGCAAGCAAATTGAAATCATGTTCCAATCTTCTTTCATTAAAAGGAACAGCTACCAGCTTAAGGAACATGTATTTAAAGTAATTCAAATCCCACATCATCGATTGTCTGTCGAAACTTTTGTGAGGATAGCAAAGATCCAGATCCAGACCGTCGATACCTTTTACCTGGAAATGAATCAGACTGTCAAGAATTTTCCGGTACAGATTCTCAGCTGCATCATCAAAACCTGCCCCGCTTTGCCTTTGTTGAAGCCAGGTAAACAGGTTTATATCACCAAGATCCTTAAGAAAATAGACGAATTTCCCGGGCAGATATCCATAGATCTCCGGTACCGGGAGTCCAATTGAAATGAAATGTTTAGTAAAACCGATAAATGCTTCATTTTCTTCAGGGTTTGGATTATATGCTCCGATCATACTTCTGTTGCGCGCATTTATTCTAAAATATTTTCTGTCGGAACCCGATTGCGGTAAGGCTGATATTTTTATTTCAGAATCGCCGAACAATTCTTTGTATCCATTTGATACTATGTCTATTTCACTCATAATGCTATTCGTTACGCGTTGCTCATTATCCGTTTCTGTCTTTTGTCTTTCTTCGTCCACCGTATCCGCCAGTTGGCGGAGAAGGTGGATTGTCTTTATAATCTAATCATGATTTTCTTCCTGTATAGAATCAATGCCATTCCCCAGATTAACATCATTACGATGACTGCATACATCAGGCTGCCGTTGAGATTACCGGCAAACGGAACGCAGACTTTATCATAAAACCAACTGTGAAGGGTAACCTTTTCTGTTCCTGAATGTATCTGAATGAATAATAATATTTTAGTCAAAATTCCGGCAAGAAAATAGGAAAACAGGGCATTTGTGCCAAAAACCATAAAGAATACTCCCACGACCTGGAATTTTAAAACATCGGCTATCAGGTAGATTATCGAAAAAACACCCATAGCAATTCCGGCAGTAAAAAGAACGTATGAACTTGTCCAGAGTGGTTTGTTTATAGCGAAAATAATGTTCCATAAGTATCCGAGACCTGTTGCTGCAATCCCCAGAAGTAATATCTTAATGACAGTCTTTCCGTTTGCAGATCCCTTCCCGGCCATTTCTCCCGTAAAATAACCGATAATAACTGTGCATATAGCTGGAATTGTGCTAAACAACCCTTCCGGATCAAATGGAATTCCGAATCCGTTGTAAAGATGATTTCTCCCCAGAATAGCAATATCTGCCTTAAGCACGAAGTTGCCTTCTAGAGTATACGGTCCGGGTCCACCCAAAAATGCTAACAATCCCCAGTAAATAAGAAGCAGAACTGCGATCAGTATCCACAAATAGTTACGTCTTACAGTCAGGCAAAGCAATGCTCCCAATCCATAAGCTAAAGCAATACGCTGAAGCACACCCATTATTCTGAGGGTTGAATAATCTCTGGCAAAATACGGGAAGATTTCCAGGAACAGGCCAAGGGCAAAGATTGTAATTGTGCGCCTGAATATCCTGAGTATGGAACTTCCATTCAGCTCATTCCCATATTTTTTTAATGAGAACCAGGTTGACATTCCTACAATGAAAAGGAAGAATGGAAAGACGAGATCTGTCAGAGTACAGCCATTCCATTCTGCGTGCTTCAACGGAGGATAAACAAAATTCCAACTTCCCGGATTATTTACAATAATCATAAAAGCCACAGTTAATCCCCTGAAGATATCAAGGGAAACCAACCTGCCACTGCTTTTCGCCATAGATGAAGCCTGATAATATTTCGTAAAAATAATAATTAAAGCCGATAAAAATTGTTTCCCGCTGATATCGCAGATTTCCACAGATTAACAATTAAGATCAGGCAACATCTGCACAATCTGCTGGAAATTATATAATATTTTCATATTTTAAAATATTACTTTTGATTGGATTTAAAATCTAATATGAACTGTAATTCACTATCTAAACACACATTATTATGAGTTTAATAAAATCAATAAAAACTTTTGTCCTGCTTACAATTGGGCTTTTATTGATTAATGATATTGCCGCACAGAAATCCGATCCTCCGTTTTTAAAATATATGAACCATCCATGGGTCGATTCGGTTATGAAGACCCTTACGCCAGATCAGCAAATAGCACAATGTATATTTATTGCCGGTTATTCCAACAGAGATATCTCGCATGAAATTGAAGTGAGTGATATTATCAGGAAATATGGTATAGGGGGTATCATTTTCTTTCAGGGCACAGCTTCAAAACAGGCCGAACTGACCAATTATTACCAGAAAATTTCTAAAGTGCCTCTCATTATATCACTTGACGCAGAATGGGGAATCGGCATGAGGATTGAAAATGTTGAAAAGTTCCCATTTCAGATGACACTGGGTGCAATACAAAATGATTCACTCATCTATCAGTTTGGCAAAGCAGTTGCATCGCAATTCAAAAGGCTTGGAATGCAGGTTAACTTTGCTCCGGTTCTCGACATCAACAATAATTCTCAGAACCCGGTGATCAACTACCGTTCATTCGGAGAAAACAGGGAAAAAGTGACAGAAAAAAGCATCATGTATATGAAAGGACTACAGGACAATGGCATCCTGGCAACAGGTAAACATTTTCCCGGACACGGCGATACAAATGTTGATTCACATCTTGATTTGCCATTAATAACCCATTCACTCGCAAGACTCGACAGTATTGAGTTGTATCCCTTCCGGAAGCTGATTGGCGAAGGAATAGGAAGTATAATGGTTGCACACCTCAATTTACCCTCTCTCGATACCACATCCGGCCTGCCGTCCACCCTTTCTCCTGTCATTGTTAATGGCCTTCTGAAGGACGAAATGAGATTCAAAGGACTTGTAGTAACCGATGCTATGATGATGAAGGCGGTGACAAAATTCTTTAAACCGGGTGAAGCCGAAGCTAAAGCTCTTGAGGCCGGAAATGACGTGGTTGAATTTGTGACAGATGTAGATGCTGCCATCAGGGAAACCAGGAACTATATCGCACTGAAAAAACTGACAAATGATGATATAACTCAAAAGTGCAGAAAAGTGCTTGCTCTGAAATACTGGGCGGGTTTAAATAAACCACATAAAATAAATGATGAGAATATCGGCAGGGAGCTATCACCCATGACCTCCAGTGCATTAATACGTGATCTTTATGCGAATGCATTAACCGTGCTTAACAACAACCATGAGATTATTCCGGTAAGAGATCTGCAAAATCTCAAAATTGCCACAATAGCAGTAAACAGCGACACGATCTCATCATTTCAAAGTCGAATTGCTGATTATTATCCTGCCGACCATTTCTTCATAGATCCTGCCGACTCAGCCGCATGTAATAAACTCCTGAAAAAACTTACAGGATATAATCTGGTGATCGCAGGGGTTTTTGGTCTAGATCAGAGGCCTAATCTTGGATTCGGAATAAAACCGGAGCTGAATCATTTCCTTGAAAAGCTGATTGCAGCTAACAAAACAATTATAACATGGTTTGGCAACCCATATGGAATTGAAAAAGCAGATATACTTCAGAACTCAGAAGGGCTCATCCTTGCATACCAGGAGAATGAATACACTGAAGATCTGTCTGCCCAGCTGATATTCGGAGGCATCGGAGCCAGGGGTTCCCTTCCGGTAACTATAAATAATAAATGGCGTGAAGATTATGGAATTACCACCCCGGGTAACATCAGAGTTCAATATGGCTTACCTGAAAGCGTGGGTATGTCATCAGGAATCCTATACCCCAAAATTGACTCAATAGTCAGGGCCGGTCTTCTGGCCAAAGCCTATCCGGGATGTGTGGTCATGGCTGCAAGAAAAGGAGTTGTTGTATTCCGTAAAGCCTATGGATTTCAGACCTACGATAACCGAATTGCCGTAAGGGAAGATGATCTGTATGATCTGGCGTCTGTAACCAAGATAACCTCAACGATAGCCGGACTTATGCTTCTCAACACCGAAGGAAAGTTTTCTCCTGATGAAACATTGGGTCATTATCTTCCTGACTTCAGAAGAACCAATAAGGGGAATATTGTGTTGCGAGATTTACTTACTCATCAGGCGGGACTTACCCCTTTTATATCATTCTGGAAAGAGACGGTTAAAAAGAATGGAAAGTTCAAATCTCATATCTTTGATTATCAATATAATAAAAGATATCCACTTGAAGTAGCACAAGGTCTTTATATCAATAGGAATTACAGGAAGAAGATTTTTAATGAAATAAAAAAGAGTCCCCTGGGTGAGAAAAAGTATCTCTATTCAGATCTGACCTTCATTATTGCTCCTGAGATTATAGAAAAATTATCCGGACAGAGATGGTATGATTTTGTAACAGACAGCATCTATAAAAAAATAGGTGCTATGGTAACAGTTTTCAACCCATATAAGAAATTCCCGATGGACAGGATAGTACCAACCGAGTATGACTCTCTATTCAGGAAACAGCTTTTGCATGGGACAGTTCACGATGAAGGAGCCGCCATGTTAGGAGGAATCTCAGGCCACGCAGGCTTGTTTTCCGATGCAAATGATATCATGAAGCTGATGGAGCTCTACCGCAGGATGGGCGAATACGGCGGACAGCAGCTGATCGGCAGGAATGTAATGGAAGAATATACACGGGTCCAATTTCCGGAAAATAACAATCGCAGGGGATTGGGATTTGATAAACCTCTGCTGAATAATTCACAGCTTTCACAAAATGAATCTTATCCGACAAGAAGTGCCTCACCGTCAAGTTTCGGACATTCAGGCTATACCGGGACATTTGTCTGGGTCGATCCGGAATACGACATTACTTACGTCTTCTTATGCAACAGGGTATATCCATCGCGGAATAACAACCTTTTGTCTGATATGAATATAAGGTCTGAAATACTTCAGGCAATTTATGATTCGATAATTAAGTAGGCTGCAAGGCTCACGACACAGGACACAGGGTAAGAGTAATATTTAAGCTTTGCCTTATGTCGTGCGTCGTGAGTCGTGTTTGTTATTAAATAAAAAAACCAGACTGTAAAATACAATCTGGTTTTTTTGGTGCCCAGAACAAGACTCGAACTTGCACACCCTTGCGAGCACCAGCCCCTCAAGCTGGCGTGTCTACCAATTTCACCATCTGGGCGAGTAAAGGCTTTAAGGCACAATGGCACAATGGCACAATGGCTTTTTACCCTATATTAATTTTGCTTCTTAAAGAACTTTGTTGGTTCCCGCCGTTGAGCCGTTAGGCCGTTACGCCGTTACACCGTTTTCTGTGCCCAGAACAGGACTCGAACCTGCACATCATTACTGACACTAGTCCCTGAAACTAGCGCGTCTACCAATTTCGCCATCTGGGCGGGAAAAGTAGCGGGTGCAAAAATATAAATAAAAATGAAATATAAGAAAAAAGATTTAAAAATCCCCCCATACCGGGTACTGGGTGCTGAATCCTGTGCGCTGGTTAAAAGTAACTGGTAGTATTTCCCTGCACCATGCACCATGCACCCTGCACCCTGCACCATGCACCATGCTT
>CAWHIG010000003.1:0-271598 GCA_963829255.1 uncultured Bacteroidales bacterium
TGCTCCTCAATCAACTATTTGTCCTAAAGGGTTGCAAAGATATAAATTGATTCTTTTCTGACAAGTAAAGAATTAAAAAAAAACTCCTGAATTTTTAAAAATAATAACTCCTGAATTTTATCTGTCTTATTATATGCATGTTACATCGATTCAATTTCTGGGGGAATTAAGGTTAACAATAACCTTAAGCATTTGTTCGTGGTAAATCCGGCCCTCCAGAAAATGCAGTGAATAGGTAAGTTTAATGTCGATGATCTGGTTATGAAGAAAATTCACATAGAAATCCGAACGGTCATAAGTCTTAGCCCGGAATACCGGGTCGCCCCAGTAAAGTTCATTCCCATGATCACGATAAAAATACATCAATCCTGAGCCTTTATAGAAAGTATTGAATAACCCAAACCATTTATATTCTAACCTGGTTTCCATGAGGAATCCGTTTAAAGAAATCCATCCTGTATTATCAGCCCGTGAACGTTCCAACCCTAATACCCACCCTGCATTAGTTTCAAGTTTCCTGAAAAAGGTTCTTCCTGAAAGATCTATCCCTGCAGAAGTAAGGAAAAGACCATTATCATGAAGAGCTTCTTCAACAACAGGATCCATCTTCGCCGCAAAATGAAACATGTAACCGAAATGCTGAAAATAAAAAATACCTGGCTGATACCTTCCGCTAAAACCCATGAAAAACGCCTCATGGACTGTTTTTGATTGTCGTCCTGTCCAATCAAGCCAGAGGTTAAAATAGCTTTGGTTCTGTTTGTATTCCCAAAAAATCCCATTTATATTGGGACGATAATATGAAATGGAATCCTGGAAAAAAAGACGAGGGTAATTATCAATAACAAGCGACCGGGGAAATGCACCCATTAAAAAACTTACCGATCTTTTGCGCAGTTCATAATATGCAGTCGGATAAAACTTATCTATTGCATTTGGGCTTCCAAATTCATGAAGCAGGTTTACACCTATATTCACCTTATTCACAGTATCCCACACAACTCCAAATTCAGGAGCTACCTGAACACCTGCCATAGTTTGAGGGATCTTGACTGCTGATCGTCCAAATTCGGTGTTGTCAAAAAAACTGAATACATCGAGTCGCCAGTTCTTCTCCTGAGAGATTGCATCAGAACAAATCAGTAAAAGAGGAATAAAAATCCAAAAAGATGTTTTCATAAAAAAAAATTACCGGAAGTCCTTATATTTTATCTGATTTAAAAGCGTAAACAATTATTAACTGTTTTACAACCAAATTAATGCCAGGATAAATTCAAATAATCTTTTTGATATAGTGTCCATTAAATGAATTTCCTTATTTTCGCATTAATATGGAAGAAATGTCAAATATAGTGATTATCCCTACATATAAGGAGAGGGAAAACATTGAAGCAATTGTTAAATCAATTTCTTCCCTTAGAATTGCCTTTGATATTCTTGTTATCGATGATAATTCCCCTGATGGTACTGCTGCCATTGTCAAAGAACTCCAGAAATCATTCCCGAACCTCTTTCTGATGGAGAGACCTGATAAACTGGGGCTCGGTACTGCATATATAGCAGGCTTTAAGTGGGCTCTCGAAAAAGGCTATAAGTACATTTATGAAATGGACGCAGATTTTTCGCATGACCCGCAGGATCTGGTCAGACTGTTCCAGGCCTGCTCAGAGAATGGTGCTGATCTGGCCATCGGATCAAGATATATAAGTGGAGTAAATGTTGTTAACTGGCCTCTCTCCAGGGTTCTTATGTCGTATGTTGCCTCAATATATGTAAGGATTATAACTGGTATGAGAGTAATGGATACAACTGCAGGATTCAAGTGTTATAAAAAAGAGGTACTTGAGCATATCCGGCTTGACAAAATCAAATCGGTTGGATATGGCTTCCAGATTGAAATGAAATTTAAAACATGGTTACTGGGATATAAAATAATTGAAATTCCGATTATTTTCACAGACCGGAAGCTGGGCGCTTCAAAAATGTCCGGCGGAATCTTTAACGAAGCATTATGGGGAGTATTAAGAATGAAGATAAGAAGTTACTTCATAAAAGATACAAGGAAGTAAGTATACCTTTATATATATAAACACCTTAAAGACCCCTGATCTCTTACCCCCCAACCCCCCCAAAGGGGGGGCCAAGAAAAGAGGCCAAGTTCTAAGTCCCCCTTGGGGGGATTCAGGGGGTAAAAAACAAGGGAAGTGAAACAATGATTCCATGAGCAACACCCTTATCAAAAATGCAACAATAATCAATGAAGGCAGATCATTCAGGAACGATCTGCTTATCAAAGATGAACTCATTAGTTCAATAGGATCTGCCGATGAGTTTACGATACCTTCCCGAACAACGATAATCGATGCAACAGGGTTACTGCTGATCCCTGGTATAATAGACGATCAGGTACACTTCAGAGAACCCGGACTGACTCATAAAGGTGATATTTACAGCGAATCGCGTGCTGCGGTTGCCGGAGGTGTTACTTCGTTTATGGACATGCCCAACACCAACCCGCAAACAGTAACTATCGATATACTTAATGAAAAATACCGGATTGGTTCCGAAAACTCACTTACCAATTACTCCTTTTATTTAGGTGCCACAAATACAAATCTCGACGAAGTTCTGAAGGTAGATAAGTCAAGCGTATGTGGAATAAAGTTATTCATGGGTTCTTCAACAGGCAACATGCTGGTTGACAACGAAAATGCTTTAAGGGAGCTTTTTGCAAAAGCCACTCTGCCTGTTACAGCTCATTGTGAAGACGAACCCATGATCAGGAAGAACTGTGAGATTTATATGGAAAAATACGGGGAGGATGTTCCTGTTAAAATGCATCCGCTTATCCGTAGCCGGGAAGCATGCTTTCGTTCTTCATCGCATGCGGTAAACCTTGCGAAAGAATATAATACTCGGCTTCATATACTTCATCTTTCAACTGCCGACGAGCTTAAACTTTTTAGCAATGCATTGCCTTTAGATCAGAAGAAAATCACTGGAGAGGTTTGCATTCACCATCTTTGGTTTGATGAATCATCATACGAAAAACTGGGAAATCTGATCAAATGGAATCCTGCAATAAAAACCAGATTTGACAGGGATGCCCTGATCAATGGTGTGAACAATGATATTATCGACATAATTGCTACCGATCATGCTCCTCATACTTTAACAGAAAAAGGAAACAGCTATTTTAAAGCACCTTCCGGCGGTCCGCTTATTCAGCATTCCCTGGTTGTTATGCTTGAGCTCTGGCACAGAAAAATTTTCAGTCTCGAGAAAATTGTGGAAAAGATGTGCCATAATCCTGCTATTCTTTTCAATATCAGGAACAGAGGTTTCATAAGGGAAGGCTATCAGGCTGATTTATGCCTTGTTGATCCTGCAAGTCCATGGAGTGTTTCGAAAGACAATATCCTCTATAAATGCGGATGGTCACCATTTGAAGGTGTCACATTTCAATCAAAGGTGGTTAAAACAATTGTGAATGGGACAATTGTTTATGATAATGGAGTAATTAATGAGGAGTACCGGGGACAGAGACTGATGTTTGACAGATAAGACCCCCTTCCCTCTTCGGGTACTCCCACCGGTGGTGCGTACTGGCAGTGGTGACCCCCTCGGCCTTCGGCCGCTCCCCCCGGTGGGGGGAGAAATTCCATAAACGGAAGTGATTTTTCGCCCCTTTAGGGGAGATGTCGCGCAGCGACAGAGGGGTCTTTTCTTACAACAAATCTTACAGTACTCCTGGTCCTCTGTTCCAGAAGAATTTCCCTTCCCACAGTAATCCGGGCCATTGCTTCAGGCGTATAATGCCTGATAGAAAGCATTTCCACATTTTCATTATATACTGCAGAATATTCATTTTTGAGATCATCAATGAGAGAATCGACTTTTGGCCTTTCATCATCAACGCAAACATCTATACTTATTGCACTGGCCTCTACCAGGTTCACTTTAATTCCATGTACCATAAATGAATGAAAGATCCTGCTCAGATTATCACCCATCACAAAAGAGAAATCCTTGGGCAGAATTGAGATCAAAATCTGATCCTCTTTTTTTATAAAAACAGGAAGATTTTTAAATATTGCATCTGTTTTTATTAAGGTCCCTTTTTCCTCAGGAAAAAGAAATGAACGGACGTACAGAGGAATATTTTTATTATGAAGCGGTTTAATTGTTTTCGGGTGAATAATTTTTGCTCCCGAGAAAGCCATTTCAACAGCTTCCTTATAAGAAATCTCATCAAGTTTTTTGGCATCAGGTAACCATTTGGGATCGGCATTAAGGATACCCGGAACATCTTTCCATACTACAACATATTCAGCATCAAGCATATTTGCGAGTATAGCTGCTGTATAGTCCGACCCTTCCCTCCCAAGAGTTGTTGTCTGACCAGTAAAAGTTCCTCCTATAAAACCCTGGGTAATATAAATTCTATTCCTGCTGAAGTTAAAAATGTTCCGTATTCTGACGGCGCTTTCACTCCATAGAACATTTGCATCCCTGTACCTGTCGTCTGTCAAAAGGCTTTCCCTGATATCGCACCATTCTACATCCTGAAAGTTCTTTTTCAGATATTCAGCAACCATAATTGTTGACCAGATTTCACCATACGAAACGACCTGATCATATTCAAAATCGTATTTCCCTTTTACAGCTGTCATTAAATAATCTCTCATCGAGGCAAAGGATTCATCGATCTTTCCGCTGACCGCTGAACGTTGTCCGAAAAGTTCCTTGATAATCAGCAAATATCCTGCATATATTTCATCCAGGAGAACATTAAATCTCTCATCATCGTTCAACCACGATTTAAGAACTTTTTCAAGAGCATTTGTGGTTTTTCCTAAAGCAGAAACGACAATTGCCAGATCACCTGACTCGGCTGATACAATTTTTGCAAGATTTCTTATCCCTGCAGCATCTTTTACCGATGCTCCCCCGAACTTAAATACCTTCATTACTGTTATTTTGTGATAAAAGTATAATTTCTACCCATTATGCATTAATAAATGCCTTACTTTTTTCTACAGCGGGATGAACTGTTTGATGTCAATTAATATTTTTGAACCCTTTGTGTACCTTTGTGTTTTACTTTGTGACCCTTTGTGGTTTAATAAAGTTTTTTTACCACAAAGTAACACGAAGGTTTACACAAAGGTGCTCAAAGGAAGAACATGGAAAATTACAAGATTACTACTCTCAATGATTTTATTGTTCTGAAGCAGAAAGATTTCCCCTATGCAAAGGGAGAACTATCCAGCCTGTTGAGTCATATCGGAACCGCCGCCAAAATGGTTAATAAAAAAATTAATAAAGCCGGACTTGTTGATATTATCGGCCGCGCAGGAGATGTTAATGTCCAGGGAGAAAATCAGCAGAAACTGGATGTTTATGCCGATGAGGTTTTCATTAGCGCTCTCCTTTCCAGTGGTGAGTGCTGTGGTGTCGCAACGGAAGAGAATGAGAATGAAATAGTTTTTTCCGAAACTTTTGCTTCGAAAGGTAAATATGTTGTATGTATTGACCCGCTCGATGGATCCTCAAATATTGATTTTAATGTCTCGGTTGGAACTATTTTCTCTATTTACAGGAGAATCACACAGCGGGGAGAAAAGGTCAGAAATGAAGACTTTCTTCAGGAAGGATCAAAGCAGGTTGCTGCAGGTTACATTGTATATGGATCTTCGACGATGCTGGTCTATTCAACAGGAAATGGTGTTAATGGATTTACGCTTGATCCGTCAATCGGAGAATTCTGTCTTTCACATCCTGATATCAGAACACCTGAAGATGGATCGATATACTCTGTAAATGAAGGTAATTACATACATTTTCCTTCAGGCATAAAAAAATATATAAAATATTGCCAGGAGAAAGATGAATATTCCCACAGGCCATACACATCGAGATACATAGGTTCACTGGTTTCGGATTTTCATAGAAATCTTCTCAGCGGTGGAATTTTTCTATATCCTGCAAACGAAAAAGCACCGCTTGGAAAATTAAGACTGGTTTATGAATGTAATCCCATTGCATTTATTGCTGAACAGGCTGGTGGATTTGCTTCCGATGGTAAACAGAACATATTGAATATTACTCCGTCAACGCTGCACCAGCGGTCTCCTTTTTATGTCGGATCAAAAAACATGGTAAGAAAGACAGAAGAATTTCTGGTTTCACCTCCGGATGATTAATTTTTGAATAATATCAGATTGTTGACAGATCATTATCTTTGCGAAATAATTATATGTTAATAATTTCTCTGCCGCTGTTATTTTAATGAAAGAAAACGATATAACTTTTCAATATAAATCACATCCTGTCCTTCCATCTCTTATCGATACAATTAATGCTGACAAGAAAGATAAGATCCGTATAGAAGGACTTTCAGGTTCATCAAGGGCGATGGTCATGTCGCTGGTTTTTCATAAAACCCAGACAACTCATGTGGTGATTATCCCTGAAAAAGAAGATGCTGCCTATTTTTACAATGACCTGGTTTCTTTTCTTGGTGATGAATCAGTCTTCTTTTTTCCATCCACCTACAAAAGGTCAGTTCAGTATGAACAGACAGAACCTGCGAATATTGTTCTTCGTACAGAAGTTCTGAATCATCTGGCCTCAGGAAAAAGAAAAGGAATAGTCGTTACCTATCCTGAGTCGGCAATGGAAAAAGTTGTCAGTAGAAAAAACCTGAAAAAGAACACCTTCAATTTGAACAAAGGAGACAAGATCTCCCTGGAGTTTCTTGAGGAGATGCTTCATGAATATAATTTCGTACGCACTGATTTTGTTTATGAACCAGGACAGTATTCAATAAGAGGAAGTATTGCTGACGTATTCTCATATTCTGCTGATCTGCCCTATCGTATAGATTTTTTTGGGGAAGAAGTTGAAACGATCAGATCATTTAACACTGATGATCAGTTGTCGGTGAGTATTCACAAACAGATTTCAATTATCCCTAACATCCAGGATATATCAATTGAGGAGGTCAGTGATTCTTTCACTGACTTTTTACCACCATCCTCGCTGATATGGATTGAGGATGCAGAATATATTAAGGAAAAAATCAACAATATCTTCTTCCAGACAACTCAAAGGGAAGAATCGGGACAGATATCCGACAAGAAAGAGATTGTGATGACAGGTAACCATTTTCTGGACAATTGTTCAAAATTCAGGATGCTTGAGTTTGGTAAGCACAGCATTTTCGAACCTGACATCAGATTTGAGTTTCATACTGAACCTCAACCAGTTTTTAACAAAAATTTTGAATTGCTGAGCGGAAAGCTTTTATCTAACTATGCTGATGGATATGTGACTTACATTATCTCAGAAAGTGAATCACAGATTGAGAGACTCAGGGATATTTTTGCAGAAATTAATCCTGAAACACATTTTAATTCGTTGTTGCTTAATCTACATAGTGGATTTACAGATCATGACCTGAAGATCGCGGTATTTACAGACCACCAGATTTTTGACAGGTATCATAAATTCAGGATAAGAGGATATTTTACAAAAAAAGAAAGTATTTCGGTAAAAGAGCTCACAGGGCTTAATCCCGGAGATTACGTGGTACATATCGATCATGGGATCGGGAAATTTGGCGGCCTTGAAAAAATTGAGGTTAACGGGAAGATACAGGAAGCAATTAAGCTGGTTTACAGGGATAATGATATCCTTTATGTTGGGATTCACTCCTTATACCGGATATCAAAATATAAGGGGAAAGATAACTCGGAGCCCAAAATTTACAAGCTCGGATCCGGTGCATGGCAGAAACTGAAGCAGAATACTAAAAGCAGAGTTAAAGACATTGCCAAAGATCTGATACACCTTTATGCAAAGAGAATGGCATCGCCCGGATTTTCTTTTTCACCCGATTCATACCTGCAGCGCGAACTGGAAGCCTCATTTATTTACGAAGACACTCCCGATCAATTGACTGCCTCAGTGGCTGTTAAAAGCGATATGGAAGCCGCTCACCCAATGGACCGGCTCGTTTGCGGTGATGTAGGATTCGGTAAAACAGAAATAGCAATCAGAGCAGCATTCAAATCGGCTTCCGACAGCAAACAGACTGCTGTACTTGTTCCAACAACAATACTTGCCCTCCAGCATTATAAGACATTTTCATCGAGGCTCAAGGGATTTCCATGTAATATCGAATATATAAGTCGCCATAAAAAAGCAGCTGACCAGAAAAAGATACTTTCGCAACTGGCTGAAGGTAAAATAGATATAATTATAGGTACTCATAAACTTGTCGGGCAGGACGTTAAATTTAAAGATCTGGGGCTGCTGGTGATTGATGAAGAACAGAGATTCGGTGTTTCAGTAAAAGAGAAACTTAAGAAGATCAAAGCAAATGTTGATACCCTGACTCTTACTGCCACTCCTATTCCCCGTACATTACAGTTCTCCCTCATGGGAGCCCGCGACCTGTCAATTATAAACACCCCTCCTCCGAACAGGATGCCGATTGTAACTGAATTGCATGGCTTCAATGAAGAGATTATAAAGGAAGGCATTGAATATGAAGTCTCAAGAAACGGACAGGTATTTTTTATTCACAACAGAGTTGAAAACATTAAGCAGATTCAGGCACAGATCAACCGGATTTGTCCAAACGTTAAAACCGCAATTGTACACGGGCAAATGGATGGCCCTCATGTTGAAAATGTGATGTACGATTTTATTCAGGGCGATTATGATGTGCTTCTGGCAACTACAATTATTGAATCGGGTCTTGACATACCAAATGCAAATACAATTTTTATTAATGATGCTCACCACTTTGGCCTGTCAGAATTGCATCAGCTCAGGGGAAGAGTGGGGCGTTCGAATAAGAAAGCTTTTTGTTACCTCCTGGCACCTCCCCTCAGCACGCTCACACATGAAGCCAGGCGAAGGCTCAAGGCAATTGAAGAATTTTCGGAGCTTGGCAGCGGATTTAATATAGCTATGCAGGATCTTGACATCAGGGGATCGGGAAACCTTCTTGGTGGTGAACAGAGTGGTTTTATTGCTGATGTGGGTTTTGAAACTTATCAGCGGATATTAAATGAAGCCATGATAGAATTAAGGGAATCGGAGTTCAGAGAATCTTCAAAAGAAGGAGAAATTGTTACAGTTAAGAAAAACGCCCAGGTAACCAGACCTTTTACCTCTGATTTTCAAATTGATACCGATCTGGAAATTATGTTTCCCGATGAATATGTTTCAAATATTTCAGAAAGGATAAGGTTGTACAAGGAGTTGAATGAGATCGATTCTGAAGAAGCGTTGTGTTCATTTGAGAAGAAGCTTGTTGACAGGTTTGGAATAATTCCACCGCCAGCGGAGGCACTTCTCGATATTGTAAGAATTAAATGGATTGCCATAAAAATCGGTATTGAAAAAATACTATTAAAGAATAACCTGCTTATTGCCAACTTTGTATCTGATCCAAATTCTCAATTTTACAGGAGCTCTCTGTTCGTCTCAATAATGAATTATGTAAACAGAAAACAAAAACAGATGAAGATGAAACAAAAAGCAGCTAAGCTGAGTCTGACGATCAATGATATTAAATCTGTTAAAGCTGCAATAAAGGTTCTGGGGGAGATACTGGGGTCATATATTGAAGGCCTGCCTGTCTCTTAACTTTTTACCCCCTAAATCCCCCCAGGGGGGACTTAAATCACTCTCTTTTCTTAACCCCCCCTTTAGGGGGGCAGGGGGGCAAAAAACATTGTGCTTAAGGGGGGAAGTGGGGCAAAAATTTTCCTAACTTTGCACAATGAATCTTATTGTAGACATAGGAAATACCAACACAAAACTGGCTGTATTTGAGGGTCAGAAAAGACTATCTCTATCACGGATAAATGAGCTGAGTTGCGAGGAGCTTGAAAAAGAACTGACGGGATTTAAGATACAGAAGGTAATTGTTTCATCTGTGAAAAAGTTACACCCGCTAATATCAGAGTTGTTCTTTTCGAATATTCCGTTTGTTCATGTTCTTACATATAAATCGAGACTCCCTTTCAAAATTGAATATGAAACCCCGGAAACCCTTGGACCCGATCGGATAGCTGCGGTAGCCGGGGCGTTCAATCTGTTTGCAGGAACAGAAATCCTGGTCATTGATGCCGGTACAGCATTAACATTTGATTTTCTGTCTGAAAATGTTTACATGGGAGGTAATATATCACCGGGATTGAAAATGAGATTCAGGGCTTTAAACAAATTTACTGACAAATTACCACTGGTTTCACCAGACGGGAATTTCACATTTCCGGGACGAAATACGACTGATGCAATAACTGCAGGTGTGATTACGGGGATTACTTATGAAATAAATGAGTATATTCGCACGTTTGAGAAAAAGCATACCCATTTCAAAATAGTTTTGACAGGCGGGGATAGCGGATACCTTAAAGACAAAATTGACTATAAAGTCACATATATGCCTGATATTGTGATCGATGGTTTAAATTATATTTTAGAATACAATGCAAAATAAGCTTTTAGTTATAATTTTAATCTCGCTGTTTTCTTTTACCTATACAGCCACCGGTCAGAAACTTATTAATTCCCCTTATTCAAGATTCAATATTGGCACACTGGAACCTGAAGGATCATTCAGAAGTCTCGGTATGGGAAGTGTTGGGACAGCCGTAAGAGATAACAGTTCTATATATTTTACAAATCCGGCATCTTATTGCAGTATTGATACAAACTCGTTCATTTTTGATTTTGGTGTTGATTACGGCCGGAATTTCATCTCCGGTGGTAACTCAAAATATTCTTCTGAAGATTTAGATTTTCATCATCTTATAATTGGTTTCCCTCTGGCTAAAGGATGGGGTCTTGCTGCAGGCATCATACCTGTTAGCTCTGGTTTCTATCAAATAACGGAACAAGTTACATCGACCGATCCGGTGTACGATCCAAGAACTGGATCATACAGCATAGTTCACTCAGGTGATGGGGGACTTACTAAATTTTTCTTAGGATCAGGAATCCAGATTGGCAAGAATTTTTCTATTGGAGTCAATATGACTCTCCTGTCAGGTCAAATAAACAGATCTAATCAAATCATATTTTCTGACATTACTGACTATTATACTGTTTTTCATGATAACAGCACAGAGAGTCTGCAGATTAAAGGAATTAACTTTGATTATGGAATACAATATACTGCCTCTCTTAAGAATAATTACTTTCTTAATATTGGTACATCTTTGACTTCCGGTAATAATTATAAGTCAAAATACGATCAACTTTCTTTGAAATACTCGGTTTTCTCCGTAAGTGATACAATTATGTCTGTTTCTGATAACTCAGCCAAAACGTTTATTCCCGGTACTTTGAGATTTGGAATTTCATTTGGAAAGAAAAACAAATTTACAACCGCCCTGGATGTTATAGCAACAAAATGGTCGACGTCCAGGATTCCGGGATCAACTGGTTATGCAGCCGATACCAAATCAGTACTATTCGGGGCTGAATATATTCCTGATAAGTATTCAAATTACAGCTATCTAAAGAGAGCAGAGTATCGTATTGGTGGTCATTACGGCAATAATTATCTAATTCTCAACGGAGAACAAATTAAAGAATATGGTGCCAGCATCGGCCTTGGCTTACCTATGCCGCGCACACCATCTAAAGTAAATCTGTATATTGATTATACAAGAAAATACGGTTCAGCATCCAGCAGTCTTCACTCTGAAGATTATCTGACAATAGGGATCAGTCTTAATCTGTATGATTTCTGGTTTGTTAAACGCAAGTATGAATAGAAGTTATTCAGGATACTTTAATTAATCTGATAGTTAAATATTTCAGCTGCCGGTTATGAAGAGTAAATTGTCAGAATTCAAAATGCCATTCTTAATAATGACAGTCATTGTTTTAAGCATGATAGTTTTATCATGTGAGAATAAAATATCTTACATACCAAAATCGGACCTTCTGACACTTCCTACACAAACGGTTAAGGATCTGGTAACCGTTTTATCAGATTCAGGACGGATTCAGATGATAATGTCTGCCCCACTTGTAGAGAGATATGATAATGGTAATCATCCATACTCCGAATTCAAATCCGGGATCAAAGTAGATTTATACAATGGTCAGAAGAATCCTGTTGCGAGAGTAACTGCAAAGTACGCTAAGTTTACCAATGCTGATAATTTATGGGAGCTCAGAGACAGTGTTGTAGTACTTAATGAGAATAACGAAAAGCTTGAGACTGAAGTTCTATTCTGGAATCAGGAAAAGGACCTCATCCACACTGACAGGTTCGTTAAAATAACCAGTGAGGATCAGGTTACTCAGGGAATCGGCTTCGAATCGGATTCTCATCTGAAGCGGAGAAGGATCTTTGAGGTGACCTCTGAAATATATCTGAAGGATGAAAAATAGTATTCTCCCGGTACTGTTTCTATCATAAGTCACAATCAACGAAAAAGAGCTAACTTTGATGCATGAACGTTATCCTGATAATACTTCTGGCGATAATTCTATCTGCGTTCTTTTCGGGCATGGAGATTGCATTTGTCACTTCAAACAGACTCCGCATTGAACTTGACAGGAAGCAGGGTGTATTCGGATCGAAAATAATCAAACTTTTCACAGATAACCCGGGCCAGTATATTGCCACCATGCTTATCGGCAATAATTTTTCTCTGGTCATTTATGGTTTGGTTTTCTCTAAAATACTTGGAACATTACTTACACCGTTCATCGGTTCAGATCTCTTGATCCTGATATTAAATACCATCATCTCCACTGCTATTATCCTGCTGGTGGCTGAGTTTCTTCCAAAGACTATATTCATCATATCTCCAAATTTCTTCCTTAAGTTTTTAAGTATCCCAACACTGTTTTTCTTTTTCCTTTTTTACCCGGTCAGCAAATTTACGCTTGCAGCTTCGAACCTGTTCATCAGAATTTTTTTCAATATCAGTCCGGGAGAAAAAAAACAGGAAAATCTTGTTTTCAGCAAGGTCGATCTCGATCATTTTGTCAATCTGAGCAATCAGAGTAAGGAGGAATCGGAACCGGATCATCACAATATCAGGATCTTCCAGAATGCTCTCGATTTTTCGAATGTAAAATTAAGGGAATGCATGGTTCCAAGAACCGAAATTGAGGCAGTTGACGCAGGAAGTACTGTGGAGCAACTGAAGGAGAAATTCGTTGAAACCCGGCTTTCAAGAATTCTCATTTACCAGGATACAATTGATAACATAACAGGCTATTTTGAATTGAAAGATATCTTTAAAAATCCTTCAGAGATAAGATCAATGACGCACAAAATGGCAATTGTTCCGGAAACAATGCCGGCCAATAAGCTCCTGAAGTTATTTGTTAATGAAAAAAAGAATATTGCACTTGTTGTTGACGAATTCGGAGGTACCTCAGGAATGGTGACAATTGAAGACGTTCTTGAAGAGATAGTAGGAGACATAGAAGATGAACATGATACAACAGATCTTATTGAGAAGAATGTAGGAAATAATGAGTATATCCTTTCAGGCCGTTTTGAGATTGATTACCTGAATGAAAAATATCATCTCAATCTGCCTGAGGAAGATGATTATGAAACTCTTGCCGGAATGATCCTTTTTTATCATGGAAGTATCCCAGGGACTAATGATGTAATAAGGATCGGTAATTTCATTATTAAAGTACTTAAAGCATCGACTACAAGACTTGAGCTGGTTAATTTGAAGATAGAGTAAAGCGATGCTTACAGATTACTTAATTGTCTGTGACATCTGCTTCTTTATCACCTCAATTGTTAAAGTTTGTCTTAATGTTTTACCTTTTGAATTTATTCCGTTTAAGATAATCTGATATTTTCCAGGAGCATCAGAAGTTGTAAATGTAATTTTTGCAGTGTTACTTTTGTCCAATACTATATTGGGCTCCCAACAGAGAGTATTTCTTGCGTCAGGAGAATGTTGCAGTGGCGGATAGTTGCCCGGGTAATGACTACTGTCAGCCAGAAATCCATAGTTAATAAAAACACCTGATGAAGGCAAATCTATTCCGGCAAAATCCCCACGCTTAGAAATGATGTTAATGATACCTCCATAAGTCTGGTCTCCTTTCACATAGAGCTGGTTGACCACTTCGATACGGGATATATTAGCTGGGGAAATTGCCAGTACTAAGGACGGATTGTCAACAGCCACAAGATCAACAAGTATAAGGGGGTCAAAATCAGTTAGTCCGGTCTGTGTCCCCAATACTTTGAAATATTTTTTGCCGTTATGCATTCTGACTTTTGCCAGGGCAATCAATTCAGTAAAATACTCTTCAAGAGTAGGAAGCTGAACATAATTATCAATATAAAATATTTCGCTAGGTTTGCCGTAAAATGCCTGATCTTCATTTTGATTATTCATTGAATCAGGAACTGAATCATCTCTGAAATATGATTCAAGTTGTACATCTACTGCCATGTTATAAGGATGCTTCACGTTCCTGCGGAGTCAATGTAAAAATCTTTGATGGTATGTGAACAGGTATCGTGCAATAATCATTATCAATCAGAATTTTCGGATCCGAAGTATCGGTATTCTTTGCGCAGAGAAATAAGTCCCTGAATCCTGTATAATCAGGCAGGGAAAAGAAAAACCGTCCTGAGGTATCTGTTTGCACAGCCATAAAGTCCCTGCCCCTGCCAATGACAGATAAATTGACCCGTGTACCCGGCATAGGATTTCCGGTCCTGTTATCTACGAGTTTTCCGGTAACGGAGAGGCCCCGGTTTTCGGGATAATAGAGTACTCCTTTCTCAGGTTGTCTATTTTCAGGAAATATTACTTTGTTTGCAGATATTGAAAATTCAGGAACAACAGCCAGATTTAATCCTTTCCATTTGAAGGGGGTTGTTCGGTTCCGTAAATTGATATATGAACCGTATCGGGGGGAATATTCAGATTTGTCTGTTGAGATAATGAATAAATTTCCGGGTTTCTCCGGAATTTCTACACGGAAGGAATTTCGGATAAATTATTATTATCAGTACCGGATTGAATTTCACTACGGTTGGCATTTACTATTCTGAGCATGGTATAATGATAATTATAAGGGCCGTTATTGCGCATGAATTTGGTATAAGCTCTTAAATAGTAAAAACCTGTTATAATATCACCTGGTATTGCAATATATCCCGATGCCAGAGAGCTATTAATAAGGTACTTATTCCCTGCAATTTTTTTACCGTCCGGTGAAATAATCTCACAGTACAGGACCCGGCTGGGATCATACAGGCTTCTCCGGTCCCGGATTGGAGAAATGCCGAAAAAAGTATCTGTTCTCCTGCTATGTAGAGCGTGCGGTCAGAAAATAAAACCACTCTTTCAGTCCAGTAAATTGTTTACTTGCTGTCCATTTAAAACTAAAAAGCCTGCTAAAAGCAAAACCAGTATAAAATCTATTCTAAGATCAATTCTATTCATATTATTTTGGCCAAAAATATGGTTTGGTAGTAGTTCCGCCTAATGCAGTGCAATCAACACAATACTGACTAAGGACAATAGCAAAGGGTCCTGTGTTGTCCCCCAACAAATAAGCGGGGTACTCATCCGGTAAAATTTCCCGGAATCCAAAAAATCCCAGAGGGGCTGGAGAGCAAAAATCTGTGAAATCGAATGGCAGATCGTCAACATTACTGATGAATATTCTCCTGGATTTCACGGACGATACACCGAAAAAACCAAGAACCACCTGGTCGGGATTGGTATAATTATGAAGATTCCCAACAATCGATAAGGGCTGTTTTTGGTATAATCCTCCTTGTTCGTTACTGTTGATGCGTAACTGATCCCAATAGGAATAAGCAGTCTCACTTAGGGCGAACTGATTAATAAGCAGGCTGTAGCCATACATTAGTCTTGCTGAGTGATTGTCCACAAACTGAAGAGGCAGCATGGTATATCTGTTTTCCACCAGACCCGTGGTTGCTAAAGTATAAATATTTTTTACCAATTCTGTAGACCAACAAACCATTTTTGAGGAGTCAGGTGGAATTATTTCATGCACTGATCCATTCCACCACCATCGTTTCGGATATTTGGCATGGTGTTCCCAGGTTTCAATCGCTTCCCATCTGAAAAAATGACTGTTTATGTTTCCGGCGTTCAGGTCTATATAAAATTGTAATCCTTTTGTAATCTGACCCGGCACGGTTGACTGCATCTCTTTCCTGATAAAATAAACGGAGTCAATTTCGGGGCATTCGCTCATTTGGTCGAAATCAGATTCAATGTCAATTCCATCAGACGTGAGAATCTGCACCCTGAAGGAGGTACCGGGGATAAGATAGCTTTTATCGATCTGCACCTGGTAGATGCCAGGATCGGATTCCTGCAACTCATACTCGTTACCCTTATCATCAAAGATCCGAACATAGCAGCCGGATACAGGAATATAGTTAGGATTATCTATTGGTGAAGCCATGGATACAGATACTGACTGAAATTCGCTATTGTCGTTTACCTGTCCTGAGACAACGTATTTATTTACGTTTTTACCCGGGATGTGAGGGTCATAGGGTACTATGCAGGAAGGAAAAAGCATCAGGACAAGCATCCAAATTATTCTATTCATATTATTCAGGCCAAAAGTCCGGTTTAATAGTTGTTCCACCCAGTGACATGCAATCAACACAATATTGGCTGAGCTGGATGGGAAGATATCGAACTTTGTTTCCTACCAGAAAAGCAGGGTATTCTGACGGGTCGATAGAATGAAGCCCTCCAACTCTAAGAGTATCCGGTGTGCAATAATCGCTGAAATCGAATGGCACGTCGTCAACACTGCTGATGAATATTCGCCTGGATTTCACGGATGACGCACTGAAAAAACCAAGTACCACCTGGTCGGGATTGGTATAATTATGAAGATTCCCCACTATCGATAGGGGTTGCTTTTCATACAAACCTCCCTGTTCGCTGCTGTTAATGCGTAACTGATCCCAATAAGAGTATGCAGCCTCACTTAAGGCGAATTGATTGATGAGCAGACTATAGCCATACAACAGTGTTGCAGTGTGATTGTCGACATAATTAAGAGGTAACATTAAGTATTTATTTTCTATCAGACCTTCAGTGGACAAAGTATAAATATTTTTTACCAGTTGAGTGGACCAGCATACTATTCTGGAGAAGTCAGGGGGGGAAATTTCATGTATAGTCCCATCATAATACCATTGTCTGGGATAAGGTGCATGATACTCCCAGGTTTCAATCGCTTCCCATCTGAAGAAATGGCTGTTTATGTTTCCGCCGTTCAGATCTATATAAAATTGTAACCCTTTTGTAATCTGACCCGGGATGTTCGACTGAATCTCTTTCCTGATATAATATACAGAATCAATTTCCGGGCATTCGCTCATCTGGTCAAAATCCGATTCTATATTAATTCCATCAGATGTAAGAATTTCAATTTTATAAGAGTTGCCGGGTTTGAGATAGCTTTTATTGATCTTCACCTGATAGATGCCAGGATCCGATTCCTGCATCACAAATACATTTCCCTTATCATCAAAAATACGTACGAAACAGCCGGAAACAGGAATATATTGCGGATCGCCTACCGGTGAAGCCGTTGAAACCGAAACTGTCTGATAGTCACTGTTATCTGTAACCTGACCCGAAACCACGAATTTATTAATATTCTTGTTTTCGATATGCGGTTCGTAAGGCATTATACAGGATGTAATCATGATAGTCAGTATCAGAAATTTTATAAAGTTGTAATCTGCCGCATAATTCCCAAGTTTAAAAAGCCATGTTGCCGTGAAAATCGGAACACCAATAACTGAATACATATAGCTTTTTATTACGCCATTTTCTGTTTTAAAATACACAGAGTACGGATTCTTGCGTCCTGCAGCATTGTACAGGTTCAGGATCAATGAGCTGTGCAAAATTTTATTCTTTTCAGATTGCCTTCAATCGTAACGGAAAAATCTGCCCTAATATAGTCGGGAATACGATAAGCATTGCGTTTTGAATAATCAAGATATGGAGCGCCGTCGATATAATAAACTGATTCAGGATATGTTATCGGTTTACCGCTTTGGTAGGTCAAGATTGATGACAAGATAATCCGTCTTGTATAATAATAATTAAGAACCATATTTAATGAATGGGGAATATCATAATTTGCAGGGAAAGCATCGCCATTATTGATTTTATTCCATGAATGCTCGCCATTAATCTGAATTATAGACCTGGAATAGGTGTATGAAAGCCATCCTTCCAGTTTCCGCCTGCTTCTTTTAATGTAAAACTCAATCCCATAAGCTTTCTGGTTTCCCTGTAATACTGAAGTTTCCACCAGAGGATTTTTAAGAAAGTCGGCTCCGTCTTTAAATTCAGGGTTATTGTAAGTCCGCTTGTAAAAAACTTCAGCCGATGTTTCCAATCCTCTATTTGGAATAGTTCGGAATACTCCAAGTGATATCTGGTTACTTCTTGATGGAAGCAGATGATAATCGGCAAGTTTCCATTGAGTGTTAGGTGCCACACTGGTGTTTGTGTTAAGCATGAAAAGATTCTGATGCATCTGGTTAAATGCCAGTTTAACAGATCCATGCTCGTCAGTTTCTAATTTTACTGCCACCCTTAAATCAGGCTCATGGTACCACCGGATTGGCTGGTTTTTCCCAAATGTCAGAGTATCCTTGATATATCGTACATCCATAGGTGTACCCTGGGTATATTTGTAGGTTGTCACCGGACCAATCGGAGTAAATAATGTATAGCGAAATCCCAGATCCAGATTCAGCCAGGTTTTAATATCATAAGAATCTGAAATAAACAACGAACTTTCAATGCCTTTATCTTTACCCAGTACCACTTCACTTATTAATGATTTTTCCCCAAAAGGGCTTACATTCCCACGATCAAGTTTATAAAGTACTATGTCTGCGCCGTATTCAAGCGGATTCTTATCATTAAGCAGTTGTCTGAAGCGGGCACGTATCTCATAATGGTTCATTTTATAGGAGTGTTGGTATGCAGACGAGATTTCCAGCTGATCAACGGTTGAAAAGGTATACTGCGAACCTATGAAAGCTAATTCTCCGCGAAGAGAGTTGGTGTAAGTGTGTGAAAGGATTATTGAGCCACCGGTATTGGAATAATTATAGCTGTTTATTGTTGAGAGACGAAAGTGGTCGTAGCTGTGATACAAAAACAGAGACACCTGAGTTTTTCTGAAATCCCAGTTTACACCTCCTGAAAAATCATTAAAGTTTGCAGTGCTTTCATTTATGGTCGTGTCTGTTAACCGTGCCAGTAACCAATCCGAATAAGTGGAACGGGCACTAAAGAGAAAAGAACTTGTATCCTTTTTCAGCGGACCTTCAAGTACAATATTGCCGGTTACCGGACTAATCCCACCATGAGCGGTAAAGCGTTTTCTGTTTCCCTGACGGGTTGTGATGTTAAAAACAGATGCAAGCCTGCCGCCATACTGTGCAGGGATATGTCCTTTATAGACCGAGAAATCTTTTATTATATCCGAATTAAATGACGGAAAAAATCCAAACAAATGTGAAGTGTTGTAAATAGGTATTCTGTTAATGAAAAACGCATTCTGGTCGGAACCGCTTCCACGTACATTCAGTCCGGCACTACCTTCCCCGGCGCTCACAATCCCCGGAAGTGTTCCTGAAACTTTCAGGATATCACGTTCACCCATCATCATTGGTAACGACTTGATTGATTTTATCGAAATCTGGTCAAGTCCGGGATCTTTGGCACGGATATCAGACTTACGTTCACCGCTTATTACAACTTCCTTCATCTGGATAGCAGCTTTTTTCATTTTTACTGTGAGATCTCCGCCAGAAAGTCCAATAGCAAGTATTTTTGCTTTTCATATCCCATATATTCGATCTGGGCATTATATTTTCCCGGAGCAAGAGCAATTGTAAAAAACCCATTTATATCAGACACAGCACCGGTTTTTGTTTCAGCAATATAAACTGTAACAGAAATCAATGGTTCCCCGGTTTCTTCATCTAATACCCTGCCTAAAATTTTAGCTTTGGCATTACGTGTATTTGTTCCGGCCCGTCCTATAGTAATAGTCTGGATTACCCCCGGTTTCCTGCCAGTAATATAACGTTCTTCACTTGCAGTGATAACCTGTTCTTTTTGTTGAATAGTGTCGTTTGTTATGGCTATTTGTTCATATACCGGAAGTTCAGCAAGAAGTTTTACACTCCGAAGAATCACAAGATCATTATGCCATTCTGATACTTCAAGACCCGAACCTGTTATAACCTTTTTTACTGCCGACAATAAGTGATACTGTCAGAATCCAGAGTTACATTCAGTTTATTTATCCATTTTTCATGATAATATATACTTACTCCTGTCTGACGGAAAACAAAATCGCAGAATTCGGTAAATGGAGCATTTCTGAAATGGCAAACAATTACTTTTTCCGGTTCCTGAGCCTGCAAGGGGATCCAGACAGCAGAAATAATATGAGTAAAAGTCCTGCCTTCACTTTGCATAAAGGGTATTACAATATAATATCAGTCTGGTCATCGTCTGGTCAGTTGCTTTTTTAACATTGATTTTGTTCTTCGAAGGTATTCTTTTATAGCAATTCTTTATCAGGGTCGAACAGAGAAAAAAAGGTTTTATTATTCCGGTATTTTAAAATCTGGTTACCGGTAAATAGATTCATCTCTTTTTTGGGGTAGAAAGAAATGGTTTTTGGATCCATAAAAGCTATCCAGATTTAGATTTTTGTCCAGTAATATAATATCGATCTTGGCCTGTTCCCAGTACCTGAAAAATCCGTTTCAGAGTATCCTGTATTGGAATCAATTCAAAATTTATACCCTTAAAACTAAAAGTTTCAAGCCAGGCATCAGACAGAATTATAAGATTGGTAGCGCCAATATTGTTTTTATATTGCAAATGAGCTGCTGGTTATATATATCGTAGTTAAGTGCAAGACAAGTATATGTGACTCCACGGATTGTAACAGATCCTGTTTCAAACTCCTGTCGGTTAAATACTGGTTACCTCCAGTATTCGGAGGAGGAAAAAAAGTATAGTATCTGCCATTGTACAACAATGGATCAGAACCATAAACATCGTCGATACCAATGTCCATTGCTGGGCAGAAATCCCTGACAAATTAATAATAAGAAAAAGGAAATTACTGTCCGGAATAAAAAAGTCATTCTAATATTGAATATCATAAAACAAAAAAGAGGTTGATCTCAGTGAGACAACCTCTTTTTATATATTTTTATAATCTTTTCTTAATTACAATGATCAGGTTTATCCCAGAAAAGCTTTGTATCAACAGCATCTCCGCCAACGGCGGTTGAAGCAGCCTTCCAGTTAGTGCCATTCAGCGTTTGCTCATCAATAGGATAAGTATATCTGAGTGGAATTGCTGACAATGCATCAACTCCGGGTTCAAGCAACGGGTAATCAAGTCTTCTCCACTGAGTCCAGGCTTCAAATCCGCGATTATAATAAGCAATCCAGCTTTGAACTCCGATCTTCTGTTTATATGTTCCTGCAGCCGTTGCATAAGCGACTTTTGGATTTGCCAGATAAGCTGTTGCTTCAGCTGTTGTACCACCCCAATCCTCAATGGAAGCTGTAATTGCATTATTATAATGTCCTGCTGCTGTACCTCCTACATTGAATATTCTTTCAACAGCCTCTGCCAGTAAAAACTCTACTTCTGCATAATCAAACAATGTTCCGGGGAATGTCGGAGTCTGGATTAAGTCGGCAACGTGTGAATATGCCAGGTAGTCATTGGATGAACCATATACACCACCCGAATAGGCAAGTTTTACCACGCCTGCTACTGAAGATGTATCAACTTGTGTAAAGTAAAATGCCCGTCTTGGATCATTCAGGGAATTCATGGAATCAATTAATGTATTAGCAGGAACAAAATCATGCCTTGCACTTGCAACCAAATCGATATAGATCGGATTTGTGTTTGGAGCTGCGCTCAGATAAATCATTTTGGCATTGTCGGCATTTGATGTAAATACATTTGATGCAGCAGATTCAACAGTTGCTTTGGCTGTTGCATTATCCGCATCTGCCAGAAGCATACCCATTCTTAATTTAAGTGAGTTGGCAAACTTGGCCCATGAAGCAACGTCGCCCCCATACATATTGTCTGCTACTCCAAAGCTTCCGAAGCTGCCGTTCAAATTGGCAATGGCCGCATTCAGTCTTGCCAGAAGATCTTTAAATACTGTCATACCGTCATCATACTTTGGCAGAGGTTTGGTTATATCCAGGGCATCGGAATAGGGAATATTACCGAATGTTTCAACCAGTACGTCCTAGCAATATACTTTCATTACCTCAATGATGGCCAGCTTATTTTTCTGAACTGCCGGATCTTCGCCGGCAGGTATTGGTGTGGCGGCAATTACTTTTCCGGATTCATCGAAGTTCTTTAAAGCATTGATATAGAATACATCCCACAAGTTATCCGGAGTGGTACGGGTGGTCAGATCATAGTTACTCTCATCGGTATAAGTGGTCTCTGTCCAGTACTGCACAAAAAGCCTGAAATTATTCAGGTTCACATTAGTGCTTACCACCTGGTTGACTACTCTTCTTTGTGCATTTGTAAACAGGGTTTCTCCAGGAACCGATGCCGGGTCCTTAATATTCTTGTTCAGATCTTCCAGTTTTCCGCAAGAGACGATCAATGCGAAAAAAGCAAGAATAATTAATATTTTTTTCATAGCTGATAATTAAAAAGTAAGTTTAATATTGAAACCAACATCTTTTGTAGTAGGCAGAGAGCCGGTTGAAAAGCCCATGAGGTTACCGGCACCCAATCCTGATTCAGGATCAGCATATGGCAGATGTTTACTGATTATCCATAAGTTGGAACCTACTATACTTAGGTCTATCCCCTTGATGAAGATTTTCTGTAAAAGAGAGGCAGGCAGACTGTAGGATATACTGACTTCCCTGAGTTTCGTATAGCTTGCATCATAGGAAAATGCAGCATCAGGAACTCTCAGGTAACCAAATGAACCATAATTGGCTGCACTGATTCTGGTTGTATTTGGCTTACCATCAGGATTTACACCCTGATTAATGAATCCACCGCTGGTAGCTGCATAACCCTTGCTGTGATCAGCAGCATCAACCCAGACAATAGGATCCCTTACCGGGTTGCCCAGATCATTAAGACCTGCTGTTTCAGGATATAAACCGGTTGCCAGACCATAATACATATCGAGTGACCAGATATGACCTCCTTTTGACATATCAACAAGTGCAGTCAATTTCCAGTTCTTATATGTAAAGCTATTCAGGATGCCACCCTTCCAGTCCGGGGAAACTTTTCCCAGAACATTATTGGAGGTCGAAGTCTTTATGTATCTCCATTAGCCGGATCAACTACACGCTGACCATTCAGATATGTATAATCAATACCCTCTATAACTCCATAAGGTTCACCCACTTTGGCATTTATTGAAACACCTCCCTGGAAAGAACCAAGCTGATAATTATCTACTCCCGGGAACAGCGATATTACGTTGTTCTTGTTTGTTGACCAGTTGATGTTAATATCCCAGCTAAAATCGGAAGTTTTGACAGGAACCAGGGACAGAATAAGTTCAATACCTTTATTTTCAATTTCACCTGCATTTATATTCTTGTAGAAGTATCCTGAAGCAGTACTTACTGTAAGGGGTAAAATCTGATTTGTGGTGTTTGTCTTATATAAAGCCAGATCAAATCCGACTCTCCTGTTAAGGAAATACATTTCAAGTCCGGCTTCAAGACTGTTTGTTTTTTCCGGTTTCAGATCAGGATTTTTCTTGGTGGTAACAACAGCACTCATCGGGCTGTTAAACGGGGTAAGGATGTTGTACTCATCCTGGAGCTGATCAAACCCGGCACTGCTACCAACCTGTGCATAATTCAGACGCAGTTTGCCGAAAGAAAGCCATTGTTGTTTCACAAGCTCAGAGAATATTATACTTCCTGAAACTGAAGGGTAATAATATACAGAATGAAACAGGTAATGTGGAGGAATGGTCACGTCTTATAGTAGCATCCAGGAACAGGTAACTCTTATAACCCAGTGATGCACTGGCATAATAACCATCTACCCCGATTTTGGAGGCATATTCTTTGGGATAAGGAATTGCACTTATGCTGTTTTGCAGTGCATAAATTCTTGGAATTGCCAATCCTCCGTTGGTTGCTGCAATTACGCGGTTAAAAGCTGCCTGTTGATGTTGGAACCAAGGATAGCTTTAAGATTCAGTGAGCTCGTCAGATTTTTATCAATATTCAGCATAAGATCGAAATTATCCTCTTTAGAGAAATAATCTCTCCTCAGGTAACCGGAGGGAACACCATCCTGTTGTCCGGTACTTCCGTCAATACCGGTACCCAATCCCCAACGGCCAGGTACAGTACCTATTGCTTTTCTTTCTTCCTCCAATGCTGAATAGAAATCAGTAGAAGCACGACCGAAAATATTTAACCAGTCGAACACTTTATATGTGGCAGTCATATAACCGATCATACGACTTCTGGAGTCAGTTTCATAGTTCTCATATGCTATCCAGTATGGATTATCCCAGAATATCGGTACTGCATTTGAAGGGTCGGCCCAGTTCCAGGTTACATTTCTTTTTGTTGTAAAATAGGCCTCTTTAAGCTGCTGTATATCCACATTGGTCTGGAACCACTGGCGCCACGAACCCATGATATTGTCATTATAACCGGTTCCGTTCCTTCCGCTGCCATTGGTCTGGATGAAGTTGGCAGAACCGGAAACTGTCAGCCTGTCATTTACTTTCCATGAACCATTCATTAATAAGTTATTCTTTTTCAACAGGCTGTTAGGCACAATACCGGTATTCTTAAAATTGGTGTAGGATAACCTGTAGTTACCTTTATCAAAACTATTTTCAACTGCAATTGTATTATTGTAGGTCTGTGATTTGTTGAAGAAGGTTATAGGCCCGTTCTTTGCAGCAGTCCATGGTGTTGCTTTCTGATAATTGGGAGACTGAGGATCGACAGCATCCCACTGATAAACCATCAGACTTGGATCAAAAGGTGCTCCATAGGAAGCATCCTCTGAAGTTACCACCCATTGTTCATTTACTCCGTCACCATTTGGTGCAGGCATTAAATCACGCATATACCAGTATCCGCCCGGGCCGTCATAGTATGATCCATAACCTGCACCATACTTATTCTGATACTTGGGGAATGTCGTTTTATCAATGGTTCCAACTGTATAATTTGAATTAATTGTAATTCCGATACCCTTTTTTTCTGAGTTCCTTTTTTGGTGGTGATCATAACCACACCTGTTGCGGCTCTTGAACCATACAGGGCAGTAGCAGCAGCACCTTTCAGAATATTAATGGATTCAATATCATCAGGATTTATATCTGAGGCTGCATTACCATAGTCATATCCTGTTCCGTCCTGTGACTGACCAACCGTATTGGTATTCCTGTTACTTACAGGTATACCATCAATAACAAATAATGCCTGGTTATTACCTGTAATGGAAGTAGCGCCACGAACCTGAATGTTGGTTGATCCACCGAAATTGGTATTCCTGGTAATCACAACCCCGGCAACCTTACCTGATAATGAATTAACGAAATTATCAGATTTTACAGTCGAAACAGCTTCGCCCATTACCTCCTGTGTTGCATATCCCAGAGATTTCTTTTCACGGGAAATACCGAGGGCAGTTACAACAACTTCATTAAGTCCCGTAATATCAGGCTCCATAATACAATCAATTACTGAACGTCCGGCAATATCAACCTCCTGTGTTTTCATCCCGATATAGGAGAAAATAAGAGTTGTTGCACTTTGAGGTACATTAATTGTGAATTTACCGTTTACATCAGTAAGGGCACCGATAGTAGTACCTTTTACCTGAACAGCAACTCCGGGTATCGCACCCTCCCCTGCAACTGCCGAGGTAACCGTACCGGTAATGACTTTTGTCTGTGCCAAGAAGTGAGACACACCAAGCACAAACAAAACAATCAATAAAGATAGTTTCTTCATACGATTTAGTTTTAGGATTAATTTAACATAAATTAACTTTTATTATCTCATAGTAAACAATCAAATGAAAAGTTTAGAAATTGTATTTATAAAAATTTTTTAAAGAAATAATTAATCTTATGATTTTATATTATAAAAGTATTATGAAAAATCAATAAAAATTTATAACTTTCGGGATAAATTAAATTTTCCCAGACCAGACTTAAATTAATTCTGAAATTTAAAATTATAATATGAAACCCTGAATCTTCATACAATCAGAAATAATCAATATTTGCATGGTTTTATTATTTATTTCTGAATTTGACTGCGCAATCAGATCGGTCGCAAATCTGCCTCAATACCTTTACCCGAACTTTGTCAAGAGTATAGTGAAATTGAAAACAGGTAACTATTACCGTAATTATGAATTACAATACTGTTACTGAAAAAATGATTTTTTTCAGAATGGTACTTAATGAACTTGGAAAAACCAGAGACTGTTGATACTGTTTTTTCAAAATACGAAATTTGTATTTAACGAAAATGTATTTTATGAAGTACTGGTTAATGCTCCGGTTTCTCTCTTTATTCAACATAGAAGTAAACTTACATCTCCCGGAAAACCAGCTGCTTATGGTGCTCCATCTGAAACAGCCGGTTCAACATCAATCTCGAAACTGTATAATGATAAAGCCTATAACTTAAAGCTTCCCGATAATTTCAAAGTGACTCTGCTCCGGTTTTCTGGGTCAGAATGAATAATGTAATGCAAAAGTTCACATCTGAACGTCAGTTTTTAAAATATTTCCGACAAAAGAGGAAGAATTAAAAAAATTCATTAAAAAATAAAATATCAATATAAAGAAACAGGATGATCTCATTAAACTGGTAACTTACTGTAACGAGTTAATCAGTTAAGATTACCAAAGTCCGGAGAATAGAGCTGATTAGAAATAGTTAATTTTTGATAAATTTCTTTCTTATAAGATTATGGTTTTTAAGTTCTGCTTCAAGGATATAAAAACCTTTATTTAAGGCACTGAACTGAATCCCATTATCGAGATCCGGATCATTAATCCTCTGAACAAGGTCCCGGAGATGGAAAAAATACGGACAGAAATAATCTCGAATTGAGCTTTTTTATTAAAGAAAATGTAGTCAGTTGAAGGAATCGGATATATAGTAAAAAGTTATTCTTATCCTCTTTGGGTAAAGAAAATCCTGTTGAAGTACCTCCTATCTTCAGTGATATTTTCTTTGAATGAAATTATTGAACTTATCTCTTAATGAAACAGATATTGTATCAACCCGATTATCGGTAAGAGTGAAAACCCTGTCCTGTTATCAGACTATCCCCATCAAGATAATAGTTCTTACCCATTCTGTTCCGGTAAACACCGAATCGCAGACAAGTTTTAAAATATACGTATTATCAGTTGCCTCATCGATAACTTTGAGTATTCCGACAACAGTGCCTTTTGGCTGATACTCCCTTACGATAGTATCGGATAATATTATATCAGTAGGATAATAAAATGGATGTATTCCCAATATAGCAGCCTGATTTTTATTAAAATTTGTCGATCCGGATTAAGTGCATCGAGTGTATAGTAACCATTATTGCTGCCGCTCCAGCCCCAGTTAATATGAAAATAACTGTTGTTTATTACACCATCTATATTAAAAGCATGACCGGGATTCCCATCATCAGCATCACCGGAATAGATAACCGGTCTGCCTTGTAATAATTCTGTATTCAGCAGATCCTGCCATTCCATATCAGTACCTGTTCTGCTCTTATATAATACATTTTGAGAAAAACTAAAATAGTTCCTGAGTGCAGATGCAGCATTAACAGTTTGTGTTCCTGATCCGTCAGCACCAAAATTCATATTTACTGCTACAGCACAATGATAAAGCAGCAATGAGTTATATTTATCCGCTACGGAAACTGACATCGAATCCCATTGATAAAATGTATTGCCGAAATTTACATATTGAGTACCATATTTTGGATCGAGGTAGTTATTATAACCCTGTCCTTTTACCGGAATTTTGAAAACGCTCATTGCCTGTGCCATGCTGACTGCAACACATCCGACATAGACATGACCTCCCGGGCCATCTGCATCGGCCGGACAAAACTGATTCCAGTTTGTTCCTTGTCCCCAGTTAACTGTCATAAAAGGTGTTACTCTGACAGAACTGGCGAGCGCTCCCTTTGAAACTGTCAGATTCTTGATCTGTCTCCATCCAGCTCTGCTCTTTAAGCGATTCATCAGTAATAATTTCTTTTATCTGCCTCTGATAAAAATTTAACCAGTTATACATAGGATCATTAATATTTTCATCCGGTATTTTAAATTTCCCGGTAAAAGAAAATCCGATTACAGGTTCAACCTTTATATCTGCTGATAATAATATCCATCCTTCCGGTTCCAGCTCAAAAAGATTTAATGAATTAAGATTATCATACGTGAAAGGAATTACTGATTGTATTTTTCTGGCGCCTCCCGGGAAATTTTCTGCCATGAAATTATTTGCAACCTCATTCAAAACCAGATCAGAAACAGTTTGTCCATTTGCAGAAAAGCTGCAAATAATTGCTATAAAAACTACAATTCTTAGAAAAAATTGGCATAATTCGGTTGAGATTTTAAAGTGTAAATATAACAAATAAAAAACGCCTCACAAAGAGGCGTCTTATTTATTCTATAAGAATATTATTGTTTTGTCCAGGTTGTATTAAATACATCCCATGGCCAATCATAGTCAGTCTCAATCATAGCCATTTGATCAACATGAATCGTCCCATTTAAGTTAATGGTTCCAGCAATATTTACAGATGAGGATGCCGATAACATTGCAGCGGTTATTACATCCTGAGCTAATACCTGGCCAATTATGTCAGCGGTACCCTAGTACAAACGAACAGGTCCATTCCAGAACCATAGGCTGTCCTATCGGTTGCCCGGGTTAAATGTAATTGTCATAGCTGTTTTATTAACAGTTCCAATAACAGGAATAGTTGAACCCACTTCCAAGACCAACCATTTGTAATGATCCAATTGCCTGCAACGCGGAAGTTGTAACAGTCCATTCTTCATCCCATGCACCGGATTGCCATAACTTGCTGCAGCAACTGTATAAGTTCCAATCCATGCTTTAAGAGGATGCTCATCATCGACAAGAGTAACTGTAAGAGTATCCTGATCAGCTATCGGATAGCCTTTGCTGTTTGAAGCAATAATCAGATTAAACTTCTTATTTCCCTGAAATACATCATTATTAATAGGTGTAACAGTTATAGCTGTTTCACCAACACCTACCGATACAGTCTTTGATGAAAGTGTAAAGTCAGTACCTTCAATAGCGGTGTGCGATACCGGCAGTAGAAACTGCAAGAGTAACATCTGTAGCGGCCTACCGGCTTTTGCTCCAAGATAAATGTTGACGGAACCAGCTGCTACCGTTTTCATTAACAGATAATGTCGTTTTACTAAAACCAACAACACTGGAAGCACTGTCAAACTTTATGGGATATTGCTTCTCACACCCGGTAAGAATATAAGTGTTACAAGAATTATACTTAATTTAAATATATACTTTTTCATCTCTTTCTGGTTTAAAAATTAGTAACCAGGGTTTTGAACCATATTAACATTAGCATCTTTTTCTGCCTGAGGAATAGGCATTGCCCAAAGGTAGTTGGCGTCGGCTGATCCTCCGGCAACAAAAGTGATGTTCTTGTTAGCCAGGCCTGTAAAATCAACGCGTACAAGTGAACGTTGTGTACGGGCAAGGTCAAACAATTCATTGCCTTCAAAGCAAAGTTCTCTTCTTCTTTCCCTGTAAATTTCAGCCAGGTCAACTGTTGTGGCAGCAGCTAGTCCGCGATTTGTGCGTATTGCATTAAAATCTGCCAGAGCGGTAACACCCGATGTTGAAGCCCCGTTAAGAATAGCCTCTGCACGAATCAGATACATCTCAGCAAGTCTGAGTACGGGAGTATTATATTCCCTTTTAGGTGTTTTACCCAGGCGTCCCGGATATTTCAGACTCCAGTATTCACCGGGATATTTTGATGGCTGCAGAAAAAGGGCTGCACGAACATCTCCTGGCTTCATAGAGATTTCTGACATCGTTTGATGCAGCACAATCGCCATAACCATTCAGGATCCATCATATAAGAAATTGCTTCCCAGTAGCCATGAGATGTGTTTCCTTCCGAGCCATCGACCTGGAAAATAATTTCTGCACCCGGACCACCACTGCCCCAGTAACCACCATTATCCCAGGTTGTGTAATCTGCAGCAGTAAAAAGGGAAAGACCAGCAGTTCCGATAACTGTTGTAGCATAATCAGCAGCACCCTGCCAGTTACCCATATAAAGATATACTTTTGCCAACAAGGCATTTGATGAAGTCTTTGTTGCCCATGCAGCATCAGCTTTTATCGGACTTGTAGCTGCCAATAATGGAATAGAGGCTAAAAGATCCTCAACAACCCTGTCATAAACTTCACCTACTGTATTTCTGGCCGGATATCCGTTTTCGGTTACCAGAACAACCGGAACACCTAAATTATCGCGTCCTGCTACATAAGGCTGGCAGTAAACCCGTGCAAGATCAAAATAGGATAATGCTCGCATAAAAAGACATTCACCTTTTAACTCATCAAGCTGTTCCTGGGTAATAGTAGCTCTGGTGAATCCGCCATCAATAACATTGATTACGTTATTTGCTTTCGCTATTGTTGAATAAGCATCGGTCCATAATTGAGATGTAGATGAAGGAGAGTTGTTCCAGAGATATTCATCGACATACCGGCCTGACTGAACAGATCCTCTTTTTGCATTTCCACCTTTTATATCAGCAGTAATAACCAAACCAGCTCCATACCATGAAGTAGCGCATAATCTTGAATAAACGCCTAGTAGTACTTGCAGCCAACCCTTTATAAGTAGAAAGGGTCAGTTCATTTGATTGAGATAATCTGGGAGTTTGCACAAGAAAATCTTTTTTGCATGCAAATGAAAGCCCAACAATGATTATCAAAAACAGTATTTTATATTCGAATTTTGTTTTCATAATATCGTTAATTATTTGTTAGAATGATAGTTCTATTCCACCCATAATCTTCTTCGTCTGGGGATAGATACCAAAACCGGAACCATCTACACCTCTTTCAGGATCAAAATAGTCAACTTTATTAAAAGTGTAAAGGTTAACTGCACTGGCATAGACTCTCAGACCCTGTACTCTTATTTTGCTTATGAGAGTTTCTGGCAGCGAATATGATAGTGATATATTCTTAATTCTGAGATATGAACCATCATAGAGCCATCTTGTGCTCCGGTAACCATTTGAATTGGTCGTATTGTTAGCAATTGGTTTTGGATTCCTTACGACATCACCCGGGTTCTGCCAGTAAGTGAAACTGAGTATTTGCACTGTTCCCGCCCCAGTTGTATCCGTCAGAATTTGACATACCGGTTTTCTTCAATGGATACAAGGTTTCCCCACTTGTATTCAAGGTTGACATCAAGTGATATACCCTTATAGGTGACTTTTGTATTAAAACCGCCGGTAAATTTTGGTTCCGGAGAGCCTGCAATAATCCTGTGTGCATCAGCATGAACATTTGTAAGTTCACCCTGATTATTTCTCCAGAGTGCATCACCATTTGCCGGATTAACACCAGCATAGTCGAAGAGATAAAAACTGTAAAGATGTTCTCCAACTTTGTGAACCAGACGTGTGTTGGAAGGGATAAACTGATCATCCTTCCCAAGGTTAAGTATTTCACTGTTGTTGTGTGCGATATTAAATCCGGCGTTCCATTGAAAATCTTCATTTTTAACGATACTGGCATCAATCAAAAATTCAAACCCCGAGTTCTTTACAGACCCGATGTTTGTTTGAATTGAAGTGAAACCTGATGTCCTTGACAAAGGATATTGCAATAGCATATCCAGAGTTTTGCGGGAATAGATATCAAAAGATCCTGTAAAACGATCGAAAAATGCAAAATCGAGTCCCACATTATATTCCTCATTGTTTTCCCAACCAAGATCAGCGTTGGCAGGCTGACTGGGAGCCATCGCAACTTGCCCGTCGTACTGGACACTACCATACAGACCATACTGATCGTAGTTTCCGATATTAAAGTTACCACTCAGACCGTAACTGCCGCGCAACTTCATCATATTAATAAAGTCGATGTTTTCCATGAACGACTCCTTATTAATATTCCATGAAGCTCCCACCGACCAGAATGTCCCCCATCTGTTTTTTGAACCGAAACGCGATGAACCGTCTGTTCTTAGACTTCCCTGAAGATAATATTTATTATTATAGTTATAATTAGCTACACCGAAAAATGAAAGCATGGTATACCCGGTTTCAAAATAATCAGCATCATCATCAATAGATGTAGGCTGAATTCGGGAAGGGGATGCTGGGATCAAGAAAAGGTGAATAAATATAATACTCGTTATAACTATATTTTATGGCTTCTTGTCCGGCAATAACAGAGACTGAATGCTTGCCAAACGGCTTAGCATAACTCAGGGTATTGGAAGTTGTGAGCTGGAGATATTTGGTCCTTGATGTCTGAAGTGTCCCGAGCTCGCCTCCTTTTTCTGATTGAGGACTCCAATATCTTCTCCCTTCGCCGTCGGTAAACTCTATGCTATTGGTAGTTCTGGCATTTAATCCTTCAAATATGTTCCAATCCAGGTAAACATTACCATTTAATTTATACTGCTTTTCCCACTGATCATCATAGGTTGCAGTAGCATTAGGGTTGGTATTATCGTTTTCGGGTATATTCAGATTATATGTTCCGTCTGCATTTTTCATTTTAGTAAATGGCCTTATCAAAAATGCCGCAAATAATGGATTAGCATAATACAAACTCTGCATAGCAACATCATTTGCAACAGAGTTGGTACCAGTCAGTCGAGTTCCCAGTTTCAGTTTGTCGTTGATTTTATGATCAACATTTGAACGAAACGAAATCTTCGTAAAATCAGAATTATAAACAATCCCTTCATGCTTTTCATAAAGCATAGAAAAGAAATGTGAAGTTTTTTCATTTCCACCTTCCAATGTCAGTTCCGCATTATATATTTTCCCGGTACGTGTCATTGCTTTAAGCCAGTCTGTCTGGGTGCTGTCACGATACGAAAGAGGATAATAATACTTACCAGCGAGAGGATCATCCGGATTAGCACCGGCGTTTATAACTGATTGTCTGGTTAAAGTGAGGAATTCTTCTCCGTTGAGAGGCCGATAACCCCTGTCGTTCGCAACCTGTTCAATACCATACGATGTACGGAAGTTAATTTTTGAGGCACCCGATTTACCGGTTCTTGTTGTAATAAGCACAACTCCGTTTGCTGCTCTTGATCCATAGATACTCGATGCGGCAGCATCTTTCAAAATAGTAACAGATTCGATATCATTTGGGTTTAAAGAAGAGAGAGCGTTACCAGTATTCGTAAAATAACTCTGATCACCTGTCATCACAGCAATTCCGTCAATAACGAAAAGCGGATCGGTTCCGGCAAGTATGGAACTGATTCCTCGAATTCTTATCTGAGAATTACTTCCAGGCTGTCCGGAAGTGGAGGTAATCTGAACACCCGCAACTTTACCTGTCAGCATTTTATCAACACTAGTCTCGGGGATGTCTCGGATTCTGTCATTAGTAACAACACCCACAGATCCTGTTTTAGCTTCACGTTTTTGGGTTCCGTAAGCCACAACGATAACCTCATCAAGGTTCAGAACATCCGCTTCTAAATTAACATTTATTGTCGTTTCAGTACCAACAACAATCTCTTTGGTTTTCATTCCGATATAGGAAAAAACAAGCGTGGTCGCATTCGCTGGCATTACTATCGAGAATTTGCCATTTGCATCTGTTATGGCACCAACAGTGGTACCTTTTACAGATACCGTGACCCCAGGAATTGCCCCCTCTCCTTCAATTGAAGAGGTAACAATACCTGTTATAGCTCTTGTTTGCGCCAATAAAGTGTAACTACACATAAACGCAAACAATACAATTAGCAGAAATAGTTTCTTCATACGAATTAGTTTTAGGTTTCAATTTAACGTGTCAAATATATAGTTTTTCATTAGATCTCCAAATTAAAATAATAATTATATGTCAGGAAGGTTTAGCTGGAAAATAGTATCAAATCAACCCGTTATTAAAATGTGTAGAGACGCAAGTTGTGCGTCTCTACCAGGAATGTAATTAGTCGAATAATTTGTTAATCAATTCATTATAGCATTATAAGAACAGCCATGATTACCGCATTTTCCTTGAATTAACTTATAACCTGAAATGATCATTTAAGAATTTAAAGTAACAGAATCAAGGTTAAATCCCATAAAAAAAAATTAAAATCAGTGCATCTTTTTCAAAATTTATACTGTAAATAACTTCTTACAGGGGCCTGGCAGAACAGATTTTTTGTTGAATATGTTTTAAACATCAGGTCATTTCTTTAAAGTTTTGTTTCTCCTTAGTTCCACAGCCGCAATGCACAACTCTTTATACAGATCTTCTCCCAAAGCTCTTATTAATGGCTCTTTTAGAAATTCATATACATATATTCCTTCCTGAGTCCCTGCTTTGCGTGCAGGTGAACAAATTGAAAGTTCTTCATAATTAACTGCCCTGAACTCAGTATAGTTTTTGATGCGGACAGGGAAAAGATGACAGGATAACGGCTTCCTGAAAGTGATTTTACCATCAGACCATGCCTGCTCAATACCGCACATAAATACCTTTCCTTTCATAGCTGTATAGGCACATTCTTCATTACCAATAAGTGGGGTTACTCTATCGTTTTCAAAATCCGTTACACTCCTTCCTTTCTCTTCAATTGCGGCAATGCCCTCACTTCTGAGATATGGTTTAACATCATTCCAGATATCATCCAGAATACGCGTCTCTTCAATCGTCAATGGTGCACCTGAATCGCCATACCGGCAACAATTACCAAAGCATACAGGAAGATCGCATCTGAATTTTTTTTCGAGAATATCGAAACTGAATATTGTATCGTTGATCCGCAGCATAATTTTTTTGCCCCCCTTAAATATTTGTACTATCTTTTGTTTTGCCCCCCGGCCCCCTAAAGGGGGGATCGTTCTCGTTTTTTAAGAATGTTCGGAAATATTACAAAACGAGCCCCCCTTTAGGGGGGTTGGGGGGCCAACACTCATAGACGGAAGGAACTAAACCAGCACTTTCCCCGTCATATCTTTTGGTATAGCGATCCCCATTATTGTCAGAAGCGTTGGGGCTACGTCGGCAAGAATTCCCTCCCTGATCTTTTTATAGTCATCGCTTACCAGGATACAAGGAACAGGATTAAGTGAATGTGCCGTATTAGGAGATCCGTCTTCATTCAATGCCTTATCAGCATTTCCGTGATCAGCTATTATAAGAACATCAAATCCAGAATTACGGGCTGATTTAATTACAATCCCGGCACATTCATCAACAGTCTTAACCGCTTTTTCAATCGCCTCATAAACACCGGTATGACCAACCATGTCCCCGTTTGCAAAATTCAGGCAGATAAAGTCAAACTTTCCTGATTCAATTGCCTTAACTAACGGCATCTGTAACACCATAGGCACTCATTTCCGGTTGCAGGTCGTATGTAGCAACTTTTGGGGAAGGTATCATTATCCTCTCTTCATTCTTGAATTTCTCCTCTCTCCCGCCGGAGAAAAAGAAGGTAACATGGGCATATTTCTCGGTCTCTGCTATTCTGAGCTGGTGTTTTCCGGCTGCTGCAAGAACCTCTCCTATAGTATTTTCGGCATTATCTTTCGGATATATGACATGAAGTCCTTTAAATGTAGCATCATAAGGAGTCATTGTGCAATAGTACAGGGGAATGGTTTTCATTCCATTCTCAGGCATGTCTTTTTGAGTAAGAGCAATTGTCAGCTCTTTTGCCCTGTCGTTTCTGAAATTAAAGAAAACAATCACGTCACCCTCTTTCACTTTCCCGACAGGATTACCATTATTATCAGTAACAACTATCGGCTTCATGAACTCATCTGTAACACCGTTATTATATGATTCCTGCATTGCATCAACAATATTACCGGTTGGTGTTCCTATACCGCTGACAATCAGATCGTATGCTTCTTTAACTCTTTCCCATCTCTTATCCCGGTCCATGGCATAGAATCTTCCGACAAATGATGCAACTTTCGCATTGGACTTTTTAAGATGATCCAAAAGATTCTTCATATATCCAATCCCACTGCGGGGATCAGTATCGCGACCGTCGCCAAAAGCATGAATGAACACGTTCTTCAATCCATACTCCATTGTCATATCGCACAGATAATAAAGATGTTTATCAAGGGAATGAACACCTCCATCGGAAAGCAAACCCATAAAATGAACCTGTTTATTTTTATCACGGGCATAAGAGAATGCATCTGTTAATATCCTGTTTTTTCTGATATCTCCTGTTTTGCATTCCTTGTTTATCTTCACCAGATCCTGATAAATAACTCTTCCTGCACCAATATTTAAATGTCCTACTTCAGAATTTCCCATCTGTCCGTCAGGCAATCCGACATCCTCACCTGATGCATGAAGCATGGAATTCGGATAATTGTTTTTATAATACGTGAGGTTCGGAGTGGGTACCTGGCTTATCACATCAGCCCTGGAACCATCACCGATTCCCCAGCCATCGAGTATCATCAGCAACGTTTTTCTGTTCTTCATTATCTTAAAACTAAGTAAATACTAAACAAAAATAAAGTACCCTTGTTCAGGGTACCAAATCGGTGGCAAAATTAGTCAAAATTGCCAAATTTCTGATAACTGATTTTATAATTCCCTATTTGCTGAACGACAGTATCTGCTCTACTTTAATATTGAAACGCTTATCACGGCAGGTCTTTTCCAGAGGGATATCCTTACCAACATAATTATTCCACTCTTCCTGAGTCATGTTCCTTGAGACCTTATTGCAGATATCACCAACCAGGTAGTCAACATGTGATGGTCTGCTAATAAGCTTATTACTTCCCCCTGATTCACCGGATATGATCATTCGTCCATCAGGGCTGAATTGTATTACCAGAATGAATCCTTCATTATCGCTCAATGTAACAGGTGGTTCTGTGAGGTCCGACGGATCCTTAATATTAAATATTTTGAGTTTTTTGTCATTACCTGATGTTGCCATCTGTTTTAAAATCGTATTAAACTTAATATCATTAATCTGTTCACTATGAGCTTTCACCTCTGATATCTTTTTACGGAGATTTATATCCCACAGTTCAACATTTCCGCTAATATCGCCTAATGCCAGAAGATCGTTGTCGGGATTAAATTTGATCACTTTAATATTTTTCCCGGTTGTCTCAATTCTGAAATTATCGGATCTGGCTTGTGGATTCCATACGGCAACGTTGCCATCGGTGCTTATACCTGCAAGATAGTTCCCGTTTGATGACAGATCAATTGACGTTATTTCCATCGACCCCGCAGTGACATTGGTACTCGTCCTGGCAGCAATATCCCACTTGAGAACATTTCCGTCAAGAGCGGCAGAATAAAGGTATTTTCCATCATAGGAGAAGATAAGTGATTTTATCCCTCCCTTGTGACCTTTCATCTCATATCCGATATTGTTCCCTTTTAACGGAATCATTCTTATTGCTGCATTTGCGCCTCCGCATGCCAGCCACGAAGCATCAGGACTGACAGCCAGAACGTCGATAATATCGCTCCCTGAATAAATTACCTGAATAGTCTGATCATTTCTGTCAAGCGACCATTTGAGAACCTTTCCGTCATTGCCGGAAGTAATAAATTCATCTTTCCCGGGGACAAATGCGAGGCTTTTGATTTCAGCGCTATTCCCCTTGAACGACTTGTAGTTAATATTGCCATATTGAAGTGCAACATTATATAATCCGGCGTAAATATCTGCGTCATTTTCCAGTCCATTATTCTTTTTATTAAATAAATAGGCCTGATACGCCAGAAGAGTCTGAAGGTCTTTTTGTTCCGACAGCTGCAACGATTTTAGTGACATTGATTTCCCAATTGAGAGCATTCTCAGACGCAGGGCAGCATTTTTTTGTTCAATTGCCAGGTTGGTAATTTGATCCGCTTTGAGGATGGCCTTATTGGCAGCATCTGATTTTTCAAATGCAATTTTTTTCTGATGCTGAGCTTCCTGCACATTTCTTTCAGCAAAAGCTTTCTGAATATCTGCAACTATTTTCAGCTCTTTTGCTTCCTGGGCATCCTTAATTGCGAGAGCGGAAATTGAATCTGCAATGGTCTTAAGCTTAAGGGCGACAGCAGCAGATGAATCAGATCTTGCTTTTTCCTTCTCAACCTGCATTCTTTGATTTTCAACAAGAATCACTTGCCTTTCTGCTGTTATCTTATGGGCCCAGGCAAATAAGATTAATCCAATTGCCAGAACAAAAACAAAACCAAGGACTGTTGCCATCAGTCTGATTCCCTTTACTTTTCTTTTCTGCAAACTGATCTTGTTTTGCTCTTCTTCAAAATTTGCTTTTTCGCTGGTGCGCAGGTAAACCATTGCACGTTCGAAAGCAGGATTATATTGTACAGCCCACTCAAGAGTCGGCTTATTCTTCTCACGCCAGTTTATTGCGAGATTGAGGTCAGGGGGTCTGAATAAGCCTGTTTTACCCTGTTGATACAGAGCCGATGCGTCTGATAGACGTAAGTACATCTGCATTGATAAAGCCTCATTATTAACCCAATCCCTGAGACGATCCCATAAACGGATAAGACCGTCGTTAGAAAGGTCTATAACAGAATTTTCACTAAGGGGAATATCATACAGGGGTAAAATAAAGGATATTTGCGGGCTTCTGAATTTCTCAATCACTTCAAACAGTTCTTCATCCGTACATCTGGCAATAGTCTTTATCGTTTGAATATCTGAGGGATGTCGTACTCCTTTATTATCTGAACCTTTCCTGGTAATAGCTTTAAACATTATCTCGCAAATCTCTTTGCCACGCTTACTTAGCTCTTCATATGCCTCTTCAGCATGGATGGAGACAGCATTACGCATTGTACCAATTGACTCATAGTCAGCTTTGCTGACCGGCTTATCCGGCTCTTCAAGTTTCTGCCAATGACGCCACGTCCTCATCAAGGCGTGCTGCAAAACAAGAAGCTGATCCACCCTGTCCCCTGCTTCATTAATAAGTTCATCAACAAGTTCCGGATCAATCTTTGCTCCGGAAAACTTCACAGGTCCTTCAATAATTTCCCTGTAATTGTCAGATCCCAGATTAGGAACAAGGTAATTGCTGTTATTTATGAGCCGTGTAAGACCCTGGTAGTGTGAGCATTCCCCTATGAATTCGGAACGCATTGAGATTATAATAAAAACATTTACAACAGGATTATTAATGGTTCTCACCAAAAAATCAATAAAGGTGGTAGCAGGAGGTTGGGAAATTTCTGATTTCCCTGGAGAAACATATCTGAAAAACTCTTCAAACTGGTCGATAACCAGAAGTACATTGTAGTTGAATATTATCGGGTATTTCCCGATTACTGAGGCGAAATCACCAGGATTATCGATGAGTTCAGAAAGGATTTTATTTCTGTCAATCTCTTTCTGCCCGGAAATCGAAATTGCTTCCGATAATGCCTGAGCAAGATTTCCAAACGGGTTTTTCCCTGGCGTGAAAGAAATAATCCTCCATTCAGATGATTCCCCGATCTTCAAATTCCTGACTTTTGGCAGAACACCGCTGTTAATCAGCGAAGATTTGCCGTTTCCTGAAGCGCCTAAAACAGTAATGTACCTGTTTTTAAGCAGTTTCGCTATGATCTCCTCGCTTTCAACTTCCCGTCCGAAAAACAGGTCGCTATCTTCGGTAGCAAAGGGTCTTAGTCCGGGAAAAGGATTGAGATCTTTAAAATCTTTCTTAAGTCCCATAATAATTTAAATTTACTTTTATCCCTATTGTAAGGAAGTCATTTACCTTTTCATTTCTGCCAGTACAACAATATACTCTTTCCTTCAATTATTAGCTCCGACCCTAAACCTGATTGTTAGTGTCATTCTTCGTTTTTATCAATATATTTTAAAATCACAGATGAGTTGTCAGGGAATTGAAAAAGATACTCTTCGATTGCAGTAAATGGTATAAAGTAATAAGTAGCCTTATCTCTGCTCTGATAAACTGTTGTCAGTCTGTCTATCTCTCCATAATAAAGCATTTGTACTTCATTGGCTGTCTTATTACCGGATAAAGGCCAGATTATGCAGCCTCCTTTAAGCATTTGGGATTCGGTTTCAAAGTTTTTTGTATATTTCATTGCCCCGCCCAGTGGAAGCAGTTCATCTTCCGGAATTCCAATAAAACATTTTGAAAGAAATTGCACCTTTTCGAAAAGCAGTTCATTTTTTTCAACTGGCCCATTGATTATCTTATCTATTCGTTTTTTTGTTGCATCAGGTACTCTTGCAGAAGCTGATCTGTACAGCTCGTGGCTTGATCGTGCAATCAGGTTTGCAGACTCTTCCTGTATTATTCCTTCAGGGCTGAAGAGTAGCGCAACCACCGATTCAGCCATCTCATCACTTTCAATCCGGGATATACTTCTCAAGACGCATGCTTTGGTCCATAAGCTTACTGAATTGTAATCACAATTGATCATATCTTCAGGAAGTTTTTTATACCCGGGGATTTCACCCGGATAGTATCGAAACAAATTTTTTAGTTTATCCTCATCAGGAACGGCGTCAAGAAGTGAAATCAATTTTGGTTTTATTGAATCATCAATTACCATGGATATCATTTCATGCGCATAATTTACGCTCTCAATTGCCTCACTCCCGAGGCGCTCCCTGATTTTCGTGATAATATCTGAATTATAAGTGATTGACAGTACATTAAAAAGAAATACCGTCCACCTGGTTATCTCTTTGTTCACTTCTTCCAGGAGGAGATTGTCATTGTTCCTTTTAAGACAGATTTTCACAGAAAGAGTCCATGTAATTATTCCAATTACTTCAGCTGTTAACTGATGAAGAAAAACCTTATCCTCTTCAGATGGTTTGAATCCACAATCAATAAGACATTTAAGAGCAACTTCTTTCAATTGCCTTGAAGTTGAGCCTAACCGTGAAAAAAGAAATGCAACACTTTCCTTACTGCCAGTTTTTCCTAAAAGCCGCAGGATCGCCTTGCTGGCACTCAAATTTCCTGATGTTCTAAGGTATACCCTTAATAATTCATCCTCCGCATCTCTGCCGAAAGTCTCCAGAACCGCAGAAGCATCTATTTCCAATCCGGGAATACTAAGGCATACACAAACTTCGGATAACAGGTCCGATAACCTGAACTTTCCAATCATGAAAATTGCCACTCTCTTAGATTCAATTGAGTTATCCCTTAATAGCCTCAGGATTAGAGTTGTTTGAGGCCTCCGTGTTCCGGCCAGGATTTTCTTTGCTTCGCCTATCTTTTCATCTTCAGATTTAACAGAAGTTGAATATTTTTCCAGAATCTCAACTGCTTCAAGTGAGTGCTGACGGACTGTTTCATTGAGACCTGAATTAAATGCTGTCTTTTTCAGTACAGGCAAAAGGTTTATATCTCTTTCTGAATTAGCCTGGTCGATTATTTTTTCAAAATACCATTTGTTCCTTATATTTTCCAGATCCTGATAATCACCCGAAATAAGACTGAAATAATCAGTTCTGAAGTGAATATAACCGGAAAATCTGTTTTTAAGAATTTCAGATTCAGCTAAAATAATATTTTCTGATCGTGGCTGACCAATTTTTTCAGTTTCTTTTCTTATTGTATTCCTATACCCATTGTATAATCTGAAAGCAACAAACACCAAAATGATGATAAGCAGAAACAAAACCATTGAAAAATGAATGAGCCTGATAAAGCTGAAAACACCAATAAAAGTCAGGATAAGTCCCGATAAAAATGTTACAACTTCATTTAAAGTACCAAAATATCCTGATTGGAGTTTATCTTTTACTTTCGGATCGATTGTCAGATAAATTACTTTAAATGAAGGAGATTCCGGAGAGATATTCAGGGATTTTGAAAAGAGTTTGCTAAATGCAATAAGAATGAAAAAAACAATGAAATCCACCTGTTGATTCGGGTGTGTAACCGACTGACAACCCTATTACTATTGCCATTGCTGTAAAAATGACAACTAGTACAGGTGCAAAAATGAGGCAGGTCCTAAGACCATAGTTATGAAGAATATACTCAAAGACCAATAATTTAAAAGAGAGAATGAGGATCATACTGATGCCGGCGAAAAAGCCCAGGAACATTGCCATATCTTCAGCTGCAGGAAATTGTTCTCTGGTCACTGCCATAAATAAATAATGAACAAAAAATGCTGCTAAAACTGAAAGAGCTGCAAACAGACTTAAAACACCTATATATGGATCCTGCCGGATAACTGTAATAAGATTTTTATTTTCTTCATTTGTTTCAGAATAGTGTTCATGTACGCTCTCAGCCAGTTTGAACTTCATTCCAATTCTGATCTGGATGATCGCTGCAATAAAAACAGAAGATGCACCAACAAGTAAAATGTTATTTAATTGAAATTCAAGTGACAATAAAACCGGGATCGAATAGGAAATAATAATTATCCCGATTATAATACCTGCATCAACAAACCGGGATATTCTTTTTTTTCGCTGACTGATGGGAAATAATCTGCCTGCCGTCTCAAAAAACCCGAGTATAGCCAATAAATTAAGAGGCCCAAACATTATAAACAGAATGAATATCAGCCATTTAGCCGGAAACAGGATCAATGCCAGCCAAAGAAAAAATGTCAGAGTTGTGACAACAGACAGATTAATAATTGAAAAGTTCCTGAACTCTGTTTTTTTCTTAAGCCAGGAATAGAGATATATAAGGATGATACCCGTGATCCCGGAAAAAATATATCCCCTGGCCAGCATTTTTTCATCAAAAATTGAAAGGAGAAGAGAGTGTGCTGTAATATCGAACGCACCGAAAAACATTCCCAGAAAAATCGATTGTGTCAGAAGCATTGATACCATGGACTTCTCTCCTGATTTAATTCCGAGGAGAGCAAAAAACTTGTCTCTCATATATTGCCTCGTTACATATTACAACCACTAAAGTAATAATTATAATCGCTAATAAGTCAGGTCTTCATTTTTTCAATAATATTTATAGGTCCGGAAATCATCATATGTTTAGCCGTGATTTAACAATAGAATGCAACTGGTTGATATCAAGATCATCTCCCTCAACGATTATTTCAGATTTGTTATACCAATTTTCGCGTTCTGCAAGTTTTTCCTCGATAAAACCCTGTAACTTACTCTGATCTAAATCTTTTATCAAAGGCCTTTCACCTTTTGAATCAGAAAGTCGGTATTTCAACTGCTCCGGTGTCATTTTAAGGTAGACTGTCAGGCCCGTTTTAATCATATAATCCATATTATCGCCGAAACACGGTGTTCCACCCCCGGTTGAAATTACAGAGTTTGTCTGAGACTTAAGTTCTTTAAGTAATTCTGTTTCAGTTGTACGGAAAAAGGCTTCTCCATTCTGTAAAAAGATCTCCGGAATGGTTTTACCCGTACGTTCTTCAACTTTATTGTCTAAATCAATAAAGGACCATCCGAGTAGGGCTGCCAGTTTTTTTCCTGCCGTAGTTTTACCGCTTCCCATGAAACCAATTATATAGATAATATGGCTACCAACCATCATAACTCAAGCTTCATCTGTGCAGGATCGTCATGGATAACAGGTTGCTGAGACTCCTCCTGTGCATTTTCTTCTTTTATTACCTCAGCTTCTTTTTTAATAACAGGTTCAATTTCCTGTATATTCTCCACCATATAGCTGGTCATCCTCTTTCCTTTAGCCTTGAAGCTTTTCACACCTATAAATTCAGCTACTTCAATTATCTCATTTTCTCTGCCCTTATGTTTACCTCCGAAATAAATCTCAAAACGCGGATATTCAACTTCTGTTAGGCTTATAAGTTTTGATTCGGGATTATCATTTATGAAACATTGTAGTTTCTCCGACTCTTCAAGTATGAACCGTTTCAAATAATAGAACTTCTGTTCAGCATCCCAGTAAATAGCTGAATAGACTTTCCCGGGTCTGAACTTCTCAATTATCAGGATATTGTCTTCAAAATGGTTAGACAGATCAAATCCGGCGATCCTGAAAAATCCGTTTTTCGTAATCACAAGAATTTTATCCTCAGCGCCGAACTCACCAAGGAACAGTCCTCTTCCATCTACATTAAGCCTGAATACTGCATCATCGAACCATATCTTTCTACCTCCAAGAGTTGAGAGACCTTTCTCTTTCAGAGTTATCTTATGGACAGCATTCTTTGTAAGAATATTACCCATAGAGGATTTCCCTTTAATGTTCATCTGACTAAAATCAAACTCAAACATTATCTTCTTAAGTCTGGCCTTGGGTTTATGATGTACCTTAATAACTTCAGCCTCACCATTCGGATTAGCGCTGAAGTAAACTATTTTTGAACCAGGGGTCCCTCTTGTCAGATTATACTCTTTATCCCTTGTCAGTCCTGAAATGGAGCAACGTTTTGCAAGCAGAGGCCCATCTTTACCATCCTGATATACAATATTATAGATAGTCCTCTCGTCATTTTTAAGAAAGATCTGAGCGTAAAGGATGTCATTACCAACAAATACCTTGTCGGCAACCTTTGTTATAAGATAAACTCCGTCTTTTCTGATAACAATAACGTCATCAATATCAGAGCAATCGCAGATGAATTCATCTTTTTTAAGTCCTGTTCCTATAAAACCTTCCTTATAATTAATATAGAGTTTTGCATTATTAGCTACAACTTTGGTCGCTTCAATAGTATCAAAACTTCTTATCTCCGTTTTTCTTTCCTTTCCCTTACCGTACTTTTTCTTTATCTGTCTGAAATAGTTAATTGCGAAGGGGATGATATTAAGAAGATGGTTTTTAACCTCTTCAAGCTCGGTTTCAATTCCTTTTATATGTTCGTAGGCTTTCTTAACATCAAATTTTGAGATCCTCTTTATCTTTATTTCAGTAAGCTGAATTATATCCTCTCTTGTAACTTCCCTCAGCAATAATTTCTTAAACGGGTCAAGCCCTTTGTCAATTGCGGATATTACAGCTTCCCAGGTCTCGGACTCTTCAATATCGTGGTAAATCCTCTCCTCAATGAATATTTTTTCGAGCGACGACATATGCCACTCCTCTTCAAGTTCACCCTTTCTTATCTCAAGTTCTGATTTAAGAAGCTCAACAGCTTTATCTGCAGAATGTTTCAGTATGTTGCTGACCCCCATAAAAGAGGGCTTATCATTAACAATCACACATGTATTTGGTGATATTGAATATTCACAATCAGTAAGCGCATAGAGAGCATCAATAGTTTTATCAGGCGATACGCCGGGGAAAAGATGAACCACTATTTCGACATTTGCCGACGTATTATCATCGATCTTTCTGATCTTGATTTTTCCTTTTTCGTTAGCTTTTATAATTGATTCGATGAGGGATGTGGTAGTTTTCCCAAATGGTATTTCAGTTATAATAAGAGCTTTTTTATCAACTTTCTCAATCTTTGCCCGAACCTTAATTACTCCGCCACGCTGTCCGTCGTTGTATTTTGAAACATCGACCATTCCCCCTGTAGGAAAATCAGGATAAATAACAAAATCTTTTCCCTGCAGGTAGTCAATAGTAGCATCAATAAGCTCATTAAAATTATGAGGCAGGATTTTTGATGCCAGACCGACAGCTATCCCTTCAACACCAAGTGTAAGAAGCAGGGGAAATTTTACGGGAAGAGTGACTGGTTCTTTATTTCTCCCGTCATAGGATAACTTCCACTCCGTTGTCTTGTGGTTAAATACTACTTCAAGTGCAAATTTTGACAGTCGGGCTTCAATATATCTCGGAGCTGCGGCTCCATCGCCGGTTAATAAGTTCCCCCAGTTACCCTGTGCATCAATTAAGAGGTCTTTTTGGCCGAGCTGAACCAGTGCATCACCTATTGAAGCATCACCATGAGGATGAAACTGCATGGTATGTCCGATGATATTTGCCACTTTGTTAAAGCGTCCGTCGTCCATCCTCTTCATTGAATGCAATATACGGCGCTGAACAGGTTTCAGACCATCATGAAGGTGGGGAACTGCTCTTTCAAGAATAACATAGGAAGCATAATCCAGGAACCAGTCCTGATACATACCCGATAATGCTGTTACGGAATGAAGCGCAACCGGTCCTTGCGGAACCGTTTCCATTCCATCAGTGTTGCCAATATCAAGATCTTCTTCTTCCATGAATAAACTTACACTTCCTTATAAAGGTCCATCTACTTTTCTTCTTCGACTATATCCTCTTCTATTCTCAGATTTTCAATAATAAAATCCTGCCTGTCAGGAGTATTCTTGCCCATAAAAAACTCAAGAAACCCGTTAATAGAGTCGTTTTTTTTCATTCGTACCGGTTCGAGTCTCATATCTTTACCTATGAAATGTTTGAACTCATCAGGGGATATCTCACCCAGCCCCTTAAACCGTGTCATTTCGGGGTTTGGTCCCAACGCAGCTATGGCTTTGGCTTTTTCATCAGGAGAATAGCAATACTTCGTTGTTTTCTTATTCCGTACCCTGAAGAGAGGGGTTTGCAGAATATATACATGACCTTTTCTGACAAGGTCGGGAAAAAACTGAAGGAAAAATGTGAGCAGAAGGAGCCGGATATGCATACCATCGACGTCCGCGTCAGTAGCAACTACAACATTATTATATCTCAGGTTTTCAATTCCATCTTCAATGTTAAGTGCAGCCTGAAGAAGGTTAAACTCCTCATTCTCATATACAATCTTCTTTGAAAGGCCGAAGGAGTTCAGCGGTTTCCCACGGAGGCTAAAGACAGCCTGTGTTTCAACGTTTCTCGATTTCGTTATAGAGCCGCTTGCTGAATCTCCCTCCGTTATGAATATAGTTGAATCCAGTTTGTTTGCATCATTAGTATTATAATGTGCCCGGCAATCTCTCAGCTTCTTATTATGCAAGCTCACTTTCTTAGCCCTGTCCCTTGCCAGCTTCTGAATCGATGAAATAGCTTTTCTTTCTTTCTCCGAATCCTGAATCTTTTTAAGTATTGTCCTGGCTGTTTCCGGATTCTTATGAAGAAAATCGTCTAATTGCTTCTTTATGAATTCACTAATGAAATTTCTGACGGATGGCCCTTCGGGTCCCATATCTTTCGATCCAAGTTTTGTTTTTGTCTGAGATTCAAAGATCGGCTCTTCGACCTTTATGCTTATAGCTGCAATTATTGATGATCGAATATCGGAAGGATCATAGTCTTTTTTATAAAAATCCCTGATAGTCTTTACAATCGCTTCCCTGAAAGCTATGAGATGTGTGCCGCCCTGTGTTGTATTCTGACCATTGACAAAACTATAATAATCTTCGCCGTACTGCAATCCATGAGTGAAAGCTATTTCAATATCGTCACCTGTAAGATGTATTATCGGATAGAGACCCTCTTTACTGATATTTTCGTTTAGTAAATCAACAAGACCATTACGTGAGAAGAACTTATTGCCATTAAAGTTGATTATGAGTCCGGAATTTAAATATACATTGTTTTTCAGCATCGTATCTACATATTCAGAGATGTAGTAGTAGTTGCCGAACAGCTCCTCATCGGGCTGGAATATCACCTCAACTCCATTCTCTTCACTGGTAGGTCCGATCGGAAGATCTTTCACGGTTCTCCCATGTTCAAATTCACTGATTTTAATCTGACCATCACGGATGGATCTTATCACAAATTTGCTGGATAAGGCATTCACTGCCTTTACTCCGACCCCGTTAAGACCAACTGATTTTTTGAAAGCTTTAGAATCGTACTTTGCTCCGGTATTCATTTTGGAGACAGCATCAAGTACTTTGCCAAGAGGTATTCCTCTGCCATAATCACGAACTTTTACCTCCTTGCCATTTATTGAGACATCGATCTTTTTGCCATACCCCATCATATACTCATCCAGGGCATTATCCATAACCTCTTTGAGGAGAACATAAATCCCATCATCCTGAGAAGAACCATCGCCAAGCTTCCCGATATACATACCAGGTCTCAGACGGATATGTTCTCTCCATTCAAGGGTTTTTATATGCTCCTCTGAATATCCAACTGACATTTTGTAGAATTTTGCGCAAATATAACTAATTACAGTAGGTGTTTATTGTCAATTTTTCAACAATCGAACCTAATTATACCAGGCGAATTGCTGCAATGAGGCTGTATCTAAAATATTTAGCTGATTAAATGGCGATTACGATTTCGATAAAAATGTTGATAAATGACAGCTGAAAGAAGGGAATATATTTTACCATGAAGGAACACGAAGTTTTTCACGGAGGCTCATAAAGGGATTTATTAAAGAGTCAATCCTGCATTTTTTCTCAGATTATCAACTACTTTATCTTTCTTATTATTCTGAAGCATCATGAAAAGGTAGATTGGAATCCCTGCCAGCATTAATATGAATCCGTACATTACAACTTTTGCCCCTGTTCCATAAATTGCATAGATAGAATATCCAAAGGCAAGCAATGCAAAAAAGGAGTTTTTCAGGAAACCAGGAAGATTAAAATCAGATGAACGATTCTTTAAAAGCACAATATCTGCTGCTGCCGAAAACGCATAAGCTGGAAGGAATGATAATGTTGCCAGCAACAGCATAAAGTTAAACGCTGAATTTAGTGTACCAATATAGTTTAATATTAAAAGTAAGTTCGCAGCAATAGCGCTTAGAATAAGAGAAGAAGCAGGAGTCAGATATTTTGGATGAATTTTCCCGAATACTGCCGGGAATAAATTATCCCGGGAAGCTCCAAATGCACTCCTTGCCGTAGTGAGTATCCATCCTGAAGAAGCACCCAGGGCGGATATTATTGCACCAGCTGCTATGAAGTTACCACCCCATGTCCCCCCTGTTGCCGCATTAATAATGTCTGCCAGAGGTGCATTCGAAACAGCCAATTTGGACTGATCCAATACACCCATTCCCACAACTGATACAATTATATACACTGTAGCTGCAATTAAAGTACCATATATTGTACTTTTTCTTATATTCTGCTGAGGATTTTTGATTTCCCCTGCAGGTACAGTTGCACTCTCAATTCCTACAAAAGCCCATAGTGCAATAGCAATTGCTGCCGGCAGGGTACTCATTCCTGAAACATGCGGGCTTGACACTGTATTAAGCATAGCAGGATTAAAATGCATTGCGGCAATTATTACAAATATAACCAAAGCGCTTACTTTCAGAACTGTAGTTACTATACTCACTCTGCCGGCTCCTTTTACACCAAGTATATTAATAATAGTGAAAAACCATAATACACCTGAAGTAATCAAAAATGCTGATACAGGAGTGGCAGCACCGGGAACAAAATATGTGAAATAAAGCATAAATGCGGTTATAATAGCTGCATTCCCTACCCAGGCGCCTACCCAATAGGTCCAGGCAATTAGGAATCCGGCAAAATCACCAAAAGCAGCCCGGGTGTACACAATAGGGCCACCCGTCCTTGGTAATGCTGTCCCAAGGCTGGCAAAACTTAAAGCAATCAGAAGTGAACCAATAGCTGTAATAACCCAGGCTATTATTGCGGTTTTAGGATTAGAGGCAGCAGCTAAAGATGCAGCAGAGGTAAAGATACCTGAACCTATGCAGTTGCCAACCACTATTGCGACAGCTGCAGCAAGACCAAGTTCCCTCTTTAATTCCAGGTTACCCGGACTTTTAACTTCATTGATCTTACTCATATATATTCAACATAATATTGTTAACAAACTATTCCATTTTATATGCTCTTTCATTCCAGAATCCCCATCTGCTTCATAAGAAATACAGCATTCATCTTTTGAGTGATCCCATTTTGAATCTTATAGTCAAATCTAATATTTTCGCCATCAATTTCAATTTCGAAACATTTGTTGATAATCACATCCGGATAATCAGATTCCATTTTCCCGAGAGATGTGTCATGAGTAGCAATTAAACCTGTTCCTCCACTTTCAACAATTTTTTTCAGGAATAATCTTGAACCGGTACTTTTGTCTGCCGAATTTGTACCCTTGAGGATTTCGTCAAGTATAAAAAATACCGGCTCTCCTTTTTCAATCCTGGTTTTTAATGTACTAAGTCTTCTGAGTTCAGCATAGAAATATGACTCATTATCAGAGAGTGAGTCCGTTGTACGCATACTGGTAAAGAGTTTTACCGGAATAAAAGTCATTTCAGTGGCGCAAACGGGAGCACCTATCATTCCGAGTATATAGTTTACTGCAATAGTGCGCAGGAAAGTACTTTTACCTGCCATGTTTGCTCCTGAGATGATGCACACTGTTCCCTTTTTTCCAAGAGTAAAGTCGTTACAAACCCTTTTGCTTTCATCAATCAGTTGATGTCCGAGGTTTTTTGCTGAAAACACATCAGGATTATCAGACCTCTCCGGGTATACAAATTCAGAGTTATTGAATGCATAGTTACCCAGACTTATATAAGCATCAATCTGCCCGACCATTTCCAGCCACAACGGAAACATCGTTTTATATCTGGATTTCCATTTTTCAAGTCTGTAAATACTGAGATAATCCCATAAGAACAGTCCGTTAAGAACTATCGCTGTCAGCATATTCATTCTGCTGTCAAAAGCCTGGATCAGGCTGCCCAGTCTTTTAACAGAACCAGCTGCAGAGGCATTCTTCCCGGAAATATTCAATTTTATTTCATTTAAAACAGGAGCAGTAAATGACTCATTTTCAAATGCTTTAAGCAAACCGTTCATTGAAGACAAAAATTTATACTTTCTGGATAATGCATTATGGATCTCATTGGTTCTTTTTATACCCGTTGCAATATAAAAAAGGTTGATCAGAAAGATAAATACAAATACAGTATAAGGTAATAATCCTGTCACCATAAATATAAGCGAGACAATAGCTGCAGACGGAAGCAAAAGAATGAGCAACTTTTTTACTGAGGAAGACTCTATCACTGTTCTTTCTTCAATCCACCTGACCAGACTTGATATTTCCTCCTTTACCAGGGGTGTCTTCATTCCGGATGCCATAAACTCATGTCTCCATTTAGTTTTGGAAGCAAGTTCTTTTATAGCTTGCTGACGAGATACCATTTCCCGGGAAAACCTGAAAGGATCTGATAACCAGGTCGCAAGAATATCTCTTCCATAATCAGTTATGGTCCTGTTCAGGTATTGAAAAACTGAAGAAGTGCCAAAAAGATCCACATCATAAGAAAAATCGTGCTTTATGTCAGTATACGAACTACCAGATTCGAACGCAGAAAGATTACCCGAAAGAGCATCCGCTTCATTTTGATTTATCAGTGCCAGATTGCCCAAAAATGATCTCTTTTCCGAAGAAATCGAAAAAAGTTTCAGGAGATACAGAAAAAGAACGGTTAAAATCAAAATCAATATAATCCCTGTAAAAATACTTTTTGTAAACCCTATCCAGATAAGAATTAAACCTCCAATGAAGGTGAGAAGCCTAAAAAGAGATAAGATCAGGAGGCGCCTTTCCTCCTTTTTTTCAAGTAGCCGGTAGAATGTCATGGAACTGAGGTATCTTTCTTTGACCTGGTCTTTTTTCATCTCATCTGTTTATTAAGGCAATAACCTTGAACTGGCTTCTGCTGTTGTATAAATCGGCTCCGGTCTGATCAAAATTCCAGGTCCATTCTTCACTAACCCGATGTGGCGGAAGATCGGTAAGCAAAGTAGGAATTGTCCTGATACTTCCAGACCTGTCTGTGATTACTTCTGCATAATCTGTAATAAGTACTGAGTTGTACCTTGTGAGAAAGTCAATATGCTTTTTTTGGATTTCAGTCCGCAACAGAGTAGCTTCTCTGTCATTAATTTTTGTCCTCTTTTTTATAAAATCTATAAGGAGTGATTCAAGTTGGGTAAGGATATTAAGTGATACAACCATTCCCGGATCATCATCAGGTATATATTCAGGAACAATTATTTCCTCAATCGAATGCAACTTACTAAAGAATGAGTACTTACCTGATTTCTGCCATATCTCTGCAATTAAACCCCCTGTTACATCCTGCTCTATCAACTCGACATTCTTGCAGCATCTGACCTGACTGATCACATCCGGGGGATGAACAATATCGACCAGGCAGATTTTGCCGGCTCTTTCAACCAGTTCGGCGAGTGGCAGTTCAAGTAACCATCCGCTGCCAAGGACTGTAACTTTCTCGGGCTTATAAAAATCCAATGCTTTAATTATAAACCCTCTGCAATGTTCTTCATGATTTTCCCATCCGCCTTGCTGATTTATATGATGATATATCAGTCCATTCTGATAGTTATAATAACCCATCTTGTTAAGCATCCTGCGATATGATATACTGTGTTTCATCAGGGATTATGCTCCGCTCTTAAAACATTTAACCGGGACGTCATAAATAAACTTAGCTGCTGTGCCAGATTCTCCGGATTATCAGTACCAAATGAGGCAGGGTAAACGGGATCGAGTACCCTTATCCGGATATGGTGCCCACTGCTAAAAATAAGACCATGTTTAGGAAGTATGCCCCCGGTTCCGTCAATCAGAACAGGCAGGATCGGAACATCAGCCTGTAATGCAAGCTGAAAAGCCCCTCTCTTGAAAAACCCTATTTTATTGTCGGGGGAGCGTGTTCCTTCAGGGAAAATCATTATAGAAATGCCTTTCTTAAGACAATTATATGACTTTTCCAGCATTTCAATCTTGCTTTCTTCATTGCCCCGGTCAACAATAATATAATCGGCCATTCTTAAATACCAGCCGAGAACAGGGAGAGTCGTATTTTCGATCTTAGATATCCATTTGAATTTGTACCTGAGACAGTTTATTAACAGGATATCAAGTATCGACTGATGGTTCGATATTATTACATATGTAGTCCCTTTCAACGCTTTTTCTCTGCCTTCAATATGGATTTTCCATATGGGAATTATTAACGAAAGAATCAGGCTCTGGTACATCAGGAGCCAGTGGATAACAACCTTTTCTCTGTCGAAAGGGAAAACCAGCAACCATACAATAAAGGTAAGAGGAAATGTTACCAGTACGTAACAAGATCCTATGAACCAGACAAATATTGATTTCAAAAAGTCCATTAATTCATTTTCTTCCTCCGTGTAACTCTGTGTCTTCTCTGTGAAACTCTGTGTACCAAAACTTTAAGAACTGACACAGAGAACACAGAGAAGGCACAGAGAACCACAGAGTTGTAACCTGGGTTTAAAATAACAAATTAAAAGAAATTATAGATCTCCTTTTCACTTAAAAAAATGTTTTCTTTTTGAAAGACTTCTGACAGATCTTTGACCATATGCCTGCACCCGATAAGTTTTTTTGAAACAAATTTCATCTGATCGCTTCCTTCAATAGTGCTCTTCCAGATAATCCCGTCCTTAATAAACAGGTTGCAGGCATGAAGCATCCCGTTTATCTTAAAATTGTTAATAAAGATATATTCCGGTCCATATGCCCAATTCCATTCCCAGGTCTTATATTTTGAGATAGCAATCGCTTCAGCTTCATCCTTTTCTGGCTGAGTAAGATCATAAGGAACAACATGAGGAAGATTTTTCAGAAAGAAATTTATCATCTCTGTCCTGAATTCATCAATATCATTAAATCGCGTCAGCTTTTCTTTCAGATTCAAAACAGACGAGGGATTAGATGCAACAGCTCTGGATGAATAACATGATGCATCTTTCCTTAATGAATTTCCAAGCATCTCAAGAGAGGTGCTGAATAATAGTGTCCCATGATGAAGCACCCTGTTCCTATGAATATGTTCTGCATTTCCCGAGATCTTTAATCCGTCAACTTTCAGGTCGTTTTTACCCTCAAATTTTGCATCAATTCCTAATGATATTAAAAAATCTATAACAGGTTGCGTGTATTTACGGAAATCAACCTGTTTTCCGGGTTCACCTTTCCTTATAAAGGAGAAATTCAGATTCCCGTTATCGTGAAAAACTGTTCCTCCTCCCGAAATCCTTCTTATTACGGGGATATTATTCTGAACAATAAATTTTGTGTTCACCTCCCTGTTAGCCGACTGATGTTTTCCGATAATTACACTGGGATTATTAATACCAAGAATCAAATACTCTTCATCACTGTTTTTCAGCAGGTATTCTTCAATCGCAAGATTAAAGAACGGATCGGTAGTATCAAGATTTATGAGAAACATCAATCTTTAAACTGGTTCGCAATGACACATTTCTTTTCTACTGAATTATTCGCCCCCCTTCAGGGGGGTTGGGGGGTAAAATATTAGGGGAAGAAGATGTATTAAAAAAAGGTTTATACCTAAGTATTTTATTGTCAGTCAATACGTAAAGATTATATACGCTCCAACCAATAAACGCACCGAGGAGAGAACCGCAGATCACATCACCAGGGTAATGAACACCAAGGTAGATCCTGCTGTATCCTATCAAAAGTGCCCATATTATTATGCAAACCGAATACCATCTTTTTTTGATGAAAAGCAGGCTGAGGAGAACTACATCAAAAGCATTTGTGGCGTGTGAAGAAACAAAACTGTACTTCCCTCCGCATTCTCCATTCACAATGTGAACTTTTCCTTCAAGAGCGGGCTCGTAACAGGGTCGCAGACGAAGAACAAGGTTTTTAATCAGAACAGATAGCTGATCTGAGAGGGTTGCAGCCAGAATTATAAACAGCACAATAACAAGGAATTTTCTTTTGTACTTTACGCCCAGAAAAATAAGAATGGCAAGATAAAGCGGAACCCAGATAATTTTACCACTGATTGCATGCATTACATGGTCAAAAAATGGTGAATTGAATGAGTTTAAAAATAAAAATAGCTGTTGGTCAAGTCGTTCAAGCATTTCTAATCATCAGTCAAAGTTAAGTACTTTCCAAATCATATCTTTTAAAGTAACAATGCCCTGACCGGTTAAAGAGGAGATAAATACTCTTGGAATATCGGGAAGATCATTCCTTATCTCATTTATCAGTTCGTCGTCGAGCATATCAGATTTTGAAATTGCCAGAACCCGTTTTTTATCAAGTAGTTCAGGATTGTACATTTTCAATTCATTGAGCAGGATTTCATATTCTTCTTTTATGTTCTTGCTGTCGGCAGGTACCAGAAAAAGAAGCATTGAATTTCTTTCAATATGTCTTAAAAATCTTATTCCCAAACCCTTACCTTCATGTGCACCTTCAATAATTCCGGGGATATCAGCCATAACGAAAGACTTCTCATCCCTATAGCTTACAATTCCCAGGTTCGGAACAAGAGTGGTAAAAGCATAATCGGCGATCTTTGGTTTGGCAGCCGAAACCACCGACAGCAGAGTGGATTTGCCTGCATTCGGGAATCCTACTAGTCCGACATCTGCAAGTATTTTAAGTTCAAGTATAAATTCTTCTTCAATTCCTGGTTCTCCTGGCTGAGCATATCGGGGGGTTTGATTTGTTGGTGATTTGAAGTGAACGTTTCCCTGACCTCCTCTTCCTCCTTTTGCAAGGATCTTCTCATCACCATTACTTGTTATCTCAAAAAGGACCTCTCCGGTCGTATTGTTTTTAGCTATAGTACCCAGGGGAACCTGAACAATCACGTCTTTTCCTTCGGCTCCTGTTGATTGTTGTCTGCTGCCCCCTACACCATTCTCCGCAAAAATATGACGCTGGTACTTTAAGTGCAAAAGAGTCCACATCTGATCGTTACCTCTTAGTATTATATGCCCTCCTCTGCCTCCATCGCCACCATCCGGCCCGCCTTTGGGTTCAAATTTCTCCCTGCGGAAATGTGCTGATCCGGCACCTCCGTTACCGGAGCGGCAATAAATTTTTACATAATCAACAAAGTTTGATCCGGACATAATTGCTATATTTTTCAAACTATAAGTAAATGATATTAACTCAATTTTATTAAAAAATTAATACTTCTTTCCCATTTTTCTACCCCCCAACCCCCCCAAGGGGGGACTCGTTCTAAAAACAGAGAATGGTTTCATTGAGTACGAACCCCCCTCGGGGGATTTAGGGGGTCAAAAGGGATAGGGAGCTATACCAACTTCTTCATATGATCTGAAAGCCTCTTGAAAATATCATCAATGGTTCCCATTCCATTAACAGGTTGATATAAACCTTTCTTATTACAATAATTAACTATTGGTTCAGTTTTCTCTTTATAAACATCAATCCTGTTTTCAATAACCGCAGGATCCTTATCATCAGGTCTCCCTGATTGTTCAGCTCTGGCTATTAATCTTTTAACAAGCTCATCATGATCAACATCAAGAACGAGCATCCGATCAATTTTCATTCCGCGTTCATTCAACATTTTTTCGAGAGAAACTGTCTGAGCAACAGTACGGGGAAACCCATCAAAGAGAAATCCGGCTGATCCTTTACTTTTATCAATCTTATGTGCAATCATTTCAATAACTACCTCATCGGGTACTAATTCTCCCCTGGACATTATAAGACTCATCTTTTTACCAAGTTCAGTACCGGCAGTAATCTCGGCACGAAGCATGTCACCTGTTGAAAGATGAAGAAGATTGAATTTTTCAGCCAGCCTTACAGACTGAGTTCCCTTACCAGAACCGGGAGGTCCAAAAATCAGAAAATTAACCATAAGAAAAAATTAAAGTTATGTAATATTTACTATTTGCAGGTCAGAAGCCGGAAGACCGAAGTCCGAAGAAAAAAGGTCTTCGGACTTCGGTCTTCGGACTCCCGACTTTAATGTACTAATGCATAAACTGATGGCAGATTGCGCCCGAAACCGTCATAGTCAAGGCCATAACCTACCACAAAATCGTTTGGTATTTCAAATCCAATGTAATCAAGGGGGATATCCTTTGTATAAGCATCAGGTTTATAAAGCATTGCTGCAATCTTCACCTCAAAAGCTTTTCTTATAACAAGCTCCCCCACGATCCGTTCCAGTGTGTTTCCCGTATCAACAATGTCTTCAACAATAACAATCGTCTTATTTTTGATATCTTCGTTCCATCCTATGAGCTCTTTGATCGACCCTGAAGAGCTTGTTCCTTCATATGATGCAAGCTTAACGAATGATATCCTTGCAGGAAAATCAACACGTCTGAATAGATCTGCCGCAAATAGAAATGCTCCGTTGAGTATTCCAAGAAAGACCACTTCTTTTCCGGAAAGGTCCTTATTCACCTGCTCTGCAAGTTCACCAATCCTTTTCTGTATATCCTTTTCGGTTATTAATTCTCTGAACTTTTTATCAAGTATGAGGATTTCTTTCATGAAGCCAATATTTGAACTGTAAGCCGGTGCGAAAATATGAAAATAATAGCTTATTTTTGTCCTTATCAGCAAGTTAAATTAATTTTTTTTAAAATGGAACCTATCGTCAGTATAATAATGGGCAGTACATCTGACCTGCCTGTTATGGAGAAAGCGGCAGATATTCTTAATAATTTCAGGATACCTTTTGAGATGAATGCCCTTTCAGCACACAGAACTCCTGAAGAAGTTGAAAAATTTGCAAAAAATGCCGAAGCACGAGGAATAAAAGTAATTATTGCTGCAGCAGGGATGGCAGCTCATCTGCCCGGTGTTATTGCCGCAATGACCCCGCTCCCTGTCATTGGCGTACCTATTAAGGCTTCGCTCGAAGGATTGGATTCCATATTGTCTATTCTCCAGATGCCTCCCGGTATACCTGTAGCTACAGTGGGAATAAATGCAGCACAGAATGCAGGGATCCTTGCAGCTCAGATCATTGCCACCGGTAATAAAGAAATGATGGCAGAAGTAGTAAAATACAAGGAGTCACTTAAGAAGAAGATCGTTCAGGCAAATGAGGAGCTAAAGGCCGTAAAATATCAATATAAAACAAACTAATCAGGGATTTTCTTTAACCGCAAAGCACGCTAAGGCTCACACTGCAAATGCCTTTCCCTAAAAAAACGCAAAGAACGCAAAGCAAAATGCGTTCAGTAACTCTTTGCGTCCTTTGCGAAAAATCTTTGTGCCCTTTGCGGTTAAATTCTTTATATTTATTTTGATTTTTTGAAGAGATTTTATACCTTAGGGTTGTAATTATTTGTTTGAAACAGTTGAGCTCGCTGCTGAAAATATCTGTTTCTCTTTTAATATTTTCTTTCTCTTTAGCCGCCTCCGGAGGAGATCCGTATCGTCCTACGGCAGGAGCAGGTGAAGCAGGAATGGGATATGTATGTATTATGAAGAACGGGTTCTGGTCTTCATTCCATAATCAGGCAACACTGGCTGATAACAACTCATTCTCTTTTGCATTCAACTACAATAACAGATTCAATATCAACGAACTGGGAACCCGCTCTGCAGGGATGATAATACCGGCTGGAAAAACTTCTCTCGCAGCCATTTATTCACATTTCGGATATGCCGATTTCAAGAGGGATATGACGGGCCTGGCTTGTGGAATGAAACTTTCTGACAAAATATCCGCCGGGTTGCAGGTAGACTATTTTTCAGAAAGAACTTCGGGGGAATATAATAATAATCAATTTGTTACATGCGAAGCAGGTCTGCTCATCACTCCCAAAGAAAACACCACTTTCGGAATTCACATTTTTAACCCGATACCAGACAGATTCAGAAAGTCCTTCCTGCCTGCCTCCCTAAGGATTGGAGCCGGAACGTACCTGAACAAATTACTTTTTGCAGGGATTGAAGCAGAGATGAGTACGGGAAGTAATCTGATAATCAGAACAGGTTTCGAATATGAGGCTGCAAAGAAATTCTGGTTGAGAGGGGGATACAGTACGGATAATAATTCATTCAGTTTCGGATTGGGATGGTTTGTAAAAATCGTGCAGATGGATATTGGTTTTGTGACTCACGAAAAACTTGGAGTAACCTCATCCGTTTCCCTGATCTTTAAAATACATTAACCAGAAAAAAATCCATTAACCCGAAAAAAATCCGTTAACCGCAAAGCACGCAAAGATTTTTCGCAAAGAGCGCAAAGAAGAAAAGTATTTAAGGTAATTATCAACCTTTTAAGATATGAATGAAAATGAATTGTCAAATCGTATAATAGGACTGGGAATAGATATCCATCAATCACTTGGACCAGGTTTATTAGAAAGTGCTTATAAAGAATGTTTATTCTACCGGCTTAAAAAGGAGGGTATTTTTGTTGAGAAAGAAAAGCCAATGCCTCTGATTTATCAAGAAGTTAAGCTTGAGTGCGGATATAGAATTGACTTGCTTGTTGACAGAATAGTAGTTGTTGAAATAAAGAGTGTGGAAGCTCTGAATGAAGTCCATTTTGCACAAACTTTAACTTATATGAAACTTGGAGGTTATAAGCTAGGCTTACTGATCAATTTCAATGTGTCTTTGTTGAAAGACGGCATTAAAAGGATTGTTAACCGAATCTAAATGACTCTTAATGGTATGAATAATCGGAGTTTACTTGGGATACCCTTTGTGTGCTTTGCGCAAACCTTTGCGTTCTTTGCGGTTAAATTAAAATCATCATTAATTCATAAATTTTTATCGCTAATAATTATATCTCTTTTTACAAGCGTGGCTCTAAGCCAGGAGACAAAACTATCCGAATCAATAATCAGTATAGCAGAAGAACTTGCTACCGACGAGGATGACCCCGAGGCTGTTGCATCTTTCATAGAGAAGCTTCATGAACTTGCCGAAAATCCAGTCAGGATCAATTCCTCGACAGAGGATGAGATTTCAAGACTGTTCTTCCTGTCTGATTTTCAGGTTAAAGCACTGGCAGATTATGCTCACTCCTCAGGCATAATTGTTTCAGTGTTCGAATTAGCAACTATCCCTGGATTTGATAAAGAAACAGTCGAAATGATAATCCCTTTTATTACCCTAGAGTATAAACCGGCAATTAATTCAGACTCTGTCCGATGGAGAAATACATTGATTTCAAACTATTCTATAAAACCGGGAAAGCCTGATACATCTTCTTTAGGTTCAATGTGCAGATCTCTGACAAAATACAGGTTTTCTGCCGGAGGATTTTCCGGTGGATTTACCATGGAGAAAGATCCGGGAGAAAAATTTTTCAGTGGGAATCCACCCCTGCCTGATTTTTTTTCTGCCCATATAGCTTACAATGGAATCGGGCTGATCAGAAAAATTATCGTGGGTGATATAGCAGCCAGGTTTGGACAGGGGACAAACATTAATACAGGTATCCGCAGAGGCATTTCTCTGACTTCACCAGGTTACATGTCAGCCAGCAATGAGATTAAAGCTTATACATCAACTGATGAGAATAATTTTTTCAGAGGAATAGCCGCAGAGTTTTCCATCAAAAATCTTGAATTGTCAGTGTTCTATTCAAAAAAATATACTGACGCCACTATTACCTCATCACCAGGCACTTCGGATGATTATGTTGAAAATTTCTATCAGGCCGGAATCCATAATACTCCATCGCTTTTACACAAAAAAGATGCTATATCCGAGCTGGCATATGGAATAAATCTTTCATACAATTTTAATAAAATAAAAGCCGGCCTTGTCTGGTCAGAAAATAAATTCTCAATTCCTGTAAAACTGACAAACGGTGAACCTGAAAATGTTTTTGATTTTGCAGGTAACAGAAACAATATCTATACTATTTATTATAACAGCATAATTAAAAGAGTTCTTCTTTACGGGGAGTTGTCAGCAAATGAGAATAAAAGGTATGCAGTTGTACAGGGGATGTCATTCAGACCATCTGACCGGTTAACCATTAATTTTTTAATAAGGAACTACAATTCAGGCTATACCGCATTTCATGGGAAGGGACCGGGAACTGGTTCGTCAACTGTAAATGAAAATGGGATTCTCGGAAATTTCACATTTGAAGCAGCCAGGCATCTGTTTATAAGTGGGGGGTGTGACATTCAAAAATCCCCCTGGTTAAAGTACCGGAATAGTGCCCCCTCATATGGTGTGAGAAAAGAAATTAAACTCAGATTTCTGCCCAATGAAACATTAACAATTGATGCTGCATATAATTACAGGTTATCGATGGTCGATATTGCCGACACACAAGGGATTCCCGATCAGGATAAAATTATTGCAAGAAGTTTAAAGGTCTGTGTACGATATTCATTTAATGAAAACCTGATCCTGGGAACAAGAATCGATTATAAGTTTGTTGACCCGGCGGGAAGCATAGGAAGGATTATGTTACAGGAATTAAGTTACAGTTTCAGACAGATTCCGGTCACATTATGGGTCAGATATTGCCTGTTCAATACTGATGACTGGAATTCAAGAATTTATACTTATGAAAATGATCTTCTCTATAGTTTCAGCATACCAGCATTGGCAGGGGAAGGAAGCCGGAGTTATATTATGGCAAAATGGAAAATCGCTGACTTGGCAGAATTGAGAATCAAATACGGGATGACTTCTTTACTTATCAATGGAAATTCCGATGAAAATACGGATGAAATAAAGATACAATTCCGGGCCTGGTTCTGAAATTGTCCTGGAGTCTCTTAGTCTCTTAGTCTCTTAGTCTCTTAGTCTCCCTTTCTCCCTTTCACCCCTTCTCCCCTTCTCCCATACTATTACTTGCAATCTGGTGTCTTAATGTCCCTGATATTAAGCTGAAGGTTTTTGTTTCCTCTGAACTCATTCATTTCCAGCGAATAACAAATATCAAAAGGATTACCTCCTTTAATATATTCGAAATGATTGGCCTGACTGAATGCAATGGCGGAGAAACTTTTCTGGCCTGTTGACTCCTGACAAAGATCCAGTTTAAGATGTTCACCGCTCGATCCAACCATTCTGCCTGATCCGGTTTCGTATACATTTCGGGAGACAAATATGGGAGACATATTTTCAGGTCCAAATGGCTGAAACTGGCTCATGGTTTTAAAGAAATCCTCATTGATTTCAGAAAATGATAGTTCAGTATCGATAAAAATGCGTGGAACAAGCTGGTCTTCTGTGATAGTACTGGTTACATATTTCTCAAACCTCTCCATAAACGGCCGGATATTCTCCTTTTTCATAGTAAGACCGGCAGCATACATATGTCCGCCAAAACTCTCCAGCAGATCGCTGCAAGACTCTATTGCCTGGTAAAGATCATAACCCTGAACTGATCTGGCCGAACCTGTGGCAAAACCGTTCGATTCGGTAAGGATTACAGTTGGCCGGTAATATGTCTCAATTAATCTTGATGCAACTATCCCAATTACCCCTTTCTTCCACGATGGATTATAGAGCACGGTTGTTCTTGAGTTTACAGTTCTTTGATCTTCTGAGATCATCCGCATTGCTTCAGTAGTGATTATACGATCTACGCTTCTTCTTTCAATATTGAAATTATTGATCTCCTTACTTATTCCTGTTGCAAGACGTGTATCGCTGGAAACAAGCAGGTCAACAGCTTTACTTCCTGTTTCCATTCTTCCGGCAGCATTTATTCTCGGGCCGATCTTGAATACCACATCCTCAATTGTAAGGGCTTTTGTAACTTCCGATTCGCGGATTATTTCTTTCAACCCGGTACGTGGAGATTCGTTAAGCCTTTTAAGACCAAAATATGCCATTATCCTGTTTTCACCTGTAAGCGGCACAATATCCGATGCAATGCTTACAGCAACAAGGTCAAGATAATGGGCTATTTTACTGAATGGAATGCCATGCACCCTCGAATATGCATGAATCAGCTTAAAACCTACTCCGCATCCCGATAAATCTTTATAGGGATAACTGCATAAAGGTTGTTTTGGATCAAGTACTGCCAGAGCTTTGGGGATCTCATCTCCCGGGTAATGATGATCGCAAATAATTACATCGAGGCCTTTGGTACGTGCGTATTTTACTTTTTCCACTGCTTTGATACCGCAGTCGAGAGTGATCACAACCTTGCAATTATTCTGATATGCAAAATCAAGACCCTGGAATGATACTCCATAACCCTCTTTATATCTGTCGGGAATATAATATTCAACATTTGAATACTGGTCTTTCAGAAATGAGTACATCAGGGCAACAGCAGTGGTTCCATCAACATCATAATCACCATATACAAGTATCTTTTCATTCTTTTTTACTGCGGTGGAGATCCTGTCAACGGCGATATTCATGTCTTTCATGAGAAAGGGATCATGAAGGTAATCCAGGCTGGGATTAAAAAAAGTTTTTGCCTCATCAGCAGAGGAGATATTGCGCTGGACCATAAGGTTTGCCAGAGATTCCGATACCCCCAGAGCCCCGGCAAGCTGTTTCACAACTGCGGTATCTCCCTTCTCTTTCACCACCCACATTTTTTCCATCCGTTTACTCTTTAATCCATTTTAAATCAAAAACTACCTCCAGATTTTTCTTCACTTTGTTTTTTACTGATTCAAAATCCTGACGGCTGCCCAATTCTTTTTCAAGTGATGTAACTCCTTTATCGGTAAAGCCACAAGGGTTAATATTATTAAAATATGTCAGGTCGGTATTCACATTAAAAGCAAAACCATGCATAGTTATGTACCTGCTCGCCTTCACTCCTATCGCACATATCTTTCTTGCTTTCCCTGGAAGCGCCTGATCGAGCCAAACTCCGGTTCCTCCTTCATACCTGGAAGCAGTTATGCCAAATTCAGTAAGGGTCAGTATGATTGCCTCTTCGAGCCTGTGAATATATTCTTTCAGTCCAATCTTAATAACATCAAGGTCGAAAATCGGATAACCAACCAGTTGACCGGGGCCATGATAGGTGATATCGCCTCCCCGGTCAATTTTGTAGAATGAGGCATCCTTTGCCTGGAGCTGTATAAAGTCGAGCAACAGATTGTTTTCAGATCCGCTTTTGCCAAGTGTATATACATGAGGATGTTCTACAAAAATAAGAGTCCCGGGCAGTAGCTTTTCACCGGGATCGCCGGTGAGGTTACCCGGTTTTTTACTGTCAACAAGTCTGGTAAAGATGTCTGCCTGATAGTCCCAGGTTTCTTTAAAATCCTTTTGTCCAATATCCTTATATACAACCCTATAGCTCAATTTGTATTTTATAGATAAGTGTTGCTAATATAATTAAATTTATCGAGCCTTTGCATGTTTTTCTGCATGAAAAGAAGATCGTACAAGCGGACTGCTCTCAACAAATGAAAAGCCAAGTTTCAAGGCCTTAATCCTGTACTCTTCAAACTTTTCAGGTGAAATATATTCTACAACATCCATGTATTCAATTCCCGGTTGCAGATATTGCCCGATAGTCAGGATTTTACAACCGGCTGCAGAGAGATCGACGACAGTTTGAATAATTTCTCCTTCACTCTCTCCGAGGCCTAACATAAATCCAGATTTCGCAGTTTTCCCTTTGTCTGAGATATATCTTATAACATCAAGGCTCCTCTCATATTTTGCTTTAGTACGGATTACAGGAGTTAGACGTCTCACTGTCTCGACGTTATGAGATATCACTTCAGGTCCCGCATCGATAATTTTCTGAATGCATTCATGTTTCCCGTCAAAATCGGGGATAAGAGTCTCTATTGTAATAGAAGGATTCACCTCTTTTATCCTTTTTATTGTATTTGCCCATACTGTGGCACCTCCATCGGGAAGATCATCCCGGTCGACAGAAGTGATTACACAATGCTTAAGTCCCATCGTTTTAATTGATTCAGCCAGCCGGGCTGACTCATCTAGATCAGGAGGCAGCGGTTTACCGGTTTTTGTTGCACAGAATTTACAGGCCCTGGTACATATATCTCCAAGAATCATAAAAGTTGCAGTTCCCCTGTTCCAGCATTCTCCAATATTTGGACAATTTCCGCTTGTACATATTGTATGTAGCTGATTTTCAATGACAATATGCTTAACCGTTGAATAGTTCTCTCCACTGGCTCTCTGCATCCTCAGCCATTGGGGTAAACGCCTGCCTTTTTGCATTCTGATTTTAATGATTTTGACGCATCAAAGTTACAAAAAAGATACGACTAAACCACTTCATGACCTCTGTGCAACTCTCGTTGTGTCTTCTCTGTGTAACTTTGTGCCAGTTCTTAACTTTTTTGTTACACTGAGAGCCACAGAGGAGACACGGAGGGCCACAGAGAAAAATTCTGTAAAAACTGTATTATCGTAAAGGAAATATTGTACTTAAAAAAACTTATATTTGTTAATATTCAAATTGACTTCATTTTATTAATATATTAAATCAAATGGCTAATAATGAGTTAAAAGTTAATCATAAATATCAGACAGTTATAGGTAATTATCCAAAAGTTGGAATACGTCCGGCAATCGACGGGAGGATGCTTGGCGTCAGGGAGTCTCTTGAGGGACAGACAATGAGTATGGCAAAGAATGCTGCAAAACTTATCTCTTCAAATCTTAAATATCCAAATGGCAAACCGGTAGAGTGCGTAATTGCTGATACTTGTATCGGAGGTGTTGCGGAAGCTGCAATGTGTGCTGAAAAATTCGGTAAGACAAATGTTGGCGTAAGTCTTACAGTTACACCATGCTGGTGCTACGGAAGCGAGACTATTGATATGAATGGTGATATTCCAAAAGCGATATGGGGATTCAATGGAACAGAGCGACCGGGTGCTGTATATCTTGCTGCAGCACTGGCAGGTCATACCATGAAAGGCTTGCCTGCCTTCGGGATATACGGACGTGATGTACAGGACGCCGGAAATAGGACAATACCAGAAGATGTCAGTGAAAAGATCCTGAGGTTTGTAAAGGCTGGTCTTGCTGTATCTTTAATGAAAGGCAAATCATATCTCTCAATGGGATCAGTTTCAATGGGGATTGCAGGATCAATTGTTCGTGAAGATTTTTTCCAGGAGTATCTTGGAATGAGGAATGAGTATGTAGACATGAGCGAATTCAACCGGAGAATCAACCTGGAGATCTTTGATAAAGTAGAATTCAGGAAAGCACTTGAATGGACCAGGAAAAACTGTAAAGAGGGGAAAGATGTGAATCCTGCTCCAAAATCCAGAAAACAGAAGGATAAAGAATGGGAGATTGTTATTAAAATGACTCTCATTGCACGCGATCTTATGGTCGGGAATCCGGAGCTGAAAAAACTTGGCTTTGGTGAAGAAGCGCTTGGACATAATGCAATACTCTCCGGATTCCAGGGACAGCGGCAATGGACCGATCATATGCCAAACGGAGATTTTCTTGAGGCAATCCTCTGCTCATCATTTGACTGGAACGGTATCAGGCCCCCATATCTGGTCGCCACAGAAAACGACGCAATGAACGGTGTTCCTATGTTATTCGGCTATCTGCTGACAAATACCGCACAGATGTTCTCAGATATCCGTACCTACTGGAGCCCTGAGGCAATCAGGAGAGTCACAAAAATGAAACCGGAAGGCCTTGCTTCTAACGGAGTAATTCACCTTATCAATTCAGGAGCTTCTGCGTTAGATTTTTCAGGCAGACAAATGATAAGGAAAGAGTCCTGCATAAAGCCTTTCTGGGAGATAACAGGAAAAGATGCTGCTGCATGTCTTGAAGCGACAAAATGGCCTCCTGCCGAGACAGGATATTTCAGGGGTGGTGGTTTTTCATCGCAATTTGATACAAAAGGCACAATGCCAGTAACAATTTCAAGAGTCAACCTTGTAAAAGGACTGGGACCGGTTCTTCAACTGGCAGAGGGATGGACGGTTGAACTTCCTGAAAAGATGAATAAAATACTTACAGACAGGACAAATCCCACCTGGCCAACTACCTGGTTTGCTCCAAGACTGACAGGAAAGGGACCATTTACAGACGTCTATTCTGTTATGGCAAACTGGGGCGCTAACCATAGCGCATCAAGTTTCGGACATATCGGAGCTGACCTGGTAACTCTTGCCTCTGTTCTTAGAATACCTGTCTGTATGCATAATGTGGGCGATGAGAAAATATTCCGGCCCAGTTCATGGAATGCTTTCGGGATGGATAAAGAAGGATCTGATTACAGGGCTTGTCAAACCTATGGGGCATTGTATAAATAATAAATACTTTAATTATGGAAACAAATCTTGAAATCAGGAAAATTGAAATCGAAAATGAAACTCTTAAGTGCCTGAATACAGCCAGAAAATGGGCTATGTTCCTCGCTATTATCGGGTTCATCTTTCTTGGATTAATAATTGTAATAGGACTTATTGCCGGAACTTTTCTCACAGCCTTTAACTCCGGGGAAAAAAGTCTGGGTATTCCGGAATCACTTATGTTCATACCGGTTCTCCTTGTGGCATTGCTGTATTTTTTCCCGGTTCTTTTTTTATTCCGTTTTTCCAAACACACTTCCCACGCAATACAAACTCTGGATAAACTTGAATTTCATAAAGCTATGAAGAATCTTAAATCCTACTTTGCATATATAGGGATTATGATCATTGTTGTTTTTTCCTTTTATATAGTAGTCTTGATCGTAGCAGGAACGTCTATGGCCTTCCTGAAAGGACTGTGATAATCAGAATCCTTACGTAGTCCTGATTTTACTATCCAGGGTGTAGTAAATATAAATTATCTTTAAAATTATTTTAAATTAACTCTTGCAAATGCCAAAAGGTGATATTGTAATTGTTTTCGACTGCGGAGCAACTAATGTAAGAGTTATAGCAATAAACAGTACCGGTAAAATTCTGGCTTCTGAGTCTTTCCCTAACAATACCAGGCCGGATCCTTTCTACGCTTCCTACAGGATATGGGATGTAAAAGAGATCTGGGATAAAATGTGCCTTGCTTCACAAAAAGTTGTTAATCAAATTAATATAAATAGGATTGCAGGGGTCACAGTCACCACATTTGGCGTCGACGGAACTTTCTTTGACAAATCGGGGAAAATGCTCTACCCGGTCATATCCTGGCAATGTGAAAGGACTATTTCTATTATGGCAGATATAGATAAATACCTGCCCCTGGATGCATTATATAATGAGAGTGGCGTTCTTCCTTTCTCTTTCAATACAATAAACAAACTCATATGGTTTGTCAACCAAAAGCCTGATGTTGTTGAAAAAAGTTCGGGATTTCTATTCATGCCCTCAATATTCTCATTTCTTCTGACAGGTGAGATGGTTAATGATACAACCATGGCCGGTACTTCGATGCTGACAAACCTGCTGACAAGAGGATTCTCGGAAAATATTTTAAAGAGAATCTGTTTCCCTTTTGAAAAGATCGGGACACCTGTTGAAGCAGGTACTATCACCGGAAAAATAAACTCAAAAGCTTCTTCTGAAACTGGTATTCCGGAGGGAATTCCGGTTGTGGCAACGGGTCATGACACTCAATTTGCAATATTCGGATCGGGCGCTGAAAAGAACCAGCCGGTTCTTAGTTCCGGAACGTGGGAAATACTGATGGTTCGGTCAGAAGGATTCAGATCAGACAGAGAGCAGCTTGATTTGGGTATAACTACCGAACTGGATTCCAGACCTGGTTTATATAACATAGGCAATCAATGGATTGCGTCCGGTATGCTTGAATGGGCAAGGAGAAATCTTTTTAGCGATATTAAAAATGATATATATGAGGCAATGATTTCAGGAGCTGAAAAAGTGCCTCCTGGATGCAATGGTGTCAGGATCATTCCTAAATTCTATGAAGAGTTCAGCGGCAATGCAGGAGGTCAGATACTCGGACTGACTATGGATTCGACCCGCGACGAAATATATCGTGCAATGCTTGAAGCGCTTTCTTTAAGGCTCGCAGAGGGTAAAAGAGCACTTGAAAATGCCGGCGGGTTTAAAACGGAAAGTATCCTTTGTGTCGGAGGAGGATCAAAAAACAGACTCTGGAATCAGCTCAGAGCTAACTTCTCAGGAGTACCACTAAAAATTATTGATCAGAAAGAGACAACAGTTCTTGGTGCTTCATTATTCGTGCAGGCAGCTTGTGGTAATGCTGCGTCTGCTGAAGAGGCCAGATCGGCAATAAAATACCGAACAGAAATAATTGAACCAAAGAAATAGCCCCCCTGCCCCCCATCCGGAGGGTTAATTCTCAATAGGCAAAAAATTACATATTGAAATCGAGTTTTAGCCCCCCTTTAGGGGGGTTGGGGGGCAAAAACGAGGGAAAGCGGGTGGTTGGGGGGCAAAAAAAGGGAAAAGCGTGGGGCAAAAAACCAGGAAAGAGGAGGATTTAGGGGGTAAAAAAGTAAAAAATAATTGGAATTTAATACCTAAAATATGGAAACAGCATACTTCAACGGAAAACTTCTTCCGAAAGATGACATTAAGATAAGTCCTGATGACCGCGGATTCCTCTTTGCTGACGGGATCTATGAGGTTGTGAGATGGTATGAAGGATTTTTTTATGACATCAGCAGCCATACAACAAGGTTGAAAAGAAGTCTCAGGGAATTAAGAATTAACTGGCCCGATTCAGATAAGTTCCCTACTGTTGCCAGCGATCTTATAAAACTTAATAAACTTGAAAATCAGCCCGCAATGGTATACCTCCAGGTGACGAGAGGTGTTGCCAGGCGCTCCCACTCTTTCCCGGTACCCGAGATTACACCTACCGTCTATGCTTATGCCTGGGGATTTATACCTGATAATCAGTTGAAAGAAACCGGCATTAAGGTCATGCTTAAGGAAGATATAAGGTGGAGCAGATGCGATATCAAATCTGTGGCACTTCTTGCCAACACCCTGAGCTTTCAGGAGGCATGCGAAAACGGATTAAAAGAATGCATTTTCGTTCGAAACGGGCTTATTACAGAGGGATCACATTCAAATATATTTTTTGTGATTGAGGGAACTCTCGTTACCCATCCCGAAACGAATCATGTTCTCGCAGGAATTACCCGCAAAAATATCTTAAGGATTGCTCAGGAATCCGGAATCAAAATCAGGGAGGAAGCCGTTCAGGAAAACAGGATCAGGTTTATTCAGGAGGCTTTTATAAGCAATACTTCAGCAGAAGTCACACCGGTAACTGAACTCGGTGGAAACACTATTGGTGAAGGAGTTCCGGGACCTGTGACCAGAATTATAAGGGAGAAATTTGATGCTGAGATAAAAGCTTTAAAAGGCTGAAAATCTTTATCTCACAAGAGTGTGATTTTTCTTATCTTTGCACAAATTTTCAAATCTTTATGCATATGAATTTAAGTGAACAGGAGCAGCTAAGACGTGCCTCCCTAGATGAACTAAGAAAACTTGGCATTAATCCCTATCCTGCTGCTGAATATAAAACCAATGTTTTTGCACAGGATATCCTCGATAATTACAGCCCTGAAAAAAACAATTTCAGGGAGGTTAGCCTTGCCGGACGAATGATGAGCCAGCGCATTATGGGCAATGCTTCATTTGCAGAATTGATGGACTCTTCAGGCAGAATTCAGATCTATGTCCGCCGTGATGACATATGCCCCGGGGAAGATAAAACTATGTATAATACAGTGTTTAAGCATCTGCTCGACATAGGCGATATTATCGGAGTAAAAGGTCATGTGTTTAAAACACAGATGGGCGAAACGACTGTTCATGTAGATGAATTTACGATTCTCAGCAAATCGATCCGGCCGCTTCCGATCGTCAAGGAAAAAGACGGAATTTTGTTTGATGCGGTTACTGACCCTGAAATGCGTTACCGCCAGCGTTATGTCGATCTTATTGTTAATCCCCAGGTGCGTGATGTTTTCAGAAAAAGGACACAGATAATTCAGTCCATGCGTGAACTCTTTAACTCTAAAGGTTATCTTGAAGTAGAAACACCTATTCTTCAACCTATACCAGGAGGTGCAGCAGCCAGACCTTTTATCACTCATCACAACACCCTTGACATGCCTCTTTATCTGAGGGTTGCCAATGAGCTTTATCTGAAACGGCTTATTGTTGGAGGTTTTGAAGGAGTATATGAGTTTGCAAAAGACTTCCGAAATGAAGGAATGGATCGTAACCATAATCCTGAGTTCACCGTAATGGAGATTTACATCTCCTATAAAGATTATAACTGGATGATGAATTTCACCGAAGAGATAGTAAAAAAAGCTGCTCTCGATCTTCATGGAAAGGCTGAAATTTTATATGGAGATAAACTCATCAACCTTAATCCTCCCTTTAAAAGAATCAGCATGACTGATGCAATAAAGGAGAATACCGGTATAGATATATCAGGGATGGATGAAGCCGGACTCAGAGCGGTATGTGATAAATTAGATGTGCCAAATACATCAACTATGGGAAAAGGGAAACTCATCGACGAGCTGTTCGGCGCAAAATGTGAACATAATTATATACAACCCACGTTCATAATTGACTATCCTACAGAAACATCTCCTCTTACCAAGATGCATCGAAGCAAACCAGGTGTTACAGAACGGTTTGAACTGATGATTAATGGGAAGGAGATAGCCAATGCCTATTCCGAATTGAATGATCCGATCGACCAGATGGAGCGGTTCCAGGATCAGTTAAGACTATCTGAAAAGGGAGATGATGAAGCAATGTTTATTGATCTCGATTTTATAAGAGCGCTTGAATATGGAATGCCTCCGACATCAGGGATGGGGATAGGGATCGACAGACTGACTATGCTTCTTACCAATCAGCCTTCAATACAGGATGTACTTTTATTCCCTCAGATGAAACCTGAAAGCCAGAAGTCGAAAGTCGAAAGTCCAAAGGAAGAATATCTTAACAAGGGTATTCCGGAAGAATGGGTGGATCCTTTGAAAAAGCTTGGCTATACAACAGTAGCAAAGCTTAAGGAAGTTGAAAAACATACAAAGCTTCACCAGGACCTTTGCGGATATAACAAAAAGAACAAACTCGGACTGCAGAATCCTTCCCAGGATGATGTAAAAGCATGGCTCACCTGAAGTAAAAACCAGGAGTTCCAAAGAAGTTAGAATTATTAAATTAAATTCCAGAAAAAGATGAATTTCATACGGAAAATACTTAAGCTTTCCGGTACAGGGTTTACCAACGGACAATATTATGAATCGATGAATATGGCTCTTAAAAGGCTGAATAATGAGCACACTATGCTTCATTATCCGCTATTTGTCAAAGATTCCGATAGTTTTATGCAGGCACAAAAAAACCTTACGGATTATTGTATTGAACTGCTTCCATCAATAGAAAATAAAGAAATCCTGGAAATCGGATGCGGTAACGGCGTTCAGGCTCTTTATGTTAATAATAAATTTAATCCTCTAAAAATTACAGGAATTGATCTGAGTAAAGCAAATATTGAAATTGCCAACTCTGAAATGGCAAATGCAAAAGCAAATAATGTCAGGTTCCTGGTTGATGATGCACAAAATCTGACTCATATCCCTTCGAATTCCGTAGATGTCCTTCTGAACATTGAAAGTGCTTTTCATTATCCGGATAAACCGGCATTTTTAAAAGAGGTAAATCGTGTTTTGAAACCCGGAGGACAATTTCTGGTTGCGGATATTTTATCCACCCGGAAGAAGAATGAGGGAATAATGAAAATATGGGGTAAACCAATGGTACATCATTTCTGGAACCGGAAACGCTATGATGAGGAATTTCAGAAATCCGAACTAGTAATTAATCATCGCGAAGACATAACCCATCAGGTGAGAAAAGGATGGAGCATCTACAGGAACTGGATTCCAGAATTAAAAAGGAAATCGTTTCTAATGAATGTGGCATTCAGAATATTCTACGTGATTAACGTAAGATTGAATATGTACTTTTTGCAAAACAGACAACAATATTTCGTATTTGTCGGATATAAACCTGTTTTATTGTATTGAATCAAGTACTATACAATCTTTTTGAAAGATACTTATAGCCATTAAATAGAATACCATGTTAAACCTGCTGAAACACCCTTTGCTGACACATAAACTTGCCCTTTTAAGGCGTAAGGAAACCGACACTAAAGAGTTTCGCGAAACGTTGGAAGAGATTGCCGGACTGATGGCTTATGAGATAACACGCGATCTTCCGGTGAAAAACATAACTATTGAAACCCCTTTAGGAAAATGTAATACACAGGAACTGGCAATGGATGTTGTCCTGGTGCCCGTATTAAGAGCAGGATTAGGCATGGTCGACGGTATTTCTAACCTGATACCAACCGCAAGAATAGGCCATATTGGTATGTATCGCGATCATGTAACACTTAAGCCAATGACTTATTATTCCAAATTCCCTGACAATCTTCCGAATGCGGTGGTTATGGTTCTCGACCCTATGCTCGCAACCGGAGGCAGTTCGACCGATGCTATCCAGGTCTTAAAGAACCATGGTGCAAAAACTATAAAACTTGTTTGTGTTGTAGGCGCCCCAGAGGGAGTGGAACGGATTATGAAGGATCATCCTGATGTACAGATTTATCTTGCCGGACTTGATGATAAACTGAATGAACACGGATACATTGTCCCTGGCCTTGGCGATGCAGGCGACAGGCTTTTCGGAACTAAATAAAACTATTTCAGTTTATCGAGTGCATCTATGATATAAACATCGTTCAATTCACAGAACCCTTTTTTTGCTACTGTAGCCTGACCGGTGGTGAGTGTATAATTAAGAAATGCCAGGATAGCAGGATCGGTCGGTTTTCCTACTGAACCGAATGTAAGTTCCCGGGTCAGGTTTTTAGGATAATAGCCAAGCCAAAGACCCCGGTGAGCTTTATTAATATTGGTGAAAGGCACCTCTTTCCTGTCTATTTTTCTGTCGAAATCAAGGTCAATAGGAATTACCTGAATATCTTTTATCCGTTCACCAGTTACGGTATCAAAAGCATAGGAGAAGTTACAATAACCGATAGCCAGTTGATTGCCCTGAATGTTTTTTATCATTTCTTCATCTCCAACAACCTCAATCCCTTTCAGGTCAATAGCTTCCTTCCATAGAAAATTAGCCCATACTGCAGCAGCTCCTGACTTATCAGCCCTTGTATAAACGATGGCCTTTTCTTTCAGGGTAGTATCCAGGAGTTCTCCCCATGTCATTGGTTTCTCACCTGTAAACAACCTGATCAGTTTTTCCGGAGTAATCCCATGTTCGATAATCCTCTTGAAATATGGATTCTTATGATTGACAATAGGCGCTACCCCTTCCTTTGCTATCGGTATAACCCATACACCTTCTTTCAGCTCTTCAACTGTAAGAGGTCTTGAAATCATAGTCAGCTGGTCCTTTTTAGCCAGCAGATTATCTATCCCTTCTCCTGTTCCCCCCGGTGTAACAACAATTTTAACAGCAGGATATAACTTCATAAAATCATCACTCCACTTTTGCACCAACGGATAAAGTGCATAAGCCCCTCCAATAGTAAAATTTCCTGTTATGTTACTTTTTGTTTCCGATTGAATTTTATCTTTGGTTTTTTCTGAAATCCCTGGCTTGCAGCCAAGAAACATCACAACAGATAAAAGCAGTATGATAGTTTTATTTAAATACATTTTTTTTTAAAGTTACAAAATATCCGAACATTGGGCAATACCAAATTGTTAGGAAATATATGTTCTTCAACAATTACTAACCAAAAAAAAATTAAATTACACAAGAAATTTTCAAATGAATCCTGATCCCGTAATAGAGGTGAAAAATGTCTGGAAATCTTTTAAAACAGTCCAGGCGGTGAAAGGTATTGATCTTAATATCCCTAAAGGTCAATTTGTTGCACTTCTGGGTCCGAATGGCGCCGGTAAAACAACGCTCGTTGAGATGATTGAAGGGATTCAAAAACCCGATAAAGGTGAGATTGCCATCATGGGGAAAAAATGGAAAGGGAATGAAGATGAGCTTCACCGCATAATTGGACTTTCTCTTCAGGAAACCAGATTTATAGATAAACTGAGAGTATCCGAAACGTTGCAGCTTTTTGCAGCTTTTTTTAATCTTGGGAAAGAACGAGTTAATGAGATAATCGACATCGTCGGACTTCAGGAAAAGAGGAAATCGTATGTGGTAAATCTTTCCGGCGGACAGCGACAGAGGCTGGCGACGGGAATTGCATTGATTAACAATCCTGCTATTCTTCTTCTTGATGAACCGACTACAGGACTCGATCCGAATGCCAGACGCGAGATATGGGAAATTTTAAGGACTCTGAAAGAAAGATCCGAAACGTCAATGATCCTTACGACTCACTATATGGAGGAGGCTGAAAATCTTTGTGACTATATAGTAATAATGGATAACGGTGTAATTTTGAAGGAAGGTACCTTACAGCAACTGCTTGAAGAAGATACGCTTGAAAAAGTTGTTGAATTCACCGCTGAAAACATTCTTGTCAATGAGGAGATTAATTCGCCTGATTTACCTTTTATTATTCACCCCGGTGAAACCCGAGAGAAGGGTTTTGTTACACTTTCAGATTTTGAAACTGAACTTCCTGCGTTTATGGCTTTCATGAAATCGAGGAATATAACCCTCAAACACATGGAGTGCCGCCGTAAAACACTTGATGATCTGTTTGTTTCACTAACAGGAAGAAAGATAAATGAATAGGTGGATCAGATTTAAACAGTTATGGCAGCTGATATCTGCCCTTTTCCGGGAAATAATCCGGGAACCCGGAGTGCTTTTCTGGGGAATACTTTTCCCAATTCTGATGTCACTTGGACTGGGACTCGCTTTTACCAAAAAAGCTGATGTTATACGTAAAGTAGCTATTATCAATAAAACAGAAAGATCACAAGCCGGATCGGAGAATTCAGTTATAGACAGTTTTCTGCAAAAGAGTTGCGAAAAGAATGTTTCAGCCCAGAAAAATGCCTGGCAATGGAAATATACAATCAAAGATGAAAAACTGGGAAATTCAGTTTTCCTGTTCTATGATATGAAATGGGATGAAGCGGTTAAACTTCTTAAACGAGGTACTATAAATGTACTGCTGATCGGAAAGAATGACTCAGTTGAGTATCATTTCGATCCTATGAATCCGGATGCCCAGCTGACTTATCTTAAACTCAGCAGTATTGTGGGAAATGGTGAGATACAGGCTGTTACCGGCAACGCGGAAATTAAACCTCTCACAGTTACAGGAACACGTTACATAGATTTTCTTGTACCGGGGTTGATAGCCATGGGGGTGATGATGTCAAGCATGTGGGGAATAAGCTATGGAATAATTGAAAAGAGGTCTAAGAAGCTTTTAAGGAGACTTGTGGCTACACCTATGAAGAAATCCCACTTCCTGATCGCCTTGATAACAGTAAGGATTACAATGAATTTTATTGAATCGTTCGTTCTTTTTCTTTTCGCACTTCTGGCATTTAAAATGACAATCCAGGGCAATATTTCTGCTCTCATTTTGATGTTCCTTGCCGGTAATATTGCTTTTGCCGGAATTGCTGTTCTTGTTTCTTCACATACTTCAAATACAGAAGTAGGCAACGGACTTATTAATTTCGTGGTATTTCCGATGATGGTACTTTCAGGAATATTTTTCAGCTATCAGAATTTTCCTGACTGGAGTCTGCCGGTTATTAAAAACCTTCCATTGACAATGCTGACCGATGGTATAAGAAGTATTTTCAATGAAGGAGCAGGTTATCATGAGGTAACCCTTCCGATCCTGATACTAACTGCAACCGGTGCATTGTTTTTCGCTGTCGGATTAAGAATATTCAAGTGGCATTAAAATTTAGGTCGAGGTTGAGGTTGAGGTTTAGATTCCTAAAACACCAATAATGCATTTTTTAAGATTTTAATGCAACAAAACAATTTTCTTCCTGTCTTTATTATCGGTTAGAGTTAAGAAACTAATAATAAAGAAGTATGAAAACCCTCAGATCATTAACAGTTGCCATTATCATCCTTGCCATCTCCTCTTGCACTCATGCCCAGTACTGGAAATCAGTGAGAGGACATGGAAATGTGGTTACAAAAGAAAGGAAAACTGATTCTTTTACCGGTATCAAAGTAAGTTCAGGAATTGACGTTTATCTGAAACAGGGCAATGATGAATCAGTATCAGTTGAAGCGGATGAGAACCTGCATGAATACATTCTCACTGAAGTAAGAGGTGGAGTTCTGAATGTTTATTCGGAGTACAACATCCGTGAAGCAGAAAGGAAAAGGGTATATGTCACAATGAAAGAGGTAAATTCCATACGAACAACAAGCGCAGGTGATGTTTTTGGCGAGACACCCATTCACAGCGACAGGCTCGAGTTATCAGCCAGCAGTGCAGGAGACATCAAACTTGAGGTAAATGCAAAAGATATCAATATAGATATCAGCAGTTCAGGCGATATGACTCTTTCGGGTGAGACAGACATGCTTAAAGCCGATCTGAGCAGTGCAGGTGACCTGAATGCATATGATCTGAAGGCCAGAGAAGCAGAAGTTTCTGTGTCGAGTGCCGGAGATGCTGATATATATGCTTCGGAAAGGATTACAGCAAGAGCTTCAAGTGCCGGAGATGTAAATTACAAGGGTGATCCAAAGTATGTTGATGCTCATTCCTCCAGCGCTGGCGGAGTTCATAAAAGATAGCTTCTAATCTAAATATATTACCACTTTATTAAAAGCCGGCGGATTACTTCGCCGGCTTTTTTCTTAACTTTATATACTCAAAAAGTAAAACACAAAGTGACACAAAGAAAGACAATAATTTTAATTGAAAATTTAAAGGAAATGAAGGAGAATTTAAGCATCAATCTCAAAAACACCGGCAAGTTTATCTCATTTGAAGAAATCTCTGCCTTTGCACAACAATCTGTAAGACATCTCGATACGCTTAATTCGGGAACTGGTCAGGGAAATGATTTTCTGGGCTGGCTGTCGCTCCCTGATGACATACTGCCTCAACTTGATAAAATAGAAAAAACAGCAAGACATTTAAGGTCAGTTACCGATACAACTGTGGTTATCGGAATCGGAGGGTCTTACCTTGGTGCGAGAGCTGTAATTGAAGCTTTGTCTCATTCCTTCTCCCCTCTTTTAAATATCAAACACCACGATATTATTTTTGCAGGTCAGAATATCAGCGAAGATTATCTTGCTGAACTAATTGAACTTCTTGATCGAAGAAATTATTCAATAGTTGTGATCTCAAAATCAGGAACAACCACAGAACCTGCCATAGCATTCAGAATACTTAAGGATCATCTGGAAAAAAAAGTCGGAAAACCCGCGGCAGCCGAAAGGATAATAGCAGTTACAGATGCAAAAAGGGGAGCTCTCAGGTCGTTGGCTGAAACCAATGGTTATGAAACATTTGTTATACCTGACAATATCGGAGGACGATATTCTGTTCTTACTCCCGTCGGGCTGTTGCCAATCGCAATAAGCGGTTTTGATATCAGGATGCTTGTGAGCGGCGCCAAAGTTATGGAGGAAGTGACAAGAAATAATAAAAATGCTGCTTCCAATCCATCGCTTATGTATGCAGCAACCAGAAACCTTCTCCTTCAGAGTGGCAAATCAATAGAGATTATGGTTGGCTTTACTCCTAAACTTCACTTTATGTCTGAATGGTGGAAGCAGCTATTTGGTGAAAGCGAAGGTAAGGACGGAAAAGGTATTTTCCCTGCATCTGTTGATATGACAACCGACCTTCATTCATTAGGACAGTATATTCAGGATGGCCAGAGAATTCTTTTTGAAACAATGATCTCTGTCAAAACCCCCGTTAAGATTCTTACAATTCCAAAAGAAAATGATGATTCTGATCAACTTAATTACCTTGCCGGGAAAAGACTTTCAGAGGTCAATCATAATGCTGAAACCGGCACAATCCTTGCCCATAATGATGGCAATGTCCCTATAATTACAATTAATATCCCTCTTTTGGATGAGTTCTATACAGGGCAGATGATTTACTTCTTTGAGATGGCATGCGCAATAAGCGGATATATACTCGATGTTAATCCATTCGACCAGCCTGGTGTTGAAGAATACAAAAAAAACATGTTTGCTCTTCTTAATAAACCAGGCTTCCAAGAGGCCGGGAAAAAACTTAAGGAAAGATTATAAAACAAATATTTCCGGATACTTGCCCTATTTAGTTGCCCCCCAACCCCCCTAAAGGGGGGCAAATCGGGGTAAAGAGCATACTATTTTAGTTGGTATTTCTTCACAAAATCATCAATCACCTGGGAAAGATTAGGTTCTCCAATCTCCTGCAAATCGTAATAAACCCTTGTATTAGGTTTTTTAATTTTAATGATCCTGTTGAGATCAATAGGAGTGGCAATTATAACACTGTCGCAATCTGTATTATTGATTGTGGTTTCAAGGTCCTTTAATTGCTGATCACCATAACCCATAGCAGGAAGCAAAGTTCCTATATTTGGATAAAGTCTGAACGTCTCGCTCAGTCTGCCAACAGTAAATGGACGTGGGTCAACAAGTTCTGAAGCTCCGAATTTACGCGCAGCAACGACTCCGGCACCAAGCTTCATCTCACCGTGCGTAAGAGTCGGACCATCTTCAACGACAAGCACTCTTTTTCCTCTTATTAAAGAGGAATCGTCGACTTTAATTGGAGAGGCGCCGTCTATAACAATGGCTTTTGGATTAACTTTATCAATGCTCTCTCTTACTATCTGGATTGCATCAGGAGCAGCGCTGTCCATTTTATTTATTACCACCACGTCAGCAATGCGGAGAGTAACTTCACCAGGATAGTACCGTAGTTCGTGACCTGCCCGATGCGGGTCTGCAACCGTTATCATAAGATCGGGTTTATAAAATGGAAAATCATTATTGCCCCCATCCCAGAGAATTACATCACAGCCTGATGGATCCTTTTCCGCTGCACGAAGAATTGCTTCATAATCAACCCCGGCATAAATGACATTTCCTCTTACCACATGTGGTTCGTACTCTTCCATTTCCTCAACTGTACACTTATGTTTTTCGAGATCTTTAATTACAGCAAAACGCTGAACTTTCTGGGCATTCAGGTCCCCATAAGGCATCGGATGACGTACTGCAACCACTTTTAGTCCTTTTTCCATAAGAAGCTCAATAACCTTTCTTGAGGTCTGGCTCTTGCCGCAACCTGTACGGATAGCTCCGACAGCAATAAGCGGTTTTGTGCTTTTTACCATTGTGTCAGCAGGACCGAGTAATACAAAGTTTGCACCTGCTGCATTTACTATTGCACTTACAGCCATCACTTTCTGGTATGTAACATCGCTGTAGGAAAATACACAGTCATTAACTTTATGTTTCTTTATAAGGTCAGGAAGGTTTTCTTCGGCAAAAATCGGAATCCCGTCAGGATATAATTTACCAGCCAGCTCTCTTGGATACTTTCTCCCGTCAATATCGGGAATCTGGGCAGCTGTAAATGCAATGACATTATAAGATTCATTGTCTCTGAAGCAGGTATTGAAATTATGGAAATCGCGACCCGCTGCACCAATTATGATGACATTTTTTTTAGTCATAAATCCTCCTTAGTTTAATAGAAATTTATTTGCCGGAAATGAATTTTCATTTTAAAATGAATCAACAAATGTATAATTTGCATACCTAAATTCCGAGTATTTTATGGTATTTTTTTAAATGCCTTTTATATGCTTTAATTCTCTGAATATTAATCTGTTAAAGCTATTTTAGGTGCATGATGAAAACATGTTAAAGAAAATGTTTTCAATTAGATAAGGTATATGGCAAATTCTTTGTACTATTATGTCATGTTATGAATGTGCTGGCTCACATATATCTTTCCGGTGATTCTGATAAAATAATCATTGGGAATTACATAGGTGATTACGTAAAAGGACGCGATTACCTAAAGTACCCTGATCTTATCAGAAAAGGTATCATATTGCATCGCCATATAGATGGTTTTACCGACCGGCACCCTGTCGTTCACCGGAGCAAAATTTTTTTTACCAGGAAATACCATAAATACTCGGGAGTCATCACAGATATAATTTATGATCATTTTCTTACGAAGGAATGGGATTTTTTTTCCAGAAGACCGCTGGAGAGTGTCACCTATAATTTTTACAGGGCGCTCGTGAACAATTACGAAATCATGCCCGACAATGTCAGGGAGATGATGCCTTTCTTTATAATTAACAACTGGATAGAATCATACCAGACAAAAAACGGTATCCGTCATGTTTTGAATACACTGAGTAAGCGTTCAACTCTTCCCAACGAAACAAGATTTGCAATGCATGCTCTTAAAAAAAATTATTATTCTCTTCAGGATGATTTCATGGAGTTTTTCCCCCAACTTATTGATTACGTTGAAAAAGATTTTGGAATTGAAATCTCCCACAGGATAACCATCCCATTCTGATCAAACCAGATATTCAGTGCGGCTTGCATCAAGTCGCAAAAATATAAATAACAGAATAGTAAATCCCCATAAAGAGCTACCCCCATAGCTTAAAAAGGGTAATGGAATTCCTATTACCGGAACCAGACCGATGGCCATACCAACATTTAAAAAGATATGTGTAAACAGAATTGAAACGACACAGTATCCATAGATTCTTGAAAAGTCTGATCGCTGTCGTTCAGCCAGGGTGACCAGTCTTAAAAGGAGAAACAAATATATTCCTATTACTACACTGGAACCAAGGAAGCCCCATTCTTCTCCAACAGTACAGAAAATAAAATCCGAACTTTGCTTCGGTACAAATTTGAACTTTGTCTGGGTTCCCTGAAGAAAACCTTTTCCGGAGAATCCACCTGATCCGATGGAGATTATTGACTGGTTAACATTATACCCTGTTCCATGAAGATCTGATTTAAAACCGAGTAGAATATCAACCCTCTCTTTCTGATGAGGCTTCAGAAAATTATTAAAAGTATAATCGACCGTATTTACGTAAATGATGCTTCCTATCAGGAAAATATATATTACAAAAAGAGATAAAGCTCTCTTATTATAAATATAAAATGCATAAACTGCCCCGGAAAGAATCAGAGAGATAAAGATAACCATCTCATCACCAATGGATTTAATGATATAATGATCCAGTAAATACATGATTACGGTAATAAGAATGAAAATACCGGTACTGAAAAGAACTATATTCCATTTTCGCGTTGTAAACCACACGAGGAATACCGCAATAGTTATTATTCCGATTGTCAGATAGAGATTGTTGGTAAGCAGGGTAAGGAAAAACAGAACGATCATTAATAATCCTGATACAAATATATACCAGCTCATTCCCTCCCTGAATAAAACAATGAATAAAGAAAAATAGACAACTGCCGAGCCCATATCAGGCTGAAGTAAAGTCAGAAGCGCCGGGAAGAGAATTATTGCCGCTGCAGGAACTATGGCTGATAATCTTGTCAGATCCTGTCTCCTTGTATTCAAATAACTGGCAAGTGCCAGGGCTGTCCCAAATTTTGCGAATTCGGATGGTTGAAGACTAAAACCACCAAATTCAAACCACGATCTCGCACCATTTATTTCCTTTCCAAAAACGACCACAAGGATAAGAAGCAGCATGCATGCGCCATAAATGAACCAGGAAAAAAAGAAATAAAACCTGTTATCGATAATTACTACAAAAATGGAAATAACTACTGCTGCAATTATCCAGATAAATTGTTTTCCATATCGTTGCGACAAGTCAAGCAACCCTGAATGTTCCTCGTTATACACCGCAGCATAAATATTGAACCATCCCATTATAATAAGAAGAAGAAACAGAATAACTGCAGTCTTATCGATCCTGGTCAATATATTAGTGTTTCTTATCACTATTGCATAAGATTAAGATTTAGTATACTTTGTTCCCGTGCTTTATTGGATACCTCACCTTTCAGATATTTTTCAATCATCAGGCTGGCGATCGGAGCTGCATATGTTGCACCAAAACCTGCATTCTCAACAACAACTATCATCGCAATTTTAGGATCATCTTTTGGAGCAAAGGCAATGAATATCGAATGATCTTTACCATGCGGATTCTGGGCAGTACCGGTTTTTCCACAAACGATAATATCTTTTAATGCGGCAATACCTGCAGTTTTGCCTTCTCCTCCATTAACTGCGGCTTCCATTCCCTTAATAATTTCTTCGACGTTTGAAGAATCAACACTGATCCTGTGTTTCGTGGTAAAACGTGTATCAATACTCCCGCCGGCTCCGATTGATTTTACAACATGAGGAGTATAGAAATATCCCCTGTTGGCAATGGCTGCAGTCATATTTGCCATCTGTAAAGGGGTCGTTCCAACCTCACCCTGGCCAATAGCCAATGAAATTACTGTAAGAGCTTTCCATTTTTTCCTTCCGTAGTACTTATCATAATAACGTTCCGGCTGGTATAAAACCCGAAAGTTCATTTACAAAGTCAGTTCCAAGTTTATTACCGAATCCAAATTCATTAAGATATCCTTTCCATTTATCATATGCATCTGAAACAGAAGGATATTTGGGATTTTCAAGCACTTTTCTGAAGGCCTGACAGAAATATGCGTTGCATGAGATCATTATAGCATCCGGCAGATTTAAAGGAGATCTGTGGGAATGACAACCCACAAAAAGATAGCCATTGTGACATGCAAACATTGTTGAAGGAGTGATTACCTGTTCCTGCAGGGCGATAAGTCCGTTTATCGGTTTGAAAGTAGAACCCGGGGGATACGAGGCCATCAGTGCCCTGTTAAATAAAGGTTTTAAAGTGTCAGATGAAAGATTCGCAAAGTTATCTGATCTTACCCTTCCCACAAGCAAACCCGGATCATAATTAGGTGTGGAAACAAGAGTAAGTACTTCACCGGTCTTTGGCTCAATGGCCACAATACTGCCCCTTTTATTCTTCATAAGAAGTTCACCATATTCCTGAAGATCAAGGTCAAGCCCTGATGTGATATTTGTTCCCTGAACAGCAAGTGTATCCTTTTTCCCTTTTGCATACGAGCCTTTGATACGACTGTAGACATCAACCAGAAAAATTTTAACACCGCGTCTACCGCGCAGTTCCTTCTCGTATGCTTCCTCGATGCCACTCTTCCCGATATAATCTCCGGATTTATAATACGGATCTTTCCTGGTAATCGTCTCATCCACTTCACTTACATATCCCAGAACATGTGAAGCGACAGGCTTTGAATATTTCCTGAGTGTTCGCGGCTGTACATAGAACCCCGGATACATAAACATCTTTTCCTGAAACGTTGCATACGTTTCATTAGAAATCTGTTTCAGAAATACTGAAGGTGCACGTCTGGAATAATTCACAGCGGCTTTCATTTTTTCCCTGAATAGTTCGGTTGAGATACCCAGGAGACCGCAAAATCCGGTTGTGTCAATTTTGGAGGTCTGGGCGGGAACAACCATCAGGTCGTAAGCTGCCTGATTATATACTATCAATTTACCTTTCCTGTCATAGATAAGCCCGCGTGCAGGATACTGTGTTACATATCTTAAAACATTATTGTCGGCTGAGAGCCTGTAAGAATCCTTTACAACCTGAATGATAAACAGTCTGATTAACAAACTGAGAGATGCCAGCACAATAAGCGCTATTATTACATATTTCCTGTTAATAAATGCATCTTTCATAATCTGATTTGTTACTTCCCTCTTCTGTAATATTCAATCAGAAGAATAAAAATCAAGGAAAACAGCGAACTTAATATTACTCTCGACATTGTTCTGAAAAAATCTGCGAACCGGAAGACCTCCAGGTAAAAAAGAGCTGTATGGTGAATAATTACAATCAGTGCAGCATAAGATAAAAACCATCTGAATCCATAAGTGAGCATGGAGGGCTCAGATCCTGGTTCATAACCATCCCTGGGGGCCACAATTCTTAAAACATAGGGACGAACAAATCCTGCAAGAACTGTTGCAGAAGTATGCATTCCGGGCGACCCGGAGAAGAAATCAATAATCAGGCCCGTTGCAAAAGACAATAAAAGAAGTAACCATGACGGGAATTCAACAGGCAAAAGAAGAATAAACATTATATAAACATAGGGATTGACATATCCGCTGAATTGGATATTGTTTAAGAGTAAAACCTGAAACAACACAAGCAAAATAAAAATCAGACCAAACCTTAAGATTGAATTGATCATTTAAATAGTTTTTCAAGTTCCAGTTGTTCTGTTTTCTTCAAATTGCCGATAACATCCACAAAATGAATTTTTTTAAAGTCGGTCGACAAAGAAATATTGATCTTATAAAAATCACCTCCATATTTCTCATAATCACTAACTGTACCAATCAGCGCTCCTTCAGGAAATATTGCAGAATAACCGGTTGTCTCAATTGTATCTCCGACATTTACAATTACATGTTGAGGTATGTCACTTAAAATAGCATAACGGTAATCCCTTCCATCCCAGCTAAGAGAACCGAAATACCCATTTGATTTAATCCTTGCACTTAATTTAAAATCGAGGTTAAGAAGGGACATAGCCACAGAATAGTTTTTGGAACAGCCAACAATTACCCCTGCAACGCTATTTGCAGAAATGACTGCCATATCAACTTTTATGCCCTGACGTTCTCCCTTATTTATTGTAAAAAAATTCTTCTGCCGGTTAATGGAATTTTTAATGACTTCTGCTGAAGTATGAACATATTGCTGTTTATAGACAGAATCCGTTACAGAAAAAAAAAGCGTATTCTCTTTTTTGCCTAAAAGTTCAATTCTGTTTTTAAGTGCAATGTTTTCAGCTGCGAGGTTTTCATTAATCTGATGAAGACTCAGGTATGACCTTGTATTATTAATTCTCTTCTCAATTCCGCGGGTCATTCCCATGACGCCATTAACAAGCCGGGAATTATGATAACTATTCCTGGTTGCCAGCAAATAAAAAGCTATTCCTTCAAGAATAAGAAAAATTATCAGGTTATTGTATCTCGCCAGAAAATTCAGCAGATTCCTCATTCGCTCCTTAGTATTATCTCATCAGGAAAGGAAACTTATCAACATTTTTAAGTGCTACCCCGGTACCTCGTGCAACTGCATGCAGTGGATCTTCTACCACGTTGAAGGGGATATTGATTTTGTCAGTCAATCTTCTATCGAGACCTCTCAGCAAAGCTCCGCCGCCTGCAAGATATATCCCTTTGTTCACTATATCGGCATAAAGTTCAGGAGGTGTTTGTTCAAGAACGTTTAACAGGGCTGCTTCCACTTTTGATAAAGATTTATCGAGACAATAGGCTATCTCCTGATATGAAACCGGGATCTCAATCGGTAAGGCTGTCATTATATTTGGCCCTCGTACAACAAAATCAGGCGGAGGATTATCAATATCCGGAAGTGCAGCTCCTACTCCGATCTTGATGTCTTCTGCTGTTCTTTCACCAATTTTTATGTTATGCTGATGACGCATATACGCCTGAATATCAGCAGTAAATCCATCACCTGCGATCCTTATTGACTTATTGCACACGATACCGCCCAGTGCAATTACAGCTATCTCAGTTGTTCCTCCTCCGATATCAACTACCATACAACCTTCGGGAGCTTCAACATCGAGGCCAATCCCGATAGCCGCTGCCATAGGTTCATAAATCATATAAACATCACGTCCGCCTGCATGTTCTGAAGAGTCACGCACAGCACGTACTTCCACCTCAGTACTACCTGAAGGTATGCAGACAACCATCTTAAGAGATGGATTGAAAAGGCGAGGTCCTTTGTTTATCATTTTGATCATTCCCCTGATCATCAGTTCTGCAGCATTGAAATCGGCAATTACTCCGTCGCGTAAAGGCCTGATGGTCTTTATGTTTTCGTGAGTCTTACCATGCATCTGCCTTGCTTTTTCACCTATTGCTATCAGCTTACCGGTGTTCCTGTCAATTGCTACTATCGATGGTTCATCTACAACCACTTTATCATTGTGAATAATGATGGTGTTTGCTGTGCCGAGATCGATTGCAATTTCCTGTGTTAAAAAAGAAAATAGTCCCATTATATGAGATGATTAATTTAATATTAGTGTTTAAAATGTCTGATTCCCGTAAATACCATTGCTATTCCATTTAAGGAACAGTAATCAATTGATTCCTGATCTCTTACAGATCCTCCAGGTTGTACAATAGCCGTAATTCCAGCTTTATGTGCTATTTCAACACTGTCGGCAAAGGGGAAATAAGCATCGGAAGCCATAACTGATCCCTTAATGTCGAACCCGAATAACCGTGCTTTTTCAATAGCCTGCTTCAGTGCATCCACCCTGGAGGTCTGACCTATACCGCTGGCACACAACTGACTGTTCTTTGCAATTACTATTGCATTCGATTTACTGTGCTTCACGATAATATTAGCAAATACCAGGTCCTCAAATTCAGCCGGCTCAGGAGTTCTGCTGGTAACCGGTTTCATTTGCCGGCCTGTTTCAGTGCTGCTATCTCTTTGTTGCCAGAGTACACCGTTCAGCAGTGACCTGAATCCATAATCCCTCTTGTCAGAGTCCTTTCTTAGAAGAATTATCCTGTTCTTTTTCCGTTTAAGTATTTCCAGGGCAGATCCAGTATATTCCGGAGCAATTATAATTTCAAAAAATATCTTATCTATCTCTGCTGCTGTTTTCTCATCCACCGGAGTATTGGTAACAATTACACCTCCATAAGCTGATACCGGATCGCACGACAGGGCATCCTTCCATGCATCAATAGGATTTTTCCGGGAAGCGACACCACATGCATTATTATGCTTGATGATTACAAAAGTGGTGGATATAAACTCATCTATCAGGTTAAGGGCAGCATCAAGGTCGAGAAGATTATTATATGAAATTTCTTTTCCGTGAAGTTTATCGAAAATTAAACCGGGATCACCATAAAATATCCCCTTCTGATGTGGATTTTCTCCGTAACGTAAAGGGTATGATGAATTTATGCTTTTCCTGAAAGCTGGTATTGAGGCTTTCCTGTTAAAATAATTGAATATAGCAGTATCGTAGTGCGAAGATGTCTGAAATGCTTTTGCAGCAAAGAGCCTTCTGTCAACAATTGTGGTGAGTCCTTGCTTTTCATTTAATAAAGTAAAAAGATCATTATACTGCTCTCTTCCTGAAACAACAAGAACGTCATTATAATTTTTGGCTGCTGCTCTGATCAATGAAATACCGCCGATATCTATCTTTTCAATTATCTCATCCTCTTTATCAGTTGATTTTAACGTTTCTTCAAATGGATAAAGGTCAACGATCACCAGGTCTATCTCCGGTATCTTAAATTTTGAAAGCTGTTCAAGGTCTTCCTTATTTCCTCTTCTTGCCAGGATACCGCCAAAAACTGAAGGGTGAAGTGTTTTAACCCTACCCCCAAGGATTGAGGGATATGATGTAAGATCTTCGACTTTTTCTGCAGGTATATTAAGTTCGTTGATATAGCTGAAAGTGCCGCCTGTTGAATAAATTTTCACACCCAATTCATGAAGAATTCTGATTATTTTTTCCAATCCTTCTTTATAAAAAACTGAAATCAGAGCACTATGAATTCTTTTGTCACTCATTATATGATAATTACGATCGTCCTTGGAAGTCATTATTTCGGCGTCTAAAAATAGATATTTTTTTAATAACCTCAATACATTATAATAATATGATTCTTAGGGTTAAATGATTTTATTATATTTGTTCTTAATTAATTACATTTTAAATAAGCAAAATGTTCTTCCGGCTTTTAAAAGAAGGTTTTATTTTTGCCTTTAACTCAATTATTGTTAATAAGTTACGGACTTTCCTTTCTCTTTTGGGAATTACCATTGGAATTTTCTGCATTATTTCGGTCTTCACGGTGCTCGACTGGATGCAAAAATCAATCCACGACTCCATTTCAACTCTGGGAGAAAATGTGATCTATATTCATAAATTTCCGTGGGGTCTTAACCGTGACGAACAATGGTGGGACATCATGAAAAGACCGGTAATGACGAAAGATGATTATACGGCTGTTCTCAACAGGTCAGTAAAAACTTCCTCAGTATGCTTTTCGGTGGCCCAGCCTGAACCGTTAAAATACAGGAAGAATCTCGCACGGGATTCTTATGTATCAGCAGTTACGGCTGATTTTGAAAATATCAGATCGTTTGAAATTGAAAACGGTCGTTATATTACTCAGGAGGAATTGGCTTCCGGGAAGAATGTTGCAATTGTGGGGGCCGTGTTAGCCGAGAAATTATTTGAAAAGGCCGATCCTGTTGGAAAACAGATCACAATTTCAGGAAAAAGAACCAATATTATCGGTGTGTTTAAAAAGGAGGGTAAAGGAGGAATAAGTGATAACGGAATGGATGAGCAGACTATAGTTCCATATAATTTTGGCAAGACCTTTATGAATATGAAGAATAATTACCTCGATGCCACTCTTATGATAAAAGCAAAAGGAGGAGTCCCTATTCAGGAATTGACCGATGAAGCAACTATGGTTTTAAGAGCTGCCAGAAGACTTCGACCTGGAGAGAATGACAATTTTGCGATTAACAGGGCAAGTCTTATAACACAGAGTTTTGACGCGGTTTTTGCCGGGATCAATATTGGTGGCTGGGTAATAGGTGGATTTGCAATTCTTGTCGGCGGGTTCGGAATTGCCAACATAATGTTTGTTTCTGTAAGGGAAAGAACTAATATTATTGGAATTCAAAAAGCTCTTGGAGCCAAGAAATTTTTTATTCTTCAGCAGTTCCTTGTTGAGTCGGTTCTCCTTTCGGTTATAGGTGGGTTGCTGGGAATATTTATGATATTTATTGGCACGCTTATAATAAATTACCTCTATGAACTCAATATGTATCTGACAGTTTCCAATATATTTCTGGCAGTATTCATTTCTGGAATTATTGGTGTGGTAGCGGGTTATGCCCCGGCAAATACTGCAGCCAAAATGAATCCTGTTGAGGCTATTGGCTTTTCATTCTGATAATTCTCCGGTCTCTTCAATCTATCTCTTCATATTGACAATATAATCAATCAATAATTGATCATATTTACAACGTGTAATAGGTCATTGTTTCAGGTTTTCTTATATTTGTCCTTTCAAAAAAACTGATAAAAAACAGCAAAATGTTTTTCAGACTTCTAAAAGAGGGTTTTCTGTTCGCTATTAACTCTATAATTGTTAATAAGCTGCGGACTTTCCTTTCACTTTTCGGAATTACCATCGGGATATTTTCCATTATTTCGGTTTTTACGGTACTCGACTGGATGGAAAAATCGATCCGCGACAGTGTTTCTTCACTGGGAGATAATGTGATATACGTTCAGAAATTTCCATGGTCATTCGATTCTAATCTTGCCTGGTGGGATATCATTAAATGGCCCTCTATCTCGGACAGGGATTACCAGTCAATTTTAAAAAAATCAACCAAATCCGAAACAGCCTGTTTTCTGGCTTTTCAACCTGAGAAAATAAAATACAAGAAAAATATTGCAAACGATGCAACTGTTGCCGCCACAACCATCGAGTTTCAGAATATCAGGTCGTTCGAAATTGACAATGGCCGTTATTTTTCTCCCTTTGAAGCTTCCTCTGGAAAAAATGTAGCTTTAATCGGAGCAGAAATTGCACGAAGATTATTTGACAAAACTGATCCGGTTGGCAAAGAGGTAAGTATTGCAGGATTTAAAACCACAATTATTGGTGTTTTAAAAAAGGAAGGTAAAGGAGGAATCAGCGATAATGGACTCGATGATATTACTCTTGTCCCATTAAATTTTGGAAGAAGCTTTATCAATATGCGTAACAGATTCATAGAGTCGCAGCTAATGATAAAAGCAAAACCCGGGGTATCTGTTCAGGAACTTAGCGATGAAACGACAATGATATTAAGGGCAGCAAGGAGTCTTCGCCCTGAAGAAAAATCAAACTTCTCTGTTAACAGGGCCAGCATGATCTCGAAAGGGTTAGATTCTATTTTTGCTGCTATTAACATTGGCGGGTGGATTATAGGCGGATTCTCAATTCTTGTCGGCGGCTTTGGTATTGCAAACATAATGTTTGTTTCGGTAAGGGAAAGGACAAATATTATAGGTATACAGAAGGCACTGGGTGCAAAAAGGTTTTTTATCCTTCAGCAATTCCTTGTCGAATCGATGCTTCTTTCAATCATCGGAGGATTGCTCGGAGTATTTATGATATTTATTGCCACCATTGTAATTAATTATCTTTATGATCTGAATATGTATCTTACAATTGCCAATGTATTTCTTGCAGTATTCATTTCAGGAATAATAGGAGTTGTTGCCGGCTATGCCCCTGCCAATTCTGCAGCCAAAATGAATCCTGTTGAAGCAATAGGATTCTCATTCGGATAATACCCTGTTCTCTTCTATCCATCTGGTAAGCTGAACAAACTGATCAACAGATAATTGTTCAGGCCTGAGCCCGAATTCGTGATAGTCATCTCTTTTCAGATCAAATGCAGCCCTGACAGAGTTCCTTAATATCTTCCTGCGCTGATTGAAACAAGCTTTGACTACCCTGAAAAATAATATCTCATTGCAGTCAAGAAACTTTACATCATTCCTTATTAATCTTATAACTCCTGATTTTACTTTCGGAGGCGGTGAAAAAACATGTTCCGGAACCGTAAAAAGGTATTCAGTCTTATAAAAAGCCTGCAGCAGAACACTGAGAATTCCATATGTTTTTGAACCGGGTCCCGCACATATTCTCTCCGCTACCTCTTTCTGTAACATCCCTGCAATCTCAACTACCTTTTCCCTATGTTTAAGAACTTTGAAAAATATTTGTGTCGAAATATTGTAGGGAAAATTTCCGATCACTGCCATCTTTTCACTGAAAAACCTGTCAATATCCATCGAAAGGAAATCGCCGGTTATAATATTTTTCAATCCCGAAAAATGTGTTTTAAGATAATGCACTGATTCATTGTCAATTTCTATAACCCGGAAATCATTAAAGCCTCTTTCCATAAGGAAACCTGTAAGTATTCCCATCCCCGGGCCTATTTCCAGTACTGTGTTATATCCTTCACCTGTAAGTGTTGCAGCAATTTTGGCTGCAATGGCACTATCTTTAAGAAAGTGTTGCCCAAGGTTCTTTTTCGGATATACTCTGAGGTGTTTAGAACTGAAGTAGTTCTCTTCCATACTTCCTGAGTATTGGTATATTAAGTGATTCAAGAACTGCAATAAACTTTTTAAGAACATTGTAATATAATGTCACAAATAAACCAATAATCATAATCCATATTGCAATAATGTTAAATATCAAAGTTTCAATTTTCAAATTCCCAAGTTGTTTGTAAGGGGCAAAAAAATGAGCACGTCCATATTTTGAACCCGGCGCCATGAAAATAGGATCAGCTTTTTGAATAAGCCTGTCATCCGCATCGTATATTTTATTTGTGGACAGTCTGTTAAGTACGTAATTTGCAAGATTCTCATTATAATTCTTCGATCTCATAATCATGAACTGATCTTCTCCTCCCAACCTCGATGAAATTTGTTTGTACAGAGAATCCCGTTCGTATGAGATTAACCTGCTTTTTATTCTGAAGGAGCTTTTTAGACTGTCAAGTAATGTTTTCGCTTCATCGGCTACAAATTCATTGAATGACTGATAATTCAGATTGCTTATCCATTTACCGGGTACAATTCCGGTAATAGACGAAAGATAATTTATGTGATAATTTAGCTTTTTAAAACTAGCTTCAGTATCTGATTTATAAATTGGATTTTTCCCTGCAGCAAGGCAGTTGTCAACTTTAACTTTCAGAGAAGGGATAAGAAAGGAGGCATACCAGTCGTTCTGACTGATTTCCATATCATATTTGAAGAATGGTTTTTCAAATCTGTTGCTTTTGAACTGCTCAACACACAATGCTTCATATGCCCAGCGGGTTACCATTAAATCGCCTACAACAGGAACATAGATTTTTTTGCTGATCGATTTGTGAAGATCATCAAATTTAATCATTGCGCCACCAAGCAAAAGCTGCGGAACGAGGATCAGTGGAATGAGGATATAGATGCTTACTGCCGTTCGCATTCCGGCAGATATGTTCAATCCCAGCAGGTTACCAAAACATGCCGTTGAGAAAAGTATAATCCATTGCTGGAAAAGCATTCCCCTCACCTCAAGAATTAAATTGCCAATCAGTATAAATGATAATGACTGAATTGCAGATAAAGCAAACAGGAAATTGATCTTTGAAATCAGATAGCTTAATCTGCTCAGATCCAGAAACTTTTCTCTTTCAAGGATTTTTCTGTCCCTGAATATTTCCTCAGCACTTACAGTCAGTCCCATAAATAAGGAAACAATAACTGCCATGAAGAGAAATATCGGATAATTCTTATTGTTCGCGAAACTGTATACTCCGTTTTCGCTGAATTTTGAAATATACCCGAGAATAAATGCCAGTAAAGGAGCTTCAATAAGGTTAATCGTCATATATTGACGGTCAGCAAGTTTTCTGGTAATGTTTCGTCTGATAAATGTCCTGATCTGGTCTGCTTTTTTGGGAACTCTGAAGTTGCTGGGAGGAATAACTGTTTTAGAGGGCTTTTCCCCGAGAACCGGCATCATCTTCTTCTTATATTTTTCGTACCACTCCTTAGGGCTGATCTGCCTTTCTTTCCCGGGATGACCGGTATTATCAATAACCTTAACCTCAACAATATGAAGAATGTTATCCGTTTCAACATTTCCGCAATTAGGACACTCACTTTCAGCTGCATTCGCCTGGGAAGTTTCGGTTTTGAAATATACCAGGGCTTCAACCGGATCTCCATCATAGATCATATAACCACCTTTATCAAGCAGCCACAATCTGTCAAACATCTTAATAATATCAGAGGATGGCTGATGTATAATCGCAAAAACCAGTTTTCCGCTTAAGGACTGATTCCTGAGCAAAACCATCACCTTTTCAGAATCAAAGGAGGACAACCCGGATGTTGGTTCATCAATAAACAATACCACCGGCTCGCGCATAAGTTCAAGGCCAATATTAAGCCTCTTCCTCTGACCTCCGCTCACCTTCTTATTCATCATATCTCCAACCTGCAGGTCCCTTATATCGTACAGGTCAAGATCCTGCAGGACTTTCTGAACAGTATTTTTTAACTGCTCCTCATTATAATCGCCAAAACATAACCTTGCATTAAAATAGAGATTCTGATATACTGTCAGTTCTTCAATAACCATGTCATCCTGAGGCACAAATCCTATCAATCCTTTTAGTTCTTCAGAATCTTCAGTAATATCATATCCGTTTATATAAATATTGCCAGATGTAGGTTTTATTTTACCATGAAGCAAATTAAGCATTGTGGTTTTTCCTACACCACTGCCTCCCATTATACCGATCATGTTGCCTGATTCCACCCTGAAATTCATTTTCTGAAGGCCGTTATCGGAATTTTTAAACAAAAATTCAATTTCATGGCCTTCGAAGAATATTTTTTCCGGGAATTTTCTGGAAACAAATTTTTTGTAGATTTTAGAATAGTATATCGGGTCTATGCCCTGTCCCTTAATATTCACTCCACGGTCAAGAAGATAAGGCCTGCAGGCAATAATATCCCTCCCTTTAAAATATAGAACCAGGGAGCCATCATATGTAAAAAGAAGTGTGCCGGTGCTTTCAATATGCATCACCACAAGATGACCTTTGAACCCTTTTAATCTTATGTGACGCCACTTGTCGTAATTATTGTAAATGCCTGATCCGGAAAGTTCAGGATTATCGCTTTCAATTATGAGTATACATTCAGGGGATACATCATCGTAGGACCTGCCTATCATAAAAGAAGTTGCGTTATCATATTCCTTTTTTGAAATATTGAAAGTCCTGGCAACAATGTCTATAATAGTCTTCTCCTGCTCTGAAATCATTCCATCTTCAAAAGCAAATTCAATCAGCTGGAGAAAAACGATCATCCTCTCTTCGAGAAACAATCCCTTTTTTATCTGCCGGCAGATATTTGTTATTTGAAATGAGATTAGTGATTCGTCATCTGAAAGTTCTGCTTTATCTACACTTTTAAGTTCGTTGGAATAGAACTCAAGATTGTTTTCGAAGAGGGCGTAGTATTCTTCTTCAAGCTCCCTGTTAAGATATCTTCTGAGGTAACTGCGTAATATTTTTTTCCCTCTTGATGATATTCCGGCAGGGTTGATGGTCGAAACGATGGCAAAAATATGAATTAAGGCAAGTAATACCGATTCCCTCATATAAACATAAAGTAAAAAAAAGACCGCAAAGTAAGATTCTTTGCGGTCATATATCTTTGAAATAACTATTTTACTATCTGGTCTCTAACTCCAACAATAACTTTGGTTATATCTTTAATATTCTGTTCGTTAAGGCTAGTCCCGATTCCTTCATATACTTTTTTAACCGGATCCAGCAGCTTTATGAAATCCCCCACACTCGGATCGTTAAGATACGGTTTTGTAATTTCAAGAAAAAGCTCGAATGATTTCTTTTGCTCAAGCAATACCCTTGAGATACCCGCAACCTGGTAAGCAGCATCTGAAACATGTGTTGTAAGATACATACCCTCGACCCATGCGCCACCGACTACAAGCAGAGCTAATGGTTGCTGATCGTTTTCACTCAGGTATGAATATGAATCGTTAAATGCACTTGTCAGTATTTTAACCAGCTCATCCCTGTTGTCAAAATTCTGCTTTATTTTAGTATATAAATCTTCATTATAAATTTTGGACATATTGAGTTCGTTGGAAAGAGATCTTATCGCATCCAGATAATTGATTACCTCCTGTTGTATATTATAAAGTGTTGCATAACTCAGGTCGGCTCCATAAACACCAAGATTAATCGCCCTGGTGGAGCTGCTGAAATATTTTTTTGAGTTTTCAACAGGATTAGATATCCCTATTATATAGCCAACCTGAAGCTCGGTAAGCATCTTGATCACAGCTGCCGAAGTCGGCAAAGGATAAACATTTGACTCAATCTGATTTTCAATTACTTTAACCTGTTCTTTTTCAGCTTTTTTCTGCTGTTTCCTGGCAGTACTGTTTTTGCATGAATACAGGCAAGTAAAACTTATGATCAGCAATGGAAGTATAAAACCTGCGAAAATTTTTTTCATTTTAAGTCAGTTTAAATGTAAATATTATTTCAAAAACCGTCCATAAAAGTAATAAATAATATTGAATTCAACAGTTGTCTGGAGTTTTGAATGGTTAAAAAAGAAATCTTTTGGCCAATAAAGATGTAAATTACATGAAGTTGAGGCTGATTAGGTTGAGGTTGAGATGGAGCTCTCAACCTTAACCTATAATCTTAACCTAAACTCTGACCTTACTTCTTTAAATCCCAACCAGGCCTCTGCCAGTTAAGTAAATCTCCTCAGATTCTCATTTTTTTTATATCTTTAGACCCCTGAATCTTTATCATTTTTAGGATGTGGAATTTCGATGAACCTTTCGGAAGAGAAGGTACAAACTGCATAAAGTACGACCGCAGGGAAGAGACGTTCGGTGCCAGTGATGTAATACCGATGTGGGTAGCGGATATGGATTTTAACACACCCGATTTTATTGTAGAATCTCTTCAGAAACGACTTAACCATAAGATTTACGGCTATTCTTTTCGTCAGCCGGAATATTTTCAGTCTATAATCGACTGGATCAAAAACAGGCATAACTGGATAATTGAAAAAGACTGGATCTCATTTAGTCCTGGAATTGTTCCTGCCCTTAATTTCTGTACTCTGGCCTTTACAGGGGCCGGAGATAGTATTATTGTACAGCCACCCGTATACTTTCCTTTCTTTTCGGCAGTAGAATTGCATGGCCGAAATCTGATTTATAACAGATTGATCGAGTCAGAAGGGAAATGGGTAATGGATTACAATTCATTAATTGCAGGAATTGACAGCAAAACAAAAATGATAATAATATCCAATCCGCATAATCCGGTTGGACGGGTATGGACATCTGAAGAACTTAATGATCTGGCTGATATTTGCCTGAAAAACAATATTCTGATAATTTCAGATGAAATACACTGCGATCTTGTCCTTCCCGGATTCACTCATACTCCTCTGGCTTCACTTTCTGAAAAAATTGCAGCAAATACAGTCACTTTAATAGCTCCAAGCAAGACCTTCAACCTGGCCGGCCTCTCGACTTCATCTGTTATCATTCCAAATCCGGTTTTAAGAAAGTCTTTTAACCGGATCGTTGATAATCTTCATGTGGGGAGTGGAAATATCTTCGGAACTGAAGCTTCAATTGCTGCTTATACTCACGGACATAAGTGGCTCGATGCACTGCTTGATTATGTTGACCATAATATAGAATTTGTAAAGGATTATTGTGCAAAAATGATCCCTGAAATCATTCCTGTTCAACCCGAAGCGACTTATCTGATATGGCTCGATTGCCGGAAATTTGGAATGACTGGAAAAGATCTGCAGAATTTTTTTGTAACCAAAGCCGGAATTGGGATGAATGAAGGGTCGACATTCGGACCTGGTGGTGAAGGATTCATGAGAATGAATGTTGGCACAACACATCAGAAAATAATGAAAGCTATGGAACAGATTGAAAAGGCTGTTTCAGTACTAAGATGACCTGAAATAATTATTATTGAATGAAAGACAGCGTAAAGGTCAGGTTAACCCTGGAAGATGGAACAGTTTATTACGGCAAATCATTCGGATCATGCATTCCTGCTGCCGGTGAAGTGGTTTTCAATACTGCCATGACGGGTTATCCTGAAAGTTTAACAGATCCATCTTATCGCGGACAGATTCTGTGTCTCACATATCCTCTGGTTGGCAATTATGGAGCACCGGGGAAAAGCGAAGAAAATGATCTGTACCGTTTTTATGAGTCCTCATCTATACATATTTCCGGACTGATTGTATCTGATTACTCGTTTGAATACAGTCATTGGAATGCGACTGAAAGCCTCGATGAGTGGCTGAAAAGGAATAATGTTCCGGGAATATTTGGCATTGATACCAGAGCTCTGACAAAAAGAATCCGTGAGAAAGGAGCTATGCTTGGAAAAGTTGAACCTGAAGGAACAGAAACCGGTTTCTATGATCCAAACAAAGTGAATCTGGTTGCCGAAGTCAGCACTCACGAAAAAAAAGTTTACGGTTCCGGAAAATACAGGATCTTGCTGGTTGATTGCGGTGTAAAGTTCAATATCATCAGAAATCTGCTTAAAAGAGATACCAGTATTATAAGGGTGCCCTGGGATTATAACTATCACACTGAAGATTTTGACGGACTATTTCTTTCTAATGGACCCGGTGATCCTAAAATGTGTGGGATCACAATTCAAAATATTAAGAGATCTTTTGCAGGGGATAAGCCTGTGTTTGGAATTTGTCTGGGCAACCAGTTAATGGCTCTTGCTTCAGGCGCAGATACGTATAAGCTGAAATATGGACACCGGAGTCATAATCAACCTGTGCTCCAGGTAGGTACTGATAAAGCTTACATCACGTCCCAAAACCATGGATTTGCTGTTGATAACAAAACTCTGGATCACGAATGGGAACCACTATTTATCAATATTAACGACCAGACAAATGAAGGGATGAAACATAAAAACAAGCCCTTCTTCTCAACCCAGTTCCATCCTGAAGCATCAGGAGGCCCAACAGATACCGATTATCTGTTCGATGTGTTCATTGAGAATATAAGAAAAAGTAAAGGTGTAATGGCGTAATGGCGTAATGGCGTAATGGCGCAAGGGCGCAAGGGCGCAAGGGCGTAAAGGTGCCCGGGCACTCGTTAGGGTTTTGCCGTTGAACCGTTGAGCCGTTACGCCTTTAAACCGTTATATGATGCATCATTTTATCTGCCAGTTCAGCTGCTGTTCTGTTTTTAAAGCTTTTCATCCTGTTTTCAAAAATATCAGCAATCTCTTTGTTACAGAGATTGCCAATGCTGCCTTCATGAACATAATCGGATAATGAAGTTTTTGAGAAAGTGGAATTTCTCACCATATCAGACACTGCTTTATATGCATCTCTGAAAGGGATGCCCTGCTTAACCAGCCGGTTCACCTCTTCTGTACTGAATATGGTATTATATAAAGGATTCTCGGTTATATTCTTCCTTATTTTGATGTTATTAAGCATCAAAAGCATTATTTCAATGCACTCCCTTAACTCACCAAAGGCATCAAATATGATTTGTTTAAGCAGCTGAAGGTCCCTGTTATATCCGGAAGGCAGATTGCCGGTGAGTATGGCTACCTGGTTAGGCAGAGTTTGAATAATATTGCATCTGCCCCTTATAAGTTCGAAAACATCAGGGTTTCTTTTCTGCGGCATTATGCTGGAACCCGTTATGTATTCATCAGGAAAATCGATGAACTTGAATTCAGAAGTCATGTAAAGACATATATCCATTGAAAACCGTGATAGTGTCTGTGCTACAGATGCCATAGCCGATGCAACAGCGATTTCTATTTTGCCCCTGCTCAGACTTGCGTATGCTGAGTTATATAGAAGATCATCAAACTCGAGGAGATCTGATGTGAGCTTCCTGTTAATCGGCAGGGTTGTCCCATATCCTGCTGCCGTTCCAAGAGGATTTTGATTATTCAGAGCTCTTGCCCCGGCGAGAAGTAGCACATCATCTGCAAGACATTCAGCATATGCTCCGAACCATAATCCAAATGACGACACCATCGCAGGCTGCATATGCGTATAGCCGGGTAAGAGAATCTCTTTATACTGCTCGCTCAATGACTGGAATTTTGTAAAGAGCCTTCGAATCAGGACAGAAAGGTTATCAATTTCTTCTCTTGTATAAAGTCGTATATCAACCAGTACCTGATCATTTCGTGACCGGCCGGTATGAATTTTTCTGCCTGTTGTACCCAGAATTGAGGACATCTCCTTTTCAATCTGGGAATGTATATCCTCAACATCGCTTTCAATCACAAGGCTCCCCTCCTCATCCCACACAAAGAGCGAATGAAGAGCTTTTAACAAGCCGTTTTTCTCCTCATCTGATACTAATCCTACATCATTTAGCATTATCACATGAGCCATTGAACCAATTATATCCCATTTAGTCAGTGACAAATCAGTTTTTCTGTCTTTACCTACAGTAAATTCGATGATTGCAGGTTCGGGATTGATCCCTTTTTCCCAGAGTTTCATTATTGATGTTTATTAAAATATTATATAATCTATTTCCCATTTAGTGTTGACTTTAGAGTTTCCCTTAGTGCTCCTTCCTAAAGGTGGTTAATGGATTCTAAATATTAAAATTCCACTAAAGGCACACATTTAAGGTCCGCCCTCTAGAGGTACAGCAAAGGCTCACACAGGGGATCTATTTCTTCTGACTAGCCTCAACAATCGCCCTATGGGCCATCAGTCTGATCGCATTGATCCTTATAAATCCCTTACTGTCAGTCTGGTCGAAGCCTCCTTCAATATCCATGCTTGATAGCTTTTTATTATAAAGAGAAGAGGGCGATTCACGACCTTCAATAAGTACATTGCCCTTATAAAGACAAATATGAACACTGCCATCAATAAGCTCCTGACTCTTTTCGATAGCGGCCATAAGAAAATCCATTTCAGGACTGAACCAGAATCCGTTATAGATTATTTCTGCAAATTTTGGAGTCAGCATATTTACAAGCCTCATTACCTCTCTGTCCATTGCAATCCCCTCAATATCCTTGTGAGCAATATGTAATACTGTTGCCGCAGGAGTCTCATACACACCTCTCGATTTTATCCCTACGAATCTGTTCTCCACCATATCGAGTAACCCTATCCCGTTCTTGCCTGCCAGTTCATTCAGATAAATATACATATCATATGAATCTTCCTTCACGGTTCCATCCTCTTTGTTGACCAGTTTCACAGGGATGCCATTTTTAAAATGAATTACAATTCGTGTTTCTTTGTCGGGCGCATCCTGTGGCATAACCATTTTTTCAAGCATGCTCTTATGAAGAGTGTACATCGGGTCTTCAAGTACTCCGGCCTCATGGCTGATATGCATCAGATTGTCATCTTCGCTGTAAGGTTTATCAATACTGGCTTTAACAGGGATCTTTTTCTCAGAAGCATATTTAAGAAGGTCGGTCCTCCCTTTAAATGTTGCCAGAAACTCTTTATCCTTCCATGGGGAAATAACTTTAACACCAGGCATCAAAGCATAATAACATAATTCGAACCGGACCTGATCGTTACCTTTACCTGTTGCCCCATGGGCAACTGCATTGGCTCCTTCAGCTTTAGCGACCTCGATCTGTTTTTTTGCAATAAGCGGTCTTGCAAGAGCTGTACCTAACAAATACCTGTCTTCATATATGGCATTCGCCATTATGGCTTTAAGAACATAACCATCAATAAATTCCCTTTTCAGGTCAGCAATTATCACTTTGGAAGCCCCCAGCAATAAGGCTTTATTTTTGCATGCTTCGAAATCCTCTGCCTGTCCCACGTCTGCTACAAAAGCAATGACTTCATAATTTTTCTCTATTAACCATTTTAATATTACTGAGGTATCCAAACCTCCGCTATACGCCAAAACCACTTTTTCTTTCATTAATTTATAATTTGAGTTGAATATTAATTTATACTACAATTTTCCCCTTAGTGTTCCTTTGTGATTTACTTGCTGTTTACTTTTTACTTTTCACTTTCTACCTTTTACTTTTCATGTATTCCCGGGAGAATAATTTCCAGACAGGTATGAACCTGCTGGATGGACACTCCATCTCTGGGTATAATCAGAATTGTATCATCACCAGCTATTGTTCCGGCTATTTCATATCGTCCGGCACCATCAATAAAAAAAGCTGTGTTGCTTGCATTGCCGGGAATGGTTTTTATCACCATAAGTCCCTTTGCTTCAACTATATCCTGGATAACAGGCACAATATTCAGTTTTATTGAAACCTTTTCCGTGTTCCTCCCGCTTTCAGTTAAAGAATATTTATATCCTCCGGTACCATCCGGTATTCTTCCTACTCCTAACTGCCTTAAATTGCGGGATAATGTAGCCTGTGTACAGTTTATCCCTTTCCCTTTCAGTTTTTTAAGTAATTCCTCCTGAATCGAAATGTTTTCTTCAGAAATAATTTTCTCAATTGCCAGAAGCCTTTTTGTTTTTTGCATATATATGCATTTATTTTGCAAATATATTCATTTTTTCATAATTACAAATCCTAATTCAAAAAATGTATTATTTTTGAACCTCAAATCCGGGCAATGAAAGATGAAGTAAAAAAGGTAATAATTCTGGGGTCGGGAGCTTTGAAAATCGGAGAAGCAGGCGAGTTCGATTACTCCGGTTCCCAGGCTCTTAAAGCGTTAAAAGAAGAGAATGTAAAGACAGTCCTGATAAATCCGAATATTGCCACGGTTCAGACTTCTGAAGAGCTTGCCGACAAAATCTATTTTCTTCCGGTCACCCCCTATTTTGTTGAAAAAGTGATTGCCAGGGAAAAGCCAGATGGAATTCTATTGTCATTTGGCGGACAGACAGCGCTCAATTGCGGAACGGAACTGTATAAATCAGGGGTATTTGAAAAATATAATGTAAAAGTTCTCGGAACCCCCGTAACTGCGATTATGGACACCGAAGACCGTGAGCTTTTTGTTAAGAGGCTTACCGAAATAAATGTTAAGACACCGAGCAGCATTGCAGTATCAGAGGTTGAGGAGGCAATAAAAGCTGCTGCTAAACTCGGATTCCCCATTATAATTAGAGCTGCATATACTCTTGGTGGTCAGGGAAGCGGTTTCGCCTCCAACGCTGATGAATTAAGAACACTTGCCTCAAAAGCTTTTTCATATTCAAATCAGATCCTGGTGGAAGAATCGCTTAAAGGATGGAAAGAGGTTGAATATGAGGTTGTAAGGGATAAATATGATAATTGTATCACTGTGTGCAATATGGAGAATTTTGATCCTCTTGGCATTCATACAGGTGAAAGTATAGTGGTTGCACCATCGCAGACTCTTACTAACAGTGAATATCATAAACTAAGGGAGCTTTCAATAAGGATTATCAGACATATAGGGATTGTGGGAGAATGTAATGTTCAGTATGCCCTGTCTCCTGATTCTGAAGACTACAGGGTTATTGAGGTGAATGCTCGTCTGTCGCGGTCGAGCGCTCTTGCATCAAAAGCGACAGGTTATCCCCTGGCATTCATTGCAGCAAAACTGGGAATGGGTTATGGGCTTCATGAACTGAAAAACTCAGTTACCAAAAACACTACTGCCTGTTTCGAACCGGCACTTGATTATATCGTATGCAAGATACCACGATGGGATCTTAATAAATTCGAAGGCGTATCACACCTTATCGGAAGCAGTATGAAAAGTGTCGGGGAGGTAATGGCCATTGGCCGAACCTTTGAAGAGGTTATCCAGAAAGGTTTAAGAATGATCGGTCAGGGAATGCATGGTTTTACAGGGAACAGGAATCTTGGCTTTAAGAATATCGAGAAGGAACTTGCCGAACCAACGGATATGCGGATCTTTTCAATTGCTGAAGCTCTTGAAATAGGGATGCCGGTAGAAAGAATCTATGAGCTGACAAAAATCGATAAATGGTTTCTGTTCAAACTCAGGAACATCATCAACATCAAAAATGAGCTTTGTAAATATCACACCCTCGATTCTCTCCCAACCGACCTGCTTAACCATTCCAAAATAAATGGTTTCAGCGATTTCCAGATTGCCAGGCATATATTGAAATCAGGTCCTGAACAAATCAACAACGACCTGATGAAAGTAAGAAACTGGCGGAAATCGTTAGGTATTGTACCTTATATCAAACAAATAGATACTCTTGCAGCTGAATATCCGGCCATAACAAATTATCTGTATCTCACTTATAGTGGTTCGGAACATGATATAACATGTGAAACCGACAAAAAATCGATAATTGTTCTGGGTTCAGGTGCATACAGGATAGGTTCAAGTGTTGAATTTGACTGGTGTTCAGTAAATGCAATTGATACAATAAAGAAAGAGGGATTCAGATCAATAATGATTAATTATAACCCTGAAACTGTCAGCACGGATTATGATATATGCGACAGGCTTTATTTTGATGAGCTGACTTTCGAAAGGGTCCTCGACATCATTGATCTTGAAAATCCGGGAGGTGTTATAGTATCTGTCGGTGGACAGATCCCCAATAACCTGGCGATGAGGCTTTATAATGAGAAAGTACCGGTTCTTGGCACTTCACCTGTTTCTATCGACAGGGCAGAAAACAGACATAAGTTTTCCGGAATGCTTGATAATCTGAAAGTTGATCAACCACGGTGGAAAGAGCTCTCCACAATAAATGATATATTTGAATTTGTCGACCGTATAGGATTTCCTGTTCTTATCAGACCATCCTATGTCTTATCAGGGGCGGCAATGAATGTTGTTTCAAATAAGAATGAATTATCGCATTACCTCGAACTTGCAGCTCAGGTCTCTAAACAATATCCGGTGGTTGTTTCTGAGTTTATCGAAAATGCAAAGGAGATTGAGATCGATGCTGTAGCCCGTGAAGGGGAAATGTTAGCCTATGCTATCAGTGAACATGTAGAATTTGCCGGGGTACACTCAGGTGATGCCACTATGGTCTTTCCGGCTCAGAAAATATATTTTGAGACATGCAAGGAGAATAAAACGCATTTCTCGCCAGATCGCAAAAGAGCTTAATATTTCAGGACCTTTTAATATTCAGTTCCTTGCAAAAGACAATGATATTAAAGTTATTGAATGCAATCTCCGTGCGAGCCGGAGTATGCCATTTGTTTCAAAAGTCCTCAAAACAAATCTTATTGAACTGGCTACAAAAGTTATGCTGGGAGTACCTGTTGAGAAGCCGGGCAAAACAATTTTCGAACTCGATTATGTTGGAGTTAAAGCGCCTCAGTTCAGTTTTTCACGTCTTGCCAAAGCCGATCCGGTTCTAGGAGTTGATATGTCGTCTACAGGAGAAGTTGGTTGCATTGGAGAAGGTTTTTATGAAGCCATTCTTAAAGCAATGTTTTCTGTCGGATACAGAGTCCCGAAGAAAAGTATCCTTCTTTCAACCGGTCCGGCACGTTCAAAGGTAGAGCTCCTTAACAGCGCAAGAGCCCTTCGCGAAAAAGGACATAAGCTTTATGCAACCAGAGGAACACAACAATTCCTGAAAAATTCAGGTGTTGAAGCTCACGTTGCTTACTGGCCCGATGAAAAAAAATCTCCAAATACAATCGATCTGATTAAGTCAAGAGAGGTGGATCTTGTTGTAAACATTCCAAAGGACCTCAGCGATAAAGAACTTAATAACGACTATACCATAAGAAGAAGCGCCGTGGATTACAATGTTCCTCTCATCACTAATGCACGGCTGGCAAGTGCTTTTATCCTGGCATTCTGCAAAATGAGCATTGACGATCTTGAAATCAAGAGCTGGGATGAGTATAAATAGTGACCTCATCCCCCTGACCCTTCTCCTGAAAGAGAAGGGGGGTAGGAAAAGTCCCTCTCCTCAAGGAGAGGGATTTAGGGTGAGGTAAAAATATAAAAGGAGAATAAAACATTCAGACAATATGATAACTATCCGTAAAGCAACGCCCGGAGATGCCGGGGAAATAATTGATTTCCAGCAGAAAATGGCCTGGGAAACAGAACAGATGACTCTTGTTCCGGAAATAATCAATAAAGGTGTAAATGCTGTTTTCGCTGAACCTGCCCGCGGACAGTATTGGGTTGCCGAAGAGGAAGGGAAAGTAATAGCCTCTTTATTGATAACTTATGAATGGAGCGACTGGAGGAACAGCAACGTATGGTGGTTCCAGTCTGTTTATGTATTACCTGATTTCAGGAGAACAGGAATTTTCAGATCAATGTATCTTTATATAAAAAATGAAGCTGATATACAAGGTATTGCGGGCCTTCGGCTTTATGTAGAAACTAATAATTCGAGAGCACAAAAAACATATGAGGCTCTGGGGATGAAGAGCGGGCATTATACAATGTATGAATTGCTGAAGGAATAAATAATGTACTGGCTCCCTGCGATACTGGTGCTTCCTTATGTTTTTCTGCTTCTTACGATCTACAGAAGTCTGCTGCGGATTAAAAGCTTCACAGTATCAACCGATCCTAAAACTTTTGTATCGCTGGTTGTTGCATGCCATAATGAGAGTAAAAACCTGCCCGTACTGCTAAACAGTATTGCTTTACAGAATTACCCGGAATCCTTGTTTGAGGTTATACTCGTAGATGATAATTCCACAGATAAAACCTTTGAAATTGCAGATGGATTTACCGGGCTCAGCAATATTCATACTATTAATAATCAAGGCAGAGGCAAGAAACAGGCTCTCAGAACCGGGATATTAATATCAAAAGGTAATCTTATTATCACAACCGATGCCGATTGCAGGATGGGAAAGAACTGGATCAGAACAATATCATCATTTTATGACAGGAACGGACCTGACATGATGATTTGTCCTGTTACTATTGAATCAGTCAGGGGGATTTTCGGAAGGTTCCAGGAACTGGAGTTTCTTAGTCTGCAGGGAATTACTGCAGGTTCAGCCTGGTCAGGTAAAGCAACTATGTGCAATGGGGCGAATCTTGCATTCAGCAGGGAAGCATATCTCAATCATATTGATAATCTTCATGATGAAATAAATTCAGGTGATGATGTTTTCTTATTGCATAGCATGAAAAAGGAGGCACGATCAAAAATATTCTGGTTGGAATCACCTGATGTATTGGTAACAGCCCAATCATCTCCAACATTAGGATTGTTTCTGAAGCAGAGAAGCAGGTGGATTTCAAAATGGAAGGCTTATAGGGACTTTCACACGATCGCTCTTGGAATTATTACATCTTTTACAATCGTTTTACAGGCATCCTGCTTTATCACATTATTTATCAGTCCGGCTTTTATTAAGGTCTTCCTGACAATTTTTATTTTGAAATCAGTTCCCGATTTATTAATCCTTCTGAATACCTCGGTGAGATATAAGAAAAGATATCTGATGAAGTGGTTTATACCGGCTCAGGCAATATATCCCTTCTATGTGCTTTCTGTGGTATTCTATTCGCTGATATCCAGGGAGAAATGATTTCAGATTGCGGAATGGATATTGTGGATTGAAGAAATAATCCGGAATAATATCATCAGTTTCCCATTTCCGAAAGAAATTTTATCCTCATCAACCTGATCTCCTCTTCTTCGAATTCGTTGCCAAGTTCCTTAATTGCGTCTTCAAGTGAATCAGATTCGGCTTCTTCCCTGAAATAGGAATAAATATCGTGCTGACGCTCCTCATCAATCGTGTTATTAATATAATAATCGAGGTTTATCCGGGTTCCTGAATTTACTATTGCCTCAATTTCTGAAACAAGCTCTCCCATCTCCAGTCCCTTTGCTTCAGCGATATCCTCAAGAGGTCTTTTCATATCAATACTCTGGATTATATACACTTTCATTCCGGATTTATTGACAACCGATTTGACCACCATATCGAGAGGTCTGATAATCTCCTTCTCCTCGACATATTTCTTAATTATCTCTATAAATTCTTCACCGTATCGCTGAGCTTTACCAGCACCGACTCCGGAGATATTCTGAAGTTCATCAATTGTTATAGGGTACTGAATAGCCATGTCCTCGAGCGAAGGATCCTGGAAAATCACAAACGGAGGGACATCTTTCTGTTTCGACAGCTTTTTACGAAGATCCTTCAGGATACTGAATAACTCCTCATCAACTGCTGCAGTCCTGGCCCCAAAGGCATTTTCTTCATCAGTTGTATCGGCGTAGTCGTGATCTTCGGCAAGCATAAACGAGGTAGGTTTTTCAATAAATTCCATCCCCTTCTCCGTCAGTTTCAACAGTCCATAGTTTTCTATATCCTTTGTCAGAAATTTCGCAATAAGCGCCTGTCTGATAACCATGTTCCAGAATTTCTCATCTTTATCTTCACCTATTCCGAAAAACTCAAGTTTATGATGCTTATATGATTTAATAGCTGAAGTAACTTTTCCTGAAAGGATATTTGCAATATGATCAGCTTTAAATTTTTCTTTCACAGCCAGGATTGTCTCCAGGACACTTACAACAGCCTCATTCCCTTCAAACTGCGATTTAGGATGAAGGCAGTTATCGCAAGCTTCACAGTTTTCCTTCAGATATTCTTCCCCAAAATAGTGGAGTAAAAGTTTTCTTCTGCATACAGAGGATTCGGCATATGAGACTGTTTCAAGAAGTAGTTGTTTCCCTATCTCCTGTTCTGCAATTGGTTTCCCCTGCATGAATTTCTCAAGCTTCAGAATATCATTATAACTATAATAAGCAATGCAGTTGCCTTCACCTCCGTCACGTCCTGCCCGTCCCGTCTCCTGGTAATACCCTTCAAGGCTTTTAGGTATATCATAATGAATTACGAACCTTACATCCGGTTTATCAATCCCCATTCCAAAGGCGATAGTCGCTACAATTATATCTGCTTCCTCCATAAGAAACTTGTCCTGGTTCATCGTCCGGGTAGCAGAATCCATACCCGCGTGGTATGGGAGCGCTTTAATCCCGTTGACTTTGAGAACCTCTGCCATCTCCTCAACTTTCTTACGGCTCAGACAATAAATTATACCTGACTTCCCGGAATTGTTTTTAATATATTTGATGATTTCCTTTGTGACATCCTGTTTTGACTTTACCTCGTAATAAAGGTTAGGCCTGTTAAATGAGGATTTGAATACATCAGCATCAAGAATACTCAGGTTCTTCTGAATATCGTGCTGAACTTTGGGAGTGGCTGTTGCTGTAAGGGCTATAATCGGTGATCTTCCAATCATATCAATTATTGGTCTGATCCTGCGGTATTCAGGTCTGAAATCGTGGCCCCATTCTGATATACAGTGGGCTTCATCGATAGCATAAAAAGAGATTTCAATGTTTTTAAGGAATTCAATATTCTCTTCTTTTGTAAGAGATTCGGGAGCAACATAAAGCAGTTTTGCTTTCCCTGACAGCACATCTTTTTTTACCCTGGCTATTTCAGTTTTGGTAAGAGATGAATTTAGAAAATGGGCAACATCGTCGTCAGTGCTGAAGTTCCTCATTGCGTCTACCTGGTTCTTCATAAGTGCAATCAGAGGAGAAATTACAATTGCTATTCCTTTCTTCATAACCGCAGGCAACTGATAACAAAGCGATTTCCCACCTCCGGTAGGCATAAGCACAAAAGTATCCCGTCCCGATAAAACATTTCTGATTATAGGCTCCTGATTTCCCTTAAAAGTATCAAAACCAAAATACTTTTTTAAGTAGTCATGTATTGTAGAATCGTTCAACATTTTTTTCACAAAATGATAATATTCTCCCCCTGTAAAGAATTATGCTTTTACAGTTTACATAAAGTTAATAAATTTCTTAATCAAATAATATTTTTAATAATTAATTAACAAAAATGATATTGAGGCAAATTGTTCAAACTTTTATGTAATACTCATTCCCCTTATCAGGAAATGGATGTAACTATAAATGCCATGTCCTGCACGAATACCAATGAATTGATTTCCCGGAAATTAAACAATCAGCACACCAACAGGTTTCATGCAGGTTTTACAGGGTTATAACAGTAAAAGATTAATATTGTTTTGCAAAATAAGATTTATCATCTTTACAGGCTGAATTTTAGTCCAATCTAATACAGGTTTCAATGGCGATATTTGGGAAAAAAGGGAAGAGTGGAGAGAAAGAGATGTCATTCCTTCAACATCTTGAGGAATTAAGATGGCATATTATCAGGTCAATTTTAGCTATAGTATTCTTTATGATCATAGCTTTTATTTTTAAAAATATTCTTTTCAACACAATTATTCTTGGCCCTAAAAGCCCCGGGTTTATTACCAACCGGTTACTTTGCGAGCTTGGTGAATATCTTAAAACTACAGCATTATGCATTAATACAAAACCGTTAAATCTTATCAGCATAAAAATGTCAGGACAGATTACAACTCACATAACAGCTGCAATGGTTGCCGGCCTGATCCTGGCATTTCCGGTAATATTATGGGAGTTCTGGCAATTCTTCAAACCGGCCCTCAAGCCCAGTGAGGCAAAGTATGCAAGAGGGGCAGTACTGGCTGCTTCGGGGTTATTTTTTATTGGAGTTCTTTTTGGATACTTTATGCTTGCACCTCTCTCGATACATTTTCTCAGCTCCTATGAAGTAGATCCTTCGGTAGTCAATCAGATCAATATCAGGTCATATATCGGTACACTCACATCAGTATGCCTGGCTACAGGATTAGTCTTCGAACTGCCGATAATAGCTTTCTTCCTCACCAAAATAGGTATTATCACTCCAGCCTTTATGAGAAAATACAGGAAGCATGCAATCGTGGTCATCTTTATAATTGCCGCAATAATCACTCCTCCCGATGTCTTTTCACAGACACTTGTCGCAATCCCTCTGCTTATTCTTTACGAAGTCAGTATTTTGATTTCAGCCAGGGTCATGAGGCAAAAAGAAAAAGACCGCAAAGAATTCTTCGACGGGGATGAAAAAACCGAACCTGCAACTTCATAGTACTTTAGATGAAACTATACACTGAAAATCTTGTAAAAAAGTACCGCAACAGGACAGTTGTTGACCATGTTTCTGTTGAGGTTGAACAGGGTGAAATTGTTGGGTTGCTTGGGCCGAACGGTGCCGGCAAAACAACAACCTTTTATATGATCGTCGGGTTAATAAGACCCAGAGAAGGAAAAATATTCCTGGATAATGAAGAGATCACCACTCTTCCTGTATATAAGCGTGCAAGAAAAGGTATCGGGTATCTTGCTCAGGAACCTTCTGTATTCAGGAATATGTCTGTTGAGGACAACATACGTGCAGTTCTTGAAATGTCAGGCTTTCCCAAAGAAGAGCAACAGGAAAGACTTGAGACTCTTCTTGGTGAATTTGGATTGCAGAAAATAAGGACAAGTAAAGGAATACAGCTTTCAGGAGGAGAAAGAAGACGTACTGAAATTGCCAGGGCTCTTGCCCTTAAACCAAATTTCATTTTACTTGACGAACCTTTTGCAGGCGTTGATCCCATAGCTGTAGAGGATATTCAGGAAATTGTGTCGAAACTCAGGGAAAAAAACATTGGAATTCTTATAACCGATCACAATGTTCATGAGACTCTTTCAATCACCGATCGTGCTTATCTTCTTTTTGAGGGTCGGATCCTGAAATCTGGCACATCTGCGCAACTTGCAGATGATGAACATGTAAGAAAAGTCTATCTTGGAAAAAACTTTGAACTGAGGAGGTAAATCAATCAATTTGTTTTCATAATAATTTATTATACTTTTGCGGGGAATTTTACCGCGGATGTGTCGTAATTGGTAGCCGAGCAAGACTTAGGATCTTGTGTCTTCGTGACGTGGGGGTTCGAGTCCCTTCATCCGCACAAAAGTGTCAAGCCGCCCGTAACCTCTTTAATAGTGCGTTTTGGCGGTTTTTTTAACTATGCAATAAACAACAATTAAAATGAATATCACCAAAGAAAACATTGACGATCTGAATGCTGTATTAAAAGTTAAGATCGAGAAACCCGATTACGAAGATAAGGTTGAAACAGTGCTTAAGGATTACAGGAAGAAAGCAACGATAAAAGGATTTCGTCCCGGAATGGTTCCGATAGGGCTTATAAAAAAGATGTATGGAAGAGCTGTGCAGATTGACGAAATCAATAAAATTGTCACTGAAAACATTCAGAAATACCTTGCTGAAGAAAAACTTGAAATTCTTGGAGATCCCCTGCCAAAAGCTGATGAACAGGATAAAATTGATTTTGAAACCCAACAGGACTTTACCTTTTCATTTGAACTTGGTTTAACTCCTGCAATAGATCTGAAAATTTCAAAAAAAAATAAGATCAATGAGTATGAGATAATCATCGATGAAAAGATGAGGAAAGATTATCTCGACAACTATACCCGCCGGTATGGGGAGCTCAGGAAAGCTGATCAGACTGAAGAGAAAGATGTAATAAAAGGGAAAATTGAAGCTGTTGATAATGATGGCAATGTGTTACCAGGAGGCCCTTCTGTTGAAGACACTTCTCTCGGCATTGACATAATAAAAGATAAAAAAATCAAAAAAGAATTTATTGGCAAAAATCTGAACGATACAATTGACTTCGACCTGAAAAAAGCATTTCCAAACGATACCGAGATCGCGGGGATACTACACAAGAAGAAGGAAGAGGTTGCCGCGCTTGGCGCTGATTACCGGTTTACAATTAAAGAAATAAGCCGATTCTATCCGGCTCAATTGGGTAAAGAACTTTTCGACAGGATTTTTGGGGAAGGAGTCGTAAACTCGGAAGAGGAATTCATGAAAAAAATTGAAGGTGAGATTGTAATTAACCTGAAACGTGAAAGTGACTTCAAACTGATGATGGATATCAAAAACCTGGCAATGGAAAAGACTGATTTTCAGCTTCCTGAAGAGTTTCTGAAAAGGTGGCTCCTCAGAGTAAATGAAAAATCCACCCAGGAACAAATAGAGAAGGAATTCGATAGCTTCAGGAAAGATCTTAAATGGCAACTGATCAGAAACAAAATTGCCCGCGACAATGAAGTGAAGATAAGTGAAGAAGAATTGCAGAAAGAGGCCGAAAACATAACTAGATATCAGTTCCAGCAATATGGTCTTTTCTATGCTACAGATGAACAGATCACCAATTATGCCAAAGAGACACTCAAGAGAGAAGAAGATGCAAAACGAATAGCTGATAAAATTCTTGAGGAAAAGGTTCTTTTACTTATGAAGGATCTAATAAAGCTTGAGAATAAGAGCGTTACAATCGAGGAATTTAATAAGCTTTTTGAATAGTAATCAACGCTTTGCGATGATCTGTTTTTATTTTATTATCTTTGCATGTTAATAATTAATGCTTAAAATAATGAGTATTCTTGACGATTTTGGAAAGTTTGCAAGAAGTAAGCGCGGAATAAGCAGTACAGGCTTGCACAAATATGCTACCATTTATAATGACAGCTATATATCACCGACAATTATTGAGGAGAGGCAGCTGAATGTTGCTTCCATGGATGTCTTTTCCCGCCTTATGATGGACAGGATAATTTTCCTCGGGTTGCCAATTGATGATTATGTAGCTAATATTATCCAGGCTCAGTTGCTTTATCTCGATTCGGCAGATCCGGGAAAAGATATTCAGATCTATTTCAACACTCCGGGCGGATCAGTTAATGCCGGACTGGGTATCTATGATACTATGCAGTATATTTCTGCTGACATAGCTACAATTTGTACAGGAATGGCAGCTTCAATGGGTGCTGTTCTGCTTACAGCCGGTAAAAAAGGAAAAAGATCCGCTCTCAAGCATTCAAGGATAATGATCCATCAACCGGCAGGCGGATTTGAAGGCCAGGCTTCTGATATAGAGATCCAGGCAAGGGAAATCATGAAGCTGAAAAGGGAACTGTATGAAATAATCGCATTCCACTCCGGCAATCCTGTTGATAAAGTTGAAAAGGATTCTGACAGAGACTACTGGATGACATCACAGGAAGCCAAAGAGTATGGAATGATTGATGAGATTCTGATGAAAACTCAAAAATAATTATAATGGATAAATGTTCATTTTGCGGTAGGACCAAGAAAGAGGCCAATATGCTGATTGCCGGTCTCGAGGGCCATATCTGTGACCACTGCATTGAGCAGGCTCATAGCATTATGAACGAAGAACTTGGCAACAAAAAGAATGTGCCATTTGATACTATAAATCTTCTTAAACCAGCCGAGATAAAAAATTTCCTCGACCAATATGTGATTGGCCAGGATATGGCAAAGAAGATAATTGCCGTAGCTGTGTACAACCACTACAAAAGGTTAATGCAAAAACCTGACGCTGAGGATATTGAAATCGAAAAATCAAACATTATTCTTGTTGGTGAGACAGGCACTGGTAAAACGCTGCTTGCAAGAACAGTTGCAAAAATGCTGCATGTCCCATTTACAATTGTTGACGCAACAGTCCTGACTGAGGCAGGTTACGTTGGCGAAGATATTGAAAGCCTGCTTACCCGGCTGTTGCAAAATGCAGATTATGATGTAAAAGCTGCTGAAAAAGGTATTGTATTTATCGATGAAATCGACAAAATTGCCAGAAAAGGCGACAATCCTTCCATAACCCGGGATGTTTCAGGAGAAGGTGTTCAACAGGGACTTCTGAAATTACTTGAAGGGTCGATTGTAAATGTACCGCCCCAGGGTGGCCGTAAACATCCTGAACAAAAAATGATTCCTGTTGATACAAAAAACATCCTGTTTATATGTGGCGGAGCTTTTGAAGGTATAGAGAAGAAGATTGCACAACGACTTAATACCCAGATTGTTGGCTTCGGCGCATCAAAAATCCGCGAAAAAGTGGATAAAGACAATCTGCTTCAATATATTGCACCGCAGGATCTGAGATCTTTTGGGCTTATACCGGAAATAATCGGGAGGTTGCCCATACTTACGCATCTCGATCCCCTGGATAAAGAAGCTCTGCGGGCTATACTGACAGAACCAAAGAACGCTCTGGTGAAACAGTATATTAAACTTTTCAAGATGGACAATATTGATCTTACCTTTGCAGATGGAGTGCTGGATTATATTGTTGATAAAGCTATTGAATTCAAACTCGGAGCCCGCGGGTTAAGATCTATATGTGAGACCATCATGCTGGATGCCATGTTCGAAATGCCATCTGTTGACACGAATGAACTGGAAATAACCATCGACTACGCTGACAGGAAGCTTGAAAGAATAAACCTGAAGGTGCTGAAAGCGTCCTAAAATCCATTAATACCAATTCAGGTTGAGGTTAAGGTTAAGGTTAAGATCTCAACCTCAGACTAAACCTCAACCTTAACCTTTCTTTTTGTATACAGTATACGTATAAGGAATAGTGTTGTTTTCACTTGCTCTGAACTCTTCTTTTTCCACTACCTCCCAGATGCTAAGGTCAATTTCAGGAAAATAGATATCTGCCGGCGCCTTTTTATGAACATGAGTGATATACAGGCGGTCTGCAATAGGCATGAACTGCCTGTATATGCTCCCTCCTCCTATAATAAATATTTCTTCTTTCTTTTCACATTTGTCAAGAGCATCATTAATTGAATATGCAGTAACAGATCCATCAATAATTTCCTGCGGATCATCAGTAAGAACAATGTTTTTCCGTCCGGCGAGAGGCTTCCGGGGCAATGATTCCCAGGTTTTTTTGCCCATAATAACAGTGTTCCCGTATGTTAACCTCTTAAATCGCTTCAGATCCTCGGAAATGTGCCATAAAAGCTCATTATCCTTTCCAATGCCCCAATCTTCAGAAACCGCAACAATAATTGAAATCATACATTTTATATATTATACTGAAATATCACCTTTAATGTGAGGATGAGAAACATAATCTACCAGCTTAAAATCGTCGAAGCGGAACTTTTGTATATCTTTTACCGCCGGATTAATTATCAATGAAGGAAGTTTATATGGTTCACGTGTTAGCTGCAGCCTGACCTGATCAATATGATTAAGGTAAATATGTGCATCACCCAGTGTATGAACAAAATCCCCGGTTCTAAGACCCGTTACCTGAGCAACCATAAGCGTCAAAAGAGCGTATGATGCTATGTTAAATGGTACTCCGATAAAAATATCGGCACTTCGCTGATACAGCTGGCATGATAATCTGCCACCTGCAACATAAAACTGGAACAAAATATGACATGGAGGAAGGGCCATTTTATCTAATTCTCCCACATTCCAGGCGCAGACTATATGACGGCGCGAATCGGGTGATTTTATTATGGAATTGATAACGTTTTCAAGCTGATCTATTTTCCTTCCTCCTTCGGCAGGCCATGAACGCCACTGATACCCATAAACAGGACCAAGATTCCCGTCTTTGTCAGCCCACTCGTTCCATATTCTTACTCCATTGTCATTCAGGTATTTAACATTCGTATTTCCTGAAATAAACCAGAGCAATTCATGTATAATAGATTTAAGATGGAGCTTTTTAGTTGTCAGAAGAGGAAATCCTTCATCAAGGTTAAATCTCATCTGATAACCAAAAACGCTTATCGTTCCGGTACCGGTCCTGTCCTTCTTTTCAGTTCCGGTTTTTAATACATGATCAAGCAGTTCAAGATATTGCCTCATTCGTCTTAGCTGACTTTTCTATTCTGGTGATATTCTTGCTGCCCATCCTCCACCGGGCGCAAGATGAATTTTCATCTTATCACCCGAGTTGACATTCTTCTTCAGATGTTTATAATCACCTGCATACCTGTCGGCATTAACACCATCCTGAAATATATCAATAGAGTATTTCCCGGCAGGAAGAAATGAAAGGTCAAGATCCATGTCGCGGCTGGTCCAGTCCGTGAGGGCACCTACAAACCATTCTTTACCTGATCGTCTGGCAATTAATATGTATTCACCCACTTTACCATCAATACCGATAATATCATCCCAGACAACAGGTATTTTAACAATAAAATCCGTAGTCTCCTGCTCTTTCATATAGTTTGAAGGACTGTCGCAAAGCATCTGCAAAGGACTTTCATATATGACATATAAAGCTACCTGGTGTGCCCTTGTTCCCTGGCTTTCGGGCCGGGTAAAATTCGGCGTGAAGTTCGCTTTATCCATATTAACAAGTGCTCCAGGAGTATAATCCATTGGTCCTGCAATCATCCTGGTAAACGGAAGTGTAACATCATGTTCGGGTGTAACCTCTTTACTCCATTTGTCATTCTCCAATCCTTTTACCCCTTCGCGTGTGAGTGCATTAGGCCAGGTACGTCCAAGACCATCAGGTTTATAGGAACCATGAAAGTCAATCAGCAGATGATGCTCAGCAGTTTTCTTTGCTGCTTCAAGGTAAAAATTGACAACCTTCTGATCGTCTCTCTGCATAAAATCAACCTTAACCCCTTTTGCGCCCCATTTTTCATAAAGAGCTATTGCTTCATCAATCTTATCCCAGAAGGTTTTCCATACAACCCATAAAATTATTCCGACATGCTTGCTTTCAGCATATTTGCATAATTCGGGGACATTAATTTCCGGCACAGAGACAAGTACGTTTCCCAAAGGGTACCATCCCTCATCCAGTATAACATATTCGATCCCGTTTTTTGCGGCAAAATCAATATAATATTTATATGTGTCGTTGTTTATACCTGCCCTGAAATCAACGCCATAAATATTATTGGCATTCCACCAGTCCCATGCGACATGACCTGGTTTTATCCATTTCACATCTTCTATTTTATTAGGTGGTGCAAGTTTATATACCAGGTCGCTTTCAATAAGTTTGACGTCGTTTGGTGCGATCACAAATACTCTCCAGGGAAATGTACGTGTTCCTTTTGTTTTTGCTATATAGTCTTTCGTATTTGTTACAAATAAGTTGCGGTCATCAACAAGTTTTTCATTATCAGGATATTTTGACCATGTTCCTGATATTTTACCGGGTCCGGCACCAACCAGCCACATACCGGGATAATCCTCAATACCTGATTCAGTAATAAGTACATCTGCACCATTAACCTGAAAAAGAGTGGGCAGGCTTGCAAGATGCTTAGCTGCTATTGTGTCGAGGGAAGAATAAATGAATGTTCTTTCATTATGCGACATAAAACTGGTTTCCCTCGGAAACCATGAATGAGAGCCTGCAGGGAATTGAAATTCGGAAATTTCATTCTTTACTATAATATCGTCTTTCAGAGAGGTCTCAAATCTGTACGAAACACCATCATTGTAGGCTCTGAACTGAACAGATAAACCTGAACTGAAAGAAATTTTCAGAATATTGCAGTTATCCGTAATCTCTGATCGTTTATTCGCCACTACGGGTCGGATGATATCATTTAACTGGCTGAATATTGCCTTTTTAACCTTTTCATTTTCACCCAGTACCTTGCCATCTGCAAGAACCATTGCGATTTTTGAGTTGTTTATTATTTCTTTCCCGTCAAATGTAGCGGACCACTTTAGTCCAGTTCCAACATTTACTGTCATGGAAATTTTACCGTCGGGCGAACTGATCTTATACTCTTTGGCAAAAGCATAACACGTAGCAGTTATAGATAACAGAGTTAATAATAATGTTCTTCTCATTATAATATTTTTTAAAACAGGATTTTAAATTTTCAGCAGAATGGATTAACCTTTTTTCTTTTTCCTTTTCTCAATCTCATCCCTCACAGCTGCAGCACGTTCATAATCTTCAGTCTTAACGGCCTCATCAATCATTTTATAGAGCTCCTCATCAGAATAGTTGTCATATTTGGCTTTTTCAGGCTCAAAGAAAGTGTCAACATCATTTGCTGAAGATATTTCACTATCAGTGGGGCTAACTGTTATCCCTGCTTTTGTAAGGATCTCTTCCGTAATAAATATAGGACAGCCGAATCTTAACGCTATTGCCACAGCGTCGGATGTCCTGCTGTCGATCGAATATTCCTTCTCTCCATTGTTGCAAACAAGCTTTGAGAAGAAAACACCTTCCTCGAGTTTATAAATCATTACTTCGATAATTGAGATGTTAAACTCATCTGCAAATTTTTTGAACAGGTCATGAGTCAAAGGGCGGGGAGGATCGAGATTTTCAAGTTTTATTACAATAGCCTGTGCCTCAAAGCCTCCTATAATGATAGGTATCCGTCTGTCTCCGTTTTCTTCGATCAATATCAACGCATAAGCTCCTGATTGAGTCTGACTATAAGAGATCCCCATTACTTTTAGCTTTATTCTCTTCATATCAATTGTTTATGCGCCAAAGGAATAACCTGTATTTTAATGTATCTGACAAATATAAAGATATTACAAGTAACAGTTAGAATGAGAATATTTTTTTTATTAACACCAAGTCAATATAATCAGTTTTTTTGTTCATTGCTCCATAAAGATAAAATAATAAGTTCAGACAATCTGATTATCGGATTACATCTGAGAATAAAAAATTCACTGTATAGGTTTGTAAATAATCTTATTTTTATATCTTTGCAGTCCAATTTTGGATAAATCCACCGGGGCAACTGAAAGTTATATGATCAAATGATTATGTACGCCTCATGGAGTAACGTAAAAAAAATATAAGATGTACGCAATCGTAGAAATTGCAGGTCAGCAGTTTAAAGTTGAGCAAGGCAAGAAAATTTTTGTTCACCGGCTTGAAGTTGAAGAAGAGAAAGAAGTTGAATTTGACAAGGTTCTTTTAATCGAGGACGAAGGTATAATAACCATTGGAGAACCTACGATTAAAGGTGCAGTGGTCGGAGGTAAGGTTTTAGACCATGTGAGAGGTGACAAGGTAATTGTTTTCAAGAAGAAGAGGAAGAAGGGTTACAGGGTCAAAAACGGACACCGTCAGAATTTTACCCAGATTGAAATTATCAGCATAAATGGTAAAAGTCTGCCAAAAAAAGCATCTCCGAAAAAAGCAGAACCAAAGGTAGCTGATACAAGCACAGTTGAAGAACCTGTAAAGGCTAAGAAAGCTGCAAAGAAACCAGCCACCAAAAAAGAAGAAGCACCTGCAAAGAAAGCGGCCACGAAAAAAGTTGCTGAGAAGAAACCGGCTGTGAAGAAGCCTGCTGTGAAAAAACCCACTAAAGGCAAAAAATAATTAGTAGAAAGAATTTAGCAAATAAAAATATAGAATTATGGCACACAAGAAAGGAGCAGGTAGTTCACGTAACGGTCGCGATTCTGAAAGTAAACGATTGGGTGTGAAGCTCTTCGGCGGCCAGGTAGCCAAAGCAGGTAACATAATAGTTCGCCAGAGAGGAACCAAACATAATCCGGGTCTGAATGTTGGTCTCGGCAAAGATCACACGCTTTTCGCACTCAGCGACGGAGAAGTTGAGTTCAAAAGAAAAAAAGATAATAAGACTTATGTATCGGTTAAGAGTGTGAAATAGACAGGCACTTTCACTTATATCACTATTTATCCTATCGGTCATTTCATACTCTAAACCGGTTAAGGAATAAATAATTGTCTTAAAAGATTCAGACTCCCGAAATTCTTTTCTTTTGCAGGAAAGCATTATCGGGAGTTTTTTAATATTTTTACAGCAGGGACCTTCACCTGCTTTTTCTATTAATTCATAACTGATTATGTTAACAATAAACCTTATCCGCGAAAAGAAGGATTTTATTATCGAGAGGCTGAAAGTTAAAAACTTTGAAGCAGAAGAAATAATTAACAGAATTCTTGCACTCGATTCATCACGCAGGGAGATACAATCCAAAACCGATTTGATGCAGGGAGATATGAACCGTATCTCAAAAGAGATAGGTGCGCTGATGAAGAACGGGAAAAGAGATGAAGCTGAGGCCGCCAAGAAAGAAACATATTCTCTTAAAGAAGAGATCAAATCTCTTTCCGACAAACTTATACCTATAGATAATGACCTTCGCAATGAGATCATCAGACTGCCAAATCTCCCCCACGAATCAGTTCCACCAGGGCACGGTGCTGATGATAATGTTATTGTGCGGGAGGGCGGTATTATTCCTCCTGCCAATGAAAAAGCTCTTCCCCACTGGGATCTGATCAGGAAATATGATATTATTGATTTTGAACTGGGTATTAAACTTACAGGAGCGGGATTCCCTGTATACAAAGGTAAAGGAGCAAAGCTGCAAAGAGCGCTTATCAGCTTCTTCCTTGATGAAGGAGAAAAAGCAGGTTACCTGGAGGTGATGCCTCCCATAATGGTTAACGAAGATTCCGGATTTGGTACTGGTCAGTTACCGGATAAGGAAGGACAAATGTATCATGCAACACTCGATAATTTTTATCTGATTCCTACCGCTGAAGTCCCTGTTACTAATATTTACAGGGATGTTATACTTAATGCCGGTAGCCTTCCTATTAAAAATATAGCATACACTCCTTGTTTCAGGAGAGAAGCGGGTTCATGGGGAGCTCACGTAAGAGGACTGAACCGTCTGCACCAGTTTGATAAAGTTGAAATAGTCCGGATCGCACACCCCGATCATTCCTATGAGTCCCTTGAAGAGATGGTGACACATGTAGAAGGCCTTGTTGCCGGTCTTGGTCTTCCATACCGTATACTCAGGCTTTGCGGTGGTGACATGTCATTTACCTCAGCTCTAACCTACGATTTTGAGGTTTGGTCAGCCGCTCAAAAACGCTGGCTTGAAGTAAGTTCGGTATCGAATTTTGAATCATTCCAGGCTAATCGCTTAAAATGCAGGTTTAAGGAAAAAGGAGACAAACAAACCCGGCTGGTTCACACACTCAATGGCAGCGCTCTTGCCTTGCCAAGGATTGTTGCGGCAATACTTGAAAATAACCAGACTGAGGAAGGTATTAAAATACCCAGCGTGCTGGTACCTTATACCGGTTTTGAGTTTATCAATTAAGGTTTGCCCCCCTGTCCCCCTAAAGGGGGGTAAATTCTGACAAGAATAGAGTATTGGTGCTCACTAAATGATATTGCGATGCATATTCAGAGAATGTACGAGCATTAGCCGCCCTTTAGGGGGGATGGGGGGGCAAAAAAGCGAGGACATGACTTAATCAACCATATATAAGTTAATAAGACTCCATGATGGACCGTACAAAACAATCTTACATTTATGCCGGATTAGCTATTTTTTTCTGGTCAACGGTACCAACTGCATTTAAGATCAGTCTGAGTGAACTCGACATTCTCCCGATGCTAACAATTGCTTCTCTTACATCAACATTGATACTATTCATTGTAGTCTTAGCCGGCAAAAAAACTTATCTCATTAGAACAACTACTTCAAAAGAATTGTTGAACTCTGCAATTCTGGGATGCATCAATCCATTTCTTTATTATCTTATACTGTTAAAAGCCTACCAGTTGCTTCCTGCTCAGGTCGCCCAGCCTCTTAATATGATATGGCCGATAATACTTGTTTTTCTTTCAGTTCCAATACTTAAACAAAAAATTGAACCCGGAAGCTTTATTTCTCTGTTTATCAGTTTTACAGGTGTCTATATAATTTCATCCCAGGGTAAGCTTTTTGAACCTGGACATTCAAATCTTGCCGGGGTGCTTCTGGCCACTGGAAGTTCAATTTTCTGGGCCTTCTATTTTATCCTGAATGTAAAAGACAAAAGGGATGAAGGAGTTAAACTGCTGCTGAACTTTGCGTTTGGTTCAATCTATCTTATTGCAGCAATGATTCTTTTGGGGAAATGGCATATTGAAATAAGTTTCAGGGGAGCAGCTGCATCAGTCTATGTTGGCATATTTGAGATGGGAATAACATTCCTTTTCTGGTTGAAAGCAATTAGCATGGCTCCAACTACAGCTAAAATAAGCAACCTTGTTTACCTGGCGCCTTTCATTTCCCTGGTTTTTGTACACTTTATTCTTCATGAACCCGTTTATTATACCACCCCGGTTGGATTGGTACTTATCATATCCGGAATCATTTTTCAGAACCGGCGATCAAAACTCATGGTTTAATTGTTATATATAGTTAATTGTTCAAAAAACATGAAAAAGTCAATATTTATCCTTTTTATTACAATACTTGGAATGAGCTCCTGTAAAAAAGAGGTTGCTCCTTTTGTTCCACCCACAGTAGACCAACAGGCAAGAGATTATCTGTATGATGCAATGAATCAATATTATCTATGGTATAACCTTATGCCTGTTGTGGTTAAAACAAATTATAAAGATCCGTACGAACTTTTAGATGCAATGATGTATAAAACTCTTGACAGATGGAGTTTTGTAGAGACCTATAGTCAATTTCAGACTCAGAATCAGGGAGGTTTTGTCGGACATGGTATCAGCCTGGGTCTTGATCAGACAAAAACAACCGTCAGAATTGCCCAGATTTATAACAAGTCACCTTTGTACAAAAAAGGAGTCAGGAGGGGATGGATAGTAAAAAACCTCAATGGAACCCCTTTAGCGCAGGTTTTTATTGATAAAGACAGCGCTACATATAATCGTCTGATTGGCAAGCCACTGGCAGGTGTAACAAATACCTTTCTATTTCAAACTCCCGACGGAAAAGATTCCACAATTATTTCCACCAAAGCCTCGTTTATCTTAAATACAGTTATTCTTTCTGATACATTACATCTCAAATCGGGAATTACAGGTCATCTTGTATTCGACCAGTTTATTCCACCATCAAACCAAGAACTGGACTCTGCATTTACATTTTTTAAACAGAATAATATTACAGACCTTATTGTTGATTTAAGATACAACGGAGGTGGAGATCTGAGTGTACTGACAAATATGGCGAGCTATATTGCAGGAGCAGCCAAATTTAATACGCCTTTTCTAAAATTAACCTTTAATGACAAAAATACTTCATCTGATATAACATATAAATTCAATACAATATCTTCTCCTCTGAATATCAAGAAAATAGTAGTAATCACCACGAGGGGTACAGCCTCAGCAAGTGAAGATCTTATAAATGGATTAAAACCTACTTTTGATGTCAAATGTATCGGCGATACTACAAACGGTAAACCTGTCGGAATGGTTCCATTTCCATATAAAACTGACTACATGTTTGTACCAATTTCATTCTCATTGGTCAATTCAGCGGGTCAGGGCGGTTTTTATGCCGGATTTGTACCCGACAAATATGTCCCTGATGATATTACACATGACTGGAAAGACAGAAATGAGTCTTGCCTTAGGGAAGCTATTTATTATATGGAACATGAAAGTATGTCGGCAAAAGGATTATATATTGGGCACTACCAGGCTCCAGTCATATTTTCTGAAAAACCCCGGAAAATTAATAATGCATATATCTTAAATAAATAAATTGTTTTTGAAATAATCCTTTGTGATACTTTACGGACCCGATAACTATCGGGACTTTGTGTACCTTTGTGGTGAATAGAATTCATTATCAACAGGCGAATCAAATTGAAAGTTAAACCTAAGGAGAGAATTATTCTCGGGATCGATCCTGGTACTAGCATCACAGGATATGGAGTTATAAAAACTGCCGGTACTATCCCCGAGCTCATAACTATCGGGTCAATTGATCTTTCAAAGTACGAAGATCACTATCTGAAATTAAAACATATCTTCGAAAGGACAATCGGGATTATTGATGAGTATCATCCCGATGAACTGGCTATTGAAGCGCCCTTCTACGGTAAAAATGTTCAGTCGATGTTAAAACTTGGAAGAGCTCAGGGAGCGGCAATTGCTGCAGCGCTAACCCGCTCCCTGCCAATATTTGAATATGCCCCAAGGAAAATTAAAATGTCAATTACCGGTCAGGGAGCAGCATCAAAGGAGCAGGTGGCATCGATGCTGATGAATATTCTGAAATTCAATCTGTCCGAAATAAAACTGGATGCCACTGATGGTCTGGCAGCTGCATTATGCCATTTTTACCAGACAAATAATCCAGTGCAGGAAAAAGCTTACAACAGCTGGAAGGATTTCATGAATAAAAATCCAAAAAGAGTAAAAACCAAAGAAAAATAAACTGGTCACATAACTGCAAATGCCAGTGCCACAACACTTACTTTGACCCCTTTCACATTCAGAAGTTCATTCGTACAGGATTCAATTGTCGATCCTGTTGTGATAACATCATCTACTAGTAAAATGTGCTTCCCTATTATTGGTTGCGGATCAATAACCTGGAAAATACCCTCAACATTCGTCCATCTTTCGTACCGCGACCGTTTTGTCTGGGTAGCTGAGCTGGATTTTCTTAAAAGTGATTTTATGTCAACTTCCAGGCCGGTTGCATCAGCAATTCCTTTTGAAATAATTTCACTCTGATTAAAGCCACGAATGCGCATTTTTTCCGGATGAAGCGGTACAGGGATAATAAGATCGATATCTGAAGTAAAACCGGATGATATCAGTGAAAAGCCATATATTCTGCCCAGTTCGTATCCTATCTCCCTTATTCCCTTGTATTTAAGATTATGGATCAGGTTTCTTATCCGGCTTCCCTTATTATAATATGAAAAGGCGGCCGCCCTTTCTATGATACACCTTCCCCAGAAGAGCTGAGCTACAGGATTATCCTTGTCAATATGATAGTTAGTCCGGGGAATAACCACATAACATTCCGTACATATCAGTTTTTCATTCCTTAAAAGATGGTTACCACAGGCATAGCATAACCGGGGAAATAAAAGACTGATAAAATCGTCCCAAAAATCGTTGAAATAACTCATGCAGCGAGCAGAATTATTTTATAAAGATATGAAATTCCTGTTTACGTACGGACGTTGCATGCAACGTCCCTACAGAACAACTTTACTGCTGATTTTGGCAGCAGTCTCTTTAAATTCTTCGGGAGAAAATTTAAGTTTTGGGTTCCTGAAATTAATATCTTCCATCGTATCCATAGGAACGAGGTGTATATGAGCATGAGGAACCTCCAGACCCAAAATGGCGACCCCGATACGGTTGCAGGGAATGACACTTCTGATTGCAGCAGCAACTTTTTTCGAAAAAACAATCATTCCTTCCAGATAAGCATCATCCAGATCAAAAATGTAATCAATTTCACTTTTAGGAACAACCAGGGTATGTCCTGCTCTCAAAGGATTGATGTCGAGAAATGCAAAATAATTTTCGTTCTCGGCAATCTTATAACAGGGAATCTCACCGTTAATGATTTTTGTAAAAATAGTGGCCATGATGGCTTACGAAGTGTATAATTAAACTGAAATGGATATAATTTCAAAAGGAATAGTACCTGAAGGTACCTTGATCTTTACAATCTCACCTACTTTTTTACCTATCAGACCCTGGGCAATAGGAGAACTGACAGCTATTTTACCCTGTTTAAAATTTGCTTCACTCTCAGGAACTATCAGGTATTCCATAACCGAATTATTGGTTTTATTCCTGATCTTCACTCTGTTAAGTAATCTGACCGAAGTGGTATCAATTTTTGATTCGTCAAGAATTCTTGAGCGTGTTACAATATCCTCAAGCTTTGATATCCTTAACTCAAGCATACCCTGTGCCTCTTTAGCTGCAGCATACTCAGCATTTTCAGAAAGGTCGCCCTTATCTCTTGCATCAGCTATTTGCCTGGAGATTGAAGGCCTCTCAACATTTCTCAGGTGGTCGAGTTCCTCTTTCATTTTCTGAAGACCTTCTACAGTCACATATATAACCTCTGACATTTTTCTCTCTTATATTTAAAAAATAAGAAGAATTCCGGCGTTGCCGGAACTCTTCAAAAACAAATATATAAATTCTTTTAATTATTTACAAATAATAATCCTGTGAACAGGTGTTTTACAAGTATTTATCTTCAAAATTACTACATTACTTATATTTTTTCCCTGCTCCCTGTGAACTTGCCCTCACTTTTTTCCTTTTTTCTTTTTCCCGCAATGCAGTATCCTTTTTATTCTGCTTCATACGAGCCTGAACTTCAGGTGTCTGAATATCAATTGTCCTTTTTTGTGACTTCTTTATAGATTTTTCATAATTCTTTTCAAGCCTCCGGTCATTGGCTTCCTGCTTTCTTTTGGCTTTGAGAACCTTCCGTGGTTCTTTGACTTTTGGCTCTTTCCTGCCACCGTGACTTTTACCTGATAATTGTTTCTCAGGATTTTTATGAAATATCTGAGCATTACACGATCCGATTGCCAGTGAAAAAAGAAGAAAGAAAATAAAACACTTTCTAAAAGATAAATTATTCATTTTCAGATATTACAATAAATATTTCTCAATCCCGTTAAATTTCCGGTAGTAATGGTAATTTTGCAGAATTAATTATTTCCTGATGGCGTCAGATTCAAAAATAAGGTTTTTTTTAATTGCAACTGCACTTCTTGTAATCTTAAGTTCCTGCAATAAGAAGAATGATGTAATCCCCGATACTTATGTGAATTTCACTCTCAATCTGAATGACCCTGAGTTTGTGAGCCTGAGCGGATTTGGTGGATCTGTTACAGTTAATTCGCAGACAAATAACTATGGGCCAGGAGCCGCAGGATACGATGGAAATGGAATTATTATTTGTTTTGGGGTCGAGGAGTTTTATGCATACGACCGTACTTGTCCTCACGATTATGTTGTTAATAGTCTGAGCGTTAAAGTGAATATTGACCCGTCAAATTCCACGATTGCAATCTGTCCGAAATGCGGAACTAAATATGGACTTACAGTAGGAGGCACTCCTGCTTCCGGAGTAGGGAGATATCCTCTTAAAAACTACAAAACAAGTTTCCAGGGGAACTATGTTACGGTGTGGAACTGATATAAATGACGTAGGGGCGTTGCATGCAACGTCTCTACTCTGTAGACGTTGCATGCAACGTCCCTAATATCTGTAATGATCAGGTTTGTAGGGTCCGGTTTCGGGTACTCCGATATATTCGGATTGTTCTTTGGAAAGTATCGTTAGTTTCACACCAAGCTGGTCAAGATGTAATCGGGCAACCTCCTCATCAAGATTTTTAGGAAGCCTGTAAACACCAATCTCATACTTGTTTTTCCAGAGTTCAATCTGTGCCAGAGTCTGATTACTGAATGAGTTACTCATTACAAATGAAGGATGGCCCGTTGCACAGCCAAGGTTAACCAATCTTCCCTCAGCAAGAATAAAAATTGAATGCCCGTCGGGAAAAAGATACTTATCAACCTGCGGTTTAATATTGATTTTCAAGATTCCTTTCAATTCGTTAAGATTATCAACCTGTATCTCGTTATCAAAATGACCTATATTACAAACAATTGCCTGATCTTTCATTTTCAGCATATGGTCAAGGGTAATAATATCTCTGTTGCCGGTTGCTGTAACATAAATATTCCCTTCATTGAGAGTATCCTCAACTGTTTTTACCTCAAAACCTTCCATGGATGCCTGCAAGGCGCATATTGGATCGATTTCAGTTACAATAACCCTGGATCCATAGGATTTCATCGATTTTGCACATCCCTTTCCAACATCACCATAACCGCAAACCACCACAACCTTCCCTGCCAGCATAACATCAGTTGCTCTTTTTATACCATCGGCAAGCGACTCACGACATCCATACAGGTTGTCGAATTTTGATTTTGTTACAGAATCGTTAACATTAATTGCAGGCACAAGCAATTCACCATTTTCCATCATCTGATACAATCTGTGGACTCCGGTTGTGGTCTCTTCTGAGATTCCCTTAAGTTCACTTACCGTACGATGCCATTTTCCGGGCTCTTTGTCCAGAATATCTTTAAGAGTAGCAAGAATAATAGCCTCTTCCCTGCTTGCCGGTTTTTTATTAAGGATCTCCGGAGTGTTTTCCGCTTTATATCCAAGATGAACCATCAGTGAGGCATCGCCTCCGTCGTCGACCAGAAGATTAGGTCCTTTTCCTCCGGGGAATGTAAGTGCCTGAGCAGTACACCACCAGTATTCCTCAAGCGTTTCACCTTTCCAGGCGAACACCGGTATACCACTGGCAGCAATTGCTGCAGCGGCATGATCCTGGGTTGAAAAAATATTACAACTCGCCCATCTCACATCAGCTCCAAGTTCAGCGAGAGTCTCGATAAGTACAGCGGTCTGTATAGTCATGTGCAATGACCCAGTGATCCTTGCTCCTTTCAGCGGTTTCTCTGAAGAAAATTTCTTTCTTATTGCCAGTAAGCCAGGCATCTCTTTTTCTGCAATTTCGATCTCTTTTCTGCCAAAATCTGCAAGTGAAATATCTTTTACCTGGTATTGCATTGTATCAAATGTTACATTCATAAATAAGAGTAATTTTGAGAAGCCAAAGTTAACAAAAGATTTGTTATTTTTCAGGATAACACCCGAAGAGTATCCTGTTTATCGAGCTCCATCTGCTGTGTAAGCTGTTCTATATTGTCAAATTTTTTCTCGTCCCGCAATCTTTTCCTGAAAGTAACTGAGATTTTTCTTCCATATATGTCCATATCATAGTTCAGAATATGAACTTCAATACTCCTTATGCGGATATCCGTGTTTACAGTCGGATTGGACCCTATGCTGAGCATTCCAATATAAGCTTTATCATCAAGATGAACTTCAACTGCATATACTCCATTGCCGGGTATTAATTTGTATTGATTGTCAGGATTAATATTTGCAGTTGGAAATCCGATTGACCTGCCAATCTTACGTCCCTCAATAATCGTCCCGCCTACAGAATAGGAATAGCCCAGCCATCTGTTGGCCTCATCGAGTCTTCCATTTAATAAGGCTTCCCGAATTGAGGATGAGCTGATCGCTCCCTCTTCAGTATGAAATCCCTGTACCTGCTCAACCTTGAAAGCATTCGATTCTGAACATTGCTTTATCGTATCAAAATTTCCTTCGCCACTTCTCCCGAAGTGATGATTATATCCGATAATTAGATGCTTTGTTCTAATTTTATCCACAAGTATATCTTTAATAAAATCACATGCCCTGATCTCACTGAATTGTTTATTGAACTCTATTATAATGACATGATCGACGCCTGCTTTTTCAAGAAGGACCATTTTCTCTTCTATAGTTGTCAGAAATGAGAGATCAATGTTTTTCTGTTCAAGTACCAATCTTGGATGAGGAGAGAATGTAATTACAACTGACTCAGCTTTTACCTCTTCAGCACGGGCAACAAGTCGATCGAGAAGAACCCTGTGTCCCCGATGGACTCCGTCAAAAATTCCAAGCGTTACAACGGGCTCAACAAGATTAAGATTTTGATATCCTTCATGAATTATCATACTATAAAATTATGTCTGCAAAATTAATAAAGCCTGTGGAAATGAAACAAATAAATGATTTAGTTTTCGTACTTTTATAGAAAGATATTCAATTCTGCCAATCATCATGAATACGACCAGTTTCTATACGTCCGACCCATGGTTGAAACCCTTCACAGAAGTTATTGACAGACGCATTGCCAAATGTCTTTCCAAAGAAAAGAAACTTATCGCTAACGGTACACTTTGTGACTTTGCAATGGGGCATTATTATTATGGCCTTCACCGGAATAACGATTCGTGGGTTTTCAGGGAATGGGCTCCGAATGCAAAACAAATCTTTGTAATTGGAGTCTTTACAGGGTGGAAAGAAAAGCCGGAATTCATGATGAAAAGGATCAATTCCCCTGGTGATTGGGAAATTATTCTGTCGCCTGAAGCACTCAGGCACGGCGACCTTTATAAACTTTCAATTCATTGGGAAGGAGGAAATGGAGAACGTATTCCTTCGTATGCTAACCGTGTAATTCAGGATGAAAAAACCAAAATATTCAATGCACAGGTATGGCAGCCAGATGAAAAGTATATCTGGAAAGCTGAAATTTCGAATGCTCCTCTTCACGCTCCTGTGATTTATGAAGCTCATATAGGAATGGCCACTTCAGAAGAAAAAATCGGAACCTACCGTGAATTTACTGAAAATGTTATCCCCGTCATAACTAAATCGGGATACAATACAATACAACTGATGGCTATCCAGGAACATCCCTTTTATGGATCCTTCGGATACCATGTATCCAGTTTTTTTGCAGCTTCATCGAGATTCGGAACACCAGAAGATCTTAAGGAACTGATTGATACGGCGCATCTGGCAGGTTTAAAGGTAATAATGGATCTTGTTCACTCACATTCGGTTAAAAATGTCAATGAAGGACTTGGTTTGTTTGACGGATCACTAGGACAATATTTTCATGCAAATGAAAGAAGAAATCACAGAGCGTGGGATTCTTTGTGTTTCGACTATGGGAAGGACAATGTTATTCATTTCCTGTTATCCAACTGTCGTTACTGGCTGGAGGAGTACAAATTTGACGGATTCAGATTCGATGGTATTACAAGTATGATCTATTATGATCATGGGCTCGAAAAGAATTTTACATCATATAATGAATACTTCGACGGTAATCAGGATGAAGACGCACTTGTCTACCTCTTTCTTGCCAATAAAATGATCCATAAATTTAAGCCTGCTGCACTCACAATAGCTGAAGAGATGAGTGGCATGCCTGGATTAGCATCTGGTACAGAAAATATGGGCTATGGGTTCGATTACAGGTTATCGATGGGAGTACCTGATTTCTGGATAAAACTGGTTAAAGAGACTTTTGATGAAAACTGGGATATGGGAAAGTTGTTTCATGAACTGACCCAACATCGTCCGGAAGAAAAGATAATTTCATACTGCGAATCGCATGACCAGGCGCTTGTCGGAGATAAAACGCTAATATTCAGAATGATAGATGCTGAAATGTATTCAGGCATGAACAAATCCTATCACAGTGTTGTAGTTGACCGTGGTATTGCACTTCACAAAATGATCAGACTCATCACCTTCAGCACGTCTGGGGGTGGGTACCTGAATTTTATGGGAAATGAATTTGGACATCCGGAATGGATTGACTTTCCGCGTGAAGGAAACAACTGGAGCTTTAAATATGCCAGACGTCAATGGCAACTTGCTGAGAATAAAGATCTTAAATACTACAACCTGGCAAAATTCGACAGGAAAATGGTTAACCTGAACAATGATTACAGAATACTTGACGATCTCTTTGTCAACAGGATATATGAAAATAATGCCGATAAGGTTATTTCTTACATGAGAGGAGAATTATTGTTCGTTTTTAATTTTCATCCCACTGTATCATATACTGATTACGGGATACCGGTCATGGGGAGATTCAGGATAGTGCTTGATACAGATGATCCGGCATTTGGTGGTTTCAACAGAATTGACAGTAAAAGAATCTATCTTTCGATTAAAAAAGCGGAAAGGAACATCATAAATGCTCCTTTATACCTTTACTTATACCTGCCTTCAAGAACAGCCTTAGTATTTAAAAAGGAACCTGTCCGACGGGCCACTGAGATTTAATCAATCCAGCGAAGCAGGTAAAAATCCTGCTTATGCGGAAGATCTTTGTGTTTAGGGTAGATGCGAATCCCATAGAAGAAAGACCCGGCTTTTTCAGGTACAAGACTTGCCCTGTAAAGACATTTACCGTTTTTACAGCTGATGAGTCTAAACTCTTCACTGGCAACAAATTCATGTTCTCCATTTTTACTCATATGCGTGACAATAAATTCCACCCCAACGTTTTCTTTAGGGATTTTCTTTACATCAAGTGCAATTTCCGCCCTGTAATCATGACCTGAACGGTAAACATTATCTCCTGCCTTTTCAAAACTATAATTTAAAACTTCAATATTATCCCATTCATCTCTCATTGTTTTTTTCCAGGCAGCAATTTCTTTTGCCTTCTCAAAGTTATTTTCAATGAGGTATTTGTTACGCGTAAAAAGTTTAATGTAATATTTCTCAAAATAGTCGTCAATCATTCTTTTCATGGTAAATTCAGGAGCAATCTTTACCATGGTGTTTTTAATAAGACTTACCCACTCAACAGGAATTCCCTGTTCGTTAAACGAATAATAAGCCGGAACTATTTCATATTCAAGCATATTATAAATTGTTTCAGCATCAATATCATCCTGCAGATCCTGATTTTCATAAGTTCTTTTCTTTGGCAGTGCCCATCCTGCAAAGGCTCTGTATCCTTCAACCCACCAACCATCAAGAACACTAAAGTGAATTGTCCCGTTCATAACAGCTTTTTCACCGCTTGTTCCTGAAGCTTCAAGCGGTCTTGTTGGTGTATTAAGCCAGATATCGACGCCTCTTACAAGATTTTTTGCCAGCTCAATATCATAATTCTCGAGGAATAAGACTTTTCCGGCGAACTGGGGCAGTTGTGAAATATCAAAGATCTTTTTTATCAGATCCTTACCCCCTCCATCGTTAGGATGTGCTTTACCCGCAAAAATAAATTGAATAGGTTTTTCCGGATTATTAACCAGGCGGTCGAGCCGGTCAATGTCCCTGAAAAGCAGTGATGCCCTTTTATAGGTGGCAAAACGTCTGGCAAATCCAATTGTCAGGGTTTTTTCATTGAGATGACTGCTGATATTCAACAATGTACGCGGGCTAACATGCTTCTCAATCATATCCGATTGAAGCCTTTTCCTGATATTTGAAAACAGACTTTTTTTAAGGCCTGTTTTTACTTCATAAATCTTTTTATCCTCCAGACTGTATAGTTTTTCCCAGAGGCTTCTGTCAGTCTGGTCAAAATTTACCGTGCCGGTCAATTGTTTATAAACCTCTCTCCATTCGGGAGCTGTCCATGTAGGATGATGGACCCCGTTGGTAACATAGCCAATGAAAAGTTCTTCTTTAAGATAACCTGGCCAAAGTTTGTTGAACATTCCCTGACTGACTTCACCGTGCAGTTTACTGACCCCATTTACCTCCTGCGACATTCGTGTGGCGAGAAAACTCATATTGAATTTCTTATCAACATCACCCTCACATTGACCCAGAGCCATAAGCTCACCCCAGGTAATTGTAAGCCGGCTATGATAATGAGAAATATACTTACGAAGAAGATCTTCTTCAAATGCATCGTGCCCGGCAGGAACAGGAGTATGTGTGGTAAAAAGAGTCGATGATCTTACAACTTCAAGCGCCTGATTAAAAGTAAGATGCTCGTCATTAATCAGACCTCTGAGTCTTTCAAGGCTTATAAAGGCAGAATGCCCTTCATTGCTGTGATAGATATCAGGTTTTAAACCCATATCTACAAGAGCTCTTATCCCGCCAATGCCAAGGATGAGTTCCTGTCTGAGCCTGTTTTCAGTATCACCGCCATAAAGATAATGAGTTACAGTGCGGTCTTCGGGCAAATTATCATCAAAATCGGTATCAAGAAGTATAAGCCGGACTTTCCCCACCATAGCTTCCCAAACACGGATCTTTACTGTCCTTCCCGGCCATACCAGACTTACATTCAAATGGTTCCCCTTTGAATCTTTGACCGGGTTTATAGGAAGGCGGGAAAACTCTTCAGCCTCATATATTGGAAGCTGTTCTCCCCTCGGCCCAAGTTTTTGTTTGAAATAACCGTACCTGTAAAGCAACCCTACACCTATAATATTCAGATTTGAATCGCTTGCTTCCTTCAGATAATCTCCAGCCAGAATACCGAGTCCGCCGGAATAAATCTTCAGGCAGGGGTGTATACCAAACTCCATACTGAAATAAGCTACTGAGGGTAAGTTGGGATCATCCGGCCGATCCTTGTAGGTTTTAAATAATTCATTAACATTTTTCAGATCAGTTACGAAATCATCGTCATCTTCAAGTACGAGAAGTCTTTTATAGTCAATCTTTTCAAGAAGCAGTTTAGGATTATGGCGGACATCTTCCCACAGGGACGGATCCATTCTTTTAAACAGTGACTCAGCTTCCGAGTTCCATGACCACCAGAGATTATTTGCCATATCTTTAAGTGAGGCCAATTTTTCAGGGACATCACTCTGAACATAAATATCTTTCCAAACCGGTACCTGATGAGGTTTGCGAACAGGCAACCCTGGCGTTTCAACAAATCTTAAAAATTCCCTGGGTTCATCTCTCCTCTCACTGCTATGTATAAGCGCATGTTCGTAGGCATTGAAATAATGTTTAACAAGGTTGTCCCACAATGCTATTCTTGAAACTGCATGAGCCTTTTCTCTTGAAGCACTGATCTCTTCATCATTTAAACCAATAAACATAGCCATGAACTCCCTGATCTCGGAGATAACTTTCATCTCGTTATCATCAGTCCTTTCAATTATTCTTATTCCATTACCTGGATCCTTAAAGTACGTCTTGACCCAAAGTCCGAATCCTGAAAGAGAAGTAGTCACAGTAGGAATATAAAACATCAGACTTTCGAGCGGAGTATATCCCCATGGTTCGTAATATGAAGGAAAAACCGACAGGTCAAATCCAATAAGTAAATCAAAGTATGGCATGTTGAATATACCATCATTACCGTTGAGATAACATGGAACAAAAATGATCTTAACCTTTGTTTTTTGATCATTGGAGAGGCCATTAGCAACAACTTTCTGCAAAAGAGGATCTGATGAAGGATAATGCAGACTATGTGTAAGATATCTGTCACCGTCATTTACCGGACCGTTATTATAGAGGATATTGATTATATCCTGACGTGGTCCTTTATGATAGGCAGGTATAAGGAAAAAGGCAATACATTCTTTTTTGATGCGTCTTTTTTTTGCATCTCGCCAAGAGAATCAATAAGAATATCAACACCCTTATTCCGGAATTCATATCTCCCGCTGTTTACTACTAAAACACAATCTTCAGAAAGCTGAATAACCCAGTACTGCCTCAGCAACACTAATCAATTTTTCTCTGGCTATCTTTCTTCTTTCTTCAAATAATTCTGGTGCAGGAACAAATGAATCTTCGAATCCATTCGGAGTGACAAAATCAACCTCCTTACCAAGAAAATATTGGCATTCTCTTGATGTAATTTCACTTACTGTTGTAAAAACATCAGCTTCCGCGGCAGAAACTTTCTCGAGCGATTGTTTGGCTGCAATATTGAACTCCCGTGCTATCTGCGCAGGATTATATTCTTTCATCTTACCATAAAGAGGACGATTATTCCCGGCAATGCATCTGCCAAGCACAGTGGCATGGGTTGTGAATGAAGTAGCGATCCAGGGCGCATATTTTTTCAGGTATAAAATCCCTGTACCGGTCATCCATTCATGGAATTGGGCAATAATATTATGATGCTCATGATAAAATGTTGAAAAACTTTCAATCAGTTTACCTGCTGCGTATCCGAAGAGTGCCGGCTCTACATAATCCCACTGTCCGGTAATACTGTCAAGTTTATATGATTCCCAGAATCCTGCAAATATCTCATTCTGTTGTCCGAAATATGGAGTAAAATCGAGTAGAAATACTATCGGTTCCCCTGCAATATTCCATCTTCCTGTCTTAACTCTTAATCCTTCTGATGCAGCTCTGACTTTCCATTCAACAAACAACAAATCGTCAGGAATGAACTCCGGATTTTTAATTTCCTCTCTCCATACATCTGGTCCGATAAGTATATAATTATCTCTAAGCTCATTAACTATCTTAAGTGCTTTTGTTGAGATTACCGTATGTATACCGCCAACCTTGTTGCAGACTTCCCAACTGGTTTCAAAAATCAATTCAACCTTCATCTTTAGAAATTATTTGTTTTTAGCCTGATATTGTTATTTTTTGTTTCGTTTAACCGGTTTAACGGATTTAAGAGGTTTGGTCTCTTTTATCGTTTTTGCCTTTGACTTTCCGGCTGCAATTTTAACAACAATTTCTTTAGCTGAAGTTATATTCTCATTTATATCAGGCGTTTTTGCATTCTTTTTGAGTTCTTCCTTTGCTATTGTCTTAGTTGTTTTTCTCAATGTTCTCTTTACTGCTGGTTTTACCACCGGCTTTGTTCTGGCGATTTTCCTGGTCAGTTTTTCAATTTCAAATAACTGCTTTTCGATGATCATATCTTTTTCAATGACCTGAGTACCAAGTTTAAATATCTGATCTTGCTCAGCAGTATCAGGGAATAATTTCCGGAGTCTTATTTCGAAGTCGCTTAGCACATTCATATAATTCATAAATGCATCATATGGTGTTTCATAAGGGTTGAAATATGCATGAACTGCGCCGTCGGAGAAAAATTTTGTTGCCATATAATAAAAATGGTCGCTTGACTGCAGATATTCCCAGTCTTTCTTAATCAGTTCGTCTTCGCATTTGTATACCTTTCCGGCAAGGCTGTAGAGTTTATCCAGAGCCGCAACCTGCATCTCATTTCCGAGCCATGCAGTGATGTCGCGCTCTTCATCTGCCCATGAGATTGGTGAAGGAATACTGATTGCAGATACAGGTTGCAGCGTATCTGCAATTTCTGTCGGCGTCATAAATCTGAAAGGAGTTTTCTTGAGAATTGCACCCGGAATATGGTACAGAAAATCAAATATCCCGGTCTCTTTCCAGTTATGTTCTCCAAAAGTCTCATAGTCGAGAAAAATATTTATCAGTTCGCTTTTAGGAGCAAGTTTGTTTATCCATGAAGCATACTTGTCAGCTGTTAACGGCCATGAGTTCCAGTTCCTGTTTGAGAACCTGAATGCAATATCATCGCTCAGGACAAAGTTCCTCAATAATACTTTCAACCGTGGATTAACTGAGTTACAATACAGAAAGTTGGGGCTTTTCCAACCTAAAACATGCTTGGCACCTTCAGTGAGTATCGATTTAAATCCCATATCAGCCACCCAGGTTCCTATTGTGTCAGAATATATCAATTCAGTATTACGAAATGAATTAGGTTCAAATCCGAGGTGTTCCTTTAACATTTCTTTATGTTTGGTAACCTGTCGTTCAAACTCACTTCTGCTTTTGAGGGAAACAAGTGAATGAGAGTTGGTTTCAGCAAGAAATTCCACCATTCCGGTTTCAGCAAGCTTTCTGAACGATTCAAGAACTTCAGGGGCATAAAGCCGGAACTGGCTGATTGCCAGCCCTGAGAGGGAAAAAGTAACTTTAAATTTCCCTTTGTGTTTCTGGATTAGATCCATTATAATGTTGTTCGCAGGCAGATAACACTTCTCTGCCACTTTTCTCATAATAGATTCATTCGAAAAATCATCATAATAGTAATGATCATGCCCCAGATCAAAAAATCTGTATCTTTTGAGCCTGAAAGGTTGATGGACCTGAAAATAGAAGCAAATTGCTTTTTTGCCTGATGCACTCATATCTTAAAACTTTTTATTTTCGATCACTCTGTAATATATATCACGCACATGCCTGGCGGAGTTGTCCCATTTAAGCCTGATAACTTCTTCCTTCCCGTTTTTAATAAACATGTTGGAAAGTGCCGGATAGTTAAGTATCCCATAAATTGCATCAGCCATCGCATCTATGTCCCAGAAATCAGTTTTTACCGCATGCGTAAGTATTTCTGCCACACCCGATTGCTTACTGATAATTACCGGTACGTTTGATTGCATAGCTTCCAGAGGCGAGATGCCAAAGGGTTCTGATACAGACGGCATAATATAAACATCACTCATATCGAGCATGGAAAAAACATCTGTCCCTTTAAGAAATCCGGTAAAATGAAAACGGTCGGTTATTTTAAGAGCGGCAGCTCTTCGCATCATCCTTTCCATCATATCGCCCGACCCGGCCATGACAAATCTCACATTGTCCATCACCTGTAAAACCTTATAAGCTGCTTCGATAAAGTATTCAGGACCTTTCTGCATGGTTATCCTGCCAAGGAATGTGACCACTTTTTCGTCAAAACCTTTTTTAATGATACAGTTCTCTGCAATCTTCACCGGTTCAACTGCATTATAAACAGTTTCAACCTTATCGGGGTTGATATTATATTTGTTTATAACAATGTCTCTGGTCAGATTACTGACAGTAATTATTTTAGATGCAGCATCCATACCATTTTTCTCTATGCGGTAAACATCGGGATTCACATTTCCGCCGCTTCGGTCAAAGTCAGTTGCATGCACATGGATAACAAGGGGTTTACCCGACACCTCCATGGCAGCAATGCCGGCAGGATAAGCAAGCCAGTCATGAGCATGGATTATATCAAACTCATTTTCATCAGCTATCACTGCAGCTACCACAGAATACTTATATATTTCATCCATCAGGGTGTGATCGTATTTTCCTGAAAAATCGACCTTTCCTCTACTATTTGTCTGGACGAAAAAATTATATCCCGAGACTTCTGATCTGACTAATTTCCAAAAATCATCAGGATCGGTATAAGGCACAATTTTTGAAGATACTTCAATTCTTTCTATAGGTCGTCTGAAACCTTTATAAAAAACCTGTTTGAATGCTACCGGTACCTGGTCCGCACCTACCAGTCGGACAATAGTCTGATCCTCATCACCCCACGTCTTAGGCACAACAAAGATCACTTCAAGATCATCGAGTGTCGCCATGCCTTTTGTAAGTCCATAGCTGGCAGTGCCTAATCCACCGGAGATATGAGGGGGAAATTCCCATCCAAACATTAACACACGCATATAGTACCTCTGTTATTGATTTGCATATTCTGTTTCAAGTAAATTGATAATCCTGAGTACCTCGCCAACACTCCATGCCTGCGAAATAGCTCCCTTTGGAGAATGCGGAGGATCGCCATCGTAAATTTCGGAGATAGTACTTATTCCATGTTCACTCATTACAGCTTCAAGACCGTAAATAAGCTTTTTAACTTTCTGAACGCCCTGTTGCCCGTAAACCCTTAGCCACCCTTCACAAAAAGGGCCATAAAGCCACGGCCATACAGTACCCTGATGATATGCATTGTCCCTTTCTTTCTGATTCCCTTCACATACACCCTGATATAATTCATTGCTGGGAGAAAGAGTTCTTAAACCTCTTACGGTAACAAGGTCTCTGTCTGCAACATCCAGTACTTTTTTCATCTGATCTTTATCAAGCATTGAATACGGCAGCGAAACAGCTATTACCATGTTAGGTCTGATAAAAAGATTCTTTCCCTCATGATCATTAACATAATCAGCCAGACAGTCAATTTTTTCATCCCAGAATATCTCAAGAAAGGATTTCTTTATCAGGACGGGAAGCATTTCATATTCTTTAATAAACTTCTTATCTTTCTCAAGCCTGGCCATCTCAAGAGAAAAGCAGACAGCATTATACCAGAGTGCATTTATCTCTACAGCATAACCTCTTCTGGGAGTGACAGGAATCTCATTAACCACTGCATCCATCCAGGTAAGAGCTTTCCCCGGTGCATCTGCATAGATAAGACCATTCTCTCTCATGTGGATATTGAATGCTGTACCATTCTTAAATGCATTCAGTACTGATTTTGCTGCTGCTCCATATCTCTCCCACGCATCTGTACCTCCACGTTCAAAGTATTTCTGAACTGACCAGAAGAACCAGAGAGGAGCATCGATTGAATTAAAAGCAGGATTATCTGAGTCCCCCATGTTTGGAAATAAACCATCTTTCATCCTGGCAATCTGTGTGTCCAGAACTTCCCTGTAGAGAACCAGCCCATGCCGGGCTAAAGCCAGTCCCGGAAGCGAAATAAAAGTATCTCTGCCCCAGGCACCAAACCATGGATAACCAGCGATAATGAGAGTTTTCCCACCCCGTTTTTCAACAAATTGCTGGGCAGCATTTTTTAAACAGTTAATAAAGCTGTCTCTGGGGATTTTGCCTGAGACGGTTTTTGTAAACTTTTGTTTAAGACCGTTTGTCTTTTCCTCCCTGGTCGATGCGGAGAATACTATAATGTCTCCCTTTTTTGCCTTAAGCTCAAAGAAACCGGGAGTAAACAGGTCTTCTGAATAATCATATCCGCGTTTTTGTTCTTCAGGGTATTCAACTCCCAGATACCAATCAGGAACAGGTATAAATTCAACTTTTGTAGAAAACTGCATGTTTAAAAATGGGAATCCTTCATACATCTTCGATCTGATACCATTTTCTATGAAATCAACTTTTGTATTTGCAGCCATATTGGCATGCGTCAGCTGGTGAATACTCCGAAAAGCAAGAAAAGGCCGGAACTGCAACTTCATCATTTCCGAGGCCTCAAGTATAGTAAACCGGATAAGAAACTGTTCCTCATAATGAACCAGCAGTCTTTCCTGTTTAAGAATCACACCACCAACCCTGTAAATTCTTGAAGGGATGTTATCAATGTCATAATCCTCAACATATTTATGGCCCTTCGGACTAAAATAATCTCCCTTATATTTCCTGATCCCGACGTTAAAACTCTTGTCATTATTTACAATAGTAACATCAAGTGAAGAGAGAAGTACAAATCTTTCCCCGCCAAACTCATCAACAGGACAGATAAGCATTCCATGGTATTTGCGCGTATTACAACCAACAAGAGTGGTTGAAGAATATGATCCTGCCCTGTTTGTTCTAATCATCTCTCTCGCCAGTGAATACTCAAGATTTACAACCTGACTCTTTTCAAACTTTATGTAACTCATATGATTACAGTTAGTATAAAATAAAAAAATCTATGTAAGATAACCAAAAAAAATGAACCTTGCAAAACAACCTGAACGTGTCAGAAAAAATTATTTAAATTCCTTAAAAGCATTGCCGGATGAAAAAAAGAATACCTTTGCATTTCAATATTTGAAAATAATTATCAATTAACATTTTACCTGATGAAAAATAAGCTTTTCCTGTATCTGTTTGCAGTCATGATATTTGCCGCATGTAAAAATAATACTGTCCAAATAACAGGTACCCTTGTTACTCCAGTCAGCGGAGAATATATTTTTCTTGATGAACTAAAGTCAAATGAACTGAAAACAGTTGATTCTGTAGTAGTAACAGATAAAGGCACCTTTAAGTTTAAGAAGGATATTAAAATTCCTTCATTTTATCTTCTTAAAACGGAACAATAATAATTTCCTGACAATGCTCATTAAACCGGGTGAGAAAATCAAGTTGAAAGCACATAACGATTCATTGAATTATCCTATATCGATAGAGGGATCAACTGGTACTGAATTAATGGTGGAATACAATAAAAAACTCCGGACAACCATTAGCAAAATGACTGGATTGCACGACATTTACATGCAAAATGTAGATAAGCCGGAACTGCCCAAAGTGGTCGAATCGCTCGACAGTACTGCACAGGTTTACCTTAATGAGATTAATACATACACAAAAAAATACATTGATGATAATCTTACTTCTCTTGTCAGCCTGGCAGCACTCTATCAGCAGATTGCGCCAGGTGTGCAAATTATGAATCCCACAAAAGATTTGAAATATTTCGTAAAAGTAGACTCATCAATGTTTAGCCTTTATCCTGATTACGGACCAGTTACTACACTTCATGAGAATGTTAAGGAGATTTTGGCAAAAATTAAAGGTGATTCAACTGTTGCTCCCGCATCAGCAACCGGAGCTGAAGCTCCTGAAATATCACTTCCCACGCCTGAGGGTGATACAATTAAACTTTCTTCAACCAGAGGGTCTGTAGTTCTGCTGGATTTCTGGGCTTCATGGTGCGTTCCATGCAGACAGGAGAATCCGAATCTTGTGGAAGCCTACAATAAGTACCATAAAAAAGGATTCCAGATTTATCAGGTGTCGCTTGATAAGACCAAAGAAGCCTGGATGAAAGGTATTCAGGATGATCATCTGGAGAAATGGATACATGTAAGTGACATTAAATACTGGAATTCGGTAGTTGTACCCCTTTACAGGATTGAATCAATTCCGTTTAATTGTCTTCTCGACAAGGAAGGCCGTATAATTGCATCAAACCTGAGAGGTGAAAACCTGCAGATTAAACTTGCTGAATTATTTAAATGAGAAACTGAATACAAAAACTGGTAATCCGATTTTTAATGAAACGAATACTATTCCTGCTGGCTCTGGTTCTTCTTATTTCCGGATGTAAAGACAAAAACAAATTCGCCGTTAATGGTATTATCAAAGACTCAAAAGAAAAATATATTTATATCAGCAGGCTCGATGTTGATACTCCCGTACTGATAGACTCTGCAAAAATCGGAAGGAAAGGTCAGTTCCATTTCAGGGTTAAAACCGCTATACCCGAATTTTACCAGCTAGGGATTTCATCAGCCAACTTTATCACTCTCCTGGCTGAACCAGGCGAAAATATAGTGTTACAATTCAATAACAAAAATCTTTTTGAAAACTATTCAGTCAGAGGATCTACAGGATCTGAGAAATTACAGAAGCTTGATCTTAATCTTGCCGATACAAAACGAAAACTTGATTCTCTGAGTACCCTATACACGAAAGCTTCAGAAGAGCCCGGATTTGATATTAAAGGTCCTTTACTTGATGTACAGTTTCAGGAACTGATTAAAGCGCAACGCAAAAAGAATATTGAATTCATCATCAACAATATTAGCTCACTTGCTTCTATTAAAGCGCTTTATCAGAGGATCAACCCGGATACATATGTTCTTTATGATCCTCACGATCTGCAGTATCTTAAAATTGTTACTGACACACTTACGCGCCGTTATCCTAATTCAAAACAGGTGCAGGCTATGGCAAGAGATTTTGAAAAGGAGATGAATCAGATGTATGTCAATCAGATTGAGAGGATTGCAAAAACAGCACCCCAGGTAAAACTCGATCCATTATCTGAAAAATAACTCTGGTAAGAGAATATTGCTATCCTCCCTTAAAGGTAAATATGTGCTTCTGACATTCTGGTCGGTTAAATCGAATGATTGCGTACAGGAAAACCTTCAACTGAAAGAGTTTTACAAACTTTACAGTAAAAAAGGATTTGAGATATATCAGATAAATCTTGACGAAAACGAATCTGACTGGAAAGCTGCTATAAAGTTTGATGAGTTGCCCTGGATCAGCACAAGGGAAGATGATCCTCTAAATCCTAAAAATGCGATTCTTTTCAATGTGAAGAAACTACCTGCCAATTATCTGTTTGACAAAAAAGGCGTAATCATTGCATCGGACATTCATGGCAGAGCCCTGCAACTGAAACTCGAGCAGTTATTTAACAAATAGATCACTCTTTGACAGAAACAGGAAAAATATACTTTGCTTCTGATTTTCACCTTGGACTGCCAACAGGCTCACCTCCGGTAGAAAGGGAAAAAAAGGTAGTCAGCTGGCTAAATTCAATTGCTCCTGATGCAAAAGAGATATACCTTCTTGGTGATATTTTCGACTTCTGGTGGGAATATAAGCTTGTAGTCCCAAGAGGATTTACCAGGTTTCTTGGAACTATTTCAACAATTACAGATTCAGGAATCCCTGTTCATTTTTTTACCGGTAATCATGACATGTGGGTTGGTGATTATCTTTCAAGTGAATGTGGTTTCATAATTCATGCCACTCCTTTTACCACCCTGTTTAACGGAAAAAAATTTCATCTTGCCCATGGTGAAGGTTTAGGAACAAAAAACGCAGGATATAAAATACTCCTTTCAATCTTCAGAAACAAACCTTTGCAGGTGATGTATTCATCACTCCATCCTTCGATTGGGGTTGGAATTGGTCATAAGTGGTCACTGAATTCCCGACTCGGTAAAGGTATAACAAAAGAGTTTCTCGGTGAGGAGGGAGAGGATCTGATAAGATATGCCAGGTCTGTTCTTGAAAAAGACAATATTGATTATTTCATTTTTGGTCATCGCCATCTGGCAAAAACTTACAATCTGCAGAATGAAACGGAAATTGTTTTTCTGGGTGACTGGATAAAAAACGGCAGTTATGCAGAATGGAATGGGAATAAACTTACCTTAAGAACATTGACTTAACCGTTCTCGTCTTCAACTTTTACAGTCAGAGTATAATAAGAATATCGGTCATTTATCTGTTCAAACTGATATACCAGCTTACTACCTGATTTTCTGGCCATATCTATTAGTCCCATATTGCCGGTACTATCTGAACTTATTGTTTGTCCGGAGAGAGATTTTCTAAAGAGTTCTTTTAAACCAACCTTATCGAACTCATTTATGGTATCAAGCTTCTCCTTCAGAGTTTGTACATCTCCATTTTGTATGAGATTGCCTGTTGTAAGGGAATATACTTCATCCTTAACACTGATCAGAGCAACAGTCATTCCGAATTTTTCTTCGGCTTCCTTGCCGGGACTATATGTAGCCACATTTTCAAGAATCTCAACAAGAATACTGAAGACCCTTCTTCTGAGATTTACTTCAACATCCTCTTCAACAAGTTTTGTTTCGGTAAAAGAGAGAACTTCTCTCTCCACATCCGTTGAAATATGTCCTGACCAGATGAGGTAAATATTATTTACAGCCATAAGTCTTTCAAGCTGCGAAACCGCATTACCGCGAAAAGGTCGCTCCTGCCCCCTGGAATGGATCCCGATTCCGGCTGAATTCACTGTTTTACTTAAAATAAAATAAGAAAATTTATCATCCATCGGAATAAAATCATAATCGAGCTTGTTTCCGGTTTTGTTAGCCATCTCAATCAACCCAAGTCCCGCACCTCCTTTATTGCTTAATTCGGCACTGCTTAACATCTGCCGGTACACCTTTCTTATCTCTTCGGGCCGAAGATTATTGATCTCATCCAATTTTACTTTCAGATCTTTGATACTCTCAGAAGGAAGAACATTCCCGGTGGTAACCGTATAACCATTATCTGTTTTAGAGTAAACGACAAGAGACATATCTGCATGTTGGTTTTGTTCAGTGTGTATTGAAACATTCTGAAGACTCTCAAGAACAAACATAAAAAGTCTCTTTCTCCCGACAAATCCAAACTCCGAATTCTCCATCTCTTTTTCAAGAAGCATCAGAAGTGGTACGGAATTATCATTTGTTACAACACCTCTGTATACAAACATGAGACGTTCCTTCATCATTTTATCCCGGATACTGCGAGTAAGTTCCATGCCTGCAGGATATAGTGGTTTAATAAGCAGATAAAAATAGTATAATTTGCTTATTTCACCAATAATTGTTTTAAAAAGGAATCCCGGATTTACCCTCTCTTTATAGAGTGCAGCATTGATTCCGGAAAAATACAATTAGTATAATCCTTGCTATATTCAAAAAAAAATGATACACTTGCTCTTTATTGGGGAATTAACTTGATTTCTGTATTTTTTTCTGGAATAGCAATACAATGATCCAATATAGTTGATGTTTTATTTGTCTGTATTCGGCGTTTTATGAAGAGTTGGAGAAAGTCATCTTGCATTGTTCGTTAAGTTGCTTGCTCGTTGGCATTACTTTTCATTAGTACACTGATATTATTGAAAAGCATATTTTATTTTGAAATGTTTATCTGAAAGCTATATAGTTTAGAAATCATTAGAATTAACCTTCATGGATAGCACAAACAGTAAGTTCCTTATTTTAAAAAATGATCTTAATGAAGAAGTATCTGAGTTTTTAGATTATTTAATTGAAAATGGCGGGCCCGAGCTTAAGGATTATGATAAATTCACTTCAATTGTCAATAACCTTGAACCTGTTAAGATTGACGATTTCAGGAATAAAATAAAAACCATCCTTAATAAGAATACCCTTATAGGTCACGCATTTGTAAAACCTTATGGCTACCCCGGAGATTTTAATCTTATAAACAAGATTTATCAATTTGATGTTAATGAAGATCCCCGGTACAGAAACTGGGATATCTTTTTTCAGAATCAGCCAGCTGCCAATGCAGTCAGAAACAGGAAGAATTTTTTTATCGAATACTGTAAAAACCTGGTATTAAAAAAGGAGAATGCTAGAGTTCTCATTCTTGGATCAGGTCCGGCTGAAGATGTCAATGAATTTCTGACCAACTATTCAGGAGACAATAACATAAGTTTTGAATTGATTGATTTTGACCAATATGCAATTAATTTCTCAATGGAAAAAAACGAGAAATTTAATGGGCAGATTACCTACAACAAAATTAATGCGTTGCGTTTCAATTCATATGAATTGTATGATCTTATCTGGACTGCCGGGCTGTTTGACTATTTTAAAGATAAACATTTTACCTTTCTCATCAGAAAATACATTAATTGCCTTACTGATGATGGTGAAATGGTGATAAGTAATTTCAGCACAAAAAATCCGACAAAAAGGTTCATGGAGGTAATAGACTGGTACCTTAATCACAGGACCGAATCGGATCTGTTCCGTATAGCTTTAGACGCCAATATTGATAAGGAGATGGTTAGTGTTGAGAAGGAGCCTCTTGGTATAAACCTGTTTCTTAAAATAAGAAAAACCTAGCAAATTCCTTATTTCAAATATTTGAGACAACTTAAATACTTTTTCCATGAATATTTTTAAAAATGTGGGAAGAAGTTTTCTTGGGCTGCCGACAGCAAGTCATGAGTCATTGTCGATAAATTATCTTACACTTTCCTTTGCGGGTGATTTATATCAGTACGAAAAGGAATACCATGAAGATTATTTCAAGAGATCGCTTAATCCCTTCAGATTTTCTCTTATCCTCTCCATGATTTTCTATGGGGCCTTTGCTTTTCTTGATGCAGTTACCGTTTATTCACTAAAGGAAGTTTTTTGGTTTATCCGGTTCGGAATTGTATTTCCGGTGCTGATTTCTGTGTTCCTGTTTTCCTATTCCAAATTATTTAAGAAATATATGCAGTTCATTATTTCGTGTATTATATTCTGTACCAGTTTCGGAATCATAGTCATGATTATATATGCTGCAAAAATCGGGAACTATTCTTATTATGCCGGATTGATCCTGATATCTATTTTCGGTTATACATTCAGCAGAGCAAGATTCATATATGCTTCGATAGCGGGCTGGTCGATCGTTATTTCATACCTGATTACCGCCATCTGGGTCTCACACACTCCTGTTACAATCCTCATAAGCAATAGTTCCTTTTTTATAAGTGCCAATGTAATCGGAATGTTTATAAGTTATTTTCTTGAACTGTCGGCCCGTATAGAGTATTATATGAGAATACAACTGGAACAGGAAAAAGAAAACGTCAAAACTGCTAACGAAGCACTTGAAAAAAGAGTTGATGAACGGACTCACCAGCTTTCGAATGCTAACCAGGATCTGAAAAAGGAGATAGAAATAAGACAAAAATTCGAAAGAGAAAGAGCCGAGCTAGAAAAGCAATTGTTCCAGCTTCAAAAAATGGAAACTATTGGAACACTTGCAGGAGGTATAGCTCATGACTTCAATAATATTCTCACTCCCATACTGGGTTATACCGACATGGCATTGGAAGAACTTCCTCCGGAAAGTAATCTGAGATTTGATATCGAACAGATTAACAATGCAGCCCACAGGGGAAAAGATCTGGTTCAGCAAGTTCTTACCTTCAGCAGGGAATTGGATTTTGAAAATAAGCCAATTCAATTAGAACCAATTGTCATTGAGGCGCTCAATCTGATTAAAGCCTCTTTTCCGCCAGATGTTGAAATCAACAAACATTTTGACGAGGGTGTTGGCACTGTTCTGGCAGATCCTACTCATATACATCAGATAGTGATGAATCTGTGCACAAATGCCAATCATGCAATGATGAAAACGGGTGGTGTACTTGATGTTAAACTTGATGCAGTAAATATTGATCAGAAATCTGCTGAAAAGATTCCCAATCTGAAAAAGGGAGAATATATCCGCCTGACAATTTCAGACACCGGGCATGGTATGGATTTAAAAACCAAAGAAAGGATTTTTGAGCCATTCTTTACGCGTAAAGAGGTTGGTTCAGGATCAGGGCTGGGACTCTCCGTGGTGCATGGTATTATAAATAATTACGGAGGGGCAATAGTAGTTGACAGCAGTCCGGGAAAAGGAACAACTTTTATGATTTATCTCCCAAAATATGGCTCTGATACTTTAGAATCTGATAAATCATCCACAAAACCTTCAAAAGGCGTTGAACACATCCTGTTTGTTGATGATGAACCTGAAATAACTTTCATGGGTAAGAAAATGCTTGAAAATCTGGGATATAAAGTTACAATAACAAGCGATAGTGTTACAGCACTTGACGAATTCAGGAAAAATCCGGATAAATATTCTCTCCTGGTCACCGATCAGAGCATGCCAAATATTACAGGAACGGAACTCGCGGTAATGATGAAAGAGATACGTCCCAAACTAAGAGTAATAGTTATTACGGGGTATGCAGATAATTTATCCGAAGAAGTCATAGCTCAAAGTGGAATATCTGAGGTTATTTTAAAACCGATGATATTGGACGATTTCAGCAAAATAATCAGAGGAGTACTCGATAAACGCAATATCAAAAAATAACGGACCATGGCAAAAATTCTTGTTCTTGATGATGAACTTTCAATACTTCTGATGATAAAAAAAATGCTCGAAAAAGCAGGTCATGAGGTGAATTTGGCATTAAACGGTAAAGAAGGTTTGGAGCTATTTGAAAGAAGCAGACCTGATATGCTGATCACTGATATTATAATGCCCGAAAAAGAGGGACTTGAAACGATATTTGAGCTCAGAAGGAAATATCCTAAACTAAAAATAATTGCGATTTCAGGAGGAGGAAGGATTAGTCCGGACGGGTATCTTCCGGGTGCAAAACTTCTGGGGGCAGATATGACTTTCCAAAAGCCACTTGATCAAAAAGAGTTTCTTCTGGCTGTATCACAGCTTTTAAATAAACCTGAGGAAAAAAATTTCCCGAAACAGTTATAGACTACTTTCAGCCAGCCCACCCTTCCCTGTCGAGATTGCGGTAATTAACCGGGTCAGGCTTCGACTTCGCTCAAGCGTAGCCGAGCTCAGCCGGCCCACCCTTCCCTGTCGAGATTGCGGTAATTAATTGCTTCCGAAATATGTTCGGCATTGATGTTTTCAGAATCGCCCAGATCTGCAATAGTCCTGGCAACTTTTAATATTCTGTCATAAGCCCTTGCTGAGAGTCCTCTGATATCCATAGCAGTTTTAAGCAGCCTTCCGCCTGATTCATCCAGCTGGCAATATTTTCGTTGCATAGACGATGACATCTGAGAGTTTGAGTAAACACCCTTTATCATCTCAAACCGTTTTGCCTGTATTGCTCTTGCTCTTACAACCCTGTCGCGGACAACTGATGAATGTTCCACTTTCCCCGAATCAGAAAGCTTGTCATAATTGACAGGAACAACCTCAATATGGATGTCAATACGATCAAGCAGTGGCCCCGATATCCTGTTTAGATATTTCTGTACCATGCCAGGAGAGCATGTACATTCCTTCTCGGGGTGATTATGAAAACCGCAGGGACAAGGATTCATGCTTGCCACTAACATAAAACTGGCTGGATAGTCTACGGTAGATTTTGCTCTTGAGATAGTAATTACCCTGTCTTCCAGAGGTTGCCGCATTACTTCCAGGACAGTCCGCTTGAATTCAGGAAGTTCATCGAGAAATAATACTCCGTTATGTCCAAGTGAAATCTCACCTGGTTGAGGGAAGGTACCCCCTCCTACGAGGGCGACATCTGATATAGTGTGGTGCGGACTTCTGAAGGGCCTTTTTGTCATAAGGGCAGTATGGTCGTCGATTTTGCCGGCTACAGAATGTATCTTTGTTGTCTCAAGAGCTTCTTCGAGAGTAAGAGGTGGAATTATCGTGGGTAATCTTTTGGCTAACATGGTCTTACCGGCTCCGGGGGGTCCGATCATTATAATGTTATGACCACCTGCAGCAGCTACTTCCAGAGCACGCTTAACATTTTCCTGTCCGCGGACATCGGAAAAATCAACATCATATTTGTTTGCCTCACTGGCAAAGATCTCATTCAGGTCAACTTTAACCGGATCGAACTTTTGGGTGCCATTAAAGAAATGAACCACCTCCCCGAGGTTCGCCATACCATACACATCCAGACCACCAACCACTGCCGCTTCTCTTGCATTTTTCACCGGTACGATAATCCCTCTGAATCCTTCTTCCCTTGCACGCAGAGCTATAGGAAGAACTCCCTTGACCGGCTGAAGAGTTCCGTCAAGCGATAGCTCTCCCATCATTACAAACGATTCAATTTCCCCTCCCGCTACTTTTTCATCTGCCGCAAGGATACCAAGAGCCAGAGGCAGATCATATGCCGATCCTTCCTTCCTGATATCTGCCGGCGCCATATTTATTACTATCTGCTTTCCAGGCCAGTGATGATTCAGGGACTGAAAAGCTGATGCAATTCTATGCTGACTCTCCTTAACAGCACTATCGGGCAATCCAACAAGAAAAAATTGTACTCCGCGCGACTCGTTAACTTCAATTGTTACGGTCACGGCATCTATACCAGTAACGGCACTGGCAAATGTTCTGATTAACATAATTATAAGTTTACTAGCACATTAGGAAACCAGTATCAAATATAAAAAAATATAGGATAAAAGACATCTGCTTTCGCAATTTTTTTTACCGGATATTTTATGGTTAAAATAAGCATCAGTGTACGACAAAGGAAAAAGTTGAGGAACGAAGTGACGAACCGAAGCGAAGCGGAGCTCGGCGAAGCCAAATCCCGCTTAGGAGGGAATAAAAGTGCTTTTTAGATTCTCTTCCATGAATTGTGTCCCTCACTAAAACAAGGTGATATCATTGGTAATAAAAGATCCTGTAACAACAAAGTACAATCAAATAGTTTTTGTAATTTAGTATTAAAGAATCTAATTACTATGGGACATCTGAACTGGAAAGGAGAATGGATTGAAGATGAATCTCCTTTCGATAAAATCAGTGAGTATTCATTGAAACAAGATTTAATAAAAGAACTATTGGCAATAGCTAAAAAATATCAGGGGAGAATTAAAGATAAAACGATTGCAGAGGCGGCAAATGTAGTTGTCAAAAAATATGAATCGTTGAAGTGACTCATAAAACTTCAAGAGCCCGCTTGACATTTTTATGTATCATTTATGAGTATTTGATTCACAAGGTAATTCAATAAACGCTGATGTGTTGACTGAAGGGAATTCAGCGATCAGATTAAATAAGATAAATGAGTTGATTTTTTCTTATATCCTGTCAAATATTTATTAGATTTGGTCGGAATTTTATTTTCAAGAGACTTTTTTCCATAAACAGACTATCCGGATTCCGACACAGTTTTCCCCGGTAAATCAAATGCTGAGTTATAGGTCCATGAACAGACTTGTATTATTATTGGTTTTATCATTTGCACTTTTCTCCGAAACAAGTTTGTCAGGAAGATCAACCCTATCCTCAGAACCATGCCAGGCCACATCCTTCAGACAGGATACTACTGACATTCAGATGCTTATTAACGGTAAAGTATGGAGGAACCTTTACAGCCGGATCAGGGGAGACCAGTTCCTTTTTTCCAATGCATTCCTGCCCGGCACAATAACGGCAAATAACAGAACGTGGAACAACAGGGATGTGAGGTACGATATATGTACCGATGAATTGGAAACTACCGCAGAAAAAGGCTTAATCGTTCAGATTAATAAGGAATTAATCAGCGCTTTTACAATAAATTATGGCAATAAAATTTATCGTTTCATTAAGCTGGATAAAGATTCCCTGAATAACATTGAAGGCTACATCAATGTACTTTATCAGGGGACAGTTTCGCTATTTATTAAATATACCAAGAATATTCTTCCGCTGGCGGTGGATCACAAGTATGACGCTTTTGACCAGACAGAAAGGATATTCATGATGAAAGATGGTAAAATGCACCATATTAGAAACAAACATGATATTATTCTGCTGTTCGGCAATTATAAAAAACAAATCATAAACTACATCCGGAGTAATAAGCTGAGGGTTTCAAAAAAGATTCCCGAAAGTTTCATTCCACTGGCCGAGTTCTGCGATAAGCTTTAGCAAAAGAAAATGAAGACCATTTATAAACTATTAATATCAATTCTTTTTTTGATTTCTTTCACCAGTCTGGAAGCACAAAAGGATTTGACAATTTCATGGGATTATTCAGGTCTTGATTTCCATCAATTTGTTTCAACAGCACAAAGCCGCGACAGCATCAGGTTTTTCTATATGGAAGAATGGGTCAGCGATCTTAAACTGGGAGATTATAAGGGTCCTGTTTTATTAGCGGAATTGCTTGACAATCTCTTTAGCGGGAAATCGCTTTATTATTATTTTGATAATAAAGGCGATGTTATAATTACAAAAGGTTATATAGTCAAATCTGCAGAAACGGAAGCTGACTCCAGCCATTTATATATTCCCTCAGGTGAGAATAATGAACAGGATAATTCTCAGGTTTCCGCAACAAATGTCATTGAAATTGGTAATCCTGCAAATAAAAATAAATCTGGTAATAATATATTATCGGGGTACATTACAAACCGCGACACTAAGGACCCTATCCCAGGAGTTACAGTTTTTAACCAGAAGCTTTCCCTGGGAACAATATCAAATGGATACGGGTTTTATTCGCTGTCTATGCCGGGTGGTTCGCATCTGATTCAGTTCTCATTTATCGGAATGAAGGGAAAATCAATTACAATCAATCTTAACGGAACCGGTGAGATGAACGTTGAAATGACGAGCATGCTTATCCCATTGAAAGAAACTGTTATTTCGGCTGAGAGAAATATGATCCTGCGCAGCTACGAAGTGGGAGTTGAAAAAGTTAACCTGACCTCCTTCCGTTTGTTGCCAACCTCAATGGGGGAATCGGATATCATTAAGAGTTTCCTGCTTCTTCCGGGTGTCCAGACTGTTGGTGAGGGCTCAGCGGGATTTAACGTGAGAGGAGGCTCGGCCGATCAGAACCTGATATTACTGGATGGTGCCCCGCTGTATAATGCATCTCATTTCTTTGGTTTCTTCTCTGCCATCAATTCCGATATCATCAGGGATGTAACATTATACAAAGGAGGAATACCCTCACGTTTCGGGGGAAGGATATCTTCAATTCTCGATATCGGAACAAGAGATGGCGACAGGAGAGAATTTAAAGGCAATGCGGGCATAAGTCCCATTACAGCACATTTGACTATAGAGGGCCCGATTAAAAAGGACACCTGCACATTTATCGCTACAGGAAGAACAACATATTCAAACTGGTTATTTGCCCTGATAAATAACCCTGCTCTTAAGAAAAGCAGGGCATCTTTCTATGATTTAAATGCCAAGCTTACATATAATATCAACAAGAACAATAAGCTGGAGATTTCCTCGTACCTCAGCCACGATTCTTTCAGGTTTAGCTCTGACACTGTTTATGCCTATACTAACAACATAGTTACTGCAAGACTACGCCATTTTTTCAACAGCAGGTTTTTTTCACTCATCACACTTAACAATAGCAATTACAGATATGATATCACTGGTGATAACGGTACAATAAATGCTTTTAACCTCACTCACAAAGTGAATAGCACAGGACTGCGGGTTGATTTTAATTACTTCTTCGGGAGGAACGAGATTAATTTCGGATCCGATTTTACTTATTATTCCATACTCCCCGGAAGCAATAAGCCCGCAAATGATTCATCTATAATCAAACGCCGGGACCTTCAAAAAGAAAGAGCCCTGGAAAGTGCCCTGTACTTTGATGATAAGTTCATCCTGAATGATTATATCTCAATCAATGCAGGAATAAGATTCTCATCTTTTGCAGCTATTGGCCCGGCAAAAAGGCTCATTTATGACCAGGCTTTCTCAAAAAGCAATTCTTCGGTAACGGATTCCGTTACATACAGATCCGGTTCTGTTTACAAATTGTATGGAGGTCCGGAATTCAGGGTTTCTGTGAACTTTAATCTGACGAATTCAAATTCGATAAAGGTGAATTATAACAGGACCAGGCAGTACTTGCATCTTCTTTCAAATTCTGCTTCTATATCTCCGTCTGATACATGGAAGCTCAGCGATTATTATCTGAAGCCTCAGACAGGCGACCAGTATGCTATCGGTTTTTACCAGCTGCTCAACCGGAAAACCATTGAGGCTTCAGCCGAAATATATTACAAGACTATTAAAAATATGGTTACCTATAAAGGAGGAACCTCTATCGGTATGAACGAAAATATTGAACAGGATCTTGTCGGAGTTAAAGGTGAAGCCTATGGACTTGAACTTATGATCAAAAAAGCGGAAGGAAGTGTCAGGTGGAGCGTAGGATATACTTTTTCAAAAACATTCCTTAAAAGCACCGGAAAATTCAGCGAGGAGATTATCAATAATGGCAACAGGTTCCCTTCCAACTATGACAGGCCAAATGACCTGGTGGTCACTTTCAGTTACCTGTTTTCACGACGTTTCAGCTTTTCTTCAAATTATATTTATACAACAGGAAGACCTATAACCTACCCCATTTCCTCTTACTATTTTAACAATGTTTATCTCATTTATTACTCAGACAGGAACAAGTACCGGATACCAAACTATTCCAGACTTGATCTTTCCTTCAGGATCAGCGGAAACTTAAAGTCTCACAGAATAGCGCATCCATATTGGACATTTTCAGTGTATAATCTTCTTGGGAGGCAAAACGTATATTCAGAATATTTTACCAGTACAAATAACCAGGTGGGGGGTTACAAGTTATCTGTGTTTGGAAGGGCGATTCCATCGCTTACCTTTAACTTTGATTTTTAAAGAATATGAAACCAAAGGGATATTTAATCTGTGTTCTCGCTTTCCTGTTTGCAGGGAGCTGCATAACGAAATTCGTTCCGGAAACCGGCGAGACCCAGGAATTGCTTATAGTCGAAGGACTTGTTACGGATCAGCATGACATAAACACTGTTAAGCTATCGAAAACCCAATCACTTTCCAGCAAGGTAAAAGGAATCCCATATAAGGGATGCACTGTTCAACTACTTGATGACCTGGGAAATGTTTACTCATTAATTGAACAATCATCAGGCACATATATAACTGATATCTCACGGTTCATCGGAGTTGTTGGAAGAAAATACAAATTAAGGATCGTGACAAATAACGCCAAAACAAGTAATTACACATACGAATCTGACTTCGTGGAAATGCTGCCGGCGCCCCCGATTGACACATTGTATTATGAAAAGATTGAAATTGAGGAACTATACCGACCACTGAGAGAGGGCTGCCGGATTTTCATTGACAGCCACGACCCCGATAACAAATGTAAGTTTTACAGATGGGATTTTACTGAGACCTGGATGTTCCAGCTTCCTTACAGAGTTTCAAACAGAACGTGTTGGATTTCAGACAACTCCAGTATAATAAATGTAAAAAACACTTCAATGTTATCGGAAGATATTGTAAGCAAATACCCGCTTTACTATATATCGCCTGCAACCGACAGGCTAAGTAAGAAATACAGTATTCTCCTTAATCAGTATTCGATCAATGAGAATGAATTTAATTATTGGCAAAGACTTAAAAATGTAAATGAAGAAGTGGGTTCTCTCTACGATATTATTCCATCTTATGTACCCGGGAACGTTACATGTATCGAAGATCCTTTTCAGAATACTCTGGGTTATTTCAGCGTATCGGCCAAAACTTCGAAAAGATTTTATATCGCTGATAATTTCACAGGACTTGTAGATCTATATTCAGAATGTCCTTCTGATACCGTAGGCAATCCTAATTCAGTCAAAGGTCTTAATAAAACGGTATGGGTCATCGATACTCTTCAAACGGGTTTTCTCCCCGTTTATGTCCTGACTACAAATAAAAGCTGTGCCGACTGCACTACGAGAGGCACTAAAATCAAACCTTCATGGTGGAAAGATGGCAAATAAATCAGGAATAAGGGATGAACAGGCATATTAAATCGATATTATTCTTTCTCTTTCTTTTGCTTCCGTCTTTTTTATCGAAAGGCCAGCAAAGTACCGGTTTCACTATCGATATAGCTGAAAAATTCAAAAGGTACTGCAAAACCATACCCAGGGAGGATGTTTATCTGCACACTGACAGAGATGAATATATTGCCGGGGAAGATGTATGGCTCAACGCATACCTTTTTGACAGGATGGGCTCAAAACTATCTGAGGGCAGTGATGTAATCTACACTGAACTGCTGAACTCTGAAAATCAGCCCGTTGTTCAGAAAAAGATCGGACTGGAAAAAGGTGCCGGTCCCGGATTTTTTATATTGCCTGACACTTTAAGCACAGGTGTCTATGTCATCAGAGCATATACAGCCTGGATGAAAAATTTTCTCCCTGCCAATTGTTTTATGAAAGAGATTAAAGTGTACAATTCATTGAACTCCAAAAGAGTTTCAGGTATTGCAGGTATAGGAACTTTTAATGATAAAAAGGCAATTGTTCAGGATTCAGACTTACTTTCCAAACAGGGATTTATGCTAAAGATCAACAGCATCAGATCTGATACACTCGTGGTACTGTTGTATGCAAATGAAAGTTTCAGACAATTGAATGGGACTCTTCTTTACATATTTATTCAGACACATGGTGTCATTAATTTTAATGAACCTTTAAAATTACTAGGCAGTACAACCAGAATGAGTTTGTCGAAAAGTATCCTGATTCCCGGAATAAGCCAACTCGTCATATTCAGTTCCCAGGGTAAATTCCTGACAGAAGCATATTTTTATACTCCCTCGGGTGAAAAGAATCAGCTTTCACTGACTTCAAAGGAGATTTATAAAAAAAGAAGCAAAATTCAGGTAGAAATCGACCCTGCTGATATTCCCGGCAATAAGGCCGGGAATATGCACCTGAGCCTTTCGGCAGCATCCGGACAAGTTAATGATCGTGAGGCTGAAATAGCAGATTATATGGTTTTTGGAACAGAATTCGGCCCCATGCCTGATGCTATCGGGGGCAAAAAACCGGAACGGGTTCCTTTGGAGGTAATAAATGATTTCCTGGCTACAGCAAAAAGCAACTGGATTGACTGGAACGCAATTCTTTCAGACAAATACCCTGATCTTAAATACAGAATGGAAAAAGATTATTATTCGCTTTCCGGGTTTTTATTAAGATCGGGCACTTCAGATCCTGATACCGGCCGGTATGTTTTTCTTTCACGCCCGGGTAAAGTCGCATATTTCCAGTATGCAAAAACTGACGGTGCGGGAAGATTCTGTTTTACCATTCCTTCGGCGCTGTCCGAAAAGGAAATAATAGTTCAGCCGGCCGAGGTTGACAGGGGAGATATAATCAAGATAGAGTCATCATTTCCTGGTATTTATTTTCCTGTCAGAAAAATTGCCGATCCGCTTCCCAGGATAGTGCCACGGTATGTTTCACAGTGGAGTGCCAATTACCAGATAAGAAAAATTTACAGTATTTCTTCTACCGGAAAGGCCACAAAAATGGACAAACATCTGGCTGAACCTTTAAGATTTTACGGCAAACCTGATATTGAACTGAAAATGGAGGATTATATTAAGCTCCCTGTAATGCAGGAAGTATTCTTTGAGCTTATCCCGGGGGTAGCCCTGAAGAACAGAAAATCAGTCTGGGAGATCACTATTACTGATCCTGTCGACCACATTATTTATGATACTCCACCTATGCTTCTTGTTGACGGCGTAGTTGTAAATGATGCCTCTGCAATTGCAAATCTCGATCCCGAACAGGTTGAAAAAATTGAAGTGGTAATGAATAAATATATTGTAGGCAGTTATCTGACTTCAGGTATAGTAAATGTCATAACTAAGAAAGCTGATTTTGGCAGCGTAACACTGCCCGATTATGCCGTACATATTCACTTCAGGTCAGTTGATCCTGTCTTTTCTTTTTCTTCGCCCGATTATTCTTCTGAAGCTGTAAAAAACAATCATGTTCCGGATTTCAGGAATACCCTTTACTGGAATCCTTCGATGAAACAGGACAGTGATGGAAAATTCAGAATTGAATTCTACAGCTCTGATATGGAATCAGATTATACAATTAATATACAGGGAGTTGATGCAAACGATAAACCTCTCTCTATGAGAAAGGTCATTCACGTAAAATAATAAAGGGTATTATTCGCGGACCCCCTTTTATATTAAAACATATCAGCCTTATCTGTTAATAACCCCAGTTTTGTTTAAGTCTTTTGTTCCGGTCTATTGCTTCCTGAGGTATAGGATTGAAGTACATCTTCCGATTGAAAACATGCGGCTGGTTCAGAGAAAATGGTGTATATGTCCATATTCCGCTGTTATCAGCAGGGATCGTATTTTTAATCATTATCCCATGCAGCCCCTGGTTCAAATCGACTTCTGCCTGTTTCCAGCGCCATAGATCAAATAACCTCTTATTTTCAAACACAAACTCTATCCTTCTTTCATGCTGAATAGCATCACGCATTTCTGTCTGCGACAAACCTGCCGGAAGGGAAGGAAGATCAGTTCCCGGTCTCTCCCTGACAGCATTGACCGCTTCATAAACTGAAAAATCAGGGCCCATGGCTTCATTCTGTGCTTCAGCATAGCCTAACAAAACCTCAGCATAACGATAATAAACATGGTTCATACCGCATAGACTACTATTGGGTGAATGCAGGTTGTCAAGCCTCTTTTTGTAGAAATAACCTGTTTGACCGACAAAAGGATCATAATACCATTCATCATCTATCCAAGGACGTTCGCTGGCCATTGTATAGATCGTATCTGGTTCCGACATCCAATCCTGCTTATATACACAACCGTTATAAACAATAAAATCATAAAACCTCTTTTCACGGTTTGTATACAGGTTCTGATCATCATAACCGGAGGCAGGATCATCTATATTCAGCCCGTTAGCCATCTGGTATTCATCAATTATTTCCTGGGTTGGACAGTAATTACCCCATGTATAATAGAAATTGTGTATCCATACCGGTCCTCCATAAAGACTGAAGGTATTTGGCATAATGGCCGGTACCTGCTGCCTGTCCCAGATAACCTCGCAATTGTATTCATTTGCTTCATACCAGAATTCTTTCATCGGACTGAACAGGTCATAATTTCCTGAACCTTTATGTCCATATGTATCAATGAACTGCCTGAATGTAGCAGCTGCATCAGCCCACCTGGTCGGATCAGGAGTGGAAAAGCACTGAAGATCCTTATTGTCTGCTTCATTTGGGACAGCCGGTTCAGAGGAATTATATGCAGGACTTGCTGCAAAGAGTTGAAGCCAGCCTTTCAGCATCAGCGCAGCGCCTAGTGTTGCCCTCCCTGCATCAGCATCGGCGTGATTATATTTCACTTCCAGGTAACCGTTATTAACTATAGCAGTCAACTCTCCTACAAGGAAATTAAACGTCTCTTCAAACGTATTTCTCGGAAGGTAAATCTCATCTTCAGTCGCTGATTGTCTCTGCAGAGGTTCAGTTACTACAGACAATCCTCCCAGAAGTACAAACTGTTCGCTATAGCAGTATGCTCTCAAAAATCTGGCCTCATCTATACGTTTATTAAACCAATCGTCTGAATAATTTGCACTGTTTTCAGTGATCATCTGTATAAACCAATTGAGTTTTCTTACCTTCGTATAAAGAGTTGCCCACCCTTCAAACTGGGCTGGACCGGTAGTACCATTCCATACTGAACCTGAAGCACCGCCAGATGCTTTCACGATTCCCTTTTTCCAGTTCGAGGAAGTGTAGTACTCACCGGCAACATTATCGTCTGTAAAATTATCAAGGTTGTCAGGCTGATTTGATTTTTGCGGAAGGTCCTGATAACAGTTATTCAGGTATATATCTGCATTCTGCTCATTTGCCCATAAAGTAGCATCAGTCAGCTTCGATCTGTCTGTTGTTTCCAGGAGATCAATCTGGTCGCAGGATATGGTTCCAATTAGTAATAGTCCTATAAATGAAATGTTCCTGATCATTTTAAATTTAAACGGTAAAGTTAGGATACAATATACTGAAAGTCAAATTAATTGTATGAAATTAGAAATGATAGAATAGTTTCTGGTCTAACTTCATTAGTCTCTTTCGATTTACTTTCTCCTGTCCGCTGATACGTTTAAATACTAAAGTTGAAGTAGAGCTACCAAATCGGTATTAATATTTACCTTTGAAACCAGGAGGTTCTGTTTCCTTAAGTATGAAAAATTATGAAAACCCTGCTTCTTGCTTTATTTCTTGCAGTCTTCACCTTTTCAGTTAACGCACAATCAAAAAGCCCATTGACATTTGGGGATGCTTTGGTGAAATATAAGAAAATGCAAAGAACCGGCGCAGTGTTATCCATTATTGGTGGAGTGACTTTTGTTGCCGGTAATATAATGTATTGGAAAGTATATAATGATTACAGAGATAGCGAACCCCCGGAAAATCAGGTGAAGGCATATAATCATGCTATGATTGGCGGGATCGGAATAATGTCTGTCGGAATCCCTCTATGGGCAGTTGGTAAAGTAAAACAAAGGCATATTGAAATTGCACTTGTTAAGTTTAAAGGTCCGGAACTGGTATCCGGGATCGGATTAAATATCAGATTCTAGAGTCCATTCGTTTGATGCCGCTGGTTCTAGATAAATAAATAACCAATAAAAGGATTAGTACACAATAAGCTTTCCAGCATAATTATTTCCAATACTATTTAGCCAATAAACATACAATCCCCTGGTCAGGTTACTGATTGAGAGTTGCCTGATAAATCTAAGAAACATGAGCTGGTCAGAATTGTTTATAAAGACAATTTCCTGGCGATATTTACATAATTTTAGTTATTTTGTAAATCAGGAATAATTTGGTTACGAATAAAAGTCTTTAATCAACAGACTACAATATTGATATCAGATTAGTCGTTGTGTTGAAGGGATAAGTGCAGGAGATTATTAATTTATTCAAAAAACTATGGCCACCAATTTGATCCCGGAAAAGCGCATTCGCAAACTAAGTGTTTATTACTACCTGGTATTAATTCTATGGCCTGTTTATCTATTCCTTCTTCCGGCAGTATTTGTATATGGCAGATGGTGGGTGCTTCTCTTCATGATATTCCCCGGGCTCTACCTGTTTACATGGGTGGGGTACCTGATGCATGAAAGCTGGCACAGATACGTTCCAACAGTAAATAACCAATTTTTCTATAAGGTATTTGCTCTTATGATCTTGACTGACCCGCAGCTTTATTCGATGATTCACAGCACACATCACGTCCAGATCCATACATATCAGGATGCGGAATTTCACCCTCTTGGTGATATCAAATCGCGGGTGTGGCGTACTATATATAATTGTTTGGAAGTGGTGCTGGGAGTAGCTTTTCTTGAAGTAGTGGCGAGCATTACTGTCCCACGGGATGTACGATTTTCAAGGATATACAGATTTTGGAAACTATTTGTATCAATTGGGGCTTGGGTGACTTTCCTGGGCGGACTTGGCTACCTGTCGCACTATGTTTTCGGAGTAGCCCTGTCAGAAACCTTTAAGGCATATGTTTTTACTTACTGGCTCGGGTCGTTTTTCCTTCATCAGTCACAGCTGGTCGAGCATGGAAACCTGATCATAGATGGGGACATTAAAAAGCGCAATTCAGCAACACGTAACCTTAAGCCAGCCGGGATTATTGAAAAGGTCTTTTTATTTCTTACTCATAATGATTCTCGCGAACATATACTGCACCACACGATTACCACTGTTCATTCACGTCCTTTCCCGGGAATGATTACCTTGCCCGAAAATGCAGTATCTATTGTTATGAACGACTATTCACGAATTCTGAGCCGGATGTTGAAAGGAGAAGTTGATCAAAAATAGCCGTTCACATTTGTATAATGATAACCGGACTTATTCAATCCGGTTTAACTTAAAGCAGCACTGAATAGTTAAATTGCTGTTCCACCTCTTTCTCCTGTACGTATTCTGATACATTCCTCCAGAGGAGTAATAAAAATCTTTCCGTCACCCACTGATCCGGCTCCATTTGTACGTGCAGCCTTAAGGATTGCATTAACTGTTATGTCAACAAACGCGTCGTTGACGCCTATTTCAATTCTGATTTTAGGTATCAGATCGGGAATAATAATCTGTCCCCTGTACATCTCTTCAATTCTCTGCTGTCCATGGCCTGAAACACGGCTTACAGTTATTCTTTTAATATCAGCTTCGATCAGCGCTTCACGTACTTTGTCGAGCTGAACTTCCCTTATTATTGCTGTTATCAATTTCATTTTATGATATTTATAAAATTATCTGATTAACTTGGATTTAACATTCCGTACCCTCTTTCTCCATGATAAGACCTGTCGAGACCAGCCATTTCATCATCCTCTGTTGATTTAAACTTTATAACCTTATTCAGGGTAAAGATTATTATGAAAGTCATTAATCCGGCATATGCAATTGCGATAGTTACGGCTAATGCCTGTACTCCAAACTGGTTCCAGATTGTCCAGTTCCCGCCTGACAGAGCCACAGCGTCTCTCATCCATGATGGCCTGATAAAGAAAGTAAGAAGCAGTGCTCCGACAATTCCTCCAATGCCATGTATACCAAAAGCATCAAGACTGTCATCGTATCCTAATCTGTTTTTCAACTGGATACCCATATAACAGATTAATGAAGCCAAAAGACCAAGGATCATTGCCCCATACGGTTGAACAACTCCTGCAGCAGGTGTAACTGCAACCAATCCTGCGAGTATTCCGGAGGCAAAACCAAGAGCGGTTGCTTTACCCTGGTGAAAACTTTCGATCAGTATCCATGAGAGAGCACCGGAAGCTGCAGCAACCTGGGTGGCCGTAAGGGCCTGCGCAGTGCTTAAACCTGATGAGATGCTGCTACCTGCGTTAAAACCAAACCATCCTACCCAGAGCAGACCTGCACCAAGCATCGTAATTACCATATTGTTGGGACGAATGACCTGGAATGGATATCCGCGTCGGGATCCAAGATAAACTGCAGCAACCAGACCACTGACCCCTGCAGAAATATGAACTACTGTCCCTCCTGCAAAATCAATCGCCCCTTTGGCTCCAAGGTGAAATAGAAAACCGTCGGAAGCCCATACCCAATGACAGAGAGGATTGTAAACCAGAAGACTCCAGATAGCAATAAAGAAACAATAGGCTTTAAAGTTGACTCTTTCAGCAAAAGCTCCCGCAATAAGAGCCGGAGTGATAATTGCAAACTTGCCCTGGAACATCGTAAAAACATATTCAGGTATGCCGGCATCTAGAATATTTGTGTCGATTCCCCTGAGAAAAAAATAATCGGAGTTCCATCCGAACCATCCGCCCAGAATGTTTTTTCCGAAACACATGCTGTAACCCAAAATTACCCACAATACACTGATTATCCCCATTGCTACAAAACTATGCATTATGGTCCCGAGTACGTTTTTTGAACGTACCAGTCCGCCATAAAACATTGCAAGTCCCGGAATCATAAGCAATACAAGGGCTGTAGAAGTCAGCATCCAGGCCGTTGCTCCTGAATCAATTTTAACCCCGTCTGAGGCCTGAAGTCCAGCTATACTGACAAACATGAACAACAGCAATAACAGGGATCTTTTCCACCTTGATTTCATAACTGAATAATTTTAGCTTTGTAAAATAATGTTTTCGAGGCAAACATATATGTTTTTTAGGGTATCTTCAACTTTTTTATACATTTTTTTATATTTTATCCTATTTTTTATGGGGTCTTCTTAGTTTTTATATACTTTTTTATCCTATAAGCTCATATTTTAGAGGGTATAACCCGGAAAAGAAGCCTGAATTCAATTTTTGAATTCTTTTATAAACTTAGTTATATTCTCATTTTCGTTGCCAGGCTGCCCCAGCATTTTCACAAAAGCGCTTCCAATAATACCTCCGCTGGCATATCTGTTTGCCATTTTGAAAGTCTCCCGGTTAGAAATACCAAAACCTATAAGGCATGGATTTTTCAGATTCATTTCATTAATCCGTTTAAAATACGATATCTGATCCTCTGAAAAATTTCCTTTTATACCTGTTACTGAGGAAGATGAAACCATATAAATAAACCCCCGGCTGATTTTGTCAATAATTTTTATCCGCTCATTATCTGACTGAGGTGTTATCAGGAGAATGTTACAGAGATTATATTTTTCAAAAAATTTAAGATATTGCTCTGTATAAACCAGAGGTGGCAGGTCAGGAAGAATAACTCCATCTATGCCAGATTCCTTACACTTTCTGCAGAAGTTCCCGACACCAAACTGTAAAACAGGGTTTAAATATCCCATAAGTAAAAGTGGGATCTGCACTTCCTTCCGGATATTACTCAGTTGCCTGAAAAGCAATTTCAGGGTCATGCCATTCTGAAGTGCCTTCTCATTGCTTCGCTGAATAACAGGTCCGTCGGCCATTGGATCGGAGAAAGGCATACCTATTTCGATCATATCTGCACCTGCTTCTACGAGGGTTTTTAAAATTTCGGTTGTTGAACCGAGATTGGGGTAACCCGCAGTAAAATAGATTGAAAGTATTTTAGCTTTTTTATCCTCAAAAAGTTTTTCTATACGATTCATCTGAATTATAAATAATTTTAAATTAAAGTTGAAATCCATAAATCACAAATGTTTTTGCCCCCCTACCCCCCTAAAGGGGGGCTAAATCTCTATCGTTAAGGCAATTCGACTTGACACCACAGAGTTAGTCCCCCTATTTTGCCTTTCAATAAATAGGAAAAGATCTAATTGTTAAGTTTGTAGATTTGTAGGGTCGATGCCATAGCATGATCCTATGCTGTTTACGATTCTGGTAAAAGGGAAACACCAAGGAGTTCGGCTTAGCCGGCCATCGAGTTGCAAAGAATATATGAGGCATTCCAACAAGGTGGTCTTCTAACTGTCGAGGACATTGCCAACCGCTTGCTTAATTGCGGTGAACGAACCTTGTGTCGTGACATCAAAGCGTTCAAAGAACATGATGTTGTACTTCCCCTTCGTTCAACAATACGTGACATGGGAAAGTCTGTCACACATCGGGCGTTGATCGTTAAGCAGTGGCTATCGGGTAAAGAATATTCAGAGATAGCCAGGGCAACTCATCACAGCATTGAAGCAGTTGCAAACTACGTTGACAAGTTCAAGCGTGTTATATGTCTGGCTAAGAATAACTATGAAATTAAAACCATAGCCTTCCTAGTCAAACTATCTCCAAGTCTGACACAGGAATATTATGACCTGTATCATGCAATAGATGCGGTACCACATCGGCAAGATGAGTTGGATGATCTGATAAAAAAAAGTCGTCAGAACGGTTAAATCAACAAACAGACATGATACCCCAAACATCGTCAGTAAAACACTACAGCTCTGCACATGACAGGTTCTTAAACCCTGCTATTGTCAACTTCTTTGAGCGGGAGTTCTGCGGTATGTTTGGTCCTGTTGTAAGAGAAAATATTGCCGCTGCTCTTATTGATCTTTTTAACTCTCTTTGCCCTGAGTCATCCAGGTTAAAACCAGGTCAGATAGTCTGGAACGCTCTGGATAAAAGAACCAGAGCAGATAGTGAAAACCGCCGGTATAAACCAGTAATATTATCTCTGGTAACTGATGATGAAGTCTTAATGTTCGAGAAAGGAACTTCAGTCTCAAACACACGAAAGAATGTTATGGCCCGAATGATAAGAGAAGCTTATCAACAGGGAGCGGTGTTATCAACAAGAGATTTAAGCCTGTTACTAGTATCAAGTGCCTCTTATCTCTCTAAATTAAGGATCGAATATGAAAATGATCAGAAAACAATACTACCTCATACTGGAGTTATTCATGACATGGGGACTACTTTAACTCATAAACGAATTATAATCTATAAAATCTTTAGGGGGTAGGCCGCGAAGCGGCCAGGGGGCAACCCTCAAATCAATGTGTTTGATTTTCCATATATTTTATATATGCATCCATATCCTTATCTCCTCTTCCTGAAATTGTTACTACAACGACATCATTCTTGCGGAATTGATGTTTGCTCAGATAAGCCAGAGCATGAGCCGACTCCAGTGCAGGTACAATTCCCTCAAGTCTGGTTAACCTGAAAGCAGCCTCGAGAGCCTCATCATCATTCACATTGTCGAAAATGACCCTTTTAATTTTATGCAGATATGAATGGATCGGTCCGATACCCGGATAATCGAGCCCCGCTGATATTGAATATGGTTCGGTGATCTGACCGTCATCAGTCTGCATAAGCATTGTCCTGCTGCCATGTATAATGCCCGTTCGACCGGTTACCATGGTTGCAGCTGTTTCACCGCTTGTGACACCCTTCCCTCCTGCTTCCACTGCAATCAGTTTTACCCGCATATCATCAAGATAATGGTAAAAAGAGCCGATTGCATTACTACCGCCACCAACACATGCTATGATGTAATCAGGGTTTTCGTGTCCTGATACTTCTTTAACCTGGATTTTCATCTCTTCACTTATTACCGATTGAAGCCTGGTGACAAGATCCGGATATGGATGGGGCCCGACTACCGAGCCGATTATATAATGAGTATCCACCGGATTACCTATCCAATCACGGATAGCCTCATTTGTAGCATCCTTAAGTGTCTTATTGCCGCTGGTTACCGGAACGACATCAGCCCCAAGCATTCTCATTCGTAATACATTAGGAGTCTGCCTGTCAATGTCGGTTTGCCCCATATACACAATACATTTCAAACCCATCAGGGCACATACGGTTGCAGTCGCAACTCCATGCTGACCGGCTCCGGTTTCGGCAATAATTCTGGTCTTCCCCAGTCGTTTTGCAATTAGTATCTGGCCTACAGTGTTATTTATCTTATGAGCACCGGTATGATTCAGATCCTCCCGTTTCAGAAAAATTTTAGTATTATGAAATGATGAAAGTCTTGAGGCATAAAAGAGAGGGGATGGCCGGCCTACGTAGTGTTTCAGCAATGAAGAGAATTCGTCTTTAAATTTTTTATCGTTTAAAATTTTCAGGTAATTATCACTTAATTCCTTCACATTCGGGTACATCATCTCAGGAATAAAAGCGCCTCCGAATTCTCCATAATAACCGTGTTCATCTACATTAAAATTCATATCTGATCATCTTTAAGTGTTTTAATAAATGTTTTTACAAGAGCAATATCCTTTATCCCTGGAACAGTCTCAAACCGGCTGTTCACATCTACTCCAAAAAATCCCCTGTTCTCAATAGCTTTAATAATACCTGCATCCTCCGGTCCGATTCCTCCGCTCAGAAAATAAGGTTTATCCAGGGTATATTCTTTCAGTTTTTCCCAATTAAACTTCTGCCCGCTGCCACCAGCCTTTTCAGATTTTGTATCAAATAAGAAATAATCACACACCGGCACATATGGAATCAGATTTTCAAATCCGAAATCCATTGCAATATTGAATGCCTTAATAATTAAAAATCCTGATGTTTTTAATTGCAAACAGGTCACAGGTGATTCATTTCCATGCAATTGTATAATATCAAGTCCTGTAGCCATTGATAAATCAAGAATCTTATTAATATCTTCATTTAAAAAAACACCTGTCTTTTTTATGCCCCGGGATACGTTATTGAAAAGAGCCATATCAGGTTCTTCACCAACATATCTTGGTGATCCGCGAAAGAATATAAATCCAATGAAGTCCGGATTTGTTCCGGCTATTCCCTTAACATTTAAAGGATCGCACATTCCGCATACTTTAACTCTTTTCATGGCTTCATTTTATATCCTTGACAAATTCCCTGAATGCTTTTACAGGATCGGCTGCAGACATAAACCTCTCCCCCATCAAAAATCCCTGGTACCCTGAAGTTCTGAGCTTTTTTATAATCTGAGGTGAAGATATTCCGCTCTCAGAAATCCTTAAAAATCCCTGAGGAATTTTATCTCCGATCTTCACGGAGATATCAGTATTTACCTCAAATGTTTTCAGATTGCGGTTATTAACGCCAATGATATTTACATACTGGTTTACTTTATCCAGCTCAGCCTCTTCATGTATTTCGAGCAGTACCTCCAGCCCAAGCGACCGGGCTAATTGTGAAAGGTTCAGAATAGTCTTTTTATCAAGAGCTGCAGCAATGAGAAGGATGGCATCGGCACCTATTGATTTTGATTCAATTACCTGGTATTCATCAATTATAAAATCTTTCCTTAGAATGGGGAAACTGCTTTTTTCGCGGGCATTCAACAGATCGGAAGTTGAACCTCCAAAAAATTGAGTCTCAGTGAGAACTGACACACCGGAGGCTCCCTCCCTGAAATATCCGGAAGTTACTTCCATAACCGGTGATGATGAATTTATAATACCCTTTGAAGGAGATTTCCTTTTGAATTCAGCAATTATACCCGTTCTGGCACTGTCAAGTATATGTTTGGAAAGAGAAATGGATTCCCGTTTAAATAACCTGCTCCCTTCGAGATCTCGGGCAGAAGTTATCCTGGTAAGAACTTCCAGTTCTTTCTTTTTATTTTCTACTATTTTGTCAAGAATAGTCATGACTGCAATTCAATCAGTTTTGTAAATGCATTATAAGCCTTACCGTTTAAAAGAGATTCAGCTGCAATTTCGCGGCAATCTTCGAAAGATTTTGCAGGATAATAGCATTTAAGAGCCATCTGAGCATTAACAGTTGCAACATTATTCTGGGTTGAGGTGCCCTCGCCTTTGAGGATCTTCATAAACAGATCAGCTGCTTCCGGTACACTTTTCCCACCGCTCAGTCCGGATTGCGTAGCCCTTTTATAGTTCATCATTTCAGGTGATACGATATATTCAACCCCATTCAGTATATATTTGAATTCTGAAGTAAGCGATACTTCATCATATCCGTCGAGACTGAAAATAATTATGTACTGAACCGGAGATTGCTGGTAGAGGTAATTATACAATCGGGCAAGTTCGAGACTATAGACTCCAATAAGTTGTTTCGTAGGGAATGACGGATTAACCATAGGGCCCAGCATATTAAAAAAGGTCTTTATTTTCAGAGCCCGGCGGACAGGCACTACATTTTTCATAGCTGGATTGAAAAGCGGAGCATGCAAAAAACAAACCCCGGTTTTTTCCATCTCCTTTTTCAATTTATCCTTATCGGTGGAAAATTTATATCCGAAATACTCCAATATATTTGAAGAGCCGCAAGTTGAACTTACTCCATAATTTCCATGTTTTGCTACTTTGATACCGGCACCGGCAAGAACAAACGTTGTGAGCGTTGATATGTTGAAAGTGTCTTTCCCGTCACCACCTGTCCCACATACATCCATGGGTTCGAATTCCGACAGGTCGATCCTGATACAAAGATTCAGTAAAGCATCCCGGAATCCGGAGAGCTCATCAACTGTTATGCTCCTCATCAGGTATACAGTAAGAAAAGCTGCAATTTCCGACTCCGAATAAATGCCTTTCGCAATGTTGGTAAGCACCCTTTCAGCTTCCTGCCGGGTGAGGGTTTTGTGTTCAAACAAATGATTAAGTATTTCCCGCATGTTTTAAAATATTTTATTTCGTTATCACGTCTTTAATAAATACCTGGCGTTATTTAAGTAAAACCTGGTTACTGATCCAGTTAGCTATGATGTCTATGCCATGCTCTGTAAGCACCGATTCGGGGTGAAACTGCAAACCCCGTACATCATAAACTTTATGGCTTATACCCATAATTATTCCGGCATCGTCGCTGCAGGTGACCCTGAAACATTCAGGCAGATTATTGCCTGATACAACCCAGGAATGATACCGGCCTCCGATAATTGAGGAAGGTATATTTAAGAAAAGCGGATCATTCGGTTCCGTAATAAGGACCGGAGTAGCTATACCATGATATACATGGCTAAGATTGAGTATTTTAGCTCCGAATGCCTCTCCAATAGCCTGGTGTCCAAGACAAATACCCAGTATGCTTTTCGTTGGCGCATACCGCTTTATAAGGTCAATACAAATGCCGGCATTAACTGGAATACCCGGACCGGGAGACAAAAGAATTTTATCATAATTCTCCGCCTCTTCCAATGCTATTTCATCATTCCGGAAAACAGACGGACTATACCCGGTGATCTTTTCAATATACTGTACCAGGTTATAAGTAAACGAATCGTAATTATCAATAACCAATATTCTTTTCATTTTTCAGATATATTTTTATTTAATCTCCTGTGCCAGTTCAATTGCTTTTCTGAGTGCCCCTAGTTTATTATTTACCTCCTGAAGTTCTTTCTCTTCGTCAGAAATGGCGACAATACCGGCACCGGCCTGATAATAAAGTGTATTAGCTTTACTAAGAAAAGTCCTGATCATAATGGCATGGTTAAAATGGCCCCTGAAGTCGAGGAAGCCAATTGCTCCGCCATAGTAACCTCTTCTTTGATTTTCGTATTTATCTATAATCTTCATTGCCATATATTTAGGAGCTCCGGAAAGTGTGCCTGCAGGGAATGTTGAAGACATCATGTCTGCCATAGTTGTTCCCTCTTTCAGCTCTCCTGAAACAGCAGAAACAAGGTGTATCACATGTGAATAAAACTGGACCTCCCGGTAACTCTCCACCCTGACATTGCTGGCGTGTCTGCTGAGATCATTACGTGCAAGATCGACGAGCATGACATGTTCTGCGTTTTCCTTCTCATCAACTGAGAGTTGCTGTGCCAGAAGTTTGTCATTTTCATCATCACCTGTTCGTTTGAATGTGCCTGCGATAGGATTTATAAAAGCTTTGCCCTTATTGATCTTCAGGTGTGCTTCCGGTGATGATCCGAAAATCTTATAGTTTCCGTAATCAAAGTAGAATAAATAGGGAGAAGGATTGACCGATCGCAAAGCTCTGTAAACATTGAATTCGTCACCAGTGAATTGTCGTGAAAATTGCCTCGACATCACCACCTGGAATACATCTCCGAGATAACAATGTTCCTTGCCTTTGCTTACCATCGCCATGTACTGGTCATCAGAAATATTCCGGCCTTCCTCCCCAGTGGTTTTAAAGGAGTAAATTGCAACATTTCTACTGTTCAATAATGACTCGATCCTGTCGAGTTCCCCTGATTCTCCGTTTATCTGGTTTTCAATTATCTGCAGTGTGTTCTGATAATGGTTTATTGCTATAATATATTTATAAAGGTGATACCTGACATCAGGGATTTTATGAGGATAGTCCTGTGCCGGTTTTAGTTCAATTTTCTCGAAGTATTCTACGGCATCATATGATAAATAGCCGAACAGTCCGTTAACCGGAATATCTGCATGTACTTCAGATTGAATAAAAGAGCTGGTGAAAGTCGAAAACCTGGTATTAAATGTCTGTCTATCATTTATTTCAGTCACAATCTTTGATCCGTCCGGGTATGTTTCCGTCAGATATCCCTTATCGGCTTCGAAACCGGCCAGCGGTTTCATGCAGATAAAAGAATAACTGTTCTCATTACCACGATAATCAGAACTTTCCAGTAATAAGGAGTTTGGATATATATCTCTTATCCTCAAATATATACTTACCGGTGTAATAATATCTGCAAGCAGTTTCCGGGAAGTTGTTTTAATTTTAAATTCTGACATAACATATTTTTTTTAATCTGTACTATTTTTTATTTACCTGCTGACGACCTGTAAAATCAAAAAGGCCTGTCGTGAGTACGACAGGCCGCTGATTAATATCTTATAATATTATATACAAATAGCTGGTAGTCTCACATCAAATAGTGAAATAAACTTAACCACCAACGCCAATTTGTACAGAATGCTTTCATTTTAACATCTCGTTCAGTTGCAAAAGTAAACTTAGTTTTCGAAAAAACAAATTTTTTAATTTTTTATTGGTGAAAAATGTAAATCCATTAACCGCAAAGTACGCAAAGTTCTATCGCAAAGATCGCAAAGTCCCGATAGCTATCGGGCTGAACTATATTATTTTGACTTTGCGCACTTTGTGTTTTTTACCCACTTCCACGATAATATTTTACAATCCGGTGACAACTCATGACAATTTTTTACCACGTTGTGACAGCGATTCATTTTTTAGGCTGCAATTTTGTATGACAAAGAAAATAATTGCGTGTAAATAGAAAAAAATATTATAAAACTATATTATTCACTTTAATCGAAAACCATACCAATGAAAACAAACCATTATAAGTTTTTCACTTTTGTCGCACTTATTCTAATCCTTGGCATATCGGCCCAGGCTGAAGACTTACGAAAAATTGTCACTCTTTCAGGAAATTGGAAATTTTCTATCGGTGATGACAGTAAATGGGCAAATCCTTTATTTGATGATTCCGGCTGGGACCAGATTTCCGTACCCGGACAGTGGGAGGATCAGGGCTATAAAGATTATAACGGATATGCATGGTACCGGAAAACTTTCAAAACGGGGGATCTTCCGGTCAATACTACTATCTTTTTACAACTCGGACGCATTGATGATGTTGATATGGTCTACCTTAATGGCAAAGAGTTAGCTGGTAGCGGCAAGTTTCCGCCAAACTATGAAACTGCTTACAGTCAAACAAGAAAATATACCATTCCAGCTGATTTTCTTAAGGAAAATGATGAAAATGTAATTGCTGTAAGAGTATATGACAGCTATCTTGAAGGAGGCATCGTTGAGGGACCTGCCGGTTTGTATTATGATGAGGATAATGATTTCCTTAATTTCAATTTATCGGGTAAATGGAAATTTCATACCGGTGACATCAAAGGCTGGAAATCCCCTGATTTTAACGACGGGGAATGGAAGACAATCGATGTACCCTCAGCCTGGGAAAACGAAGGATATAATGATTACGATGGGTATGCATGGTACAGACTCAAATTCAAAATACCTCAAAATCTGACGAACGGAGAATTGTACCTGTCGCTTGGAAAAATTGATGATGTTGATGATGTTTATTTGAATGGCAAATTCGTTGGAAATGTATATGATCTGAAGAGAGATGGTGAATACAGATCGAATGGATGGGAATACAATGCCCGCAGATTATATAAAATTCAGGAAGGATTATTGAACCGGGATGGGGAAAACACTATCGCCATCCGGGTATATGATGGCCAGATGCAGGGAGGTATTTATGAAGGCCCTATTGGGATTATGTCAGCTGAAAATTACAGGAAATATAAAAATAAATATCATACCGACCGGTCATTCTGGGATTACATGTATGACAAGTTTTACAGGAACGATAATTAGAAGGAGGAATAGATTATGACAAGATTACTTAATTCAACGGGAATAAAAGCCCTCTTTATATCTGCCTTAATATGTTTGTTCACTCAATCAGGCAAGGCTTATGCAGGTGAGGAAAATCTGGTACTCCTGCAAAGCCTGAAGGGTAACTGGCGGTTTTCAATAGGCATCAATGAGGCATGGATTTCACCAAAATTCAACGACAGTGAATGGGAAACCATTAAGGCACCATCACCATGGGAAAATCAGGGATTTAACGGATACAACGGATATGCTTTTTACAGGAAAACAATTACATTCCCATCAACTTATAAAGGTCGTATGCTTTATTTAAATATGGGATATATAGATGACGTTGATGAAGTATACCTGAATGGCCATAAAATCGGTTCAACAGGTGGCTTCCCTCCGGATTATAACACAGCCTATAATGCTGAACGTATTTATTATGTCCCTGAACAATTCATAAACTTCGATGGCTCAAATCTGATTGCAGTTAAAGTATACGATTCTACCCTGGAAGGAGGGATTGTCAGTGGCGAAATAGGATTATATGGTGGAAAAGCATCAGTAAATTTCGATGTCAACCTTCAGACTACCTGGAAATTTCAACCGGGTGATGACCTCAGGCGTAAAGAATCTGATTTCGACGACAGCGGATGGGTTGAAATTTTTGTTCCCGGGAAATGGGAGGATCAGGGCTACAGAGACTATGACGGATATGCCTGGTATCGCAAATCATTCATCTACCCGCCAAACAATGAAAATGAGAAAATGGTCCTGTTGATGGGAAAGATAGATGATATCGATCAGGTGTATGTTAATGGAACATTGGTGGGATCAACAGGAAATTTCCCCTCAAGACAGGGCGCAGAGGTATCCACCGGACAGGAGTTCGATGCGTTCAGGGGATATTTCATCCCTGACGGATTGTTAAAAAAGAATCAAAAAAATGTAATTGCGGTCAGAGTCCTGGATACAGGCGGTGCTGGCGGTATTTATGAAGGACCTGTAGGTATTATTACACAAACAAAATATATCGAATACTGGAGAAAAATGAAAAAATCCGGAAATTAATGCAATCTGCAATTCCCGGTTACAAGATATCAGGTTTTGGGATTTATACAATTTGTTTAGAAGGAAAGGAGCCGTTTACAAATACAGGCTCCTTTCCGGATTTAAAAACCTGATTAATTCATTTTAAATTATCTATATTTAAAAAAAATATCCCGGAATGAGCCCTTCCCTGAGAAAAATCGGATTGCTGATAATAGGGATTATTGTCCTGCCAGTACTTATTTTTTCAGTATTCGAGATTGGTAATCTCCGGCAGAATGAAAAGGTTATACAGGATATCTATAAAAATCAGCTTGACGCTATCCTTTATTCAATAAACCAATACTCAGATGATATTGTCAGTAATCTTGCAAGCAGGATTGAAAACAGCCTTAACAATTATAAAACCGATACCATACCTGAACTGAACAGGCTTATTAATGAAAACCCATCAGTAAAATGTCTGATCCAGTTCGATAAAAATCTTAATTTTCTTTCATCGGTGCCATCTTCATATCCCGATAGTGCCTTCCTTCCTGAAATGGTCACGATACTTAACCGCGAAAACAAAACTCTCCGGCAGTTACAAACATTTATAAAAGAAGGCTACCGGAAAATTGAGACAATTGATTACACCAGCCGCAATATGCAGCTGATAGTTTTTTTAACCCGTTTTGACGATCAGGAGATAATCAATGTCCTGGTTATCGATCCGGAAAAATTTATCAGCAGGGTACTTGATCCGAAAATTCAGGAAATTGCAAAAGGTAAATTTCATATTGCCGCATATCGAACAGGAGAAGATCTGCCTTTTTATACCTCAAATAAACAATTTAATCCAGGCAAAATAATCGATAAAGAGCCTTTCTGGCTGCTGAAGAACTACCAGATGGGCATAGAACTGAGAGGGCTTACAATCGCCGACCTTGCCAGGGACAGAATTAAAAGAAACCTTCTATTAATCGGACTCATGGATATCATTCTGCTTTTGGGTGCATGGCTGATATTCAGAAATATAACAAAACAGGTAGAGCTATCCCAGCTAAAGAGCGACTTTGTATCAAGTGTTTCGCATGAAATCCGGACTCCGCTTGCCCTGATAACAATGTATATCGAGACACTTGAAATGGGAAGAGTGATAAATGCCGAAAAGGTCAAAGAGTATTATTCCGTAATCTTAAATGAGACTACCCGCCTCTCTGGCATTGTAAACAGAATTCTCAGCTTTTCACAGATCGAAAGCAATAAACGGAAATATAGTTTTAGTGAGTCCGATATTAATGAAATTGTGGAAACTGCGGCTCTTTCTTTCCGGTATTCAATAGAGAACAAAGGATTCAGCTATTCTTATAAACCTGATAAAAACATACCTTTAGTTCTTGTTGATAAGGAAGCAGTAGCCGATGCATTTGTAAATCTTGTTGACAATGCCATGAAATATAGTACCGAGATCAAAGACCTTGTTGTCAGAACAGGGAAATCTGATAAGTATGTGTATGTTGAAGTAGAAGATCATGGAATAGGGATTTCAGAAAAAAATCAGAAATATATTTTTGATAAATTCTTCCGGGTAACTGAGACGAACCTGGCAAATAAGGTAAAAGGTTCAGGCCTTGGTCTCGCAATAGTAAAACATATTATGGATGCACATGATGGTAAGATCTATGTTAAAAGCTCACCAGGATCAGGATCGATATTCAGACTTTCATTTCCGGTTAATCAACTAAAACAGCTATGATAAAAATATTGATTGTTGAAGACGAATTGAACATGGTTAAAGGTTTGAAAGATAACCTTGAATTCGAAGGATACGAGGTAGATACGTCTATGGAGGGAAATTCGGGGCTTCAAAAAATCCTTCAAAATCGTTACGATCTGATCCTTCTGGATGTAATGCTGCCCGAAGTATCAGGCTTTGATATTTGCAAATCTGCCCGTAAACAGGGGGTAAATACACCTATTATACTATTGACAGCCAGAGGGGAGGAAATTGACAAGGTATTAGGATTGGAGTTTGGAGCCGATGATTATATTACAAAACCTTTTAGTCTGCGGGAGTTACTTGCAAGGATTAAGGCCATACTGCGACGAGCTCCGGCAGGAAAAGCAGAAAGTGCTGAATCGGAATTTATCAGAATAGGAAATATCCGTGTCAATTTCAAAAATTACCTGGCGCTTGGAGGAACTAATGAAATCAAAATGTCATACAAAGAATTTGGAATATTGCATTATCTGTATATGAACGCAGGTAAAATCATTCAACGCGATGATCTCATGAGCGATGTATGGGGTATTGAATATGATATTTCAACCAGAACGGTGGATAATTTTATTCTTAAACTGCGACAGAAAATTGAGGTTGATCCTAATAACCCAAAGATCATTCTTACCGTGCATGGGATTGGCTATAAAATGATCCTGGGTTAAGCTCTTGAGACACTCGCTGTCAATAACACTTCCAAATTAAAATTAAAGATCCTTATAAGAGATCCTTATTTTTTATCATAAACCAATGATGTCTTCATTTCTCCGTCGGGCATGCTGTTGGTCGTCTCAATCTTCAGTGTTTTGTCTCCATCCAACATCCAGGCTTCTGACCCTTTCATCTCCATATTTTCTCCGTTCATATTGAATATGGTGGAGGAAGCGATCGTTATTGATTTCCCATCGGCCGACCATTTAACGGTAGATTTTGTTTTTGAATCCATAAAGCCGGTATTTTCACATTCCTTGCCATCCATTGTGTATTTACCATTCATTTTCATCTCCTGTCCATCGGGACCGTTCACAGTTCGTTCTGTGGAAAGGTTGTTCCCCTCCTGTTTAACGGTTAAAGTCGATGCTGCCATACGAAAGGGGCTGTCTCCGAAATTGCTTTTCGATTCATTTAAAGCCCAGGTTCCCGAGAAATTTATTGCACCGCTCTGTGCTGATAACTGTGCAGTAAAAAGTAAGGCTAAACCAACAAGCACAAATGATTTGATCTTTTTCATAAGTCGCTGATCTGAATTTTTAAAATTTTTCATTTTCATGTGTATTTAAGGATTAAACATTATTAAATCTTTTATCACTAAATCTATTCATACAAACCGATCGACAAAAATAATATATATAAATCACTCAAATTCACCGACAGAGATAATAATTTTATGGATGGAATCCGATCCAACACAAAAAAGAGATTACCTGTAAGCAAATCTAAGTATCTAAGGCATTCAAAGAAAATTTTTATCAAGATATTCCTGAAATTTATCTTTATACTGGTCGCTAACCGGAATATATTCCTTGCCGAATACAATCCTGCTACGTTCTATAGTATCTATCTTTTCAAGGTTAACAATGAATGAACGGTGTACCCTCATAAATTTATTTTCCGGAAGTTTTGATTCCAGAAGTTTCAGTGAGGTAAGAGAGAGTACAGGCCTGAGTGAATTCTGAATATATACCTTAACATAATCCTTTAGTCCTTCAATATACAGGATATCGTTAAAGTTTATCCTTTTTATTTTGTACTCCGATTTGAGAAACAGAAATTCATTGTTAACGTCTACTCTTGCCGGCATTTTTTGCTCTAACCGAAGTAAATTCTGAACTTTATGCACTGCTGTTAAAAACTCCTCATAACTGAATGGCTTCAATAAATAGTCTACTATTTCAAGCTTGTATCCTTCCAGCGCATATTTTTCAAAGGCGGTTGTGAAAATTACTTTTGGCCCTTTTTCTATTAATCTTGTGAACTCAATACCCGACAGATCGGGCATCTGAATGTCTATAAAAATAAGATCGACCCTGTTGTCTGCAAGAAATTCTGCCGCATCAAGAGGATTATCGAACTGCCCTATAAGTTTTAATCCCGGCGTTTTTTCGATATAACCAGTAACAAGCTTCAGTGCTAGGGGTTCATCATCTATTGCAATTACTGAAATCATTATGCAAAATTAATCTGAAGAAGTACTTCAAACTCTGTTTCCGATTTATTGATCTTTATATCATGTCTTCCGGGGAACAATAGATTAAGTCTTTTAGTCACATTATGCATACCAATTCCTGAATGGACAGACTCGTTATCCTCCTTTATTTTAACTAGGCTGTTAACACACCGGAATTTTATCGATTCCTTTTCTGTTGTCATACTGATATCAATAAACGACTTTTCACGATAACTGATGCCATGTTTGAACGCGTTTTCAATAAATGGAATAAAGATCAATGGAGGAATGTTAATATCCTCATATTTCTCAGGAAATGATACTTTAAGATCTATCTTATTGGACATCCTCAGTTTCATGAGATCAATATAATTGTTCATGAAATCAATTTCGTTACTCAGCAGTGTATTTCCATGTTCCGAGTCGTATAACAGATATCTCATTAATTTTGAAAGCCCCAGTACGGCTTTTTTAGAATCCTCAGCATTTATGCTTATAAGCGAGTATATATTATTAAGTGTATTAAAGAAAAAATGCGGACTGATCTGGTTTTTAAGAAATGCAAGTTCAGAGTTAAGCTTTTCCTTTTCAAGCTCTTTCTGCAGCTTTTCAATCCGTGAATTACGTTCGAGAACTCTCAGCCCCAGAGAGAAGAAAACAAGAAACAGCGAATTAAAGGTATAACTATAAATGTGCATCTCCCTGAATGGAGGTCCTCCAAACATCTTTCCCCCGACAGGCGGGCCTTTTTCACGGTCCCTTTCCGCAGGTCTGCTAAATTCTTCCATATTCCCTTTCCCGGGAACATACTTAAAAACAAGCCTGTTTGAGATGTCTGAAACAAAATAAAAGCAGATGATAAAAATAATAGCAGAGAGAAAATATCTGTATCGTCTTGAGTTGAAAAAAAACCTTGGAACCAATAAAATATAATTGGTGTAAAATATAATTCCGCTAATTATTGTATTGATATAATAGAACCATATAAAATCCTCCCCGACCTGCCATCTCTTTATAAAAAATAAAGGAATACCAAGAAGAATTGCCCATGCAAGCAAATGAAGGAGTATTGTGATTTTATTTCCTGTAAAAAAATCTTTCATGGTATTAAAAGTATAACAAATTATGACAGGTTCACCGGAAAGTCATCAGATTTCCCGAGGAATGAGTATCTATTCGTATCTGAGCGCATCAATCGGATTAAGATTTGCTGCTTTTCTTGCAGGATACCAGCCAAAGAATACACCAATGGCAAAACATACTGTGAAGGCCAGGACAACTGTCTGTACCTGAACAATTGGAACTATTTTCATCAACGATCCGGCACCTCTGGCAATAATATAGCCAAATATGACACCCACCGATCCGCCAAGGATACTCAAAAGAATAGATTCAACAAGGAATTGTTTCAGGATGTCCTGCCCCCTTCCCCCTATTGACATCCTTAGTCCGATCTCACGTGTACGTTCAGTGACAGACACAAACATAATATTCATAATACCGATCCCCCCGACCAGAAGTGAAATGCCTGCGATAGCTCCCAGAAGTATTGTAAGCATGTCGGTGATTGACGATACGGTTGCAATAAGTTCCGACTGAGACATCACCCTGAAATCATTTTCTGCTGATTCCTTCAGTTTATGCGTTCTCCTCAGCGTTTCGGTAATTTCAGCAATCGCCTTTGCGCTTTTTTCCTCAGTTATGGCTGATGCATAAATTCCATTAATATAATCGATTGCTGCCAGACGTCGCTGAACTGTAGTGTATGGAGCGAGAATAAGGTCGTCCTGATCCTGCCCCATTCCACTTTCTCCCTTATCTTTCAGAACCCCAATTACCAAAAAAGGCAGTTTTTGTATACGGATTGATAAGCCTACAGGATCTGCTCCTGTGCCAAAAAGATTAGTTACTACGGTCTGTCCCAGAATACAAACTTTTGACATACCTTTTAATTCTGTAGGGTTGAATATCCTGCCGCTTTGAATCTCAAGCTTTCTTATTTTAAGATATTCTTCGGTCACACCATAGATGGTTGTCTGGGTATTTTGATTACTGTAAATAACCTGTCCGCTTGCTCTTACTTCCGGTGAGACACCGGAAACCGATGCAGCATCGGTCCGTATTGCTTCAACGTCGCTATACTTTAGCGCCATTGAACTTGAGGCACCCAGGCTGACTCCTCCTCTTCGTTGAAAATTGGGCATTACCATTACCATATTGGTACCCATGTTTGACATCTCATTGCGGATGTTTTCCTTCGACCCTTCACCAATTGCGAGCATCGCTATAACCGATGCAACACCAATTATAATGCCCAGCATCGTCAGAAATGCTCTCAGCTTGTTTCTGACAAGTGCCCTTATGGCTATTCTGAATAAATTTGCGTAGTGCATAATTTGTTACATTAAATCGTTTTCGTCATATACCTCAACCGGAAGGCTCTTCAGCATTTCCGTTGCATTCAACCTGTCTGTTACAATGTTCTCACGCTGGATCTTCCCGTCCCTGAATATGATGTTCCTTGTAGCAAACTTTGCAATATCGGGTTCATGTGTTACATAAACTATAGTCCGCCCTTTTTCATTCAGCTCCTGAAACAACTCCATAATTTCAAATGAAGTTCTCGTATCCAGGTTGCCCGTGGGCTCATCAGCCAGTATCAGAACCGGATTATTTACAAGCGACCGGGCGATTGCCACACGCTGCTGCTGTCCACCCGAAAGTTGATTCGGCATGTGATGCATCCGGTCTTTGAGTCCTACTGCCTCAAGAGCATTAAGCGCCAATTCTTTGCGTTCTCTGGACTTTATAAGCGAATTATAAAACAATGGAAGTTCTACATTTTCAATGGCAGTAGTTCTGGCCAGAAGATTATAAGCCTGAAATACAAACCCAAGCTTCTTGTTTCGTAATCTTGCGGTTTCATCTTTACCCATAGTCTTAACATCCACTCCATCAAGAAAATAATCACCGTGAGAGGGTTTATCAAGACAGCCGAGGATATTAAGCATTGTGGACTTCCCTGAACCGCTCACTCCCATGATTGCTACAAATTCCCCTACCTGAATTTTCATATCGACTCCCCTCAGAGCATGAACAGTAACCTCCCCTATGTGATAATCCTTCCGCAGATTTGAGATTTCAATTATAGTATTATTCATAACATTTATCTTTTTGTTTTTTATGCCCGATCCTTAGAAAGGAAATGGACCTCCCGGACCTCTGTCGGTTGATTTTGCTGCAGAAGATTTTCCCGATGAACTCTCCATAGAGATTATGACTTCATCCCCTTCCTTTAATCCTGTAAGGACTTCTACCATTGAGCCGTTGTCGACCCCGATCTTAATTATGCTGGGGTGCAAACCTGTCTTCTCATCTTTCACCCACACAGTCTTTGTTTTGGGATCCTGTTTTATACCTGGCATAGCCATACCTGCTGGTGGAAATCCCTGAGGCATCTGTCCTGCTGGCATACCTGCTGTTGTTGCACCCATCCCGTTTGCTGCTCCTGAAGGCATTTTTGGCATCTTGCCGCTTTTTTGCATGGCTGTGAACATTTTCTTCAAATATTCTGTATCAGGAGTAAACCTTACTGCTTTGCCTGAAAGTGTAAGAGTGCCCTGTTTTTCTTCCACATAGATTGTTGAACTGGCTGTCATTCCCGGCATCAGTTTCTTGTCAGGATTGGGGGCACTGATTATTACCACATAAGTGACAACATTATTAGTGGTAACCGGTTGTAATCGAACCTCAGATACAGTACCTTCGAATTTCATATCAGGGTATGCATCAACAGTAAATTCTACACGTTGATCTTTTTTTACTTTTCCAATGTCAGCCTCATCAACACTCGTCTGCACCTGCATTTGCGTCAGATCGTTCACGATTGTGAAGAGAGTCGGTGTGCTAAAGCTGGCCGCTACAGTCTGTCCCTCTTCAACTGCACGGTTAAGTACTACGCCATCAATCGGCGAGGTTATTGTTGCATAATCAAGGTTTACCTTGGCTCTGGCCAGAGCTGACTTTGCATTACTCAGAGATCCCTTTGAATTTTCATAATTGAAAACAGCCTGATCATAATCCGACTGGGATATCAGTTTTTTGTCAAAGAGCACCTTTAACCTGTTATAGGTTGCCTCCTGGTAGTTCAGCTGAGCCTGTGCCTGGTTAAGAGCTGACTGGCTCTGGTCAAGCTGAGTCTGAAGCGGAGTCTCATCAAGCTTGGCAAGTATCTGACCCTGCTTTACGTTATAATTGAAATCAACGTATACATGTTGTAGTATCCCCGATACCTGTGTACCAACATTAACAGTCTTTAAAGCCTGAATCGTGCCAGTGGCTGTTACTGTATTGCTGATGTTACCCTTCTCAACTTTTACTGTTTCGAAACTGGTTGCAGTCTCCTTTTTTGCAAATGGTTTCAATGCAAGTACCAGTACGACTGCTACTAATATGACACCAATAATTATTAACCATTTCTTTTTCATATACTTACTTTTTATGTTTTTCTTATAGCGATAATGGAATTCCCATATAAAAATCAAGGATTTTGTAACTGAATATTAAATTGTATTTCGATTGTAAAAACTGACTCTCTGCAACTATCAGGTTAGTTTTTGAAACGAGGTAATCGACCGAGTTAATTATTCCTTGCTTGAATTTCTCTTCAGAGAGTGCCGTTGATTCCTGAGTTGATTTATAATTTTCCAGACTGGCTTCATATTCTATTTGTGCTGAGGTTACATCAAGGCAGGACTGTTCTATGCTTTTTCGAAGCTGGTTCTTTGTATCGGTTTCGCTTAACTCAGCATCCTGGTACCCTAAGATTGCAACTGAAACACTTGTTTTAACCTGTTTCTTCTGATATATGGGAATAGAGAGAGAAAAACCTGCTGTTGGCCTTAATCCATTATTTACCTGGGCAAAATAAGCATCATTTGACTGGCTGGAAAAAGCAGAGCTTAATCCGGCACTTGCTGACAATACAGGAAAGTATGAGGCTTTAGCTATTTTCTCATCATAGCTGGCTATCTTTTTATTTATTTCTGCATTTTTTATCTGTGGCTTAATAGCCAGTGCTGTTTCATACACAGACTTAACATTAGGAATCCGGCTCTGATTGATAGCTGAAAGCAAATCAGGATGTTCAATGATGAAGTTCTCACTTACGGGGAGTTCCATCAGTTGCATCAGGTTAATTTTTGCGATCGAGAGCTGACTTTCAGCGTTTGCAAGAGTTAGTTTCTCACTTGCCAGCTGCGATTTTACCTGTGCATAATCTGAAACTGATATACTCTGGAGAGCAAGTCTTTCATCCGCCAGGTTAAGTTCCCCGACAGTTGATTCTATTTGTTTCTGACTGTTTTTAACCTGCTCCTCAGCATATAGTACCTGAAGGTAAGCATTAAGGACACTCAGACTAATTGATTCTTTTGTAGTCTCAAGTGAATACTTCCCTCCTTCTATTTCCAGGTCAGCCTGTTTAATCTGATTGGAGATCCGTGAAGCATTGTATATTGTAATACCGGAGTTAACAGAATAATTTGAACCATTTACTCCAGAAAAACCTGAGGTACCTGTTGTTGTGCTTTTGCTCCAGTTAAAATTCTGGCTTACAGATGCATTAACTGAAGGCAACCGCTGTGCTTTTGCCTGTTCGGCATAGAGCCCGGATCTCTGGTTTGAGATTTCTCCTTTCCTGATCTGGATATTAAGGCTATATGCACGCTCGATACACTTTTGAAGTGTCCAGATGGAATCCTGTTGTAATGATAGGGACATGCCCGGGCATGTCCCTGCCAACAAACCTATACATACTATCAAAACCAACTTTCTCATAAATCTTTTAAATTTTGAGATAAAAGTATAGTCCTGTCAGAGTTTCTGAAAGCTAAATAGAAGTACAGGCATTATTTACCGATAGATGGCAGCTATTACGATATGAATCATAATGAAAATGAGGCCGTCTCAAAAGTTATCTATCAGCTCATTTTTCCTTTGTGTTACTTATATTTTCCCTTCGTGATCCTTTGTGGTTCAATGATTTGAATCTTACCACAAAGGGCCACTAAGGTTACAAAGGGTTTTTGAGACAACCTCTTGTCTGATGGTCAATAAATTGATATTAATTGACTACGGGTGCTGACGCTTTTATCATGGAAAGGTTTGCTTCCAGACCATCGAGGTAAATAAGGACCCAGGAAAGAGGGATAATAATGTTTGTGCCACTGAAGGTCAGGGCCGGATCTTCCTCTTTCTCTGCACCCAGGTTAACTATTGCAGGTAAAGCTTTGGCAGTTTTTTCGTAGCCTCTGGTTTGTTTCATTAAATCAACAAGTTCAGCAAGTGCCTTTTCAAGCCTTACACCTGCCGGTATTTCACCATTGTCTGACAATACACCTGCGGCAATATTAGGGGATTCAGGCATAAGCAAATCCCCGGGGCTATTTTCCCATTGTTCGAGTGTCATCCCTTCATGTTTTAATATCAGATCCTGGTAGTTATTTGCGATTTTCAATATCTCATCAATTTTTATATCAACTGCCGATTCTTTGCCAATACTCGTTTTTTGAACCATCGCGGTTTCTATGTTGTTATAGTTCCGTGAAATGTTAAAACTGTCAACAATTGTATTTCTCGAAACATTTAAAGAAAGAAGTGCCGAGAATACTGAGTTCAGTGCAAGCAGAAGCAGGACAAAAACTGTATTGTAAATGTTGAAATTCTTGTTCTTCGACGTAACTGTCAGAAAAACAGGAAGAAAAACTATATACGGGAAAGGGAGGGCTATAAGAAGTGCGACTCCGGCATGTGGCCAATGCATTATCTTATAGAGCATTGCGGTGAATATAACAAAGCATGTAATAAATGTTACTATATAAAGCAACTTATTCTGACTATTACCTTCAGCTTTGTAATTATTAATAAGTGCAGCAGGGAAGAAGAGCAGTACCAGTATCAGAGTTCCGGTAATTAACAAAATTGCTGCTCCAGGCCAATGGTTCAATTTGAGAACAACTCCTGTGGAAATTATCATGGCGGCAATTATGCCAAGAATATATATTTTTTGCTTCATGGTTTTATCTGTTTAGCTGATTATTATTTCCCTTCAATTTTATTTAATATACATGATTCAACAGTAAGGAGAGCGTTTTTCATAACTCCAAGGGTATGAAGCCCTGACATTAAAGACATAATATCTTCTTCAGGTTTCCCAGCTAGTAAGAATATATCTGTGTCAAGCATTTTTTTGTACTTTAACAAATCTTCAGCATCAGTTATACTGGTTAAATAGTTTACGTATTCCGCCATTGACGAATTAAGCTCCTTCCTGACATTAGAGGCAGGCGAAAGAAAAATCTTCGCAGGTCCGGGGTCCAGTGGTCGTGAAAGCTCCCTGTATAATATTTCCTGACCGGTTTCGGACTGCCTGATCTGGGTAGCACTCACGGCAGGCTTTCCAGGCTCACCTTCCGATGCCTGAACCATTTCTTCCTCGATATTGCTGATAATTGCAAGAATTCCATTGGTTCTTGAATGTAACTGTTCCATCACATGATAGTTTGAGGAGTCTTTATACCTGCTGATCAGAGAACTGTTATACCTGAATAAGTAGTCATATAATGCGTTCTGCTGATCAATATTTGGATAGTAATATGCCTGGTAGTTATGCTGCTGGTTCAGGGTTATCATGGCTCCGGGGACTATAATCAATAGAAATCCAATGACCAGGAAAATGAACATGGAACTAATATGACTTTCTTCCTTCCAGGTTAGCCATGTGAACATGGGGAACGCCAAAAAACACAGAAGGATTATCCCGAAAACAATACACAGGGATGCAAGTGGCCAATGCTGAATTTTAAAGAGCATGCCAGCAACAAAGAGTATCGACCCTGCTGCGCCAATGATATAGGCTGGCCGTTTACTCTTGTTTTCTTTGTCATTCAATCTGTCCACCAGCAGTGAAGGGATAAAGAGAAGTATGCCTGAAAGTGATCCGAGAGTCAGAATATAACCGGCACCAGGCCAATGCTGAATCTTAAAAAGAGTACCTGCAATAAAGCATGCTCCTGTCAGAAAGGCTGAAATGAACATCAAAAGTTTCTTTCTGTTATGAGTTTCTTTCCACAGGACACTGAGAGCGGAAGGCAGAAAAGCAAATATGAGTATCAGGGCGCCAAGGCTCATAAGTATCCCTGCACCTGGCCAATGCTGAATTTTAAACATCGCGGCAAAACCAAATATAATTGTGCCTGCAATAGCTGAAATTTTCATCGTGTTTTTCATATATCGGTATTTAGTGTCAACTGCATAAAGTGTCTCTTCCTGTATTTCCTTAAGTCTTCGCGGTCCCATTTTCTGTTTAACCCGCTGATAGGCTTCAGAGAAGTTTAAGCCAGACTGCATTTCATTTTCCACATCACAGCATACATGATCGATCAGATCTTCCAGGAGATGAGAAAATGTAATCTCCTGCCTGGTAATGTCGCGGCTTATCTGATCAATATGTTGAAGATTAAGTTCAGGCATGGCTCAATCCGGGTTTGGTATCAACTATACGTTGGAGTGATTCAATGAATTCGTTAAGTTCTTTTATCCTGTCTGCAACAACAGTATGTCCTTTTGGAGTCAGAGCATAGTAGATTCTTATTCTGTTATTAAAATTTTCTGTTGCAGTAATGAGAGATCCGTCCTTTTCAAGTTTATGAAGAATAGGATATAAGGCGCCATATGTAAGTTTTATTTTACCTTCGGTTATTTCCTCCACCTTTCGGGTAATGGCATAACCATGCATTGGTCCTTCCTCTTTTAAAAGTTTAAGGACGATTGTCTTAAGGGATCCTTTGATCAGGTCTGATGGTATCATAATTTAATATATAAGATGTTTATATATTGCAAATATAAAATATTATTTTCTATAAATACAAATATTTCATAAAGAATTTTCTTTTGTCGCGAGACGAACCAGCATTTTCTAAAGAATACCTATTCAAGTCTTTCCATCCACCTGGAAAGAAATACATCGTAAACAGTATAATAAGCACCTGTACTATCATTGCCTTTATATATCATTTCCTTATTAAGCAGGGATTCCATAGCCCTTTGTATGTTTGCAGGAATTCCCAATTTGTGCTTTTCGATAAAATCTTTTGAGTTTGGCTGATATATTTTTCCTTCCCTGGCAATAGCTTTCAGAAGATTCCATTGAATCGGCGTCAGAAGGTTACGGTATTGAAAGAATAAAGGTTCTTGCTCAGAGATAAAGCTTCTGCAAATTTGACGGACATCTTCCTGAGTTATCATTTTTAACCGGGTGGCAAAAACCCTGTTGCATACAGATTGAGTATAGAAAGTATGAAGCCTGCTGAAATCAACAACATGATTCAGCGCATCTTCTTCAATACTATAATGAAAACTTTTAAACATGCTATTAATAAAATTGATATAAGTTTTACGTTCTATCTCCTTCAGGTAGAGGAACTGAGTACTCGCAAAAAACGGACGGGTACCATCACTGAACATTTCTGACAGTATATGATGGCTACTTCCGCTAAAGATCAGGTTTACATTCTTCAATGTATGTAATTGACTCCGTAAAAGAGCTTCCATGTTCGTTTCAGGATACTTAGCTATTTGCTGAAATTCGTCAATTGCCAGCAGGATCGGCTTGTTCTGCGATTCAAGGAATTGGAAGAGACTCTCGATTGAATGCTCATATTGCTGTTGTGTTGAAAAGGTAAAAGAGACTTGTGGCTGTCCGGTCAGTACATCGTATGTAAGAACCGGCCGGAGTCCTTTTAAAAGATTCATGAATTTCTTTCCTGCTGAGTTCTTTTCGGGAAATGCATCAAGAATGGCGCTACCAAGCTTATTTGCGAAGTCCTTCAGGTTTTGTGTTGCATATATATCAACATATATGCAAATATGATTCCTGTTTTTTGAAAGCCTCTCCATTGTATGAAGGATCAGACCTGTCTTTCCCATGCGCCTGATTGAAATAAGTGTTGTATTTACACCGTTTTCAGCATTGCTGATCAATGTCCGGGTTTCATTTTCACGATCGCAGAATAGCTCCGGACCCTGATAACCAGTGATAATAAATGGATTGCGATTGTTCATGACAGAACGATTTAGTTCTAAGGCAGTAAATTTAAGAATTTTTTTGAATTATACATATTGTATTATACATATTGCATAACATATTTTGCATACTGCATTATGTATTATAAGAAACTTTCAAATAATTAAATCTGGAGAACGAGTTTCAAATCTTAAAGACAAAATACAGAAATTAACAAAACTACCGGCTCAATTAATTTTTCCTGAAAATATTTGCACATTTTAAAAATTCATTATAATTTTGACCATTCGGTTAAACCGGTTAGTTAAACCAACAGGTTAAGACAATGGTAGAAAATGACAGACAAACAGAGGAAAAAATATTCGAAGCAGCAACCGATGTTTTCGTCGATAAAGGTATGGATGGCGCACGCATGCAGGATATTGCCAGTCATGCAGGGATCAATAAAGCGTTATTGCATTATTATTTCCGCACAAAAGATCAGCTTTTCAATGCTGTTTTTGAAATGATCGCCAAAAAAATACTGAAAAAATTTGCCCCGGTATTTGATGAAAATCTAAGTCTGGAAGCTAAAATAAGGTTCTTCTTTAAAGAACACATTACTTTTCTCCAGGAGAATCCCAAACTGCCCGCATTTATACTTAACGAAATCAACCGGAATCCTAACAGAATAAAAAAACTCTTAAAAAATATCGATTTCGAAAAGTTGTGGCAGGAGCTTTACAAACAACATAAAAATGAACTGGAAAATTATAACATTACAGAAGCTTCTATGCCCCAGTTAATGATATCAATAGCTGCAATAAGCGTTTTCCCTTTCGCTGCCAGAGGTATAATTGAAGGTATCCTTGATAAGCTTGGAATTGACTTCAATAAGTATATAGAAGAGAGAAAAGAGTATGCTGCTGAATTTGTGATAAAAGCAATCAAAAAGTGAGAAGTGTCTTAAATTGAAAATTCTTTAAAAGCAACATAAATGAAAAGGAAAGTCCTGATTCTGATAATTCTGATTTTTCCCTGTCAGTTTATACTCCGGGCCCAGAAGATCCTGACACTAAAGGAATGTTACAACATGGCAATGTCTGCCAATGCTCTTTCCGGTGAAAAAACATCCTATTCCGACATCTCTAAACTTAAAGATGTAAACCTTGCAAAAGGCTGGTTACCAACACTTGATGCCAACGGTAGCTTCATATATAACTCTTCGGTTATCGACATGAGCAGCGTGCTGGGATCACTTCCTATCCCCGGTATTGCCGGTGCTATAAAACCACTTCCACATGAACAGTATAAAATCACTGTCGATATTAACCAGGTTATTTATGACGGCGGGGCAATCAAAGGAGCAAGAGCACTTGAAAAAGCTGACCTCAGTATTAACGAAAAACAAACCGAAGCAGATCTCTATAAACTTCGTGGTCAGATAAACGGCTATTTCTTCAACCTTTTGCTCCTCGCCAGACAAAAAGAGCTTTTGAATAATTACCTTGAGATAATAAAAAAACGGATCTCATCAATGCAATCTGCTGTTAATAATGGAGTAATTATAAAGTCAGACGTTGATGTCCTCTCCTCCGAGAAGATTAAAATCGACCAGCAGCTGGCTGAAAATGAGATCAGGAAAGCCTCATTTATTAAAATCCTGTCTGACCTTACGGGCAATGAAATTGATCCCTCAACAGAGTTTATTCTTCCATCACAGGCAGATGGCCTTTCCAATGATTTATACCGTCCGGAATTACAGTTATTTGACCTGAGAAAAGAACAACTTGCCGCAACATTGAAAGTTATAGAAAGCAAAAGAATGCCTAAAGCTATAGGATTTGCCACTCTCGGATACGGAAATCCTCCGGGCAGTAATTTCTTTAAAAATGAGTTTGCTCCTTATTATATGCTTGGGGCCAGTATTAAATGGAATATTTTCGACTGGAATAAATCAAAAAATGAGAAACAGATGGTAACCCTGCAACAGGGAATTCTCGAAAACAGGAAAAACGATCTGACTGATAATCTCAAAAGGCTTCTTGAATCAAAAAACTCTGAAATATCCAGTCTGAAAGCAATGATTGAATCCGATACTGAACTTATTTCCCTCAGGAAAAGGATTACTGCTTCAGCCGAATCGCAATATCAAAACGGTACTATTACTGCAACTGATTATATGAATGAACTTAATTCAGAAAGGCAGGCTATGATAAACTATGAGATCCACAAAATAAATCTTGCTATGGCAAAAATTGAGTATCTGAATATAAGTGGAAAGGAGATAGAGTAAACCAGTGGGTTGGCCCCCCTGCAGGGGGTCCCGATAGCTATCGGGAAGGGGGCAAAAATAGAGGCAGAGTTTTGTAGCAATAAAATTTGAATATAAAGATTCAATACAATGAAATACAAACATTATAACATCATGAAAACCCGATCTTTAATAATAATCGCCGTCATCCTTCTTGCCGGCTGTAAAAACACCACCGATAAAGCCGATGCATTCGGAAACTTTGAAGCTACAGAAGTCATTATTTCTGCAGAAACTAGCGGCCGCATCATGCAGCTTGATCTGCAGGAGGGAACACTGGTTGATAAAGGCGCGACAATAGCCCTTATCGACACAACTATTTTTCATCTGCAGAAAGCTGAAATAAACGCTGGTATGAAGAGTGTCACCATACGCATCAGTTCAATCAATGCTCAGAATGATATTCTTAATCAGCAGATTGAGAACCTTAATGTAAACATCTCAAGGATAGGAAAGATGCTTAAGGACGATGCAGCCACGCAAAAACAGTACGATGATCTGACAGGACAGGTTGCTGTTTTTCAAAAGCAGATCTCAGCAAATAATACCCAGAAAGCAGCTGTCGCTGCTGAACTGGCCGTTTATGAATCGAAAAAAACCACTCTGAATGAACAGATAACAAGGTGTTTGGTAAAAAGTCCTCTGAAAGGGACTATAATTGAAAAGTATTCGGAAGCCGGAGAGATAACCGCTGCAGGAAAACCTCTTGTTAAAATAGCTGACCTTTCAGTTATAAAACTGAAGGTTTTTGTAAGCGGAGCGCAACTTGGGAGTGTAAAGATTGGCCAGCAATGTACGGTAAGGATTGACAATGGTGAAAAAGGCTTTAGGTCATTCACGGGTACAATCAGTTACATCTCGGAAAAGGCAGAGTTCACTCCCAAAATTATTCAGACAAAAGAGGAACGGGTAATATTGGTCTATGCCGTAAACATAGATGTAATAAATGATGGCACTCTTAAGTCAGGCATGCCAGGTGAAGCAATATTTACCGGAAACAAAAAATGATCGGATGGTTAAAGCAATTGAATCAGCTGGCATTACTAAAACATTCGGTCCCACAAAAGCGCTGGATAATATTTCATTTTCAGTAAATGAATCTGAGATATTTGGTTTTATTGGTCCCGATGGTGCCGGAAAAACAACTCTGTTCAGGATAATTACCACTCTACTGCTGGCTGATTCAGGAAATATGAATGTCCTGGGAATGGACTGTATCACTGAATATAAGGAACTTCGGAAAAACATAGGCTATATGCCAGGCAGATTCAGCTTATACCAGGATCTGTCTGTTGAAGAAAATCTGAATTTCTATGCTACGGTATTTGGAACAACACTTAAGGAAAACTACGATTTAATTTCCGATATCTACTCCCACATTGAACCATTTAAAAAGCGACTGGCAGGAAAGCTTTCAGGAGGGATGAAACAAAAGCTTGCATTATCATGTGCATTAATTCATAAACCCAGACTCCTTGTCCTGGATGAACCTACAACCGGGGTCGATGCTGTTTCAAGATCAGAGTTCTGGGATATGCTTGGGAAACTGAAACAACATAAGATAACTATTATAGTATCGACACCATATATGGACGAAGCTATAAGATGCGACAGAGTGGCACTTATACAAAATGGAAGAATACTTTCAATAGATACTCCTCAAAAGATCAGAGAGGGTTTCAGCAGAAAACTTTTTACCGTAAAGTCTGCTGAGAAATACAAGCTCTTAAAATCACTCAGAAAATATCCTGAGATTCTGACGGTTTACCCTTTTGGAGATTCCATACATGTGACTTTTATTAATAACTCTCCAGAGGGTTCCCTTTCAGAGTACATTGTTAAAGAAGGCATACATGATGCAGTTATACAGGAAGTTGAAGCAGGAATAGAAGACAGGTTCCTCGAACTCATGGAGAATAACGACATTATGACATAACTTTAAACTGATGAAAGAAAAAGTAATCTACGTTAAGAATCTTGTAAAGAAATTTGGCAGCTTTGTTGCCAACGATAATCTTAATTTTGAAGTTTTTGCAGGTGAGATTTTCGGATTCCTGGGAGCTAACGGAGCAGGCAAAACTACTGCCATCAGAATTCTCTCAGGACTTTCAAAGCCCACATCAGGAGAGGTTACTGTAGCAGGATTTGATGCCTACATGCAAACTGAACTTATCAAAAAGAACATAGGGTATATGTGTCAGAAATTCTCACTGTATGAGGATCTAACAGTAAAAGAAAACATTATTCTGTATGGTGGAATTTATGGTATGAATAAATCAATAATAAAAAAAAGACTTGCAGAACTTCTTTCAAAACTACAATTTCAGGATTATGAAAACAGGATGATATCTGATCTTCCTTTAGGCCTCAGGCAAAAACTTGCTTTCTCAGTTGCTGTTCTGCATGAACCTAAAATTGTATTTCTCGATGAACCTACGGGAGGTGTAGATCCTATTACCAGGAGGCAGTTCTGGGAGATGATATATGAGACTGCATCCGTTGGGATCACGGTATTTGTTACAACACATTATATGGATGAAGCAGAGTATTGCGACCGGATCTCAATAATGAGTGAAGGGAAAATTGTTGCCCTTGATACACCTGAAACGTCTTAAAATACAATATAATGCAGCATACTGTTGAGGAGGTATTTATAAAGATAGCGAGACCAACCCCCACTATATAGATGAAAAGATTCATTGGGTTTGTTAAAAAAGAATTCCTTCATATCTTCAGGGATCACAGGACACTTTTTATACTCTTCGGTATTCCGGTTGCCCAGATACTTATCTTCGGCTATGCAGTGAGCACAGACATTAAAAACGCCGGAGTCGCATTTCTCGATCTGTCCCATGATGAAGTAACACAGAAACTGACAGATAAAATAATCTCATCAGGATTTTTTAAAAAAACTGATAATCTTCTTAATTACAACGATATTGACAAAGTCTTTAAGAAGGGAAAGACAAAAGCTGTAATAATTTTTGAACAGGATTTCGGCAAAAATCTTGTCAGTGAGGGTAAAGCCACTCTTAGTATAATTGCTGATGGGTCCGAACCAAATACTGCTACTCTAATCACTAACTACACCACCGCCATTGTGAATGATTTTGTAACCGAATTTTCAGGGCCGGCGTTGAATAAATCCATTGTTATCAGTCCTGAGGTTAAAATGCTCTATAATCCGAGCTTAAAAAGCCATTTTATGTTTGTTCCCGGAGTCATTACACTAATCCTTATACTGATATGTGCACTGATGACCTCTGTTACAATAACCCGCGAAAAAGAATTCGGAACCATGGAGGTTTTATTGGTCTCCCCGTTAAAGCCGATCCAGATCATTCTTGGAAAGGTGATGCCCTATTTCATCCTGTCATTTATTAATGTGCTTCTTATCCTTGCGTTATCATGGTTCGTATTCGGATTGCCGGTTAAAGGGAGCCTTTTACTTCTTCTTGCTGAATGTATGCTATATATTTTGATGAGCTTAACCCTCGGGATTCTTATCTCAACTGTATCGCAGAATATGCAGCAGGCAATCTTCATTTCTCTGATAGGACTGATGTTACCAACTATTTTGCTTTCGGGATTTATCTTCCCTATTGAAAATATGCCCAAAATTTATGATTATGTAAGCTCAGTACTGCCTCCGAGGTACTTTATTGTAATAATCAAAAACATAATGATAAAAGGAACAGGATTTATGTATATATGGAAAGAGACATTTATTCTGATAATCATGACGTTAGTTTTTATAGGATTAAGTGTGAGGAAGTTTAAGATCAGGCTTGAATAATGAGCAGTTAACAACAGATGCAGTATAATGAGAACAATATTTTACCTGATAAGAAAAGAATTTATCCAGATATTCCGGAATAAGTTTATATCGAAAGCAATTTTTGCAGTTCCGATTGTACAGATGCTGATACTTGTTCCTGCAATAACATTCGAGCTAAAAAATGTTAAGATTGCAATTATAGATAAGGATATGACTCCCGAGTCGAGAGGACTGATAAACAAGCTTGAGGGTTCTGCATTTTTCAAGGTTTCTTTTTCGACCTTTTCCGATAATGAAGCAAATAACCTTCTTAAAAGAAACAAATACAGCATGATCCTCCGGATTCCTTCAGGTTTCGGAAAGGATATCGGAACCGGGAAACAGGGCAAACTCCTTGCGACTATTAATGCTGTAAATGCCTCATCTGCACAGCTTACGTGGGCTTATCTGAATGGAGTTATCCTCGATTATAATATCGATATTATCAAAAAGAACGTCTCAATTAATCCGGTTGTTCCTTTGCCCCGTATACAAATTACCAACAGGTACTGGTATAATGAAATGCTTAATTACAAATATTACATGCTGCCTGGTATCCTGGTGATTCTGGTAACGGCAATCGGGTTCCTGCTTGCCGGATTGAATATGGTCAGGGAAAAAGAGATAGGTACAATTGAACAGATTAATGTTACTCCCGTCAGAAAATATCAATTTATCATTGCCAAAATGGTACCCTTTCTGATAATCGGACTTATCGATCTTGCGCTCGGGTTAGTTATTGGGAAACTTGCATTCAACATACCTTTTGAAGGGAGCATTTTACTTTTGTTTCTTGGCAGTTCAATTTTTCTGATTGCAGTTTTGGGATTAGCACTTTTCATTTCAACCTTTTCAGGGACACAGCAGCAATATATGTTTGTTGCTTTTTTTTGTATGATAATTTTTATCCTCATGAGCGGTATTTTCACTCCTTATGAAAGTATGCCAATGTGGGCACAGGATTTCAATCTGATAAATCCTGTTGCTTATCTGATGCGTATAAACAGAATGGTAATGCTAAAAGGATCAACAATATTTGACATCAGCAGGGAACTATATTCACTTGCTTTAATTGCAGTCTGTTTTTCAACCCTGGCTGTACGACGATACCGTAAGACTGCTTGAAGTGCAGATTACTCGAGTGAAATTACCGCCTCCACTGGCCAGTGATCAGAGATATAGATCCCATTATCCTTCTTGATAATAGTTTTATAATCCAGTACCTTCATTCCGCTTCTGACAAAAATATAGTCGATCCTTCCGGTTTTTGTGTTGTCAGAGAACCCATTGAATGTATATAGAGGACCCGATGGCCTCTTTTCAGTGATAATGTAGGTGTCCTTAAACAGAGGTACACTTTCATAGAGGCCTGTCAGGACCGAATAACCGGTACTGGTCGGAGGCATATTAAAATCTCCTGTAATTATGAACGGGAATCCTTCTGCTATTTTACTAACCTCTTTTAATAATATTTTTGAACTCATTAACCTTGCTGAATCGGAATCATGCGCAAGATGGGTGTTGAAACAGAAAAAATGTTTATGACTGGTCTTATCGACAAGCTCCATCCAGGTAACTATACGTGGAAGTGAAGCCCCCCAACCCCGGGAACCGGGAATCTCAGGAGTGTCGGAGAGCCAGAAAGTGATGTTTCTGACCATATCAAACCTTTCCTTTTTAAAGAAAAAGGGATTCATCTCCCCTTCCCGGGCACCGTCATCCCTGCCAACCCCGACTGAAGAATAAGCAGTAAGAACGGAATCCAGAACCAGATATTGATTCCATAAGACTTCCTGCATACCAAGAATATCTGGTTTTTCATCTTTAATAAAATTACACATCTGTTGTGCTCTGTTGGGCCAGGCATAAATGCTATCCCCGGGATTATCGTATCTTATATTCAAAGTCATTACTTTAATATCATTCTCTCCTGATCTATGCGAACAACCTGAGACTGCAATTAAAAAAATGACACTTAAACCGATAACAAGCTTTTTCATTTTCCCTGAAATTTATTCAAAGATAAGCATCTGGACTTTAATAATCATCATTGTAATCACTTGGCTTCGCTGAGTCTCTCTCAAAAGTTATGTACCAATTATTTATATATTTGTAATATTGTTTTAAGAATGGATACCTTGTCCTTTTTATTATCTGTATCCAAATCAGGTGTTTGCTGTATTTTACTAAAATAATTTGATTGATGGCTGATGTTATAAAGCTCTTGCCCGACTCGGTAGCCAACCAGATAGCTGCAGGAGAAGTAATACAAAGGCCTGCTTCTGTTGTAAAGGAGCTGATAGAAAACTCGGTTGATGCAGGAGCAAAAAATATCAGGGTTATCATTAAAGACTCCGGTAAAACATTAATTCAGATTATTGATGATGGATCGGGAATGTCTGAAACAGACGCCAGGTTGTCGTTTGAAAGGCACGCCACTTCAAAGATTACAACAGCCCAGGATCTGTTTGCAATAACGACAAAAGGATTCAGGGGGGAAGCGCTTGCCTCTATAGCAGCTGTAGCAATGGTTGAGCTTAAAACGCGGAGGGAGGAAACCGAGACGGGAACAATTGTAGTAATAAACGGCTCCAGGGTTGAAACCCAGGAACCCTGCAGTTGTTCTGTCGGATCAAGTTTCTCGGTTAAAAATCTTTTTTTCAATATACCTGCACGCCGTAAATTTCTTAAGTCAGATAACACTGAAATAAGACATATTGTCAATGAATTTCAGAAGATTGTTTTAGCACACCCCGATATCAGATTTTCTCTTCATCATAACGATAGTGAGATTTACAGCCTTATGCCAGGCAACTTAAGACAACGTATAATCGGAGTATTCGGAAAACAAATCAACCAGGACCTGATTACTATTGAGACAGAAACTAGTCTCATAAGCATAAAAGGATTTATCGGGAAACCTGAGAATGCCAGACGAACATATGGTGAACAATTCTTTTTTGTGAATAACCGCTTTATGAAACACCCTTACTTCCATAAAGCAGTTGTCGAAGCTTACCAGAATATCCTTCCGGTAGAAGCAATCCCGTCGTACTTCATCTTCATGGAGGCTGATCCGGCATCTATTGACATAAATATTCATCCCACAAAAACCGAGATCAAATTTGAGGATGAAAGATCCATATGGCAGATCCTCATGGCGTCAGTGCGCGAAGCTCTTGGCCGGTTCAATATCGTCCCCTCACTTGATTTTGAGAATGAGGCTCTTATAGATATCCCGGTGATGAGATCATCTAATATAATTCCCGAGCAACCAAAAATCGGGATCAACACCCAATTTAATCCTTTTGATGGAGAAGAACAATCCCATGAAAGGTCCGGATTCGTTGAAAGGTTTGAGAAAGAGAACGTTGCTAACTGGGAAAAACTCTATTCAGCTCTTGAAAAAGAAAATGATAACCCGGAACAATTCGAAAAAATCAGGGAATCGCAAAGAAAATTTTTCCAGATAAAAAATAAATATATTGTCTGCCCTGTTAAATCAGGTCTTATGCTCATTGACCAGAAGAGGGCACATGAAAGGATCCTATACGAGAGATTCCTCGAATGTCTGAGCAATAACCGTGCAATAAGTCAGGTCGATATGTTTCCTGTGACCGTTGAGTTAAATCCTGCTGATTATATTATTATTAAAGAAATAGAAAAGGAACTGGAAATACTTGGATTCAATATTCAATATTCCGGTAAAAACAAAATTACAATCAACGGAAGACCTTCAGACAGTGGAACCTCCGATCCTCTTGAGCTGCTGGAGATTTTGCTTGAGGATTATAAAAATACACAGTCAGAACCTTCAACAGGCGCCAGAGAAAAGGTTGCAGCCGGAATGGCTGGCGCTTCAGCCATTCAATATGGGAAAGGGTTGACTCAAGGTGAAATGGAAGATCTTTTTGACACACTTTTTGCATGTCAGGCACCAAATTATTCTCCAAAAGGAAAGCCCGTCATAAGTATTCTTACCCTTGAGGATATTGATAAAAGATTTAAGTAGGAAACGAAAAAATGATGATAAATGTTTGTATCAACGATTGAAAATCAATGACAATATGTCTGATCTAAATGGGGAAATGAAGTTTTGGCCCGACAATTGAAGTCTTAGGAATATTATAAAAACTGATAAATGAACGGATACGGCAGAGGCATTCTGGGATTACCCCCGGTAGTGAAGAATATCATAATGATCAATATATTAATGTTTTTAGCCTATTTCGCGGCTAACAGCGTATTTGGCATTGATCTTAACAGTGTACTCGGTCTTTATTTCCCAAAATCAACACAATTCAAGCCTCTGCAGATTGTCACCCATATGTTTATGCATGGTGGTTTCTGGCATATCTTCTTTAACATGTATGCCTTGTTTATATTTGGACCGGTACTTGAAAATGTATGGGGACCAAAACGTTTTTTCATATTCTACATGGTTTGCGGAATCGGTGCAGCGTTTACTCATGAAACTGTTATCTTTTTCCAATACAACCACCTGATACAGAGCCTCAATCCCGGAGATCTTCAGGTTGTACTTAATGATGGATCAGCATACTATCATCAGGGTAAACTATTTTCCGAACCGGTAATGCAAAACCTTCAGTTATTGCTTAATACACCTACAGTTGGTGCATCAGGTGCCATTTTTGGTGTACTTCTCGCTTTCGGAGTTCTCTTCCCCAACACCCAGCTTATGCTTCTCTTTCCACCAATTCCGATCAAAGCCAAATATCTTGTTGCCGGTTACGGTGCATTAGAACTTTATCTTGCAGTAACACAGCCCGGAAGCAATATTGCACATGCTGCTCACCTGGGAGGAATGTTATTCGGTTATCTGCTCATCAGGTACTGGAGAAAGACAACAAATACTCTATATTAATGGGAATCTGGGACGATATAAAACTAACTTTCAGAAATGGAAGCAACCTTACCAGGCTGATATATATCAATATTGCAGTATTCGTTCTGATCACTATTGTCGCTGTTATCGGCTTTCTGATCTCAAACCCGGATATCTCGGAAAAAGCTCTCAACCTTTTTTCCGTTCCTGCATCATTGAATACTTTACTGGCAAGACCATGGACATTAATTACATACATGTTCACTCATAAAGGTATCTGGCATATTCTATTCAATATGTTATGGCTTTACTGGTTCGGAAGAATATTCCTGGAATATCTCGACGAGAGGAAGCTTGTAGCCGTATATCTTCTTGGAGGAATCAGCGGAGCAATTGTTTACATTATTTCTTTTAATATTTTCCCTGCATTTACAGGTATTGTAGCTGACTCCGTTGCAATAGGAGCTTCCGCCTCTGTAATGGCTATTGTAATTGCTATTGCCGCTTATGTACCCGATTACACTGTGCAACTATTTTTATTTGGAAGAATAAAAATCAAGTATATGGCTCTGGCAATATTTATTCTGACCTCAATAATGGACTTTTCTGTAAATTCAGGAGGGAAACTTGCCCACATAGGAGGGGCTTTTTTCGGGTATATTTATACAATAAACCTGAGACATGGACATGATTTAGGGAAAGGATTCAACAAGATTATCGATTTCTTTGTGACGATTTTTAAGCCGAGGAAAAAACTCAAGGTCACGCATAAAAAAGTTACTACTGAATATGAGTATAATAAAATTAAAACAGAACACCAGAAACAAATCAACCATATACTTGATAAAATATCCAAGGGAGGATATGATAGCCTGACGAAAGAGGAAAAGGAGACTCTATTTAAAGAGAGTCAGAAAAAAAATTGATCTTAGATATTTATTCATTTATACAAACTTTCCCCACCCTTGTCAAAAAATAGAATTTTTCAACAGTGTTTTCCCTGAATACAGGTAAATTCGTAATCACATATTATTGTAATTGAGAAAGATCCTATATAAAATTCTTCTGGCTGTAAATGCAGTCTTCGCTTTAGCACTTCTGATATCTTACCTCGCAGTAGTTATAAGTCCGGGGGACTTTGTCCTACCCGCTTTTTTTGGTCTTGCTTATCCCTACCTGCTGTTAATAAATATTATACTTGTTATAATCTGGGCAATGTTATTAAGATTTGAGGCTTTTATTTCGGTAGTTGTAATAGCCATCGGATTTACCCACTTTTCGAATTATATAAAATTTGCCAGACCCTCAGGAAATAAGTCCAACACATTTAAGGTTTTAAGTTATAATGTGCGTTTGTTTAATTATTTTGAGAACAACCATGGCACCACTTCTGAAAAAAAGGTAATAGAGTTTTTGAAAACTCAAAAACCTGATATAATATGTCTGCAGGAGTTCTTTATATCCGGAAACCCTGAAGAGAAAGAGGCAGCAATGATCGAAGCTCTCGGTGGAAAGTATTATTCTCATCTGAAAATCTTAGGAACTGGAAAAAACAGGTACTATGGGATTGTCACATTCAGTAAGTTTCCAATTGTAAGCAAAGGAGAAATAATTCATCCCGGATCGTCGAGCCTTTCAATATATACCGATGTCCTGATACGGAATGACACATTCAGGATTTATAATAATCACCTTCAATCCTTCAGGTTGAGGAGAATGGAACGTTCATTCATTGATGAGATTACAACTTCCAATAATAAAGAAACTATAAGCGAAGTAAAGAGTCTGTCAGTAAGCCTGAAAAAGGGATTTGTAAAGAGAGCTCTTCAGGCCCAGGTAGTTAAAGATCAGATTACCAGATCTCCTTTCCCGGTGATAGTTGTCGGAGACTTTAATGATACCCCTGTATCTTATTCTTACAGAAAAATACGAAAAGGACTTTTGGATTCCTTCGTCAATTCAGGGTACGGCGCCGGTTTCACTTATAAAGGTAATTACCCTCCAAACAGAATAGACTATATATTATATGATAAAGCTCTTATTAACAGCTATTTTGAGATCAAAAAGGTGAAGTATTCCGATCATTATCCAATAATAGCTTATTTTAAAATATAAAGATTAGAATGGAAGCTTTCTGAAATCCACGTTTCCACCTGAGATAATCAACCCTATCTTCTTTCCCCTGAATAAAACCGGGTTTTCTTTTACGATGGCAAGAACTGTTGCAGAAGATGGTTCAATAATGATCTTCATTCTTTCCCATACAAGAAGCATGCATTCAATTATTGAGTCTTCTTTAGCAGTAAGAATTTGATCCACATTTTTCCTGATCACCGAAAAAGTAAGTTCACTCAGTGAAGTGAGAAGCCCATCGGCTATTGTCAATGGATTAACTGAAGGGGTAAGTATCCCTGTAGTAAAAGAGATGTATGCATCATTAGCCATAATTGGTTCTGCACCAATAACCTGAATGTTTTTATTAATCCCTTTTACACAGGCAGAAGTGCCGCTCATCAGTCCACCACCCCCAACTGGCGCTATGACTATCTCAAGATCAGTTTTTTCCCGAAGAAGTTCCAGGGCAGCCGTCCCCTGTCCGCATATAACATTAAAATTATCATAAGGATGAACCAGAGTTGCTCCCGTCCTTTCCATTATCAAACGGCAAGCCTCTTCCCTGGCCTGTAAGGTGGGTTTACAGAATGTGATCTCTGCCCCATAACCGGCAACTGCATTTTTTTTAACAACCGGTGCATTTTCGGGCATCACAATGTTCGCTTTAACTCCGTTCATCCTGCCAGCAAGGGCAAGAGCAGCCGCATGATTACCTGAGGAATGGGTAACAACACCTTTGTTTTTTTCCTCAGGGGTCAATGAGAGTACCGCATTTGTAGCTCCCCTGAACTTAAATGCACCAACCTTCTGAAAGTTCTCGCATTTAAAAAACAGTTCACAGTTGAAAAGTTCATTTAACAGCTGAGACTTCATAACCGGAGTATGATGAATGTATGGCATAATCCGGGCATGAGCAGATTGAATATCTATCAGTGAGGGGAGTTTCATTCGCAACTGTTTTTTCAAAAGTAATAAATTATACCAAACAACATATAGAATAACTTAGAGCCAATATATATTACAAATCCTTAGTGTAACTTAGTGTCCTGGTGACCTGGTGGCAAAAAATTACTTTTCAGAGTGAACACAACTCTTTATATATTAATTTAGCATAAATTTTAAAACCGATTAAAATGAACCTTATCAACGTCCTGGTTGTCCTCCTGCAACCACATTTAAAAGACACCAATACTGTTAATAATGTGGCTGAGCTTCTAATGAAGGGGGGATTTATAATGATCCCCATTATTCTCTTATCAATTTTTAGCATATACCTGTTCATAGAAAGGTTTGTTTATATCCGTAAAAACGCAGTTGTTGATGAAATCTTTGTCGAAAACATTATCAATGAGATCAGGAACAACAGACCTGAAGAGGCCCTGAACCAATCCAGGAATAATAATACCTCTCTCGGCAGAATTCTTGAAAGCGGTCTGAACCAGACCAGCAAATCCCAAAAAGATCTTGAAGGTTACATGGAAGCTACAGCTAACCTGGAGATAGCAATGATGGAAAAAAACACAGGTTACCTTGGTATTATTGCCGGTATTGCACCAATGCTCGGATTCATCGGTACTATTTCCGGTGTGATTAAAATTTTCTATAACATATCACTGGCTGACAATATCAGTATTGGCATTATCGCAGGGGGCTTGTATCAGAAAATGATCTGCAGCGGTACCGGATTAATTGTCGGAGTAATAGCGTACAGCTGTTATCATTATTTGCAGATGATGATAGACCGTTATTCAATAGATATGCAAAGACAGGCAAATGAAGTCGTAAAAGTTTTATAATATGATTATCAGCAGAAAAAAACATTTTAAGCCGGAGGTAAGCACATCATCTTTGAATGATATCATGTTCTTCCTGCTTTTATTCTTTTTGATTGTTTCCTCTCTGGCCAATCCTAATGTAATAAAGCTATTATTACCTAACTCAAAATCAGCTCAAAATCTCAGCAAGCAACAGATAACAATTTCGGTTACCAGTGATAAAAAATACTACATCGACAGTCATCAGATAGCTTTTGACGATATAGAACCTCTTTTAAAAGCCAGGATCAGTACTCTAAAGGAACCAACTGTAATTCTCAGGTTAGAGTATACTCTTACTGTTCAGGATCTTGCTGATCTTCTTGAGATTGGCAACAGATTGAAGGTAAAAATGGTAATGGCTACAAATAAAACTCCAGGGTAAAAAATTCGCCCGGCACTCTCACCTGCTGCCAGAAGGCTGACGATTTACCATTTGAGGTTCCCAAGTCTTTCCATAGCTTTCAGCACGCTTTCGTGTGTGGCAAATGAAGAAAAACGGAAGTACCCTTCACCGGATGGCCCAAAACCTGATCCGGGAGTACCAACCACATTTGCTTCATTCAGCAGTTTATCGAAAAGTTCCCATGATTTTATATTCCGGCCGGAATTTACCCATACATACGGGGCATTTATTCCGCCATAGACCTTAAAGCCCAGCCTGGCAAGACTTTCACGCAGAATTTTAGCATTATTCATATAATAACTGATAGTTGCCTTCACTTCTTTCTTTCCGTCAGGTGTAAAGATAGCAGCGGCGGCTTTCTGTACAGGGTACGATACCCCGTTGAACTTTGTGGCTTGCCTTCTGGACCAGAGGGGATACAGAGGTTTTTCTGATCCGTCCGAAGTTGAACCAATAAGATTCTTGGGGATAACCGTATAGGCACAACGGGTTCCTGTAAATCCTGCAGTTTTTGAAAAACTGCGGAACTCGATAGCTACTTCTCTTGCACCCTCAATTTCGTATATGGAATGTGGAATTCCGGGGTCAGAAATATAAGCCTCATAGGCTGAATCGTAAAGTATGATTGCTTTATTCTTAATTGCATAATCAACCCATTTCTTTAGTTCCTGTTTACCAGCTGTTGTTCCTGTAGGGTTATTAGGATAGCAGAGGAAGATTAAGTCCACTTTCTTTTTAGGAATTTCAGGAATAAAGCCGTTTTCAGCGTTACATGGGAGGTACACAAGTCCGTCATAATACCCGTTTTTCAGATATTCTCCGGTTCGTCCTCCCATCACGCTTGTGTCGACGTATACGGGATAAACAGGGTCCTGAACGGCAATGATATTATTCATGCCAAAGATCTCCAGAATATTACCGGTATCACATTTTGAACCATCCGAGATGAAAATCTCATCGGTTTGTATAGCAGCGCCGCGATCGTGATAGTCGTTTTTTGCAATAGCTTCGCGCAGAAAATCATACCCCTGGTCGGGCCCGTATCCTTTAAATGTTTCGGTTTTCGACATTTCTTCAACGCCTTCATGAAAAGCACGGATTACAGAAGGTGCCAGTGGCTGTGTTACATCGCCAATCCCCATTTTAATGATGTCAGCCTGTGGATGTTCTTTCTGAAATTCACGAACACGCCTTCCAATTTCGGGGAACAGGTAACCAGCCTGAAGTTTAAAATAATTATCGTTAATCTGCGCCATTTTATATATTTTTGCGCAAAGATATTAAAGTTACTTTTCATCCTGAAACAATGAATTATATTTATTCCAGAGCAAACAGATAAATAAAGCTTTTTGGTATCATCAATCCGGTTAAACAGTACCCCGAATATATAAGTTAATGATGGAAAAAAACAGTTTTGTAAAGATGCATGGATTGGGCAATGAATACATTGTCCTGGATAGTACAAATATAGATTTTCAACTCACGAAGCAGGCTATAGTGCGTTTATGCAACATCCATTTCGGGATTGGCTCGGATGGCATTGTATTGAAGGTGCCGTCGACAAAAGCTGATTTTGGTTTCAGGGTTTATAATCCGGATGGTTCGGAGGCGGAAAAAAGCGGTAACGGGCTTCGCATTTTATGTAAGTATCTATTCGATTATGGCCATGCCAGGACCAGGCAATTTTCCGTTGAAACACTCACCGATATTGTTTATTCTGAGATCGTTGAAGATAAAAATGGAAAAGCAATGCTGATTCGGGTGGATATGGGTAAGGCAATCTTTGCCTCGCGCGACATACCGGTAAATTCGGATAGACCGGAATTCATCGGGCAGAAAATAATGGCAGGAGACAAGGAATTTGAAGTGAATTGTGTGTCTGTAGGCAATCCGCATTGTGTTGTTATCAAACAGGAGCTGGATGAGAAAGAAATCCGCACCTATGGTCCCTTACTGGAAAATCATCCATTGTTCCCCAATCGTATCAATGTGCAGTTTGCCAGGGTCCTTTCAGATCACGATGCACAGATTCTGATCTGGGAACGGGGAGCCGGTTATACGCTGGCATCCGGCAGCTCATCCTGTGCAGCTTCATGCATTCTCGTCAAAAGAGGTCTGATCAAAGGTGATCTTATCATGCATATGCAGGGCGGAACGCTAAAAATACAAATAGATAAGAACTGGAATATCCAGATGACAGGCGAGGTGCGTGAAATCGCCAGGGGAGTATTGGGAAGGGAGCTCCTGGAAGATCTGAACGGACCCTTTGCAGGATAAAACATAAAAAAACAGGGACTTGCAATAGCGAGCCCCTGTAATTATTTATGAATTTTCTGTCGGCTAACCAAACAGACTCCATGCAACAGTAACGCCTGCCATAACGACGGCTACCATTGACATAAGTTTAATAAGGATATTCATCGACGGACCGCAGGTATCTTTAAACGGATCTCCTACTGTATCTCCAACTATACTTGCTTTGTGGCATTCACTTTTCTTCCCGCCATAATTGCCTCTTTCAATGTACTTTTTAGCATTATCCCAGGCACCTCCTGAATTGTTAAGCATACTTGCAAGAGTAAAACCTGTAGTCATTCCGCCCATCAGCAATCCGACAACTCCGGGAACACCAAAAACGATACCGGTAACTACTGGTACTATAATTGCCATAAGAGCAGGAACAACCATTTCCTTCTGTGCACCTTTAGTTGCAATTGCAACACATTTTGCATACTCTGGTCTTCCTGTACCTTCCATAATTCCGGGAATTTCACGGAACTGACGTCTTACTTCATCAACCATTCGTCCGGCATTCCTTCCTACAGCTTTCATAGTCATTGCAACAAACACAAAACACATCATTGCTCCGATGAAAAGACCTGCAAGCAATATCGGGTTGAAGAGCGAAAGGTTATAGGCTGCTACAAAATCTTTGATTCCGGCATGTGAAACTTCGACTGCCTGCTGGCCTGCCTGTACTGCTGCCGGAACATGACTCTTATAAAACAAAACATCACCGATCTGTTTATACCCATCAACACTCTTGTCAGCAAGTCTGCCGAGCCAGAGTTTCACTTCCTCCATATATGCGGCAACCAGAGCCAGGGCTGTTAAAGCTGCTGAACCGATAGCGAATCCTTTACCAGTAGCAGCAGTTGTGTTTCCAAGCCCATCAAGGGCATCAGTTCTTTCTCTGACTTCTTCGGGAAGACCTGCCATTTCAGCATTACCACCTGCATTATCTGCTATGGGTCCGAAAGCATCTGTTGCCAGTGTCACTCCAAGTGTTGAAAGCATACCGACAGATGCGAATCCGATACCATAAACGCCCATAGCAAAATTGTGGAATCCACCTGCTAAGCCATAAGCGGCAATAATACCACCAACTATAGTTAATACAGGCAGCCAGGTTGAGAACATCCCCACTGCCATACCTTCAATAATTACTGTTGCCGGTCCTGTCTGAGATTGTTTTGCTATACCCTGTGTTGGTTTATAGCCATCAGAAGTATAGTATTCTGTAGACTGCCCGATAATTACTCCCGCAATAAGTCCTGCAACTGCAGCGCCGAAGACGCCCCAGGAAATCCAGTCTGCATAAGCCATTACTGCCAGAACAACCAGTATTAGAGCTGAACTCCCTCCTGTTCCGAGCAAAAGTGCTCTGAGAAGAGTTTTGGGAGAAGCCGATTCTTTTGTTCTTACCATATATATTCCTGCGATTGACAATAAAATTCCGATTGCTGAAACAAGCATAGGAGCTATGATAGCTTTAATCTGAGAATCTCCTTGTCCCGCAATGGCAGGAAGTGCAGCACCAAGGGCAGCTGTTGCAAGTATTGAGCCTGCATATGATTCATACAGGTCAGCACCCATACCGGCTACGTCACCAACATTATCACCAACATTATCAGCAATAGTTGCCGGGTTACGTGGATCATCTTCAGGAATTCCTGCTTCGACCTTACCAACAAGGTCAGCGCCTACATCAGCAGCTTTTGTAAAGATTCCACCACCAACACGTGCAAAAAGCGCCTGTGTGGAAGCACCCATTCCAAAAGTGATCATTGTTGCGGTAATTTCAACAAATTTCTGGTGCTCATCAATTCCGGCCTGCACAAATGTCAGACCGAGGAAATTAAAACCAGTGGTCATATGTTCAGGAGTAAATACAACTTTAGTGAGGAAGATGAACCATGCTGCAATGTCGAGGAGAGCGAATCCAACAACAACCAGACCCATAACCGCTCCACTGCGCAGAGCTACTTGTAATCCCTTGTTGAGTGATTTTGAGGCAGCCCATGCTGTCCTGTTGGATGCAAATGTTGCAGTTTTCATACCCAGATAACCGCAAAGCCCTGAGAAGAAACCTCCAGTCAGGAAAGCTACCGGTACAAAAGGATTCTGAACACCCATGTAGGCCAGTATTGATAAAAGAACTACAAGAACTATAAAAATCTTGCCAACAACTGTGTACTGGCTTTTCAGGTAAGCCATTGCACCTTCCCTTACATATTCAGCAATCTCTTTCATCTTATCTGTTCCCTCATCCTGTACTTTCATACCCTTATAAAAGATCCAGGCGAACAATAATGCCATGAGCGCTGAAATTGGAATAATCCAAAATAAACTACTAATCATGATATCGGTTTTTAAATTAAAAATTAAAAGGTTTAGAGTTAAAAAAAAATTCACCGGTACAAAACTATATTAGTTTTTTATTATTGCAAACGAAAAAATTGTGTTCTTAAAATAGTTTGTAATTTAAAAAGAGTCTAAAGAAGAATTTGCTATGAACAGTTCCTCCATTAGGGGATATATGATACGTAAGGCATTCAATTATAAACATATAATCTCAGGCAAATCTTGCTTCACCCCTTTTTATTGATTTTTTTCCCAAGTTTTTTCTTAATAGAATTATAGATGAACGGAATAGATGTGATCACTATCAGGAAGATGACAATGTATCCAAGATAGTCTTTTATTCCGGGAATATACTTACCCATGAAATATCCTGTTAATATCAGAATATTTACCCAAAAAAAAGCCCCGATAAGGCTGTAAATAAAAAACTTATAGAAATCCAACTTTACAATTCCGGCAACGATTGGAGCAAACGTCCGGACAATCGGAAGAAATCTGCTTAAGATTATTGTTTTTTTTCCGTGTTTCAGATAAAATTCATGTGCTGTAACAAGTTGTTCCTGCCGAAAGAAAAAACCCGATTTGCGTGTGAATAATAATGGGCCTACTTTTTTCCCAAATGCATAACCAACCAGGTTACCTGCAACAGCGGCAATAATAACTAATATAACCAGGAGTACAGGATGGACTGCGAGAATCCCGGTCGAACATAATAATCCTGCCGTAAACAGCAGCGAGTCGCCCGGTAGAAAAAAACCGACGAACAGGCCGGTTTCAGCAAACACTACAAAAAGAAGTAAATAAATTCCACCATAGTGTATGATGCTTTCGGGGTTAACCAGCTGTTTTAAAAAATCAAATATTCCATCCATATTAGTTGATTTTTAGATGAATCAGCTCTTAAATATAGTTGAATTTATTTTCACTGATCACAATTAGGTACATTGTGGATTAAAATTTCTCTTAATGAGGCACTTAATGAGAATGATATCCCGGCATGATATTTGAACCTTAAGTATGTATATTTGCTGTTAAATAACTTAAATTATTTGATCCCCTTAAAAAAATACCTTCTTTTAAAAATTGCTATTTATTGATTTTGTGTTAATTTTGGCCACAATCCAAATCAATGCTAATGTATGCCTAAAATATCCGCTGTAATAATAACCTATAACGAAGAGTTATTTATTGATAAATGTCTTGCATCATTAGATGGGATCGCTGATGAGATAGTAGTTGTTGATTCATTTTCCACTGACGCCACGGAAGAGGTATGTAAGAAATATAACGTCAGATTTATTAAACATGCATTTGAAGGATACCGCGATCAGAAGAATTTTGCACTGCAACTTGCCACACATAAGCATATTTTATCTCTGGATGCTGATGAAGCTTTAAGTGACAGACTCAGAAAATCCTTAATAGCTATTAAAGATAACTGGGACTACGACGGTTACCTCTTTAACAGACGAAGTAATTATTGTGGAACATGGATCAATCATTCAGAATGGTACCCGGACAGACAGCTGAGACTTTTTTATGCCGATCATGGTAAATGGGGAGAGCTCAATCTTCATGAGAAATTTTTAATGTCAAACGGGGCCACAATCGGGAAGCTGAAGGGTGATTTGCTCCACTGGCCTTTCTCCTCGCTGCAGGATCATATCGATAAAATGAACAGGTATTCAATGATTGGTGCTGAGGAGTTTCATAAAGCCGGAAAAAAGGCAAATTTTTTCACACCATATATTCATTTTATATGGGGCTTTTTCAGATCATATATAATCAACAGAGGGATCCTTGATGGTCGTAACGGATACCTGATCTGTTCGATGTATGCAAAATCCACTTTCAATAAATATAAGAAGTTAAGACTGTTGAACAAGAGTGTTCCCAGACCGTAACTTCAATTGAATGACCTTCGAAGAAGATATAAAAAAGTCTTTGAATACCCTTCGGCAAGGTGGTATTATACTCTATCCAACAGACACTATTTGGGGGCTTGGCTGTGATCCTACAAACATTATCGCAGTCGAAAAAATCTTTGAAATTAAGTCAAGAAGTGAAAGTAAAAGCCTCATTATTCTGGTAGATGGATTATCTATGATAGAACGGTATGTAGAAACCATACCTGAAATAGCATATGAACTGGCCGGGATTTCCGATACTCCACTGACTATAATCTATCCCAAAGGAAAAAATCTGGCAAAAGGCGTTTGCGGCGAAGATAATTCAATCGCAATAAGGATTTGTCACAATGAGTTCTGCAATGAATTAATTCACCGTTTTCGTAAACCAATTGTTTCGACCTCAGCTAATTTAAGCGGGAAACCCTCACCAGCCAATTTCGATGAAATTGAAAACACAGTAATTGAGAGGGTTGACTATGTCGTTAATTACCGTCAGAATGACAGGAGCAAATGTTTGGCTTCCCCTGTCATCAAAGTGAACCAGGACGGCACAATAAAGATTATAAGGAACTAAGTTACCTTGATCTTACTTTCCCTGATCCTGATACATGGGCATCAATCCTCGGATTACCCTCATACGACACGTTTCCGCTACCGGAAACACTTGCACGCAGCGATTCCGTAACATTGCAGGTACAATTGCCACTTCCTGAAATGTGTACCTCTGCCGATCCGATCTTAAATGATTCCCCGACATAATTTCCTGATCCGCTTATTGAGATTTCTGCTTTGGAACTGCTCCCGTTGCTGCCCAGTGTAATATCCCCTGAACCCGAGATTCCGCAATTGAGGCTCGACACTGTGATATCCGATGCATACAGCTTACCGCTTCCGCTGACACTAAGATTGAGATCACTGGTCTTGACAGCATCCTTTATTTCGGCTTTCCCCGAACCCGAAACTCCCAATGCGGTTAATTCCGGCATTGTTATATATACTGTAACTTTTTCATTCATATTCATTCTCCAGTTCCTCATTCTCCAATCCTCATTTTTAATAACAAGTCTTCCTCCTGAGACTTCAGTTATTACATTCTCGAGAACCCGGTTTTCTCCTTCCAGAACTACTTTGAATTCGGGACCAATATTAATATACAGGTTCCCCGAAATACCAAAGCTTACCTTTGTAAATCCTGATACATCTCTGGTTTCTTTTGCATCCGACTGGTTTCCTGCGAAACTGGCTGATGCAGTTATTGCCAAAATCAATGCTGACAGAAAAATTCCCCTTTTCATAGTCTGACGTTTAATAATTATTAATGTATTACCGGAAAAAGACCTTCTTTTTCCGGAAAAGCTGCATCAACTGACACTAAACATTTAATTTATTTCCAGAAGACCATCCGGAATATCCATTACAACAACTTTCCTGTTCCTGTCGATACTGATGATGAAATCCTCATGAAATGGGATCAGTATGTTTTTCTTATTCAATGATATTACATTCAGGAGCCATTGTCCGTGATTCGATAAAATATCAGAAATCGGACCGAGGAGTTGATCTTCCTGTGTATACACCTGATAACCAATCAGGAGCTGATTATCTGTTTTTTTATTGCTTTCATCCGGAATCTCGTTCGTCAGAAAGATCCTGCACCCGGTGAATTCACTGATTTTTTCAACAGTATCATATCCTTCAAACCAGAGCTTTAAAATATCTGCTCCAGAATAATCCAGTCCGGAAATAAAAAAAGGAACCGGTCTTCCTTCAATTTCCAGAAAGACCGATTCCATTTGGGGAATATTTTCAGTAAAGGTTTTTTCTAACTTAACTGTGACGGCTCCCTCATAGCCGCTGACCTTAATAATTCTTCCCAGCAATATGTTGTTTTTGTAAGCCATTGGATCGTTGATCCTTATGACCGTTCAACTACTCCTGAGGCTTATCTTCTGCGACCGGCTCTGATGAAGTCTCTTCCGGGGCAGTTGACTCTGTTGTTTCTTCAGCAGGTGCTGCTTCTTCGTTAATTGTATCGACTAATGCTTTGTCGCCCGCTGCTGCTTTAGCTGCAAGATCTGCATTTTTCTTCGCAAGTTTTGCTGCTCTTGCTTCATTAACTCGTTTTTCACCTGCAAGCTTTTTGCCTAATTCATCATCCTGGGATTTTTCAAGATTTGATTTTTTAGCTTCGATTTTTGCTTCATTCTGTTTAATCCACTCTTCGAATCTCTTAGTCGCTTCGGCTTCATCAAATGCACCTTTTTTAACACCTTCAAGAAGATGTTTTTTCATTAGAACACCTTTATAAGACAGGATAGCCCTACATGTATCTGTAGGTAATGCGCCATTTTGCAGCCAACTCACAGCTTTATCGAAATCGAGTTCGATTGTAGCGGGGTTAGTGAGCGGATTATATGATCCGATCTTTTCAATATATCTGCCATCACGTGGCGATCTGCTATCTGCAACCACAATGTGGTAGAAGGCCAGTTTCTTCCGGCCTTTTCTAGCTAATCTGATTTTAACTGCCATTAATTCTTACGCTTTAGTATTTAACCTGTTTTAAAAATTGTGGCTGCAAAGATATAATAATTATTATTACTAAAAGAAATCATGTACCCAATTTTATTGATTTTCTTCAAATTGATTTTCAAGCGATCTGGTTCAATTTTTGAATGTTTTTAATTTATTAATAAGTTGTTTTAATAATATGCTATCATACAATAAATAACGGCAGCGATGACCGCTGCCGTTATTTCAATAATTGAATTTTACGTTAATATCCCGGATTTTGCTGAGGCGCAAGATTAGGATTAGCCTGGAGCTCTCTTGCAGGTATCGGGAACAACAGTCTGGGATCGTTATATGTAAAGGTTGAAAAATTCTGCTGTAACCTTCTGATATCATGAATTTTAAATCCTTCAAATGCGAGCTCAAGTCTTCTTTCGAGAAGAATATCATCCAATGTAACGGATCCGGCTGCAGCTAAACCAGCCCTGGTATGAATAATATTATAATCATCCAGAGGAGTAGCGCCAATATTTGTACTTAACCGAATATTAGATTCAGCTCTGATGAGATACATTTCCGCCAGGCGAATAAGGTTAACCACACCATACTTGTTATTCCATTTACCACACTCTATCGAACCATTGCCATTAAAAAAGAGGTCTAATCTCTTATCCCCCGGGGAATAGAGGTTAAGATGGCCGTCAAGGATCTCAATATCACCGTCTCTTCCACCAAAATCCTGAGTTGAAAAGAACTCCGTCATAGAACTTATATAGTCCTGAGGTGTAATCTGTGTGGCAAAGATATCTTCAGATGAATTATTGTCGTTGTTAAATACTGCCGCGTAGGTAGACTTAAGTGCATAAAAGTCTGAACCAATTACAGTATTTGCAGCATCCCTGGCATTTGCATAATCCCCTTTCTGCAGGTAAACTCTTGCAAGTAATGCATTTGCTGCTCCGCTCGATGCATATACATCATTATCTTCAGGTAATTTTGAAGCAGCAACCAGCAAGTCGGTAATAACCTGATTATAAATCTCATCAACAGTATTACGGGTGACGAAGTTGCTTTCGGTGAGGACTCCTGTGGGTGTAAGAACAAGTGGAACTCCAAATTGGTCATTGGCAACACCGAACTTGTACTGATCGGCAAAAAAACGTACCAGGTCGAAATACATCAGGCTGCGAAGAAAGAGAGCTTCGCCTTCTACCCTGTCCCGATCGGCTGCATTAACTACACTAAGAGCGGAAAGTATATTATTAGTTGTATTAATAACTTCATAACTGTCTCTCCATTGTACCTCAACTTCGGAGTTCGTAGTCAGGATAGTCTTACTGAATAACTGACGGGGATCAATATAGGTGCCAACCCATCTGATTTCACCATTACCTCCGAGCAGTTCTGCGTTTCTAAGGAGATTACCTCCATAAATTCCGGCGTAAGCAAACTCGGAATAAGCCCCCTGAAGAACACCCTTAACATTTTCGTCCGTTGTGAGAGCAACTTTCTCATCGACACTCTGTGAAGGCTGCAGATCGAGATATTTGTCGCATCCTGTAAATATTCCAAGAAGTACGACTATTGATATAATTGAAAATAATTTCTTCATCGTTTCAGATATTTTATTTATTATAACTCAATATTAATACCGAAGACAATAGATCTTGCCTGTGGCGCGGAATAAAAGTCACATCCTGAAGTTATATTATCATTCAGATAATCAGTTGATACTTCCGGGTCCCATCCCTTGTACTTTGTAAAAGTAAGAAGGTTCTGTGCCTGAACAAATATCCTTATCCTGTCAAGTTTGACTTTACTGATTATCTTTTTAGGCATTTCATAACTTAGCATAAAGCTGCGTAATTTCACATACGAGCCGTCTGACAGGTACCTGCTGTTACGGCTCTGATCACCATTATCATAATAGAATCTTGCCTGTGGTACATCTGTTACGTCGCCGGGCTTTTTCCAGCTTGCGAGTTGCGATTCTAACTGATTGTCAAACCAGACTCCATTTGCCCCCATCCACTGATCCCCTATAAGATGAATCTTGTTCCCGGTCACACCCTGGAAAGTAAAGGCCAATTCAATTCCTTTATATCCTAAGGTGTTGGTTATAGCTCCAATGAGATTTGGTGTCGGATTTCCAAGCACAACAAAATTTGCATCATTGAAAGTATTTGTTGTTGCCGTATGATTTGTGATATTACCGCTGGCATCTTTTGCATTAACATACCAAAGAGCATCACCATTGTTAGGGTCAACCCCGGCATACTCTGCTCCATAGAAAACTCCAATAGGCTGACCTACCATTACCACATTCATATAACGGGCGCTTCCCTGATCAATAATGGTCTGACCACCAAGATTGACAACTTTGTTCCTGTTATATGATAAGTTTACATTTGTATTCCATGTAAATGTTCCGGTAACATTGTTAGTGTTAATAACAAGCTCAAATCCTTTGTTCTCTACAGATCCGATATTCTTCAGCTGGGAAGAATATCCGGATGTTTCCGGTACCGGAACATTGAGCAAAAGATCTTTGGTCTTCTTAACATAATAATCTATTTCCCCCGAGATTCGATTTTTGAAAAATCCCCAATCAATTCCAAAATCAACCTGGCCGGTAGATTCCCATCCAAGATCCGGGTTCTGAATCTGACTCGGTATAATGCCTCCAAGACCATTATATCGGCTTACTCCATAAAGACCAAGCTGTCCGAAATTTCCAATACCTGCATTACCTGTCAGCCCGTAGCTGGTCCTTAGTTTAAGAAAACTTAAGACAGTACTGGTTGACAAGAAACTTTCCTTTGTTAATACCCAACCGAGAGAAGCTGCCGGGAAAACACCATATCTGTTGTTTTTCCCAAACCGGGAAGAACCGTCGATACGTCCTGAAATTGTAAGAAGATATTTTGACTTGTAATCGAGATTAACCCTTGAAAAGTATGAAAGGAAACTGTATTTTGTAAGGGTCGAACTTGCACCGGAAATTAATCCTGCACTTGCAAGAGTTTTCAGCTGATCAAGCGGGAATTGTTCTCCTTCGGCCCAGGCATTATCTACCGTTGTATACTGAAATTCAGTACCCAGTACAGCGCTAAGACCTATATCCCCAAAACTTTTCATATAATCTAAGTATGATTTTGATGTAATATTCTGGGTTTGACCGTAGTTTGCAAAACCATAACCGTTTGCGCCGATTCCGGAATCAGTTCGTTTCCCGTACCTGGCATTTTCTTTAAGATTGTAAAGGTCAAATCCAAGTTCATTTCTCCATTTAAGTCCCTCCAGCAAATTAAAAGTCAGATATCCATTGGCTATGGATCTGTACTCAATTATATCCCTGGTTGCATATTCAACATCGATAAGAGGGTTGTAGTAGGTAGTTGTCGGAGTGCTATATAGTATACCATCCTTATCCCTTGGAGGAGTTATTGGTGACAATGCAACAAGCTGTAAAGGTGAAGAAAAAGCATTATCCGCAGCAACCTGGTCAATTTTGGTCCGGTTTAAGCTTAGGGAAAAACCCAGGTTAATTAAATCGCTTACTTTATTATCAATATTAAGTCTTGCAGAGATCTTTTCTATACCATTGGAAACAAGAATACCCTGGCTATTATTATATGAAAGACTGGTAAAATATTTTAATTTATCGTTACCTCCCTGCGCGGACATATCGGCTGAGAATATTTTACCTTTCTGAAATGCCAGGTCCTGCCAATTCGTATTCACAGCAAGAGAAGGATCTGTGTATGTTGCCCACCCGGAATATCTCTCAAACCTTCCACGAACGAATTCCAGCCATGAATTTGAATAATCTCCCGGATTATTAATCGGGTCTATCCCATCGATCAAATCGCTGGTATAGGCTGCGTCTTCAAAATATTTTACATATTGTGTGGCATTCATGAATTTTCTTTTATGCGAGGCTTCATTAAAACCTGATTGAATAGTAAAGTTTAATTTTGTAGCTCCGTTAATCCCTTTTTTTGTTGTAATAATAACCACGCCGTTGGCGCCTCTTGAACCATATATTGCAGAAGAAGCAGCATCTTTAAGAATATCAATAGACTCAACATCGTTGAAATTAATTGAAGTTAATGGGTTAATAACAGCACCCGACTGGTTTAATGCTTCAACGGTTAAAGGTATGCCATCAACAACGAAAAGTGGCTGGTTGGTTGCTGTAATGGAAGATGATCCACGAATCCTCATGTTTGTCGTACCTGTCGATTTCCCATTTACAGATTCAATGAAAACTCCTGCTGTCTTTCCCTGCAGAGCCTGCTCTACTGTTGAAACAGGAACATTTTTTAGTACCTCCCCTTCTACTTTGGAAATACTTCCGGTAACTTTAGATTTAATCTGCGTACCATATCCTACAACAACTACCTCATTAACTCCAACAAGATCATATTCAAGAGCAACGTCATAAACATTTGCTGCTCCGACAGTAATCTCTTTGGTCTTCATCCCAACGTACCTGATCTCAATAGTAGCACCCTGGGGTGCAGTGATCTGATATTTCCCGTTCAGGTCAGTTTGGACCCCTGCTGAGGTTCCTTTAATCTGTACTGTAGCTCCGATTACCGGAAGATTATCCTCCACACCAGTTACAGTACCAGTAATAGTTCTTTGCTGTGCTGTTGCCGGCAGTAAAAAGCCACAGAACAGAAATAATAAAAACAGAAGTTTTCTCATAACTCACAATTTAGGGTTAGTATTATAACAAATGGAAATTAGCGAATCTCTTTTACTGTTTTTAACGTAGGTTAGCGTCATATAACAAATTTTAAACTTTTAATTTAATATTCATAATAAATATTAAAATAAATTAGGCTATTGTTGAAAACTGATATTTCTTGAAATAGTAACGAGGCTGACTCATTGAGACAGCCCCGTTATACAATTGATTATGCCATGAACAATGGATTCCTGGTCGGATCGTTCACGTTCTTTATTATCTCATCCATTAATGATTCAGAGCAAGACCAAATGTTAATATCTATTCAACGGTTTATTTTTGTTTACGCGAAAGTCTCTTCTTATTTTAATTCTATTTTGCGTATTTTTGTTAACTCATCTAATTGAATATTTTACTCCCACTCATGGCAGGATTCGTACACTTACACGTTCATACTCAATACTCTATACTCGACGGGGCTTCCAATATACCTTTGCTGATGGATAAGGTTAAAACGCTGGGGATGGAAGCTATCGCAATCACCGATCATGGAAATATGTTCGGGGTTAAAGAGTTCCACAACTTTGCCACAAAAAAAGGGATAAAACCTATAATCGGGTGCGAAATCTATGTTGCCAAAAGATCTATTGAAGACGTCAGTGGAAAAGAGGACCGTTCCGGTGATCATCTTATTCTCCTTGCTAAAAACCTGACAGGATACAAAAACCTTATCAAACTGGTTTCAATTGCCTGGATCAAAGGCTTTTACTATAAACCAAGAATAGACAAAGAACTATTAATAAAGTATAAAGAGGGGCTCATAGCCTCTTCTGCATGTCTGGCCGGAGAGGTCCAGGATGAAATACTCAACGGCACTCTGTCAGGTGCTGAGACTGCACTTAAGAGTTATCTTGACATCTTTGGCGATGATTTTTACCTCGAGATTCAGCGGCACGAGACTTATGACCCTGAAGCAGACAGATCTGCTTTTCCTCTTCAACAGAAAGTTATCGAAGCATTTAAAAAGCTGTCAGTAAAATATAATGTCCGTCTGATCGCAACAAATGATGTCCACTTCATTAATGCAGAGGATGCTGAAGCTCACGACAGGCTTATATGTATTAATACTGCCAAGGATATTGATGATCCCAACAGGTTAAGATATTCAAAACAGGAATATCTTAAAAGCGAAGAGGAAATGAGGGTCATCTTCAGCGATGTTCCCGATGCTATTGATAATGTCGCCGGATTGGTGGCTAAAATTGAAAAATATAAGCTCGATCATGATCCGATCATGCCCGAATTTGAACTCCCCGAAGGCTATACCGACAAGGATCAGTATCTTCGGTTCCTTACATTTAAAGGTGCAGAAGAGAGATGGGGAACATTGACAAAAGAACAGACCGACCGGCTTGATTTTGAACTGGAAATGGTTGCTAAAATGGGATTTCCGGGATACTTTCTGATAGTGCAGGATTTCCTCCATGCTGCCAGAGAAATGGGAGTATCAGTTGGTCCCGGAAGAGGATCCGCCGCCGGGTCTGCTGTTGCCTATTGCCTTAGGGTCACAGATATAGATCCAATTAAATACGGACTACTTTTTGAAAGATTTCTGAACCTCGACCGTATTTCAATGCCCGATATTGATATAGATTTTGATGAGGACGGACGAGAGTCTGTACTTAAATATGTAGTTAATAAATACGGACATGATAAGGTCGCTCACATAATCACCTTCGGATCGATGGCTGCAAAGATGGCCATACGTGATGTTGCAAGAGTTCAAAAACTGCCATTACCCGATGCAGACAGGCTTGCAAAGCTTATTCCGGAAAGACCTGGAATAACTCTTAAAGCAGCCTACGCTGAAGTGCCGGAGCTGGCACGTGAAAGAGAGTCTTCCAATAAATTGATTGCCCAGACCTTGAAATATGCCGAGGTCCTTGAGGGCTCTGTGAGACAAACCGGTGTACATGCCTGTGGCATAATAATCGGAAAAGACTCACTCGATAATTACATTCCATTGTGCACAGCAAAAGATACTGATCTGTATGCAACCCAGTACGATGGGAGCCATGTTGAGTCAGTAGGTCTTCTTAAAATGGATTTCCTTGGCTTAAAGACACTTTCAATTATTAAAGATGCCATTGACAATATAAAAAAGTCAAAGGGCATAGATATTAATATAGAAACATTGCCTCTCGACGACAAAAAAACCTTTGAGTTGTTCAGCAAAGGTGAAACAACGGGGATCTTTCAGTTTGAATCAACAGGTATGAAAAGATACCTGAGAGATCTGGAACCAAACCGCCTGGAGGATCTGATTGCCATGAATGCTCTCTACCGTCCTGGTCCAATGGAATATATTCCAAAGTTTATCCGCAGAAAGCATGGCACTGAAAAGATTGATTATCCCATTCCTGTAATGGAAAAATATCTTGACGACACCTATGGAATTACGGTTTACCAGGAACAGGTGATGCTGCTATCGCAGGAACTTGCAGGCTTTTCCAAAGGAGAAGCCGATTCCCTTAGAAAAGCCATGGGGAAAAAGAAGCGTTCCATTATGGATGAGATGAAACTGAAGTTCCAGGAGGGATGCACCAGAAATGGCTATGAGGAAGCCACCGTTAATAAGATATGGTCCGACTGGGAAGCTTTTGCTCAATACGCTTTCAATAAATCACACTCCACCTGCTATGCACTTGTGGCATTTCAGACAGGTTATCTGAAGGCTAATTATCCTGCAGAATATATGGCAGCGGTTCTCAGTCGAAACATTAGTGATATCAAAAAGATCACAACCTTCATGGATGAGACCAGGCGTATGGGAATGGATGTCCTTGGTCCCGATGTGAATGAGAGCAACATTAAATTCACTGTAAACAAAGATGGAAATATAAGATTTGGATTGGGAGCGATCAAAGGAGTTGGTGAAAGTGCAGTATTGCAACTGATTGACGAGAGAGAGAAGCATGGCCTGTATAAGGATATTTATGATCTTGTTGAAAGAGTGAATCTCAATTCCCTGAACAAGAAAAACCTTGAAGCCATGGCGGTTGCAGGTGCATTTGATTGTTTCACGAAAATAACGAGGGCACAATATTTTTCCCTTGATACCAAAGGATCGAGCTTCATAGAAAGCTTAATCCGATATGGTAATAATTCAAAGACAATAAGGTCTTCAAATCAACAGTCACTTTTCGGAGAAACCGGAGGATTTGATATGATCAAGCCGGAGCCTGCCAATTGCCCTGACTGGCCAAAGCTGGAAAAACTTAACAGGGAGAAGGAGGTTATAGGTATCTACCTTTCATCTCATCCGCTTGATGATTTCAAACTGGAGATAAATACCTTTACTACAGCTACTCTGGCTGATTTGCAGAGCCTGCGTGAATACCTCGAGCGCGATGTTGCTGTGGCAGGTATGGTAATAGATATAAAAACCGGAATCGGAAAAAATGGCAAACCTTATGGTTCCTTTACTTTACAGGATTATTCCGATTCATTCCGGTTCATGCTTTTCGACAAAGATTACATTGAGAACAGTAAGTATTTTATTATTGGCTATTACCTTTTAATAAAAGGAAGAGTGCAGAAACGAAAGTATAAAGAAGAAGAACTGGAATTCAGGATTAAAACAATCAATCTGCTATCAAGCGTTAAGGATGAACTTATCAAAACGGTAACACTGAAAATCGATCCGGAGAATATAGATAACGAAATGATTAACAATCTGAAAAAACTCATACATGAACACAAAGGGGAAACTGAATTAAAATTTTTGTTCCTCGACCCTGAGGATAAGATTTCACTCCCAATGTTTTCAAGGACTTTCCGCGTAAGGCTGAACAACGAATTACTTTCCTTTCTTGAGGACCATCCGGGAATAGAATTCAAAGTTAATTAGCTATCTTTGCGGCGGATATTTATTATTATTCTAAAATATAAACTAATATGGCAATAGAAGTAAATGACGGGAATTTTGATGAACTGGTTGTTAAATCCGACAAGCCTGTTCTTGTGGATTTTTGGGCTGAATGGTGCGGACCTTGCAGAATGGTCGCTCCGATTGTTGAAGAAATTTCACATGAATATGAAGGAAAAGCCCTTGTTGTAAAATGCGATGTAGACAGCAGCCCTGCCGTCGCTGCAAAATATAATATCAGGAACATACCCACTATACTTTTCTTTAAAAACGGGATAATTGCTGATAAACAGGTAGGTGCAGTTCCAAAGAATAACTTTGTTGCAAAACTAAATGCTCTTATTTAGAAGTTAATATTACGAAATGTGGCCGTTCGGTTTATCTGCAACGGCCTTTTTAATAATCATCTATGACAATTTGTGTCTTCGCCTCATCCAGCAGTCGTATTGATAAGGAATATGCAGCTGCCGCTTCAAATCTTGGATTACTCCTTGCACAAGCTAAAATTGATGTTGTATATGGAGGTGGAGGAATAGGATTGATGGGCAAACTCGCTGATGCCGTTCTTGAAAACAGGGGCAGGATAACCGGCGTAATTCCATCATTCATGAAAGATGAAGGTTGGGATCACAGTGCCGTAAGTGAAATGATTATCACCTCTGATATGGGGGAAAGAAAAAAAAGGATGTTCGCTTTGGCAGACGCTGTCGTAGCATTACCCGGAGGAGTTGGAACACTTGAAGAATTAACAGAAGCTATGACACTGAAGCAGCTCGGTCTGTACCACGGACCTATCATAATTCTCAATACCCTTAATTTTTATCATTCGTTTATTGATTTTCTTGAACACATGGTATCAGGAAATTTCCTCAGGTATGAACATAAAGGCATGTGGGAAATTGCCGCTACCGCCGAAGAAGTTATGGTCCTGCTTGGGAAAGATGAGCATTGGCATCACGATCCGCGAAGTATCGCCAGAATCTAGTTTTCAGGAATTTTGGTTCCAATAAAAAGAATATCATCCACCTGGTCAAGAGTACCTTTCCAATCCAATATCTCTTTCTCAAGTCTGTTTTTTTGCTCATTCACAGGAAGATACCAAATCTCCGAAAGGAGTTTCCTGACATTTGCCGACTTATATTTCTTAACAGCATCAGATCCAAACTGATCGGCATAACCATCGGAACACATATATAACATATCTCCCGGTTGAATATCCACGATCTGATTGGTAAAGTTTTTCCGCTCAACCATTGAGGTCATACCAATCGGGTATCTGTCGCCTCTGTAAAAAAATACTTCTCCTTTCCTGACAACATATAATGGATTAAATGCACCGGCGAATTCGAGGGTGAAGTCCTTTTTATTAAAAGCAATCAGTGCCAGATCCATTCCATCGGTTATAGCTTTCTCATGACGTTGCATAAGAGCCTTCATGACCTCTATATTAAGCTGATCGACAATTGCAGCGGGTCTTATCAACCCATATTCCCTGACAATTTTGTTCAACGAGTTATGTCCTATGATCGACATGAAAGCTCCGGGAACACCATGGCCTGTACAGTCAACAACAGCTATGAACTGCAGGTCACCATTATCATACATCCAGTAAAAATCGCCGCTTACAATATCTTTCGGCATGAAAAGGACAAACGTTTCCTTAAATGTATCTTCTTTTGGAAGCATGGCCCTCTGAATGCGTTCAGCATATCTGATACTTGCGGTTATATCTCTGTTTTTCTCTTCGATCTCCTCACTCTTCTGAACAACCTCAGCGGTTCTTTCCTTAACCTTTTCCTCAAGGATAATCTTCTCTTTTCTCAGGTTTTGTTCCCTGATTTTAATATAGATTACAACAAATACCACAATTAGTATAACAGATAAAAGTATAAACCACCAGGTAAGGTAAAAAGGCGGTTTAATTATAAATTGAAAAGATACAGGTTTGCTGTTCCAGATTCCCTGGCTATTTCTGGCTATTACATTGAATGTATATTTCCCGGGAGGCAAAGCCGGATATATTGCCCTGGTCTGATCAGTAACAGGCTGCCAATCTTCATCGGCGCCTTCAAGCTTCACCTTATATCTTACAACATCGGGATTTGTGAGACAAATACTGTAATAGTCGAATAAAACAGATTTCTCATTATAATTTAACTTCATCCCCGGGATCATCTCCCTTTTTTCATCATTCACACGCATACTCATAAGATGAGTAAGTGGCTCGAGAGTCCGGGTTGCTGTTTCAGATGGAGTCAGATGTATGGCACCATTCGCTGTTCCAAACCACAGGTCGCCCTCAGGGTTTTTTAATACGGCATTTGGCTTGGTTTCAATTCCTGTAAATCCGTTTCTTTCCGTGTAAGAAAAGATCCTCCCGCTTTCAGGAAAATATCTGTTTAATCCAATATTGGTACCGATATATATGCTGCCATCATCACCAATAGACAGCAGGTTAATATTATCTGACAGAAGTCCGTCATCCTGAGTCAGGGTTGAAATTATCGAATCATTTTTAAATGCCAGTAAACCCTGTCCTGTCCCAATCCATAAAACTCCTTTTTTATCCATTATCATAGTCTTGGGGATTATACCCGGAAGAACAGAAACCTGTCTGAAATCTTTTGCAGTTGAATTATATCTTATAAGACCCGGTTTTTTGCCCGAAGGTTCTATACCTATCCAAATATCTCCGTTCGGGTCGCAGTAAAGAGCAGTTATATTGGCTACTGTCAGACTATCCATAACAGTATATCTCTGAAAATTCCTTTCATTAATTGTACCTACTGCAAGTCCTTCAACCGTTCCTATCCACAGGTTGTTCTGTTTATCTATCTCCATAGCCTTCACCTGCCCCCTATCATAGAGAATAGAGTTTATATACGGCTGAGATTCAAATTTAGATCTCTTCATGTTGTAAAGGATCACTCCTCCGTCGTTCGCTCCGATCCATAAATTTCCATCCCTGTCTTCTCTGAAAAACCTGATATCATCAAAAAGCAGGATATTCGCTTTATTATAAATCACATGTTTTTTATCGGACCCCGAAAAATAGCGGGAAATTCCTGCATTTGTTCCAAACCATATTGCACCTTTTAAGTCTCTGTATATTGCATTTACATTAGGGTCGGGAAGTATTTCCTTTTCACTTATCGTTTCAAATGCTTCACCTTTAAATATTGTGAGACCGTTACTCTGATCAGCAATAAGAATATTACCCTCAACATCCTCAATGATGTCATATATATTAGTTGCTTTCAGCCCGTTTCGTATATCGAACTTAAGAATGTTATCTCCATCAAAAACTGCTACTCCTCCACCCCAGGTACCGGCCCAGATCCGACCATGACTATCCTCATAAAGACAGCTGATCGTATTGCTTGAAAACCCTTTCTTGATCAAGTCATAATAAACCATCCTGCTTTCGGACATAATATACTTATAAATGCCTCCATGATTAGTTCCAAACCAGATATTGCCCTTCTTATCTTCGAGTAAACAATTCGAATTAAAATAGGTAGTCAGGTGAGGCATCCTGTAGTTTTCGAACTTATTTTCCTCCTGATTATAGCGCCTCAGACCTACATCCGATACGCATATTATAGACCCCTGATGGTTAACCGTGGCACCATACACCTGATCACTGAGACCATCTTTACCCATGAACTGTTTACCTCTGATATGTTTAATATCTTTTACAGGAAAATCAGACCTTATGGCTCCATCTCTGGAGGAAGTAAACCAGATTTTGTCTTTAATGCATGCAATACCGGTTACATCGCCGGTTATCGTCAATGAATCGAATGTTGCCTGTTCAAATTTCTGGCCATCATAGCGGGATATACCGCCATTCAGATGACCAAACCATATATATCCTGAAGAATCTTCAATTATCGATTTTACCCCTCCCGGGGCAAGATTATTACGTGATGTGAAATTTTCGAATTTCTTACCATCAAAACGTGAAAGACCGTTTGCAGTACCAAGCCATATATAGTCTTTTGAATCCTGAAGAAGCTTATAGACTTTCTGCTCACTAAGACCTTGCTTAATGCTGTAATTATCAAAAAAATAGTTCTGGGCCCCCACAGGCAGTGCGATGACTGACATAAAAAGCACTGGCCAGACAAAAATGTTTGTCCGGTGCTTAATGAGGTTTATAAATGACATCCCAGGATCTATTTTGTTATAAAGAAGAATGTACCGAGCATATCCTCCAGTCCCTGTATCCTGCCAAACTTAGGTTTTTGCCCTTTATCCGTAGTTACCGCAGCCGTCACTGATCTCACAATTGTCTCAATTGGAATACATGCATTCTTATTGTTCATCAGTGTATTGGCAAATGTTGCCGCAAATTTCGAATTATCAACAGCCAGCTCATAACCGGCAGAAGAGAATACCTGCGCTGATTTGGCTCCTGCCACCTGGGCATTATCGCATGTCGGAGCCTCATTTGCTGAACGTGAGGCAGAATAGAATCCCGGACCTGATTCACAGGCATCGGAAATAACAAGAGTATGAACAACTACATCGGTGTAGCCCTGCAATCCGGCTTTCAGTGCGTTTATGTTGAAATAGGTGAATTCATCATCGCGTTTTGCATCAACAGGGATCCAGTAACCAACGTCATTAATATATTTGCCATGACCGGCATAATACACCATCAATGATTTAACCTGGTTTTTCTTAACCATGTCGCGGAGCTCGATGTTAAAGAATCTCTCCATCTCCGCCTTGGTCATATCCTTTTTATAAATATAATTATGTATATCATAGTTTGCCAGAGCTCTTCGTATAGTACTGATGTCTTTCATAGGGCCATCAAGGCTCGCAAATGTTTCATAACTCGAATTTTCAATAAATACCACCCAGGTCCTTCCCATTGGATTAGTTGAAGCAATTCCTGCTCCTTCCCTGTTCAGGACAAATTCGGTTTCCTTCTTATTGCCATAAATATCTTCCGCAACAACAGTGAATTTATTTAGATTTGAAATATCTAAAGTGGCGGTAAATGCAGGATTCAATTCATTGGGATTATAACTCGCCGTAAAATTGCCAACTGTAATTGATTTTATCGGGCTCTCATCTGATATTTTACCCTGAACTGCAATATTTGGTGTTGTGGAATCGAGAAAAACCTGTCCTTCTTCGGATGTATATGGCGCAATAATAATTATTTTCGGCGGATTGATCTCTGTACGTTTTAAAGCATAATTCTGGACTTTTTCATTATCATAATCGTCCTTCACCGAAAAGGTAAGTTTATCAATACCGGCAACATTGATATTTGCCAGAAAATCAGATTCACCATTTTTTTCAACTAAAATAACATTTTCATTATTAATAGTAAAAGACTTAATCTTGCTTTTATCCTTAATAGACCCTGATATAAGAAGAGTCGTTTTATCTCCTTTGATCTCAACGGTATCTTTCAGAGGTAATGGACTGATTACAGCTATCTCAGGAGGGTCCTTTTCCCTGTTTATTTCATAAAGTCTTTTTTGGGAAAGTTCCAGCATCTCACGAGCTTTAGCATCATATTTGGAGAGAAATGTTATCTGATTATAATCGGCACGGGCTTTATCATAATCTATAATTTCCTCATACGATTTGGCACGTGCATAATAAACATCGGGATCTTCCCTTTTTAATGCAGAATTAAGCGAAATTGTTTTTGAAAAATCATTAATAGCGTTCGTATGCTGGTTGAATTCCTGGTAGCATTTACCTCTTTCAAAAAAGAACAAAGGATTATTCGGATCTATAAGTATTATTTTCGATATATCATTGATTGCGCTCGGATAATCAAGGTTTTTCTTAAATACCTTACTTCTGGTCAGATACGCATCAGTATTCCGGTCGTTATTCTTAATAACTTCATTGCACTGTTCCATTGCTTCTTTGGTATTAGAGACAATAAGCAGGTCAGCAAGTGCAATTCTCGGTTCAGCAAGTTTTTTATCTTTCGAAATTGATTTCCGGAATTCCTTTTCTGCAAGGACATCATTATGAAGACCTCTGTATATCATACCACGCCGGTAGAACTCCATAGGTGTATCTTTAATAATAATTGCCGTATCAGATGCCTGGAGGGCCTGATCATACCTCTTAAGGTTCGTAAGAGCAATCACCTTCGCAGGATAAACCCTTTGGTTACGCCTATCAAGGGCTGATGCACGGTTAAGTAATCTCAGAGATTCTTCGTAGTTGCCTATTTTATTACAGACCTCGCCAAGACTGATCATTGCTTCAACGCTTTTGGGAGCAAAAACCAATGACTTTTCAAAATCTGCTTTAGCTTCAGCATATTTTGACAATTTTTCATAAGCCTGCCCTCTTGCAAAATAGTAATCCGGATTTGAAGGTTCGAGACCGATGGCGCTGCTAAACTGAACAATAGCGTCATCGTATTTAAGATTTTCAACAAACTCTGCCCCTGCTTTGTAAGACTTTCTGGCACTTTGTCCAAATACACTTACTGCCATCAGGATAATGGTCGCCATTAAAAATACCTGCTTCTTCATATTTTACAGACTAAGTTTAATTTCTCTAACGATATATCAAAAATAGAAATTTTCTTCTGATTATCAAGATATAAGTATCCTAACTTCCATTCTTTAAATAGATTTCAAGGGAACTGCCGCTGAAAATTGTCCTTGAAAAAAGGGTTCCGTTTATCTGAGGCGCTTTCACTCCTCTCTTGAAATAATCCTCTCCTTTAAAGATCCTGGCTTCGTCCCATAATCCGGTTGAAACAAAATGATTTATGATTTCTGCTCCTCCTTCTATCATTAACGATTGAATACCTGAAGAATGGAGGTACCCGGATATCTGAACTGCTGAAGGCACATTATCTTTAAGTATTACCTTCACTGTACCAGGAATATCTATGTCAGAATTATGGGTGAAGACAACCAGATTAGGGTCTGTGCCAAATACTGCCGATCCTTTATTGACAGATCCTGTACTGCTGAGGATTAATTTTAACGGATTGGGGCCTGTCCATTCCCGTACGTTAAGCATGGGATCATCTGCTCTTACAGTTCCCGCTCCTACAAGGATAGCCTGTTCAGTGGCTCTCCACTTATGAACCAGTACTTTTTCCGGTTTTCCGGTTATCCATGTTGGCCCGGTTTTATGATCTTTCGTTCTTATGATATCCAGATATCCATCGGCACTTTGTGCCCATTTCAGTGTTATATAGGGTCTTAATTTTTCATGATAAGTAAAAAACCTCCTGTTCAGTCTTCTGCACTCCTCCTCGAGAATCCCGGTTGTGACATCACATCCGGAATCCCTGAGTTTTTTAACTCCTCTCCCCGAAACTTTTTCGCTTGAATCAATTGTACCGATCACTATCCTGGGGATAGCATTTGAAATTATAAGATCTGCACATGGGGGTGTTTTTCCAAAATGCGAGCAAGGTTCCAGATTAACATAAAGGGTTGAAGAACTGAGCTTTTTTTTATCAGTAACTGAGTTAATGGCATTTACCTCTGCATGCGGTTCACCTGATCTTACATGGTACCCTTCCCCTAAAATTTTTCCGTCATATACGATCACCGAACCTACCATCGGATTAGGATAAGTCAATCCTTCTGCCTTGGAAGCCAGCTCCAGACATCTTCTAATGAATTTAATATCTTCGGTCTCCGTCATTTCATTGAAAATACTAAATTTGACTTATGGGTGTCAAGATACAAACAATAAAAGATATGAGGTTTTATCTTGCAAAGGAACTTAAAACCATCTTTAAGGAACCGGAAATAAGAATCCTTGCCGATATTCTTATTAAAACTGTTACTGGTAAAACAAAGTTGCATCAGGTTTATAATAACGAATACCTGTTAAACGAAGGAGAAACAAAAAAGGTTATAGAATTCGTTGAGGAACTTAAAACCGGGAAACCCATTCAGTATATTGTTGGTGAGACAACATTTTATAACTGTACAATCAAATTAAATGATTCTACCCTTATTCCCCGACCTGAGACTGAAGAGCTTGTTGATCTCATTATCAGGGAAAACAGGGAATATCAGGGAAATATTATTGATTTTGGATCTGGCTCAGGTTGTATAGCTATTGCCCTCGCAGCAAATCTTACTCAATCAACATTAACAGGTATAGAAATTTCAGCTGACGCAATAAAAATAGCACAGCAGAATGCCGTTTTAAATAATGTAAATGTATCGTTTACAAAAGGTGACATTTTCAACTTTGACCCGGAAGAGGTCAGCAAGGCAGGCATTATTGTGAGCAATCCACCCTACGTCAGGGATTCGGAAAAGTTGCTGATGGCCCGCAATGTACTTGATTTTGAGCCTCCCCTGGCCCTTTTTGTGAATGATTCAGATCCTCTGATCTACTATAAAGCTATTCTTAAACTGGCAGATAAAATTTTGACGCCAGGTGGCCGTATGTATTTTGAGATCAATGAAATAATGGGTAAACCTATGATTCAGTTACTTAAATCATTTGATTATTCGGAGATAGAAATTCATACCGACATAAATAATAAAGAAAGAATAATAAAAGGCAGAAAAAATGTCTGAAAATACAATATTCGGGGTAGCCCTCAACAAAGCAATGACTTTGTGTTCCCGGCAGGAATTATGTAGTGAAGATGTTCGAAATAAACTATTAATATGGGGTGTTGTAAAGGATGATATTGAGAAAATTATCACTATTCTGATTAAGGAAAACTTCATAAGTGAATCGAGGTATGCAACAGCTTTTGTAAGAGATAAATTCAATTATAATAAATGGGGAAAGGTTAAGATCTCAGCTCATCTCAGGGCAAAGAAACTTCCGCCCGACATTATAACGACTGCTCTTGATTCAATTGATAATGAGCAGTATACCAAAATATTAAGAGGACTCATTAATGATCATCGAAGATCAGTTAAAGCTAAAAACCAGTATGATCTGAAGGCCAAGCTTTTGCGATATGGATTATCGAAGGGGTTTGAGAGCAGCTTATTGTATGATATGCTGAATGAGAGTGGGGAGTGACTCCGCCATGCGATAATTACCCCCTTTGCATTCCCCCCGGAGGGGGGAAAAAATCTCCTTTGTCTTTGAGTTTTTGGGGCTTCGGTGGATAAGAACGCAAAGTGCGCAAAGTCAAAACTTATTGATTAGTTCTTTGCGACCTTAGGTTTTAGAACTTTGTGTACTTTGCGGTTAATGGATTTTAGATTTATAATCCAGAAAAAATATTCACAATAAATGGCCAGAAAGAAATGAGAAAGATTATACCTGATCCAAAACAGTCGACAATTATCAATTGCCGGCGTGTATCAGGATACTTCAGATAAAATATTGAAAATGCCACTCTGATAATCAGCTGTGCTGCAAAAAAGAGGAAAATCCTCATACCATACCTATTCCATTCGTAAGCTTCATCAACTCTCCCCCTGACGATTAAGGAGAAACTATGCGATAATCCGCATGAGACGCATGTTTGACCAGTAAGTTTCTCATGAATACAGGTTATGGGATAGTTGTCCCTGACAGGAGAAAAAAAGCCGGAGTATGCGAAAACCAGCAATATTACTCCGGCAAAAAATATATTAATTATAAGGTAAGGTTCATTCCTCAGCCTTACTTTCATGTTCTGTGCAGTTTTATTTCTTCTTTCGTACAATAACATGCTTCTGAATACTGTCATGTTTCTGAATGCTATCCTGTTTCTGAGTGCTTCCTCCCTCAAGATCCTCAAGTTTTTTCTCCTGATCTTTTTTACTGGCGTTGGTATTTATTTCTACTTTATCACCATTGCTTTCAATTTTTATCGAGACGTTTGCATCTTCGATCTCTTTCGTAACGTTATCCTGAACATCATTAATAATATTCTGGATGTTATTCGGCCATTTATCAGCTTTCTGCGCAATCTTTCCTGCTACAAATATTTGTGAAACTGAGATCATTGTGGCAATTATCGCAATTATTAGTCCGGCAATCAGTACACCGCGGGGTGAACTATTCCTGGAAGCCTGAGAAAGTCCTACTGTTGCAAGAACGATAGCTATAATTCCGGGGATGACTGCTATCAGACCCACACAGGGAATAACTGCAAGTACGAAAGTTATTATTGCTGTTATGAGAGCTGCGATTCCCAGACTTTGTCCCGTGTTGTTTTTTACCTCTTCCATGATATTTAATTATTTATTATTTTTCATTCCAGTAAGGATGTTTACTATATCCTGTTCTAAAGACGTTGTTGGATTTTCAATGATGCGTCCGGCCTCAATATTATTTTTATATATAATAAATGTGGGTACCCTTTTTATATCCAGGCTCACATATTCTCCGACAGGTGATTGTTTGGCATCATCAACCCCAATGAATGTAATTTTCGATACCGGAAACTGCCAGGCATCCATAACTCTCATAAAACGAGGAACTTCTCTTCTGCTGTCGGGACACCATGTTCCCATGACAATTTTGATAGTAACTCCATCTTTACTGATTTCCAGCAATCTATTAATAACGTCTGTATTTAAAGTATATTCATCAAAGCCTTTCAGATACCATGTGGAATAGGGTTCCCTGGTTAACTGGCTTAGATTAAAATACCCAAGTAACCAGGTTGTCTGATCTGAAAAATTTATTGCCGGAGGTGTATCTGTAGCAGCGGTTACAGGTTCCCGGGTTGCCGCCGGGCTGATCTTTGCAACTGGTTTTATGGTTTTGCAGCTATAGAAACAAGCCAGAAGAACAATTAACAGTGAATAAATATTTTTCATTTATTAATAATTAAGTGAATGCAAATTAAAAGGTTTTTTTTAAATGCATAAAATTTATTGCATGTAATATGCTTCTAACTCTGATCTGGATTTATCAGTCCGGTTTTTTTACCCGGTTAGTATAGTAGATAGAAATGCCTATAGAAATAGCTGCCAGAAAAAGTAACGCTAAAATCCTGTATATTATCTCTATTCGTGCAAGGTCAATAATGAACAAATAAAAAGCTGCACAAATCATTGTCCCCAGAGCCATATATCTGTATTTAATATTTTTAAGAAGAAGACTGATTATGAAATACAGAAGTGCTGCCATTGTCCATGAAAATGTTACAAATTGTTTAGGAACAGCATTCAATAAAGCGAATAACATCATAAAAAAACCTTCGATCATGTACAGGTTCCTTATCATGTCAGTCTTTATTTGTAATCTTGACCTCTTCCAGTTAATTATTCTTGCAGAGATAAGTGCAATAAGCACAAAGCAGAAGTTAACTCCGTTGACATGTTTTGATGACAGCAGATAAACGATCAGGATTGTGAGAAAAAGCAAGCTGTTCATGACTATTATAAGTCTGTTGCGAAACCAGAGCGCCATGGAGACTACAAGAAGGCTTTGGACAGAAAGAAGCAAATAAACCTCAGGCAGACCAAAAAGTCCGTAAAGTGCAATACTCATTGCCATAAAACCATAAAGAGCGTAGAAAGCGGAGGCAAAATTCCAGTCAGATTTTGAATGTAATATTGTTGAATAAATAAGACAGCAAACAGTTATAATAGAAAACAGGGTAACATAATGAGTTCTGTAAAAGCTAAATGCAACAAAAAGAAGCAGAATCGTAAAAAATATTCCGTTAACTATAGTTACTCCAATCAAAAAATCATCTGAAGGGGCAGCTCTTTTTCTTAATAATGACATACCTGAAAAGCATGCACCAAGTCCCAGAAGATATACGACTCCATAGTGTTGTTCCGTTATCATTTGCATCGGATGACCCATAAGAGGATTCCCAAACAGCCACATGGAGAAAGCGATATACGTCAGAAGGAGTGAGATTATCAATAACGGTTCCCAGTCAAACCTGTAGTAAAAAAATACAGCTGTAGCACCGGTCAGAATCACAATTGGCAGTATGAAATGGGTGCTGTCACTAAGGATAGCCGTTGCAAGGGCAAAGAACACAGTCAATGCGGCAAATGTTTGCGAACCATTCCGAATTGATAAATATGCCTGAACCACAACAATTAACAACAAGATAACAACAGATATTGTCTTATCAGGAATGAGAGGCGAGAGTGAAAAAAAATGTAACCTGACAGAAATATAAAAGAGAAGTACCAGAGCATTAATCCTGAAAATAAATGCCAGATGAACATTAGTTTTCTTTAAATAATTTGCCAGTAAGAATATTGCCGCAGCTGTCAGATAACCAAATAGAACTGATAAAAACCGGTATCCCAGGTTCATCATATATTGACTCAGGAAGATGATACCAAAAAACAGTACAATATTTCCTAACCAGGCGAGTCCAAATCGTCCGATTTGTGACTCGAGTCCTTTATCCTCATAATTTAAAGTTTGGGTATCAGGCAATGGATCAGAGGTCCGGAGTTGCTCTTCAGGTTTGTAAGGAGATTCATCGTCGGTTTTAATGATAACGGATTCCAGCTTGCTCAGCCGAACCTCCAGAGAATGCAGGCTCCTGCGAATTATTTCCAGTTCTTCATCCTGATCTGCCATGGCAAATAATTATAATTTGAAAAAACTAAGAAATATCCTTACAATATTCAAGATACCAGTCCGCAGATGGAAATCAATCTTCCTCTTTCACCATTTTCCACGGGGGCAATAACCACAAAAGGAATGTAAGAATCCCGATCGGAAGTAAAAGCCAGAATGCTGCCATCAGTGTTCCATCGAGGCCAATCAATCCAACCTTAAAACTTGTGAAACCGGAAAAACTTTTGGAGAATAACTGTCCTCCGATGACGACATTCCACCTCATAGAATATACCCCGATCAAAACCATTACGCTCACAATAAAATACATCGTCTTTTGCAGTTTTATCTTATGTTTATAAAACTGAAGAAAAGCAAGCGTAATAAGCGGAATGATTGTTCCAATAAGTCCCTGTGCAACAAAAAGGGTAAGATATAGCTTCCCTGAAACCAGCAGTTTTATTATCTCAAAGGATTCTTCAGCTTCATAAATCCTGTGAATCTGATCGAGACTTTCGAGAGTAAAGTCAAGGATCAATATGAAAAAGAGATATTTGCCTATTGCATCAAGTACGTTCAAATCGACTACTTTTTTCCGCACGAATGAGACTATCATATAGACTAACATGACAAGCGCAATTCCTGAAACCATAGCTGAAAAGAGGAATATAATCGGTATCAGAGGTGATGACCACCATGGATTAGCCTTAAGGGATCCGAAAATAAAGCCAACATAACCATGTAAGATAAAAGCCGACGGAATACCAACAATTGTAATAATATGCCCCAGTTTTCTGTCCCACTGAACTGTTCGTGGCGAAATATCATTTACACCAAGAGTAAGCACTTTGTAAACCCATTTCATTATTCCCTTTTTCTCATTCGACCATACTACCATGCTATGCCGGTAGTCAAACCATATCTCAAGTAAAAGCACCACCGCCAGATACCATAGGTATACAAAACCAAAAATTGCCATCGCTGAGGATGAATGAGGTGTTATCATAATTTCATAGGCCCGCTGTGGCTGAGACAGATGGCTTATCAGAGGCATTGTAGCAACAAGAAGAAACGAAAGTGCTGTAAGAAGCGCTAACTGGTATGTAGGCTTAAGAATTTTAACCTTGAAAACCCTCTCCAGCGATGCAAGAATAAAAGCTCCGGCAACAAGCCCGGTAATAAAAGGGTAAACAACTATAAGGATTCCCCATTGCAGATCTATTTCGTTAGGGAAAATATACCCCTGAGCATGGGCCAGAATATCATACAAGTGCTGGTAATGTGGTTCCATATTATCTTACCTCCGAACTTAGTGCGTTATAATAAAGCTTTGATCCGGTATTCAGGTGAGGCCTGAGTACCTGTGTTGTGTGCTCTTTTAAAAACTTAACCAGATCACTGTTTTTGTCTCTCAGATTGCCATACATCCTGGCACCTGTCGGGCAGGTTTCCATACAGGCAGGAGCAAGACCTTTTTTCAACCTGTGATAGCAAAGTGTGCATTTATTGGCAACCTTCTTCACAGGATGAATAAATCTGCATCCGTAAGGACATGCCTGTACACAATACCTGCAGCCGATACAGTACTTTTCATCGATAAGCACCACACCTTCAGGGCTTTCATATGTTGCACCTACCGGGCAAACCTGTGTACAGGGTGATTTTGAACAGTGATTGCACATCTTTGGAACAAAAAACGATTTAAATATATCCTCATCCGGGACAGTCTGTTTAAAACCATCAATTCCTCCATTTGGAGAAACGATATTTACAGTACCATCATTCATAACTGTATATTGTTCCACCCAGGTACGAAAGAAAAATGGTTCAACAGGTACATCATTTTCCTTTTTACAGGCTTTGGCGCAATTTCCGCATCCGATACATTTTTGGATATCTATCACAATTCCATAATATGGAAGACTTTCATCTTGAGGTTCTGCAGCAAAAAGCAGAACTTTTGAAGAATTCAGCCAGGTATATCCGATTGTAGCACCTGCCAGAGTCACTGCATTTTTAAGAAATTTTCTTCTTGATGATTTTATTTCTTCATTTCCCATGGTTGATGTGGATTGTGACATTCTATGCAATTCTTTCCAACATTGTGTTTATTAAGGTCAATCTGATTAATGGTACTTTTTTGTTTTCCTGCATTAATAACATGACATGACCCGCAAAATTCCCTGCCTGAAGGCTTTAGTATATCCGCTGCCTTGCTGCTGACAACATGCTTCATTCCAGGACCATGGCAAGTTTCACAATGTATATCACTGTGAACATCCTGTGCTTTTTTATCTTCGATATCCTGATGACATTTGAAACACGCCTGCTGCCCGGAATAGTGTAATTCAGGCTTTGCATTATCTATCAGAGAAGCTCCGCGGTAATGACCATATTCTCCGAAGGTATCAGGTACGAGAAAATGTCGGGCTACCAGAAAAAGAGAGATGAATATTGCAAAAGCAAGTGCCAGCCTGGGAAGTTGGGGTGGAATATAGAACTTCATTTAGATTTGAATAATTATGATAAAAGTCGTAATAGGTGGACCAAATTATTACTACTTCTAATAATTATTTAAGAAAATGATATTTATTAATCTGATATAATGATATTTATAATAATTCTAAATAACAGGAACCAGCATTTTTTAAATCATTTCTCAGGAAGCTGGCAATTTATGAATAAATCAGACTTTGCTGTTAATATATTCACAATTATAGCTGAATACCAGGTGTTTCCGTTAATTAAATAACAATATAAGTTTGATTGAGAACTCTCCCCTTCCTTTGAAGCTAATCTTTGTACACATCTTTATTAAAAACGGATCCAAAAGAGCCAAATATGAATTATCCCAGTGAAACAGGGAAGTCTGGCAACTTCCAATCTGGGCTCTGGAAAAGCTGAGAATATAAATTATAACTAAGATTAAAGATTCCTCGCTCCGCTCGGAATGACACATCTGGTGTGGGGTCAAAAGGGAAGAAGTGGCGCTTCGCAGGTAAATGACAGATTAGAAAAAAGTCAATTATGCGAAGCGCCACTTCTTCCCCCTTAAGCATCTAAATTTCATGTCATTCCGAGCGGAGCGAGGAACCGAGCAGTATGCGAGCTCACCGAAGGTAATCTCCTCAGGAAAAGACTACACTTATGTAAAAAATCATTCCTTAATAAAGAACTCACAATCTGCTACCAACCCTTCGAGATGTCTATAAAGAGAGAGTAGAGTTTTGACACAATCAATAGATCTCCAGTAATATTCCCATAATCTGCTTAGCCGCTTTTGATACCGATGTCCCAGGACCAAATATTGCAGCTACACCTGAGTCGTAAAGAAACTGATAATCCTGGTGAGGGATTACTCCGCCAGCAATCACAAGTATATCTTCCCGGCCCAGTCTCTTCAGTTCATTAATTACCTGTGGAACAAGTGTTTTATGCCCGGCGGCAAGACTTGAGACACCCAAAATATGAACATCATTTTCGACTGCCTGTTTTGCTGCCTCGGCAGGGGTCTGGAAGAGCGGTCCGATATCTACGTCAAAGCCAATATCTGCATACCCGGTTGATATAACTTTTGCACCCCGATCGTGACCATCCTGGCCCATCTTGGCGATCATAATCCTGGGCTGACGCCCCTCTTTTTCTGCGAATCTGGCAACAAGTGCCCGTGCTTCCTGAAAGTCTTCATCTGATTTGTACTCAGATGAATAAACACCCGATATTGTACGTATCACCGCTTTGTACCTCCCTACAATTTTTTCACATGCATAAGATATTTCGCCCAGACTTGCTCTTTTTGCAGCTGCTTCCACTGCTAATCCGAGAAGATTCCCTTCTCCGTTCTGAACACATTTGGTTATTGCGTCAAGTGCAATCTGACATTCTTTTTCATTTCTTTCAGCACGAAGTTTAGCAAGTCTGATTATCTGCGATTCACGGACTGCTGAATTATCAACTTCCAGCGTCTCGAGGGGATCTTCCTTTTCAAGCCGGTATCTGTTTGTCCCCACTATTGTCTGAACTCCTGAATCAATCTTAGCCTGAGCCCTTGCGGCAGCCTCTTCAATCCTCATCTTCGGAACCCCCGATTCAACCGCTTTTGCCATTCCTCCCAGACTTTCGACTTCTTTTATATGTTCCCATGCTCTATTAACAATCTCATGTGTCAGGGTCTCAACATAATATGACCCTGCCCATGGATCAATTGCCCTGCAAACCTGTGTTTCATCCTGAATATATATCTGTGTATTTCTGGCAATTCTCGCAGAAAAATCAGTTGGTAATGCAATTGCCTCATCCAGTGCATTTGTATGAAGGCTTTGAGTATGTCCCAATACTGCAGCCATTGCTTCGATACAGGTCCTCCCTACATTATTATAAGGATCCTGCTCTGTGAGGCTCCAGCCCGATGTCTGACAATGAGTTCTGAGGGCCAGTGATTTAGGATTTTTCGGATTGAACTCTCTTACAATTTTCGACCATAACATCCGGGCTGCTCTCATTTTAGCAATTTCCATGAAATGATTCATCCCGACTGCCCAGAAGAATGAGAGCCGTGGTGCAAAAGCATCGATATCAAGCCCCGCTTTAATTCCAGTTCTCAGATATTCAAGCCCATCAGCGAGCGTATAAGCAAGTTCTATATCGCATGTTGCCCCGGCTTCCTGCATGTGATAACCGGAGATGCTTATTGAATTGAACTTTGGCATCTTTTCAGAAGTATACCTGAAGATATCAGCAATAATCTTCATTGAGAATTCAGGAGGATAAATATAGGTGTTCCTCACCATAAATTCTTTTAGAATATCATTCTGGATAGTCCCGGTCAATTCATCCAGCCGTGCTCCCTGTTCAAGTGCCGCAACTATATAAAAAGCCATTATCGGCAGAACAGCTCCATTCATTGTCATCGACACTGACATTTTATTCAGCGGTATCTGGTCAAAAAGCAATTTCATATCAAGAACTGAGTCGACTGCAACACCGGCTTTGCCGACATCTCCGGCAACCCTGTCATGATCCGAATCATATCCACGGTGAGTGGCCAGGTCGAAAGCCACGGACAGAGCTTTCTGACCGGCTGCCAGGTTACGTCTGTAAAATGCATTTGATTCTTCAGCAGTTGAAAATCCTGCATATTGTCTGATGGTCCATGGCAACATAGCATACATTCCCGAATATGGTCCGTGTAAAAAGGGAGGCAGCCCGGCTGCATAATTCAAATGCTCCATTCCTTCCAGATCCGCTTTTGTATAAACGCTCTTAATGGGGATCCTTTCCGGAGTTATCCAGTCTTTTTCTATGTTATTGCTCTTTGCCCATTCACGGGTATCCTTTTCAGTAACCGGCAGTGTCTTAAGGTCGCTATATTTGAATTTTGGTCTCATTTCTTCTTCAATAACCAGTTGAATTGTATATTTTACTATTGTGTTACTTTGTGTTTTTATCATGAAGGAACACTAAGGGCATTTCAACCCGGTATTAGTATATTATTCCAAGTCTATCATTGAATTCCGTAAGCTTCTCAATCAAATTTGATTTGGGATGGATAAAATTGTCAATTCCTTTTGACTTCAGTTCCTCAACACATGGGGGATTTCCTGCAACAACAACAATTGCTTTATCCCTCAATGCCTTAAATATTTCTGGTGCCAAATCGGGATATTCTTCATCGGAACTGCAGATCACCACAATTTCTGCTTTTGACCTTTTCGCTTTGCTGATAGCCTCTCTGACATTATTAAAGCCATGGTTATCTATTATCTGATAGCCTGCACAACCAAAGAAATTTGCAGAAAACTGCGATCGTGCATTACTCATAGCGGGATCTCCAATGGGCAACAGGAAAACAGATGGTCGCTTAACTGCTTTATCTACAGCAATTCTAAGCTTATCGTATTGTTGTGAACCTCTGAAAATATTGATCGGGTCAACTTGCAGATCTGCTGCATCTAAATTTTCTTTGAATGCTTTGTTCAGATCAACAGTATCGGAGAGCTTTTCATTGGTGTTTGGGAAATGGTTTGTTCCCAGGAGAAAAGTCTTTCCTGAAGCCAGATCATTTTGTTTCTTTGTCCCGGAATCTGATAATTTTTTCTGAATTAATCCCGATTTCAGACAGGAAAGAAATCCTCCCCTGTCTTCAATCTCAAGGAATATTTTCCATGCGTTCTCTGCTATAAGACCCGTAAGATTTTCAATATAATATGAACCTGCTGCCGGATCAGCCACCTTATCAAAATAAGCTTCCTCCTTGAGTATCAGTTGCTGGTTCCGTGCAATCCTCTCTGAAAATTCATCGGGATTTCTGAAAACAATATCAAAAGGTTCTACTGTAAGTGAATTTGTCCCTCCAAGGATGGCAGACATAGCTTCAGTCTGTGTCCTTAGAAGATTCACATAAGGATCGTATATTGTTTTATTCCACCTGCCTGTAACACAATGTATATCCATTTTAATGTTCTCGCAATTCCCGGAATTAAAACCATTAGTTACTACAGACCAGAGAAGGCGTGCTGCCCTGAGTTTGGCTATCTCGGGGAAATAGTTTGATCCCGTTCCGAAACTAAATCTTATTTTAGAAGCTGCTGATGTACATCTGATTCCCCTCCTGGTAAGCTGGGCCATGTATTCGCTTCCCATTGAAACTGCAAATGCCAGTTCCTGAACAATATCAGCGCCTGAGTTATTAAAATTAGATGCATTGATATTGATCGTCCTGAAGTGAGGAAGAGATGATGAAGATTTTACTACAGAAGCCAGGTAATCAAATCCCTGATCGGGAGGAATACACAAAGTTCCATTGACCATCAGTCTGCTTAAAGGATCAACTTCTATTGCTCCTCTTATTTCTTCCGGGTCAGAATGAGATTTTTTTACATAATTTATTATCAGATCAATAATCTCCTGTGCTTTGCCGTTGGAGAGAAAATTTAATTCGACTCCGCCCAGGAAGATTCTTTCAAGGAGTAAATCAAAATTCTTTTCATTAATTGATTCAGGGTCAGCAATAATAAAACCAAGTGAATCAATTCCTTTCATAAGGATTGTCAATGCTTTACGGTTTGCTGTTGAATAGTTGGTTACTTCAATATTCTGCCTGATAAGCCAGTTGTTATTTTCAACCTTTGTTCCTCTTACAAATGGAAATATCCCTGGAAGGGTATTTATATACATAAGATTCTCAATATCTTCCATCCGATAAAAGGGATTTACCTCAAACCCTTCATCTGTTTTCCAGACAAGTTTTTTATTAAAGTCAGCTCCCTTCAGGTCAGTGTTTATCTTATTCATCCACTCCTTTGTAGTTACCGGTGGAAACTGATCAAATAATTTTTCCTCTGTCACCATTATTTTCATAGATGTAATTCCTGATGCAAATTAAATGCATTGGGTATCATACTTTTTATGAAATTTATCATATCCAGGTGATTGTGGAATTTTCGGCTATTTTCCCGCAAACTCCATCAGGAATGATTTAATGAAAGGATTAAGGTCACCATCCAGAACTGCCTGAACATTTCCGGTTTCATGATTTGTCCGGAGATCTTTAATCATTTTATAAGGATGAAGTACATAAGATCGTATCTGTGAGCCCCACTCAATTTTTTTCTTCTCTCCTTCAATCTTTGCCTGCTCCTCCCTCTGTTTTCTCAGTTCCAGTTCGTAAAGCTGCGATTTAAGAATCCTCATGGCATTCTCTTTATTATTTAGCTGTGAACGTGTCTCCTGGTTTTCGATAACCAGTCCTGAAGGTTTATGTCTTAACCTGACAGCTGTCTCTACTTTATTAACATTCTGGCCTCCGGCACCGCTTGACCGGAAGGTATCCCATGTAATGTCGGCCGGATTAATTTCAATCTCGATATTATTATCTACCAGGGGAGAGATAAATACAGATGCAAAAGTAGTCTGGCGTTTTCCCTGTGCATTGAATGGGGAGATCCTGACAAGCCGGTGTACCCCGTTTTCACTTTTCAGATATCCGTAAGCCCGTTCGCCTTCGATTTCCAGTGTTACAGTTTTAATACCAACCTCATCACCAGGCTGATAATCAAGCTCTTTAACTTTATAGTTGTTTCTTTCAGCCCAACGGAGATACATCCTCATTAGCATGGCAGCCCAGTCGTTGCTCTCGGTACCTCCCGCTCCTGAGTTTATTTTCAGAATTGCGCCAAGCTGGTCTTCCTCTTTCTGCAGCATATTACGGACCTCAAGGTCCTCGATCATTGAAAGACAGTTTTTATACTGATTATCAACTTCTTCTTCAGAAGCTTCACCCTCCTTGTAAAAATCATTTATTACACTGATATCATCGAGAGCAGAATTAATTCTGTCAAATGCGGTGGTCCAGCTTTTTAATTGTGCAATACCTTTTAGAAGATCTTCTGCTTTTTTTGGATCGTTCCATAAGCCAGGCTGTTGAGAGAGGCTTTCCTTTTCTGCTATCAGTTCCAGTTTGCCTTCGATGTCAAAGATACCTCCTTAACGCATCGCGGCGTCCCGATAAAGCTTTTATCTGTTCGTTAGTTATCATTTTAATACTTTTGACAAATTTAGTCTTTTATCATACAATTATGAGGCATAAAGACTAATTTTGGCATTTTCAAAAATGAGAATGTTTAAACTGATCATATTTCTGCGTCCTTTGGCCAGGTATCTGTTAATTGCCTGGGTCTTAACAATAATCATATTATCGTCATTGCCGAATATCCCTACCTTAAAGGTCCATACTGCCCGGGCCGAGATCCGACTCGATTATCTGATTCATTTTTGCGAATATGGAGTTTTGACTTTCATTGCATTTTTGTCATATGCTGGAAGTGAGTTTAAGATCAGTTACAAAAAGTACATCCTGATAACAGCGGGTCTGATCCTGTTTGCGGTCCTTGATGAGCTGCATCAGAAGCTTATCCCGGGAAGATCATATAATATAAAAGATATCATGAGCAATGTGACCGGGATAGTGGTCGCAACAGCGTTTACGGTAATTCTATTCGGCATAATAAAAGATAAGCTTTTTCAACAAGAATAAAAATCCAAATCCGTTAACCGCAAAGGTCGCAAAGGTTTTACGCAAAGGTCGCAAAGAGGTTCGACTTTAAAGAAAATCCTTACAAGGAATTTTAAGTGAAGTGCAAGACATCTCGAATGGCAGATACTTTGTGTACTTTGCGCCTACTTTGCGTGCTTTGTGGTTAAAGAAGACTTTTTCGACAGCTCAAATTTAGATAAACCAAAATAAACCCGTTTAACAACAACGGATTTAAGTTATCGGTCCTAATTGACTTTATAACCGATGAATGAACCGGTTCCCGAATAGGTTGACATACCAGTATTGATTGTCAGGCTGATGACATTGCCCTGGTCGAGTTTCATTGTAACCCATTTCGTTAATTCAGTTCCAGAGCTTATATCAGGTCCAAGTACCTCATAAACCGTTCCATTTTTGAGCAGATTAAGAACCCGGCTACTTCCCGATCCGTCAGCTTTATAGTAAATGCAAAAAGTATAGATCCCGGCTATCGGAGCTGTAAAACCTCCGGTCCCGGAATCATAGCCAGTGCCGTCATTAAATTCTACATCAGGATTAATAAATGGATATGTGGATCCGATCGTCAACCCGGTCTGAGATATGCTTTTTTTAGCTTTAAATCCTATAGGATTTTCAAGATTAATAGTGTTTTTTGAAGAGATGGTCAAATCTCCGGTATTTCTATTAAAAGTAAGTGTCTGTAATTCATTTGTCGGATCAGAATCAGCATCATTCTTTAAAGCCGTCAGATCTACTGCGGCAGATCCGCCTGAAATAGTCAATTTGTTATCTGATGGATTAAAAGTCAGGGACTGATTAAATTTCGACAGATCAATTGCAGTTGCAGAAGCGTTCTTGGTTATTTTAAGCTTGTTATTGACATCAAGCTGCAAATCCTGTATCTGGTTCGTTAATCCAACCTTGTTCCCACCTAATATTGAAAGAGTATCTCCCAGAAGTGAAAGCTGATGCGGAACGTTCAGAGTCGAAAGGTTAACCAAATTCCCACCTGAGATTGAAAGATTATTGCCGTTAAACGATAGTGTCTGATTATCCGAAGCCGGATCTCCGGGATCGCCCTTTGATCCCTGATCGCCTTTTGGTCCGGGAGGTCCGGGTTCAAGAGATTTCTGGGCATATAGCGCATAAGGTACAGCCAGAAATTGCATAGTGCCCATATCGATAAAATCATTATCAAATTTAACCTCTATTTTAAGATAATGAAAAGCAGTATTCCATTGGATCTGGGATAGTTCGCCATAAAGACCACCAGTAGGTGTTCCGTGACCTATAACAAGCGAGAAGACGCCATATTTCGAAGTTATGACATCCGAATGAAGCTCCTGGTAAACAACTGGTCCGATAGGATTCCCGGAGATTATTGAAAATTTCACATCGATATTTTTGTTAATAATTTCCTTGCCAAAATTATCTCTTGCTACAGCCTGGTAAAAGATCCCTAACGGCACATTCTGCCCAAAAGATGCTGAAGCCAAAAACAAAAATATTAATAACGAAAAATACCTCCTAAAAAATTTTAAAGCCATGGTTTCGCCGGATTACATTTTTTCTATTTTAAATGTTCTGCTTATTATACCGTCATCGCTGACAACTCGTACAAAATAAAAACCGTACTTTAGTTTAGCAACATCAATCTGTTGAATTTCATAATATTTGGTAATAAAACTCGTAGTCATTGAACTTACAACCATTCCAGTTATATTAATCACCTCTACCCTGAAGTTCCTGGCAACATCGCCAAAAAATTTAATCTTAATATAATCTGTAGCAGGATTTGGATATACCTCAACACCATTCCCTTCCGGAGGTGTTTCAGGCGCGATCTTTATCCCCGGTTGCTGAAATCCCTGAGTAAAGACAAAACCTGCACCGCTTATTATTTCAATAGCGGTCTCTCCTATTGTCTGGGAATAGCTTAGAGTATTTGTATTTACCAGTCCGGCAGCGGGTACCAGTACCTGATGCGACAATTCCTGTGAGAATCCATTTGCGCAAAAAAGAAGCAAAAATGTTAGAACTTTCGTACCCCTGGTCATATTATATTTATTCTGGAAGACCAAATATAAACGTATTTTTGAAAAAGCAATAATTTTTGTTGATAAATATGTTAATAACTTGGTTAATAACTTGCTCTCCGGGTTGATATTTTATCATATATTATGACCCCACCCCGATTTTAATCTGATTTAATAGTTGTTAATGGTTTCCCAATTTAGTGTATAATGTTAAAATCATTCCTATATCACAATCTTACCGAAGCCGGATGCGATGAAGCCGGAAGAGGTTGTCTGGCAGGACCAGTTGTTGCTGCAGCTGTTATCCTTCCAAAAAATTTTAAACATCCGGTTCTCAACGATTCCAAGAAACTTTCAGCAAAACAAAGAGCTCTGTTAAAGGATGAAATAATTAATTCTGCTATAGCCTGGAAGGTAGCATTTGTCGATAATATTGAAATTGATGAAATGAATATCCTCAGGGCTTCCATCAAAGCCATGCATATCGCTATTGAAGGTCTGGGAAAAGTTCCGCAATTCCTGCTTATAGACGGGAACAGATTCTACCCTTTTAAGGACATGAAATATAAAACTATAATTAAAGGTGATGGAATCTTTTTCTCAATCGCAGCTGCTTCAGTCCTGGCAAAAACTTTCCGTGATGAGTTTATGGAAAAAATTCATAGCGAGTACCCGGAATATGACTGGAAGAAAAACAAAGGATATCCCACTTCTTTCCACCGCGCAGCTATAATGAAATATGGAATAACTCCTTATCACAGAAAATCATTCGCCCTTTTCGATTCCCAGCTGAAAATTGTATTCTGATAAAAGATCACAGAATTACAGGTGAATGCAGATTACATTTAACTATATGTCTCGTTCATAGGCATTTGAACCAAACAACTTAATATTTGTTAATGACCTAATATATCATCTTGATTATAATGCATAAAAATTATCTTTACGCCTTAATTTAAAATCAATCTAATTAGTCTGTAATTTATGAAAAAATTGTTTGCGATTTTATTAATCCTTGTTGTCAGTTCTGGATTCAAAGTGAAAGCTGATGAAGGTATGTGGCTCCTGCCGCTAATCGAAAAATTAAACATGGGGAAAATGACGGAACTGGGTCTGAAGCTTTCTGCTGAAGATATCTACAGCCTCAATAAAGCCTGTCTTAAAGATGCTGTTGTTATCTTCGGGGGCGGCTGTACTGCAGAAATAGTTTCACCACAAGGTCTGATACTTACTAATCATCATTGTGGATATGGATCCATCCAGGCACATAGCAGTGTCGATCACGACTACCTCCGTGACGGGTTCTGGGCTAAGACCAAAGAAGAAGAGCTGCCAAACCCAAACCTCTCCGTCACATTCCTGATAAGAATTGAGGATGTAACCACCCAGGTACTGGCTAATGTAAAACCAGGCATGTCTGAAACAGAACGAACGGCAGCAGTAAATGATGCGAGACTGGCAATAGAGAATAAAGCCAAAGAAGGTAATAACTACCGGGCGCAGGTTGGAAGCTTTTATAGCGGAAATTATTTTTATCTTCTTATATATGAGAGATATACTGATGTCAGGTTAGTTGGGGCACCACCCTCATCAATTGGCCAATTCGGCTTCGATACCGACAACTGGGAATGGCCGCGTCATGGCGGTGATTTCAGTGTATTCCGTGTTTATTCGGGACCAGATGGTAAACCTGCTCCATTTGCGAAAGAAAATATTCCCCTGAAGCCGAAATATTTCCTGCCGGTCTCTTTAAAAGAGCGTAATATAGGTGACTTTGCTATGATCCTTGGATATCCCGGAAGGACCAACAGATATATGACTTCATTTGAAGTTAACGAGCTGCTGCAGATTGTACACCCCGACAGGATAAAAATCCGCGGTATAAAGCAGGAAATTTGGATGAAAGATATGCAGGCTGACGAGAAAGTAAAAATTCAGTATTCAGCAAAATATTCCGGATCTTCAAACTATTGGAAATATTCCATTGGCCAGAAAGCCAGTCTTGAAAAGCTTAATGTAAAGGCTAAGAAAGAGGAACTGGAAAGCCAGTTTAATAAATGGGTGGTTGCCACTCCTGAACGTAAAGCCAAATACGGAGAAGCATTGAATATGATAAAAACATCTATTGAAGGCAGAGCGGAATATTACAATGCTCTTCAATATCTTAGCGAATGTCTTCAGGGATGCGAACTATTCAGTACGTACCGTTATGTTCCGGGATTGATCACGGCACTCAAGTCGAAAGACAGTCAGAAAATAACAGAAGCAGTTTCAGAGATCAAAAAAATCAGCAGTGACTTTTATAAGGACTATAATCCTCCAACAGACAACAAATCGATGAAAGCGATGCTGAAACTTTACAGGGCCGATATACCCGCTAAATTCCATCCCGATTTTTATGCTAATGTCGTTGACAGGAAATATAAAGGGGATATTGACAAATTTGTAGATGATATGTTTGCCAGATCATTCTTTTCCAGCGAGGCAAAATCGATCGCATTTCTCAATAAACCTGTCCTTAAAACAATTGAAACTGACCCTGTTTACCTTACCGCTACTTCAATCTATCAGACCTTAGCAGATATATCAAGAGAATCAAGCCAGTTTGACGCAGCTCTCGCAACAGGAAAAAGACTCTGGATGGCTGCTTTAATGGAGATGGTTCCGGAAAAAACGCTGTATCCTGACGCAAACTCAACCATGCGTCTTTCGTACGGAACTGTGCAGGATTATGATCCGAGGGACGCGGTTACATATAAATATTATACAACCCTTCAGGGTGTTGTAGATAAATATAAACCTGGCGATTATGAATTTGACCTTCCAAAAAGACTCATTGATCTGAACAATAAGAAAGAATATGGAAGATATGGGTCCTCAAAAGGGTATATGCCGGTTTGCTTCCTTACAACAAATGATATTACCGGCGGCAACTCAGGCAGCCCGGTTATGAACGGAAACGGTGAATTGATCGGATTGGCTTTTGATGGCAACTGGGAATCTATGAGCGGCGATATTGCTTATGAACCGGAGCTTCAAAGAACGATAGTTGTCGATATCCGTTATGTACTTTGGATAATGGATATATATGCGGGTGCAAAAAATCTTGTGGATGAGATGACAATCGTTCAGTAAAAAGTATTGTCCCATGGCTGCTGCGCAGCCATCCCCCTAAAGGGGGCCTGATTCCGTTATTTTTAGCAGAATGACTCTGGCCTTTAGCGATTTAACCCCCCTTCAGGGGGGCAGGGGGCAAACAAAGAGAGAGCCTACGAGTCAAAAGTGAGGTGATTTTAATTATCTTTGCCCCAAAAATCTGTACAATGCATTTTAGCCTGATAGAGATACTGGCTGCTTTTATGGTCCTTTTTGCAATTATTGACATACCAGGGTCAATTCCTATAATAATTGATATTAAGTCTAAATCTGGTGATATTAAATCAACTAAAGTCACACTTGTCTCATTCTTAATATTGCTTGCTTTTTTATTTATAGGAAGTCCATTGCTTGGTATATTCGGCATTGATGTATCATCTTTTGCAATCGCAGGTTCTTTTATTATATTTTTGATAGCAATGGAAATGATACTCGGGATAGAACTCTTTAAACAAGATTCACATGGCGGAGGATCAATATTTCCAATAGCATTCCCATTAATTGCCGGTGCCGGATCAATTACCACAATCCTTTCGCTGAAAGCTGAGTATCAAACAATTAATATTTTTATTGCACTTATTTTAAACATGATAGTAATTTATCTCGTGCTACGATTAACATCATTATTTGAAAAAATACTTGGTGCAGGCGGCCTGCAAATCCTCAAAAAAGTTTTCGGCGTCATCCTGTTATCCATTGCAATAAAACTATTCATCACAAATACAGGTATAGTTCTGCATCATGCCAAATGAAATCATAATTTATACCGATGGAGCTTCAAGCGGGAATCCAGGTCCTGGAGGATATGGAGTAGTTCTTATTTCGGGCAGGCACCGGCTCGAAAAATCAGCAGGGTTCAGGCTTACGACAAATAACAGAATGGAACTTCTGGCGGTTATTGAAGGCCTCGAAGCCCTGAAAATTGCCGGTAGCAGGGTAGTTGTTTATACCGACTCAAAATATGTCGCAGATTCCGTCGGTAAAGGATGGGTATTCCAATGGGAATCCAAAGCTTTCAAAAAGAAAAAAAATCCGGATCTCTGGATGAGATTTCTTAAGATATACCGGAAGCACAAAGTAAGGGTCATATGGATAAAAGGCCATGCAAATAATATCGAAAATGAAATTTGCGACCGTTTGGCTGTGGAGGCCTGCACACGGGGTAACCTACTCGACGATCCTGGCTATAGTCTTGAAGACGAGAAAAATACACTATTGTAAAATTTAAGAGTAACAACGAAATTGATTTGCAATTATCGAATTCTTAATACAAATTTGTAAAAAGGTCAATTGATGAAGAAACTTTATATTAGTCCGACAAAAACTACACCGGAGATCCTGCTATCACCGGAAGAAAATATTTTCTATATCCGTGGCATATCTTCCCCAGAAGATGTCCGTGCGATATACTACCCTGTAATTGATTGGATTAAAGTATTTATCGATGGAATTCTTGAGGGAGAAAAAAACGGCTATTCACCTGATTTTCCTCTGAAGTTCCAGGTTAATCTTGATTACTTCAATTCATCATCTGCGAAATTCCTCTTTGATATCTTTTCGGATCTTAAAAGACTCATCCCGGCCGGGATACCCGTAATGGTTGAATGGTTTTATGGCGAAGGAGATGATGATCTTAAAGATGCAGGCAAAGAAATTGCATTACTGGCTGGTTTGGAGCTTACCTACATTATGAAAAACAAGTAATGCCGGATGAGAGGACAACCTGAACTTTACAGTCTTTTCGAAAAGCTCTCAATTCAATTTGAGTATCACGAGCATCCTCCGCTCGCAACTATCGAAGATGCTAAAATACATTGGAAAGACTATAATTCAGGAAGATGCAAGAACATCTTCTTCCGGAATCATAAAGGTGACAGACATTATCTGGTTATTCTCGAACACCTGAGACAACTTGACATAAGAGATCTTGAAAGGCGTTTAAAACAAGGGAAACTTACATTTGCCTCAGACCAACGGCTTAAAAAATATCTTGGAGTTGAACCCGGGTCTGTCTCACCTTTCGGCCTTATTAATGACTCTGAAAAACATGTCCACCTTTTTATTGATGAAAAGCTAAATGAATTCGACCGGCTTGCATTTCATCCCAATATAAATACTGCCTCACTGGTTATCTCTAAATCTGATTTTTTGAAATTCCTTGCCCATACAGGAAATTCCTATGAATTTATCCGGCTTTATGAATAGGGTTTCAGGTCCATTAAAGTGTCTTTCTTTGCCGCCTAATTCATAGAGCGGGACTTTGAGAACTTATTATTCTCTAAAACTTCTTAAATATTAGATGATAACTAATTAATAACCTGTTTGATAGCTCTTCACGGTGGGCTAAGGAGAGTGTGACGGGCTAAAAACAATAATTTAAAAAACCGGCTTTTTTTGCATCAAAAACCTTTCTTGTACGTCCTTACTCTGAAAAACATCAAAATAAAACCTTTTATGAAGAGAATTTTTACTGCGTTTATACTTATAGTTTTGCTTATTCCGGTCGTTTTTGGACAGGATCTCGAAAAGAAGCAATACACTGCAACAAGGACAACTTCTCCTCCGGTTATAAACGGAATCCTTGATGATGAATCTTGGCAGTCAGGCAGTTGGGCAGGTGATTTTACTCAAAATCAGCCATATAGCGGTAAACCTGAATCTCAAAGAACTGAATTCAAAATTCTATTTGATGATAATAATATTTATGTAGCTATTAAGGCCTATGATACTTCGCCTGACAGCATTGTTAATCGTTTGACCAGACGAGACGAGACCGATGGTGATCTCGTAGGAATCATTTTTGATAGTTTTCATGATCTCCGTACAGGTTTTCTGTTCGGAACAAGTTCATCAGGCGTAAAGTATGATCAGATGTTTACAAACGATGGTCAGAATACAGATTCTTCGTGGGATCCAAACTGGTGGGTGGGGACTTCCATAAACAAAGAGGGCTGGGTTGCTGAAATGAAAATTCCTTTCAGCCAGGTGAGGTTCGATAAGAATTCCTCTGACGGTTGGGGTCTGGAGATAGCAAGAATTTTATACAGAAAGAATGAAACAGATTTCTGGCAGCAGATCCCAAGAGAAGCTCCCGGAATGGTTCATTTATTCGGAGTATTGAAAGGGCTTGATCAGATTAAACCGCGTAAAATATTTGATATTACCCCATATGGAGTTGCTAAAGCTGAAACCTTTAAAGCCGAGCCTGAAAATCCATTCCTGGCAAAAGGTAAACTGTCTAAATTAAATGGGGGAATTGATGCCAAAATAGGTATCACAAATAATATAACTATGGACCTGACTATCAATCCGGATTTTGGCCAGGTTGAATCTGACCCCTCAGTAGTTAATCTTTCTGCTTATGAAACATTCCTAAGTGAAAAACGTCCCTTCTTCATAGAAGGTAACAATATTACAAACTTTGGCATAGGTATAGGTGATGGCGGAGTCGGAAACGATAATCTATTCTATTCCCGCAGGATAGGTCGCCGGCCACAAGGCGATCCCGAACTTAAGGACGGATGGTATGCCAATGTTCCGACAAGTACAAATATTCTTGGGGCAACCAAACTTACCGGAAAAACCAAAAACGGACTCTCAATCGGTTTTATCGAAGTTGTGACTGCTGAAGAAAAAGCTAAAATTGATACAATCGGCGGAAGAAAGTATGAGACAGTTGAACCTCTTACAAATTACTTTGTGGGTCGTGTGCAGAAGGATATAAAAAACGGAAATACATTAATAGGTGGAATATTTACCAGCACCAACAGAATCCTCGATGCCAATCTGAGTAACATTATGCATAAGGCTGCCTATACCGGTGGCATTGACTTTACGCAATATTTTAAAAATAAAAACTGGATGTTTAACATTAATGGGGCGTTCAGCCTTGTAGAAGGTTCAAAAAAGGCAATCGAGAATACCCAGAGATCTTCTGCACGTTACTTCCAGCGACCTGATAATAACTATACAGTTCTGGATACGAACAGAACTTCACTTGCAGGATCGGGTGGGAGGATTCAATTAATGAAACAAAACGGTCACTGGAATTTTTTATATGCTACATTATGGAAAACCCCCGGATTTGAAACAAATGACCTAGGCTATATTCGTGAAGCAGATCAGCTTTTGACTGTACTTTGGACCGGATACAACCAGTGGGAACCAAAAGGGATCTATAGAAGCTTTAACTTGAATTCGGATTTTTACTTCGTTAATAATTTCGGAGGCCAATGGGTAAGCAAAGGATATGAATGGAATGCAAATATAAACCTTAAAAATTATTGGAGTGCATGGACCGGAGGCAGCCTTAACACAGCATCACTTTCCTCCGGCATGCTTCGCGGGGGTCCCATGATGAAATTGCCGGGAAGTGTAAATCCACGTATCGGGGTCTCAACAGATTATCGTAAAAAGCTGGTCTTCAGTGTCTATGCAAACGGATCGAAAGGTTTTGAAAACAGCTCAGGAAACTTTAATGTCGGAATGGACATAAACTATAAGCCGGTTAATTATCTTTCTTTTACAATCAGTCCTGCTTTCAGTAAGTCATTCTCGGAACTCCAATATGTTACCCAACTGGAATATAATGGCAACGACAGATACATCTTTGCCAGTATCAACCAGAGAACAGTCAGTACATCTTTCAGGATTAATCTGAATCTGAGTCCGAATCTTACTTTTCAGTATTGGGGACAACCATTTGTTGCTACCGGAAAGTACTACGATCATAAATATATTATTTTACCAATGGCAGATTCTTACCATGATCGTTTCCTGACATATTCCAAAAGCCAGATCAGCCCCGATGGTGATCAGTACAATGTTGATGAAAACCTTAATGGAACTACCGACTACAGTTTTGATAGAACAGATTTTAATGTACAGGAATTTCTTTCAAACCTGGTAATAAGATGGGAATATAGTCCTGGATCCTCTGTGTACCTGGTTTGGAGCCAATCGCGCAGCAATGATAATAACTCAGGGAATCTTGATCTTTTTAACAATCTTGGCGATCTTTTTGATGCCGGGAACATTAAACCACATAATGTCTTTCTCGTCAAGTTCAGCTACAGGTTCGGTTTAAAATAGGGTTAATATAATCCGATTTCGTTAGAGACAGGTCTGAGACCTGTCTCTGCTGTTTATATCCCCTGTTTATATCACCTGTCGACATCACCTGAAAATTTTGCTGTTCAGATTATTGTTTCTTTCTTTGACTTCTCTTAGAAAATCACAAATAAATCCTTTAGTATGAAGTTATCCTTTTTTCTCTTTATTCTTATTACACCATTATTGGCCTCTTCGCAGGATAAACCTGCCTATAAAATATTTACCGGCGAAGGGAAGAAGGCTGATTATCAGGATATACTAAAAGCTGTATCAAAGGCAGATGTTATCTTCTTCGGGGAGTTGCATGATAACCCTGTCGCACACTGGCTGGAACTTGAACTCACAAAGAGTCTTTTCGCAACCAAGGGCAAAGACCTTAGCCTGTCAGCTGAAATGTTTGAGACAGATAATCAAATACTTATTGATGAATATTTTGCAGGAATAATAAAAGAAAGCTCTTTTGAGAGTGAAGCCCGGCTCTGGAAAAATTATGCTACCGATTATAAGCCTCTTTTGAATTTTGCAAAAGAAAACGGTTTAAAATTTGTAGCCTCAAATATTCCACGCCGGTATGCTTCAGCCGTTTCATCGGGAGGATTTGAGGCTCTGCAGAAAATCTCCCCGGAGGGACTTAAATATATTGCTCCCCTGCCAATTGAATATGATCCCGAACTTGCCTGTTATAAAGACATGCTTTCAATGGGTGGTTCAATTGGCGGACAGATGGGTGGAAAAGTAAATGAGAATCTTCCAAAAGCTCAGGCAATAAAGGATGCAACAATGGCTAAGTCGATAGTAAATAACTGGCATAAAGGTCAGACTTTCATTCACTTTAACGGCAGCTATCATTCAGATAAGCACACCGGAATTCTCTGGTACATGAATAAATATGATCCCTCAATCAAAGTTGCCACAATCACTGCAGTCCTTCAGGATGATATTGATAAAATGAGTGATGAGAACAAGGGAATGGCTGATTTCGTAATAGTCATACCATCCTCAATGACCAGGACCTATAAATAGGCGCAATGGTGTAAAGACATAAGGGTGCTTCATCAATAATACATAAGCTGGCACTCTTTTTGCTAATTAACATTTCTGGAGATACCTCTGATTTGATATAGTTGAAACACGGTTGTCTGTGAATTATTAACAACTAAAAACTATCAGAAATGAAGAGGAACAAAGAAAAGGTCCCGGAATTTGATGAAATCATTTTCGAGAACCGCAACAAAAATTACGGAGCATATGATCTCCGGAAAAAATACAAATCCGCTGCAAGTATCTCCATTCTTGGCGGGGTCACATTCAGTGTAATATTACTCATTGCACTCTCCCTTAAGACAGAAGAAGGAACCGCATTAAACGGGCCAATAAGTGTTCTCATCGAATTAGCCAAACCGGTCGATCAGGTCATTGTACCTCCACCTATGCCAAAACTACCTTCGGAACTTATAACGTCTATAAATAATCTGCCGCCAAAGGTTGTCTCTGATTCTACGGAGACTACTCCTTTTATTCCTATTGCCGACGTAGTTAATGCTACGATTAAAAATGGCAATGTAACTGATTCAGTTGTATATACAGAACCGGTCACTCCTGAAATACCTGCCGAAGAAAAGGTATTTATAGCGGTTGATGAAATGCCTGAATACCCCGGAGGGAATCAGGCTCTTCTTAAATATATAAGTGAAAACCTTATTTATCCTCAGGATGCACAGAGAAACAACATCCAGGGCAGGGTTACTCTGAAATTTGTTGTGAATCGAAATGGTTCTGTCGACAGGATTGAAATTATCGGAAGCATTGATTCTTTGCTGGATAATGAAGCGATAAGAGTTGTCAGGACTCTGCCGAAGTTTAAACCGGGCAAACAGGGAGGAGTACCTGTTCCTGTCTGGTTTTCATTACCGGTGCTTTTTAAAATTAATGAAAACTGATCATATTATTTCTCCCTTCGTGTTACTCAGTGTTACGCTTCGTGTTCCACGACTGATGCCTCTGCAGATCTATCTGAGGATTATTAAGATCTGCAGAGTGCCACGGAGAAAAAAATGTCTTAAGAATATTTTGCTGAAACAGGGGGCATTTGAATTAATTTGATAAATTTGATACAAGTCTTACTGTCAGAACATTTTCTGCCTTATTCAGATTAGCAACTTTTAAATAAAAAATTATGGAAAATTCGCAAATTACCATCCGGGGTCTTAAAAAATCTTATGGTAAAGGGGCAGGTAAAAATGAAGTGTTAAAAGGAATAAATCTGAATATCGATCCCGGACAGATTATTGGATATATTGGTCCGAACGGTGCAGGCAAAAGCACCACTGTCAAGATCTTATGCGGTATTCTGCCCGAATTTGAAGGTGAGGTGACCATTCTTGGTAAAGATCTGAAAAAAGATAGTATTGAGATAAAAAAACATATTGGTTATGTTCCCGAAACAGGTGCCTTGTATGACCTGCTCACACCAAATGAGTATCTGAGTTTTATTGGAACATTATATGGTCTTAACAAAGATAAGCTTGAATCCCGCGCCGGGAATCTGCTTTCATTTTTCGGTATGGAAAAACACTCTGATCAGCGAATGGATACATTCTCCAAAGGAATGAAGCAAAAAATCCTGATCATTGCCGGGATAATCAATAATCCCGATATAATTTTTCTTGATGAGCCCCTGTCGGGTTTGGATGCCAATGCAGTGATACTTGTCAAGGAGCTTCTTATTCGTCTTGCAAAGGACGGAAAAACCATCTTCTACTGCTCACACCTTATGGATGTTGTTGAAAAGATTTCGGACCGTATCATCCTGATAAATAATGGGATTGTTATTGCTGATGGCACCTTTGAAGAGCTTAAAACTGAAAAAGCCGGCACCCTTGAGATGCTGTTTGCACAATTAACCGGCCGGCAGGATCATGAGATCAGTACTGAAAATTTGTTTAATGGTTTTCATGAAAATTAACTATGGTAGAATTTGCTCTTTTTATTATCAAACTTTTTAAGGCTCCTATTCAATGGCTAGGTGTTGATTATCCTCAGTTCGAGATCCTTATAAGAACAAAATTGACTATGGACTTTCGAAGTTCCCCATCCTCATTTCAGACCTCAGGCGGTAAAAAACGTACACTTCTTTTCCAGCTGTTCACTTACGCATTATTTGGATTTCTTTTTGGGATAGCCGCTTTCTCTGTCGGAGATCTGGTTTTGAGTCTCACAATATTTTTTTCAGTTGTTATGGTTTCACTCACAATGACTCTTATCAGTGAATTTACAACTGTATTGTTCGATCAGCGTGATAACTATATTCTGCTCCCCCGCCCAATAAGTCAGCGGACTCTTCTCCTTCTGCGTCTTGTACATATTCAGTTTTACATGGGTTTTATCGCGCTGTCTCTTTCTCTGGTAACAGGTATAATTGTGGCTGTTAAGTATAAGGTGATAACAGTGTTTATCTATTTTATAGCGGTAGGGCTTAGCACATGGATGACTTTAATATTTACAACATTCATCTACCTTATGATCTCTAAAGTAGTAAACGGAGAACGGTTTAAAGATCTCATAACTTATGCCCAGATTGTGATAGCTATAATAATCTTCGGGAGTTACCAGCTCCTTCCACGGTTATTTGACTCTGCCATTCTGAAGAATGTTACGATATCAGATCACTGGTGGACCTATATCTTACCCCCTGCCTGGCTGGCTGCATTAGTGAATACGAGTCTGGCCCGATCTGTTACTCCCCAGCTATTGATGCTTTCTTTTCTTGCTGTTGTAGTCCCTGTAACAGGGGCTGTTCTGCTTATAAGATCAATGTCAAGAGGTTTTGGAAATATCCTTGGTGAAGGTTCTTCACAAAATGCAAAACCTCAAAGCAGCAGTCCCGGGAACTCACTGATTACCAGCAGGATTAATAAGTTCTTCTGTATGTCAGAAATTGAAAAGGCCGGATGGAACCTCACGATGGCAACAACCAGACGCGATCGCAAGTTTAAACAGTCAGTTTATCCCTTCTTTGGTATGATGATAGTGTTCGCGGTAGTAATACTTAAGCCCGACCTTACAAATCTGGGTGCCTCTTTACAGGAAAAAAGTGAGCTCAGCAAGTATTTCTTCATTGCTGTCTGCGGGTTTTCCGGAAGCACTGCAGTACTGCAAATGCCATATACAGATACTCCTGAAGCAGCATGGATCTACATGGTACTTCCATTAAATAAGCATGGTCATTTATTGACAGGCTCTGTAAAAGCGCTTCTGTTTAAATTCTTTGTTCCCATTTATCTTCTGATTACAATTCCTTCTATCCTGCTTTGGGGATCAGCTTTTTTACCCCAGATAGTCCTTATCGGTCTGGGTAATATCCTGCTGACACTTACAGTCATAGCTTTGCAGAAGATGGTGTTACCGTTTACCAGGTTACGTGAAATGCAACAGAAGGGAACAAATTCGATAATAGCAATATTCAGCATGATATTAATGTTTATGGTAGGAGGACTTGCATACCTGACTTCTTTCCTTTCCGGGTGGATAACGTTTCTGATATGCGGATCAGCTGCCGGATTAATTGTTTCGATGTTCCGGACTATCAGGAAAAAGACCTATTGTATTTCTGGTTAGCAGGAAGTACCTTTGGAAATTATTGAAGACAGGCTTTAAATCATCCTGATGAAAAGTTCACTACGGAACAGTTCGTATAAACTCCTTAATAAATATTTTTTCAGGCAATATCTGCTCCTCTGCATAGGAGTAGCCTGGCCATTTCTTGATGTTTCATCCCAAAATTATTTTCAACAGAAGGTAAACTATGAAATCCATGTATCTCTTAATGATGTGAAGCATGAATTGAATGGATTCGAGTCTGTTGAGTATATTAACAATTCTGCTGACACTTTAGGATTTTTATATTTTCATCTCTGGCCAAATGCTTACTCAGACAATAAAACCGAACTGGCCAAAGAGCTGCTCAAAAGAGACGGAAAAGCAAAGTTGTTTAACGATCCGGAATTAAAAGGATATATCGATTCATTAAACTTTAAGGTTGGTGGAAATGAGATTAAATGGGATTTGTTGCCGGGGTTTCCGGATATATGCAAACTCATACTCAATGAACCTCTCAAACCTGGTGACTCCATTTCCATTACTACACCATTTCATTTGAAGATACCTAAAGGTGTTACATCGCGGTTGGGACATATCGGAGAATCATATCAGATCTCGCAGTGGTATCCAAAACCGGCAGTTTACGACAATACAGGCTGGCATCAGATACCTTATATGGATCAGGGTGAATTCTATTCGGAATATGGAAATTTTGACGTAAACATTACACTGCCTGATAATTATATTGTAGGTGCAACAGGGAATCTTCAGAACCAGGAGGAAAAGAAAAGGCTTGATAAGCTTTCCGCAGATACTGCCTGGATGAGAATACCTGACTACATAAGCGATGATTTTCCACCCTCATCAAGACAATTGAAAACTTTAAGGTATACAGAAAAGAATATTCATGATTTCGCATGGTTTGCCGATAAGAGATTTCATGTATTAAAAGGAACTGTGAGGCTCCCGGAATCCGGCAGGAAAGTCACCTCGTGGGCCATGTTCACAAACCAGGAAGCTTTTCTCTGGAGCCAGTCTATCTCATACATTAATAATGCTTTATGGCGTTTTTCAAAATGGAACGGAGACTATCCCTATAATAACTATACAGCAGTTCAAAGTGCTCTGAATTCAGGTGCAGGAATGGAATATCCAGGGCTGACGGTAATTGGCCTGGCAGGTGATCCGTACCTTCTCGACGACGTAATTGCACATGAGATCTGCCATAGCTGGTTTTATTCCGCTCTCGGATCAGACGAACGCAGATTCCCTTTTATGGATGAAAGCATCACAACTGCAAATGAATCAAGATATATGCATGAAAGATATCCTGCGAAAAAGCTTTGGGAACTAAGTATAAAAAACAGGAAAATGGCTGAATTCTTCCACATAACTAAAATGCCTGTACAACGAATTCAGGAACTCGAATGGCTTATTCCTGCACGAAGTAACCTGGAACAAAAGATAAACCTTCCAGCCACTGATTACACCTACGATAATTACGAAAGCATAATCTACAGTAAAGCGGCGTTGGGATTTAACTATCTCAGGGCTTATCTGGGAGACTCACTCTATGATTCAATAATGCATGATTACTATCGATTATGGAAAAACAAACATCCTCATCCTCAAGATCTCATGGCGGTTTTTGAATCTCGTACAGATAAGGATCTCTCATGGTTTTTCGATGACTTTCTGGGAACGACCAAAAGGCTTGATTATAAGATAGCCCGGTTCAGAAATGGAAAAGTGCTCATAAAAAACAAGGGCGAACTGAAAGCGCCATTGCTGATAGCAGAGCTAAAGGGAGATTCTGTCTGTTCAGAAAAATGGGAAGATGGCTTTGAAGGTCAGAAATGGATCAATACAGATCCGGGTAATTTTTCTCAGATCCGGATCGATCCTGGTCATAAGATGACAGAATTATTCAGGCTTAATGATAACATACGAACATCAGGTATTTTCCGGAAAGCCGATCCTGTGAAAGTACAGCTCATATATACCATTGAAGACCCTGATAACCGATATTTAATATATTTCCCATCAGCTAACTGGACCCGTGCGGATGGCTTTATGGCCGGAGTGGCTTTACAAAACGGATCACTAATACCCAAACCAATAGAATATATGGTAATGCCATTCTATACTTTCCGTAATCATGGATTTACAGGTTATGGGAAAATTTCATATAACAAAATTCCATATGATAATTTCATAAGGCTTGCATCGCTTACCCTTGAAGGAGAACAATTCGGAGTTCCCGGAAACCAGAACTATTATAAGGCAAAGTTAGGACTCGACTTATATTTAAGATCCCGGAACATGACTAATGATGTTAATCAGAAAGTCTTTGGATATTATATAACAGCATCAGACCTCAATCAGATTGAATCTTTTAAGAGTGCTAAGATGCGCTCATTCCTGCAGATCGGATACCAGGTGGAAAGGACCGGGGTAATAAATCCGTACAATATGTTAGTGTCTGTTGAATCAGGGAAGTCTTATCAGAAGGCATCCGTTGAGGTAAATTATAAGTACAGTTACAGAGGAAAGAAGAGCGGTCTGGAATTAAGAGCTTTTGCAGGAACGATGCTGAAAAATTCATCATCAGATCCATATTATGCCTTCTCTGCCAGCGGCAGGGGCGGTCGTGAACAATATTTATATGAGGGAGTATATCCTGATCGTTTCAGCGAATTCCCAAAAACTTTCTTCTCAAGACAGATGTCTCTTTCTGAAGGAGGACTGGTAACACCGGTCAATGACAGCCTTGGATTCAGCCGATGGATCTGTTCGCTCTCCCTGACCAGCAGCCTGCCAGGCAAAGCTTCAATAATACCTGTAAAACCCTTTGTTAATATATTGCTGAACGATCATGGTACAGGAGCCGTTAATAAAGCCAGCCTTTTCTATGAAGCTGGTTTAAAAACCGGTATATGGAATCTCTTCGAGATTTATTTCCCGTTGATTGTTTCTGATAATATTAATTCAATAGCCGGGACTATTAAAGAGAGGATCCGTTTTGTTTTCAGGCTAGATAAATTAAAACCTTTCAAAGTAAAATCCTAGTTTTCTGACTAATTTCATATGATTAGCCGGAATAAAAAAATCTGACTGCAAATTCGCAGTCAGATTCTTTTTTTGTGTTATTAAAATTTTACAATAAAACAACAAGGATAATTAAAACAACAATTAATACACCTGCTGATACATAAACACCACCGCTGATAGTTTTTAGTTCGCGTTTGATCGACTTTGCTTCTTTACGCAAATCTTTCTTTTCTGTCGATTTCAATTTTGACATATCCATCGATTTTATTTCGTCTAATCTGAGCGTTAATGTTTTAGCTTCTACTGTTTCAGTAGTTTCATGAGGTTTTGTTACAGGTGTTGAAGACGGATCTTCTTTAGTTGCACCTGATGATGAAAGCGGAATAAGTGTTAATGACAAGACTGTTGCCATTAAACAATAAATGATCTTTTTCATGTGAGTGATTTTAATAATTATTATATTTAAGTTGATTCGATACCTTTAATTAACCTGAGAATTAATCCAGTAATCTTCGACCTGAAATAACCCTGAATAATACTGCAATTATTGCAATTACTAGAAGAATATGTATAATGCCTCCGGCACTATAAGCAAAAAATCCAATTGCCCATGCGACAATAAGGATAACTGCGATGACATAAAGTAGATTTCCCATGGTGATAATTATTTAATTAATGTTTATGTATTAAAAAGGCCATTCATTATAAGTTCTGTAAACAAATTTTTACTTTACAAAGGTATATCTCTATATATCGGGGCTGTTACATAATTTCCTTATTAAGTTACATTATTCACATATTTGAGTCAGATAAATTAATAGTTAAACATGAAAAAAACCACGACTTTCAGGCCGTGGTTAACTAAAAACTGTATACCGGGCAATAGCCCTTTAATTCGTTATTTCTTTGATTCTTCCATTGCACGTTTTCGGACAAGTGCAAGACGCAGACTATTAACATTCCAATTTTTTATCTTTTCAAAGAGTTTTACTGCATTTGGTCTGTCACCCTTCTTATTATAAGCTACCGCTGTATAATACATTGTCCATGGGTCCTCCTGGTTTGCTTTGGAAAAATACTCTATAGCTTTATCGTAGGTCCCTTTTTTCAATTCAAAAAATCCAAACATGGCATTCAGATTCATCTCTTCGCCCGGATTCTTTCTGCCTTCGACTTTTAGTTTAGCTTTCTCCAATTCCGGAATTGCCTTCTCCAGTTCATTATTTGATACCAGAAAATAAACATGCCACATCATTGAAGAAGTAAACATATTTTCCTTGTCAGTTTCAATGAGTTTTGAACTGCCAATGAGATCAATTACTTTGTCATAAAGCTTCATGCCTTCTGCGGAATTACCTGACTCTGTATAAACTAATCCCTGATTTACATAAGCGCCTATTGCAGTGGGAACCAGATTCTCTTTTTCCGCCATCATACGATAATCATCGAAAGCTTTTATTGCATTTTCGGTTTTCCCTTCATGTACATACGAAACTGCTTTTAAAAACAATGCAGATAGTTTTGCACCGGGTGTGGAAGCTTTGTCAAAGTAATCCTGGTAATATTTCCGGGCTGTTTCATAATCCCCTTTAAAGATATAGTTATCTCCAATTCCTGACAGTGAACTTACAAAGTTGACAGGATCTTTTTCAAAAGCTTTTTTGTATTGTACAATCGACTCGTCGTATTTCCCCATTTTTAGAAGGAGTTCTCCATAAGAGTCATACGGATTTCCTCTGTCGGGGACCAGTTTAATATACGTCTGAAATGCTTTTTCTGCTTCCCGGTAATTATTTAATGCAGATTGACAATAACCAATCATATTATAAGTTGAAGAATAGTTCTTATCAAGTTCAGCGGCGTTTGAAAAATGCAGAAGCGCAGTTGAAAAATCGTTATTGCCGAAATAATACATGCCAGCGCCTGCCTGGATTCTTTTATCAGATGGAAATGAGACTAAAAGTTTGTCTAAAAATTCTTTTTGTTTCTGACCATTCCCATCGGCATAGGCCTCGTTATACTGGATTTCCAGTTTTTCTCCTTCCGATACTTTACCGATAAGACTGATGGCTTTATTCAGGTTTTGTCTGTAAACATTATATCCTCCTCCTGATTGAGCACGATATAGATAAGCCATTGCAAAGCTGGGATCTGTCTGAATTGCTTTATCAAAAAGCGAAGCTGCAGCATTAAATTCATTATTTTCAAATTTATCCCTGCCATCCAGAAAAAATTTAAGCGCGTCTTTAGAAGATGTGGTAACGGGTACTTCCTTAGGTTGTGCCTGAAGATTAAGAGGCACAATCAAAAAAACAACCAAAATAAACAAAGCGTATTTAAGTGTTTTCATTTTTGTTTCCATTTTTTATTGAACATAAAAAGTCAATTCTCAGAGTTAAAATCGATCCACCTCCTTTCTGTTTTGCCTGAAATATTTATAGGACAGACTGCATAGCTGTAGTGATTTCTTTAAGATTCATTCTCAATTCTTTATCAAAATTATGCCAAGTTGAGTTTAATGTCAAGTAATTACAAAAAATAAAACAGGTAATAAATTGTCTGTTAATTAATAATGATAGGATACATTGGTCCGGGCAGAGTCAGGCTGTTATGGAATTTTCTTGTTCCCGAAGTTTTGTCAGCGCATGAATGGCTTCAGGCTTAAACAAATAATGCTTTCAAACCCTGATTGTTAAAAATAAGTGGATTAGAATTAAGTAAAAGGAGAAATGTGTCCTGATTATTAAGCAGAATTTTTTATATTTGGTTGAAGATTATCGAATTATTTGAATTGATGCCTCTCAAAGAAATCAATAATTTTTTCGATGAACACTCTCCGGACCATCATTATAGATGACGAAAAACCTTCCTGCGAAAGATTAAAAAGGCTTCTTTCCTCTTTTCCGGAGATTAATGTGATCGGATGCTTTACCAGTAGCAGTCAGGGCATGCAAAGTATCATGAAGCAAAAGCCCGATTTATTGTTTCTTGATGTTGAACTGGAGAAAAATATATCTGCATTTGACTTAATAAAACAACTTGATAAAAATTTATACCACCCTCACATAATACTGGTAACAGGCTTTTCGCAATATTCAATCAAAGCAATTAAAAATGAAGTATTTGACTATCTGATTAAACCGGTGGATATTGATGAGTTGAAAACTTCGGTCAATCGCCTCACCGAACATTTATCTATAAAAACGAATCAGGCATTAGCAAGGTTCAATATGCTGAGTACAAGAGAATCCGAGGTACTTAAACATGTATTGGAAGGTAAAACCAGCAATGAAATAGCTGACTTATTGTTCATCAGTGTGAACACTGTCCATACCCACCGGCGAAATATCCTTAAAAAGACGGGTGCCGGATCTATAATCGATCTGCTTAGAATCAACCCTCAATGACCAGGGACCGGCTAAAAGAATATATTGCCCATCCGGTCTTTATAAGCCTCATTATATGGGCTATTCTAATCCTGTTAATTCCACCCATGTTCCTTAAATACAGAATAAAGCATATCCGTGATGAATACACTTCAAAAAAGGTGTGGGATTTATATGTAGACTATGATAAAGATAATCTGAGCGAAAAAATTTCTATAGATTTAAATGATACAGAACAGACTAAAATAATTTTTAAAAAGGATAACAGAATTCTTAACCAGTATGACCTTAAAGACCAACCTGCTGATATTAATTCCGTGCATAACGGCGATTATAATAAAGATGGATATCCGGAATGCTATGTTTATACGATGAATGAGGATTCAATTTTCTTAAGTATGATTGATCCTTATATATCGCGAAAAATCATTATCAATCACCGTTTTATTGATTTCAGAAGAAAGTCGCCGCAGAGTGCCGACATTCCTCATATTGAAACCGTCGCAATGATTGAAACTCCAGGCAGGAGATTCAGGGATCTGGTTTTCTATATTAATACCGGTTACAGCAAATATCCAAGAGCCTTGTACCGCTATATGATTCCGGGGGATTCGCTTGTCAAATCTCCCGTGAGTGCGGCTAACCCTATCGGATGTATCATTGCGGATATAAACAACGATTCCTTACCTGAATTTTTATTGAATGTGCTGGCGACTGGTAACTATGACAAAGATTTCCCATATTCCGATGAGTATTCATGGCTAATGGTTTTGGATAACAAGTTGAAATTTCTTTTTCCGCCGGTAAAATATAGTGAGCACCCCGCCAGGCTGATGGTGATACCAATAAAAATAAAAGACAAATTTCGTCTGATTGCTTTTGATGAAAACTTCGGAACAGATACTATCGGGTCATCTTTTAAATTGCTGGACATTAAAGGGAATAAGATAAGGGAAAAAACAATTAAGGGTTATGAAAGCATATCTATCCGAAATCTTTATTAATACCGATTACAATAAGAACACGTTTTATTTTTTGAAAAACCGTTTTGCACAGATAGATGAGATCGATACAAATTTTCAGGTAATGAACACTGTTAATATTCCCGAAGTAGTGAGTGGTAAGCCCCTGGCTTATCTTGATGCAGATCTTGACGGGAAGATGGAATATTTATTTCAGGGTGGAGGAAACAGGTCTCTTGTCATTTCACGAAATAACTTTAAAGATGCTGTAAGCTTTAATTATAAAGAGTTCCAGGGAGAACCTGTAATCTCACAATTAATTATGACAGGCCGAAAGCCTATGCTCTACCTGCAATTTAATGGATACTGCAGTTTCATCCAATATTACAGGAATCCTCTGTTTTACTTTAAGTATCCTTTATGTTTAGCTCTTTATCTGGCGGTAATTCTCTTCATAAGCATGATTGCACGTATTCAGCAATATCGTCTGAATCTTAAGCTTCAAACCGAAAGAAAAATTGCATCCCTGCAGATGAAGGCTGTAAAGAACCAGGTCGATCCGCATTTTACGCTTAATATATTAAACGCTATCGGCAGTTTATATGCTTCTGAAATGAGCAGGGATAAAGCAGATTATATTTTTGCCAAGTATGCAAAGCTGATCCGGCAAACGGTAGTCAGTTCCGATCAGATTGTCATCCCGCTGGCTGAGGAACTGGAATTTGTGAAAAATTATATTGACCTGGAAAAGTTCCGGTGCGAAAATTCATTTGACTATGCGATTAATATTAACAAAGAGGTTGATCTGCAGACCAAAATCCCAAGAATGTTGATCCACACCTTTGTTGAAAATGCAATAAAATATGCAATCAGGAGCAAATCTGAAGGCGGTTTACTAGTGATCTCCCTTTCAGCAAAAGATCATTTATATCAGATAGTTATTGAAGATAATGGTCCAGGACTGGAATCTTCCGGAGCAACTGGCAAAGGAACTGGAAAAGGGTTGTTGATATTAAATGAGTTAATAGAATTATATTACAGGCTAGAAAAGGTAAAAATAAGTTATACACTGCAAAACATAACCGGACAGGCTGATACAATAACGGGAACAAGAGCTGTAATTGAAGTACCTCAGAGTACTTTCAAATCCTGATCACCCAATCATATTTAGAAGAGATCATCATATACTCAAATGCATTACTATATATACTCAATAGTAATGATTGATAGTATTGCCTCTATTGATGATATTTACCGGCAAGATTGTAGAAACAATCTGAAGGGGAAATCCAACAACCTGATTATTAATAGCAATTGAAAATATATAAGATAAAGCGGCTCCTGTGCATTTCCCAAAGTAAGCACCTGTTTCCAAAACTCCGGGTCCCATTTCGGAGAAATAACAGGATAAATAGCTGTAATCTGCTTAATATCTCAAACTTACTGATTTTCCCCAGTATCAGGAGCCCCTTTTTTAAATACTATATATTGACACATAATTCAAAATCGTATTGACAAATAAGTACTCACGAGTAAGTACTATTTATACTCAAGAGTAATTATTGACATGGGAAAATTCTATTTCACCACTACTCTCTCTACATTTTGGGTTACCAACCACTTACGGGCATCGGGAGTGTCGGTTTCAAATCTGCAGTGAATGAAATTGATTTCATCGGTATGACGCACATAAAAAGCCCATGCAGGGGTGTTGCCAAATTTGCTTCCCTCGGGGTATTTGCCATCGTATTCCAAAACGGTCTGACCAGTGGTGTTAACACCGCCTCTGAGGGTAAAATCAATCTCTTCGAAGGTTACATTCTGTATCTGATGTCCCTTAATGCCTGTAATAATTGACGGATATTGCTGAGTAAAACCACTTCCGGTGATATTTTTAAAATGAATATTAGAAATGGTACCTATACGCGGTTTACGACCAGGTACAGTTCTTTTGCGATCGGCCAGCAGCATGAAAATCGCCTGCCCGCAATTGCTGACAGAACAATCGGTGAAATTAAGGTTGTCGATAACAGCTCCGTCCATTGATTCTATAACGATAGCAGAATTCTGATAAGCATTTTTCAGAGTAAGCCCTGACACATCCGAAAGATAATAAAACGAGAGAAAAACGCAATCAGATGTTTATGTTCAGATTCGAAGATCTATCAATATATTAATATAAAGCAAACAAAATGCGATAAAAAGATATTAAATAAATGTTGTGAAATAGTTGTGAAAGAAATATATTATATTCCCAAAATACTGAACCAAATTCAACATAACGTTACAAATTAGTCGTTTAATAAGGTTATTATCTTATAAATTGCGTTACTTTTATAAAGCGTTTAAAAGCATCTCACAGGTCTAAGTTTAACATTTATTATTTGGTGAAAAAGAGAAATTAGAATCCAATGGCAAGCACTGTTGTGACGGGTAAAATCATGTTTCATAAATATTTAAATTTTCACAATCGGTCAAATTTGAATTTAAATCTGATACATATAATAAGTATAGTCTCCATACTGTTCATCAACTCCCTCTGTCTTAAAGGTCAAACCGAAAATATAAAATTCAACCACGTTGGTGTTGATGACGGGCTTTCGCAAGGTACCATTTACTCTATATGCCAGGATAAGCTTGGTTTTCTCTGGTTTGCTACTGAAAATGGGTTAAACCGGTATGACGGTTATACGTTCAAGGTATATAAACATAATATAAGGAATGAATATTCCATCAGCAGTAATAAGGTATTGAGTCTTTTTGAAGACAGCAAAAAAAACCTGTGGATAGGAACGAATGAAGGGTTAAATTGTTATGACAGAAATAACGACCGGATGATAAAAGATCCCAAATGGCCACATAATACTATCACATCAATTACAGAAGATGAAAATAACAATTTATGGTTAGGCAGCTATGGCTATCTATATTACCTGGACCTCGTACATGATACATTAGAAGTTTACACACCAAATGATTCCATAAACAATAGAGGACACCTCAGTAACCGCATAATTAATTCGCTTTGTGTTGACCATAATAAGAACCTTTGGATAGGTACAAATAAAGGTTTGAATTTATATAATAAACAAAAGGATGAATTTATAAATTATTATTATGATATCCGCGACCCTAATAGCCTGTGCAACAACCAGGTTTGTTCACTGCTTGAGGACAAGGATGGCAGGTTATGGGTAGGCACTGCCGCCGGTTTAGATTTATTTATTAATGCTAATGATCTTCCCCTGAAAGGGAAATTTATTCACTTCCAAAATAAGAGTACCGATCAAAAAAGCATCTCTACAGGTAGAGTTTTGGCCCTGTTAGAAGATGATAAACAAAACTTATGGATAAGCACCGAAAATGGGGGCATAAATAAGTTAGATCTTACTTTGTATCAAAAAGGATACCCTGAATTTTATTCATTATAGAAACAATACTGCAAATAATAACAGTCTGAGTTTTAATTCTGTTGGTTCGATTTTTCAGGATAATCAAAACAACATTTGGATAGGTACAATGGGCAAAGGGATAGATATGATTAATGCTGTTAAAAATCAATTTATCCACGTTACGAATGAACCAGGGAATAAAAATTCATTAAGCAATAACATGGTAAATGCTTTTATGGAAGATGGAGATTATTTATGGATAGGGACAGAAGGAGGCCTTAACCAATATAATAAGAAAGATGGGACCTTTAAACGGTTTGTTCATGATCCTCAAATATCTACCAGTATTGGAGCTGATGCAGTTTGGGCAGTTTGTAAGGTTAAACAGGGAAATCTTTGGGTTGGCGCCTGGTCCGGGGGATTAAACCTGTTTAACTATAAAAATGAAACATTCACACATTATTATCACAATCCTGAAGACAATAAAAGCCTAAGCAATAATAATATTTTTTCAATTATAGAAGATTCCAATAATAACATCTGGATAGGTACTATTGGTGGCGGAATAACCATGTATAATCCAGTCGATAAAACATTTACAACGTACAACCAGGCAAATTCAATTATTAATAATTATTGTTATTGTATAAAAAAGGCAAAAAATGATGACTTATGGATAATAACATTAGATGGCCTTATCCGCTTTGACCTGAACCAAAAAAAAATTGAGTCTTTTATGCACGATGTTAACGATAGTACAAGTCTAAGCAGCAAACAATTATATGATGTTCTCGAAGACAGCAAAGGGAATATTTGGGTGGGTACAGATGAAGGACTAAATGTCCTCCAAAAATCAAACAAGGGATTTAAATGTTATCTTACAGAAAACGGATTGCCCGATAATGGTATCAGAAGTATACTTGAGGATGACCATGGAAATCTTTGGTTGGGAACATATAAAGGCCTTTCAAAATTCATAGATGCTATTAACCTGCCTGAACATCCGAAATTCAAAAATTATACGATTGAAGATGGGATACAGAGTAATGAATTTCGTACGAGATCCTGTTTTAAAGGTGCTGACGGCATGATGTATTTTGGCGGTGTTAACGGATTTAACATGTTCTATCCCGACAGCATTAAGGATAATCTTTATATACCTGATGTTGTCTTTACTGATTTTTTACTTTTTAATAAATCAGTAAAAATTGGTGAAGAAAGCTCACCTCTTAAGCAGGATATTAGTCTCACACATGAACTTAAATTATCTCAGAAACAATCGGTTTTTACCTTTAAATTTGTGGCTTTAGACTATAGTTCGCCAGAAAAAGACGAATATGCCTGTATAATGGATGGCCTTGAAAAAGAATGGAATTCTTTGGGAAATACAAGGGAGGTAACCTATAGAAATTTGAAACCCGGGAAATACATCTTTCGTGTTAAAGCATCAAATAACGATACGGTTTGGAACGAAGAAGGAGCTTCAATCAAAATCACCATTCTTCCATTCTGGTGGCTAACATGGTATTTTAAAATTATTTATGCTGCTCTTATCTTATCTTTGATTATTGCTATTTTTTATTTTCGTACTTCAAATCTCAGGAAACAAAAGGAAGTACTGGAAAAAACGGTGGAAGAACGAACTCATGACTTATTTGAAAAGAATACCCTTTTAGAATACCAGTCAAAGGAATTGGTTAAAATCAATTCTATATTATTAAATCACCAAAAAACCATTGAAGCACAATCAGAAGAATTAAAAGTTACCGCAGAAAATCTGGAACAAAAAAATGTTGAACTCATTAATCTGAATGCAACAAAAGATAAATTTTTTAGCATCATCGCACATGACCTTCGCAGCCCCTTTAACATCTTTTTGGGATTAACTGAAATAATGGCCGAAGAACTGCCAACTTTGACGATGGACAAATTACAGGAAATTTCGGTAAGTATGAGAAATTCTGCCATCAATCTTTTCCGGCTTCTTGAAAACTTATTGCAATGGGCGAGAATGCAAAAAGGATCATTTTCATACAATAGGGAAATACTGGAATTGTTACCCATTGTCAATGAAAGTGCGGCTGTTATTCAAGAAACCGCCAAAAACAAAGACATTGTATTATCCGTCGATATTCCAGAAAACTTAATGGTTTTTGCTGACAGTAATGCTATTCAAATGGTGGTTAGAAACCTATTGTCAAATGCCTTAAAATTTACAAAAGAAGGAGGCAAAGTGAGTATTTCGGCGAAAGCCGTCGAAAATATCGTGAATGTTTCTGTTGAAGATTCTGGTATCGGGATGAGCAAAAATTTGATTGAAAATCTATTCCGACTGGATGTAACAACTAATCGCAAAGGCACAAACGGAGAACCGAGCACTGGCTTAGGATTAATAATTTGCAAGGAGCTTATTGAAAAACAGGGAGGAAAATTGTGGGTTGAAAGCAAAGAAGGAATAGGATCGGTTTTTCACTTCTCAATGTATTCGAGTTCTGAATATGTTAATCAGATTTAAATTAAAAGAGACTTGACCAACAGCTAACTTTTTTATTTTGTCGAAATAAAATAGAATATCCAGCCTTTTCATTTGAATCAAGTAAAATCAAATTCCAATCATATTTCTCCAAAAGCAAGAAAAGTTTGTTTTTGGCACTGGAGTCTTCTTCATTTGTTTTTAAATATTTGTTAGTCGGAAACTCTTACGACAGATGCGGCAAAAAGTAAGTCCACGGAAGCAAACTGGCTTTGGAGTTCGCGGATTACCTTCGGTGATCCGGTCGGGAGGGACCCTTCAACCAATCCCTGGGCCGCTTCGCGGCCTTCAGGGAT
>CAWHIG010000004.1:0-142268 GCA_963829255.1 uncultured Bacteroidales bacterium
AGGCTGAATGAGCCTCCATATTTAATAAAACCTAGTATTAATCCTTAAATCCTAGTAACCTGGATTCTGCATAGCTGATTTTTCATCAGCAGTAAGGGCATGCCCTTCAGCATTAAGAATGTTATCGAGGAAAGTCTGCGGTAGCGGGCGCAGGTAATGTTTATCCTGGATAGAGGCTACTGATCCCTCGTTGAAAGTCCTGGCACGATTAAGAAGCGTCTTTGTACGCGCAAGGTCTTCCCAGCGGAATAGCTCGCCGTAGAGCTCGCGTGAACGCTCGTCGAGCAGGAAGCACATCATCCTGTCGTAGGCGCTTGAAAGACCGAGTTTTGTTATAATGGCCTCGTCTACAGCCGGAAGGCTTGTTGGGGTGATCCCGGTGGTGATGTCCGAGGCAGCTGTTGTTACAGGAATATTAAGCGATTCGTAGTATGAATTTGAAGTGCAATACGAATTTATCAATACACCGTTTGCATTTAGCGGTGCATTTGAATTGGTAAGTACGGCGGCGCCGCCATCCCTGTATGCAGCCCTGTCTTCACCTGCCTTGAACTGCGCACGTGCACGGACAATATTCATAACCGAGATGGCTTCAGCATAATTGTTTTGGCGGATAAGAGCTTCAGCTTTAATAAGATATGTCTCGGCTACCCTTGCATATATTCCATCGCGGCGGCCGGCAGTTGCGGCTACGGCAATGCGGGATCCGTCAAGATATTTGCTGAGCGACGGGAACCTGCTGACATTGCTGGGTAAACTTAAGTAACCGCTGCCATTTGCAAGGTAGCGTGGAAAGGTATGGGGTGTAGGCTTACCAGTTACAGGGTTATTGAAATAGACCCCGTTATGTGTACTTTTCACCTTCGGAGTTCCTCCTGGTGCTGTAGGATCGGTAAACCTGGTGTCGCCCGCCTTATTGATAATGTAGATCAATCCCAGGTTGCCCTGTGCATAAGTAACAGGCGTGCCTGTATTCGGGTCCGTTCCGTTAAGCTGGGCAAGGTTTGAAATGTTGTTAAGGTTTGCCTTTGTTTTAAAGCTTTTCCAGAAGCGCGAATCGTTATCCATGTCGAATACACTGTAAGCGTATTCATTTGTCCTGCATCTCTGGTACTCGCGCCCTCCGGCTATATCGCGTACAAAACCGGTAAGTGTTTGATATACCGAGAGAAAAAGAAGATGAAGATAGTTCCCGTTCCCATCAGCAGCAATGGTGGTTGTACTGGAGAACTGTGCAGCAAAGATAATCTCCGGGTTTTTCTCATTGTTGCCGTCAGGCCCCGTGAAAGCGAAAATATCGGAAAAATTTGTTGCAAGCGCATGATGAGCAATGACCTCGTCTGCAAGTGTTATTATCTCTGCAAGGTCTGCAGTTTTGTAAGAAGAATTCCAGTCGTCGTTTATTTCAGAACACCTGTAAAGGAGCGCTTTTGCCAGGAAGTGGGCTGCCACATCCTTGTAAAGCTTTCCCTCTGAGGCTTCGGCATCAGGAAGCCCTGCGTACGCTATCCTGAAATCGGCGATGACCTGGTTAACGCACTCCTCTTTCGTTGCGCGCGCAAAGTACCTTTCAACACCTGCGGCTGGCTTCAGATTCAGCACAACGGGCCCGTACTGTTGTACAAGCCTGAGATATGATAACGCGCGAAGGAACGATGCTCCGGCTTTATACAGCTTGTTTTTATCGACATCCGTTATAACTGCATCGACATTTGCAAGAAGAAAGTTGGCATCGCTGATGGCCTTGTACATCATGTCCCATATCTCATAAGTTTTTGTAACATTGGAGGTTGGAACATCAGGAACTATGGAACCCAGGTTGGAGTTATAATCGTTCCAGGTTTGTTGAGCCTGGTCGCCCCCTACAATGAATTCGTCAGTACCGCACTGGTTAGTGGAAAGTGCCTGCTCCCTGGTCATGAAAAAATTCCTGTAATGGTTGTACAACGCATCGGAAAGGTCGGTTATCCCATCGGGAGTTTTAAAATAATCGGTGCTTCTTTGGGTCTTCAGCTCTTCATCGAGAAAATCCTTTTTGCATGAGCTGATACCTGAAACAAGCAGGATAATTGCCCAAAGTGCTAATATAGTTTTTATATACTTATTCATATCGTGTATTTTCTTTTATGGTTAAAAATTCATTCAGTACTTTCTCAGAATCCCACGTTAATACCGAATACATACCCGCGGTTATAATAGAGAGTGCCATTTGTGCCATATTCGGAATCTCTGAAGTTATTCCGCGACCAGAGCATGCCGGCATTCTGTACCTGTGCAAAGACCCTCAGTCTGCTTATCTTAACCTTGCTTAGCAGGCTCTGTGGAAACTGGTATCCCAGCGATATGTTTCTGATCTTGATCCATGAATCATCTTTATAATAGGTGCCGGCATAAGTGTCGCCGCCTGCCTCGCTCATAAACGGTCTCTGGTATTCGGCACCGGTATTGTCCGGTGTCCAGTAATCGAGCATGCGCTGGTCGCCATACATGCCTGTGAGGGCTTCTCCTACGCCTGACATATATTTGAGGCGCCCGGTAATGAACGCGGACAGGTCGATACCTTTATAGCTGAAAGTATTTGTGAGTCCCAATGTCCAGCGCGGGCGTGTGTTGCCTATAATAACCCTGTCGTAGTTGCCGTCTATACGATAGTCGCCATTCTGGTCTTTGATCCTTATTTTACCTGGTGCAAACTGGGATCCATTAGCATTGAAAAGCGCCATTTCTGCCTGGTCTTCAGGAGTATCCTGCCATATTCCGATCCTCTGATAATCATAGATGACATTGATGGATTGGCCTATGAACCAGGTATTTCCAACCATATCCTCCTTGCCGTTCATCAGCGATTCGATCTTATCTTTCTGCCATGCGGCGGTTGCATTTATTTCCCATGAGAAATCGTTCACATTTAAAAGTGTGGAATTGATAGTGAGGTCGATACCCCTGTTGCTTGTTTCACCGACATTAGCAATTGTCGAGGTAAATCCCGAAACGCTTGGAAGGGCTACAGTTAAGAGAAGATCGCTGGTATATGACTTGTAAGCTTCGATGGTACCGTTAACTCGTCCTTTCAGTAAAGAGAAATCGACAGCAAGGTTATACTGGGTTGTCTTTTCCCATCCAAGCTCCTGGTTTGCAACAGCGCTTGTAAATGTATAACCGGTCTCGGTTCCGGTGCCAAAAGGTACGGTAAGCTGGGTAATAGCGCCCTTTGTTGAGTAAAGCGCAACGGCAGCGTTACCTACTGTACCGACGCCAAAACGCAGCTTTAACTGGTCGATCCATGTAATACCTTTTAAGAAGCTCTCCTGGTCTAAACGCCATGCTATGGCAGCGCTCGGGAAGAATGCCCATTTGTTCCCTATTGCAAGCTGTGAAGCGCCGTCCCAGCGGCCTGATAATGTAAGCAGGTATTTGTTGCTGTAATTGTAGTTTATGCGGGCCATGTACGATTCAAGCTGGCTTTCCGTAAGTCCGGAGCTCCATGCTGAGAGTTGAGAGCTGGTGAGGTTACCTAAGGCGTCCCATAGCTGGCTCGCAACCTCGACACCCTGGCCTGTAATGCTCGACGACTCGCTGGTCCATTTCGAGGCTGTCTGGAGCAGGGTGGCGCCTATTGTATGGGCTCCTAATGTATTTTCGTAATAAAGGAGGTTATCAATAGTGTAGGAGAAGTCTTTCGTATTGGAGACACTTGCATTGGAGGCGCTGAGTTCCCTTACAATTGATTTAGTGTCGTTATACCAGCCGTTCCTGTAGAAGCGGAAGTCGGGGCCGAAGTTCAGACGGTACCTGAGCCCTTTCAATGGAAGCTTAATTTCTGTAAATAAAGAGCCGAGAATTCGGAGAGTCTCGCGCTGGTTGGTCGAGTATTTCCATTCGTCTATAACATTCCACACGCGTGCCTTTCCCCCGGGATGCACGATACGGTTTCCATCTGCATCATAAGGAAGGGAATAAGGCTCAATCCTTGCTGCTGCCGCTATCAGGTCGCCTGTCACGTTGGAGCTTCCTCCCGTTGCGCTCTGACCGTAATCCTGGTACTGCCATGATCCGTTGACGCCGGCTCCGAATGTTATCCAATCCTTCGGGTTAAGCTCTACATTTGTCCTTAGGGTGTAACGCTGGTACTGCTGTCCCTTTGTTGTACCCTGATTGTTGAGGTAACCTAACGAACCGTAAGCCTTTATTGCTTTTGTACCCCCGCTCGCGCTGATGGTATGCTCCTGTGTATAGGCAGGCTGCGTTACCACTCCTATCCAGTCGAATGTTTCGACTTGCGAGGGGTCCCATGTGCCACTTGTCCAGCCTTTCTGGATGTTCTGCCATGCAGTGGGTTCGGCTGTAAAATAATTAATAGTGCCATCGTTAGCGAGGGTTGGAGCGTTACCCGGTACTCTTGAGTATACGCCGGTGGTTGGATTATAGGATGCATAATATGCGCCCCAGCGCGAGAATTCCATGAATTGCGCAACATCCATGTATTTAGAACGCCAAACCATCTGCTCGTTTGTAAGCGAACCCGAGTAGTTAAGCTGAAATTGTCCGGCGGTACCACGTTTTGTTGTAACAAGCACAACTCCGTTAGCGCCCCTCGAACCGTAAATAGCGGTTGCCGAAGCGTCTTTCAGTATCTCTATCGATTCTATATCCTGCTCGTTCAGCGTTTCAATACCTGATCCCGACAAAAGGGGAATTCCGTCAACAACATAAAGAGGTGAGTTGGATGCGGTAAGTGAACGTGCGCCGCGGATTGAAATGTTTCCCAGTGTACCGGGGCGAATAGAGGTGGTAATGTCAACGCCTGCCGCTCTACCCTGGAGGGCCTGGAATACGTTGTTTACAGGGCGGGCGGTTATTTGTCGGTTTGAAACGGAAACAACAGAGCCGGTAATATCGCTCTTTTTCTGGGTTCCGTATCCTACCACGATCACCTCTTCAAGGTCGATAGATGATTCAAGAAGCGTCACATTGATAGAAGCCCGGGTACCGATTTCAACCTCCTGGGTTTCCATTCCGATAAATGAAAATGTAAGGCTTTTTGTGTCGGGCGGGACATCAATGCTGTATCGCCCGTCGACATCTGAGAGAACACCTACTGCCTTGCCGGTAGCAACTATATTAACACCCGCAAGCGGAGCCCCTGTTTTGTCCGAAATTATACCCGTAATTATTTTTGGTTGAAGAAGGTTCCTGGGTACAATTACGATTAGGTTATTTTCGAAAGATTTGTAAGTGAGAGGAGATTCCAGGAACATTTCATCAAGAACATTGATGACGTTCTGATTATCTGCTCTTACATCAATCAGGTTATTCATTGCCAGCAGGTCATCACTGTAAAAGAATCTTATTTCTGTCTGCTGTTCAATTGTTTTCAGCACTTCGCGGATCGGTTTTTCCCTGATATCAAGGGTTACACTGGTCTGGGAGTAAACATTTGCACTAACCTGCAGGACGGTGAAAAAGATTAAGATTAAAGTTAGTTTCATGGTTAGTAGTAGTTTTTTTATTCCCGGATAAGAAGACGGAATAAGGTTTTGAGGTTTTTTTTTCATATTTTTGGAATGTTTTTAAGTTTGACATGCCAATGTTTCTTCTGAAGAAAGCAACATTGGTTAAAATTTCTAAAAACCGGGCGCAGGATATATCGATCCTGCGCTTTGTTTAACTATGCTTTCTGTTTTTCTTCATAGGCAGTTTTTAAAGTTTAGTTATTTAGGTTGGATGTAAAGATTTTTATTTACTTCTATCAGATCCTTGTCTTCGGATAAGGTGACTACCCTTCCGTTCAGTTTGAAATGGATGGGCGCCGTACTGCTCATCACTTCCAGAACCTGTTCAATAGGTTCGGCAAGGATCGTCCCGGTGAACCTGTAGGACTTTAGCCGTTCAGATGCAAAGAGTATCTGGACATCGAATTTACGCTCCAGATCAACAGCCATCTGTGAAAGGCTTTGATTTTCAATTATCCACCTGCTCTCTTTCCACGATACCACCGGTTCAATATTTACATTTTCCTTCACAAGCCTTACTGCCGAAGCTGTACTCTGCACTTTTAACGGTTTAATTTCAGTTTGCGATTTTTCGGCAAGCTTCTTTGAATTATCCTCAATTCCGGGATCTTCCTTATAAAAGGTAAGCTTCTGGTTCGGATGAAGTATGGTAATTTCACCTTTCCCTCCATCAGAATTTGGCTCTATTTTTACAGAACCATTTACCAGCGTAGTTTCGACTGTCTTATCGATGGAATAAGCCTTTATATTGAATTCGGTTCCCAGGGCTGTGACATTCAGATATGGAGTTTTTACAATAAATGGTTTTATCTTGTCTTCTGCCACTTTGAAATATCCTTCACCTTCAATCTCTACAATCCTGTCATTAACCCCAAAATGGTTATCAGTTCTTAATGTACTCCCGGCATTAAGGGTAACCACCGTACCATCAGGTAGTGTGAATTGAGCTCTGGATCCAAGTGGAACGACCAGTTCACTGATGCTCTGTGCCGATCTAGAAGAACTTCTGCTACCAAATTGATAAAACAGGATTCCTCCTGATAAGAAGGCAATTACAAATATGGCAGCATATCTGACAGCAGTTTTCAGGAAACTGATCTTTGACGGGATCGACCGGGATTGATCGCTGTTCTTTATCCTTTGCTTAAATTTCCAGAATCCCTCCTGTGCATTATATCCAGGATTTTTAGATGACGACTGAATGGTTATCCATATCTCGCAGCATTCATCAAAAATCTGCTTATTGGCTTTGTCAAGCTTGATCCATTCAATAAGTTCCCTGGTCTCTTCAGGGGTTAATTCACCTTTAAGGTAACCGCTGATCAGATCTTCTTCTGTTTTTTTGTCTTGAGTAGATTCCATAGAATAATTAACTGGTTATAAAGACAGGAAAAATTTAGTACAGGGTGAAGGCACCGTCAGAATTTTTTACCGGGAATTTGAGTTCATGATAAAGAATAGTAGCTTTTAGCAGCATAACGGAGGCGGGAAAGGGCGATCTTAACCTGCGACTTTACCGTATTTACCGAAATACCCAGTTTGTTTGAGATCTCAGTGTATTTCATTTCCTTATCACGGCTCAGCAGGAATATTTCCTTACAGGCTTCAGGAAGCTCATTAATGCAATTTGAAAGAATATCCTGTAACTCTTTTTCATACAGGCGGCTGAGAGGGTAATCGCTGTCCCATGCAAGTACTTTCATTTCTGAGCTGCTCAGGCTTTGAGTAGATTTTAATCGTTTCTCATTCTGTTCGATAAAATTCAGAGAAGCATTGTGAACAGCCCTGATGAGGTATGCTTTGACCGACAAGATTACCTCAGATTTTTCTCTTAAATTCCATAACCTGACAAATACATTGGATACAATTTCCTCGGCGTCGGCATGACTTCTGGTGATATGTTCAGCAACAAAACAGAGATATATATAATACCTCTTGTAGAGTTCTTCATAAGCCACAAGATCACCATTCAGTACACCAGAAATTAATCTCTGATCAGGTTGTTCCATCAGGAAAGAGATCGATGTATGATAAATGTAACACTTTTTTTCTGATACCAGTAACAATTTGCTACTTTTTATTTGTACACAAAGAGTTTGAATTATCTAACCATGTTTTGATTAAGGGAATAAATAATCTTTTATACTTTTGTGCAGATTATGAAGAGAAAAATTCGAAACAGCTTATTTTGTGTGTTATCAGTGGGCGTTTTTGCTTCTTGTCATTCAAATTCCACTGGTAATTATAAGGGTACTCCATATGCTGATATTATGTATCATGCAGGTCCTCAAACAATTCCTGGCAGACTTCAATGTGAATATTATGATTTTGGAGGTGAAGGAGTTGCCTTTCACGATATTGATACAATCAATTCAGGAAGCGGCAGATTAAATCCAGCTGATGGTTCTTATCTCCATGAATTCCGCATCAATGAAGCCGTCGATATCTCTTTTACAAAGTTTCAGGATCCAGCTATCGATAATAACAAGTTTAATATGGTCGAACCCCAAAAAGATCAGCTTTATGTAGGTTGGACTGCGCCGGGAGAATGGACCAAATATACGGTAAATATAACAAGAACAGGAACTTACCAGCTTGGTTTAATGTACACTTCAAATCAAAATGGAAAGATATCAATTTCAGTTAACGACAAAGATGCAACAGGACTCATTTCTATCCCATCAACATTTGTTGAGGCAGATAGTGTGGCATGGAGGCAATGGCATCACTGGAACTATATCGATCAGATTGCCCGGATTGATCTGAAAAAGGGATTGCAAACTATCACAATTCATACGGTTGAGATAGGACAGATGAACTATGATTATATTAACTTTCAAAAAGTGAACTAACATCAGGATATCTAATTTTAAACTCTAATTATGAAAAAATCAGTTATTTTAGGTTTAGTGATAATTTGGTTATTTTCTTTGAACAATAAATTGTATGGGCAAGATATCACGGCAAATGAGCAATGTAAAAAACTTGGTAGAGGAGTAAATATCATCGGCTATGATAAGGAACTGTGGAAAGATCATACCAAAGGCCGTTTCAAGGAAGAGTATTTTAAAATGATCAAAGAGGCAGGTTTTTCAAACATTCGCATAAACCTGCATCCTTTTTCAAGTATGGACAGTACATATAAAATCAAATCCGAATGGCTTGAAACTCTGGATTGGGCGGTAAAAAAGGGCGTTGAAGCCGGACTGATGGTCATTCTTGACATGCATGAATACAATGCCATGGCTGATGATCCTGTTGCTAAAAAGGAGATGTTCCTTTCTGTCTGGAAGCAATTGGCGCCTAGATACAAAGCACAGTCTTCTAATGTGATTTTTGAAATATTGAATGAACCAAATCAAAAACTTACCCCTGAGCTGTGGAACACTTTTCTTCTTGAGGCCTTGAAGATAATCCGCAAGACAAACCCAATGAGGACACTTATAATTGGTCCGGCCAACTGGAACGGTATAGAGTCTTTGCCGACCCTGGTTTTACCTGAGGAAGATAAAAACATTATAGTTACAGTACATTTTTATCACCCGATGAAATTTACACATCAGGGTGCTCCCTGGTCAAAGGAAAATGTAGGATATAGCGGAATAACGTGGACTGGAACTGCAGAAGAAAAAAACGAAATTGACACAAAATTAAAAGTTGCTGCAGATTGGTCAGAAATACACAAACGTCCAATTTTTTTAGGTGAATTTGGCGCTTATGATAAGGGTGATATGGAATCCCGCGCACGTTATACTGCCTACGTAGCACGCACGGCTGAGAAACTGGGATTTAGCTGGGCATACTGGCAGTTTGACAGCGATTTTATTGTTTATGACATTGATAAAGAAAAATGGGTCGTCCCTATTTTAAATGCCTTAACCGACAAAGCTTCAAAATAGTATTTTTTGGTAGGGACGTTGCATGCAACGTCCCCATTGATCATGAGTGTCATCGGATTTATATTTATAAGTCATGGTAAGAAATCTGAAAATAAAATCATTATGGGTTCTTGTTTTGTCCGGTTGTCTATTTTGCGCCTGTAAAAAGCATGAAACATATGATTTATTTCCGCTAAAGGAGGGTAATGAATTTTACTATAAATATCACTATTATAAAAAATATATGTTTTCTGAGAATACAGATGGGACTGTAATATGGAAAGTTGTATCTGAATCATCACAAAGAGATTCAACTACTTATCTGATTGAGTGCAGATTGAATGCAATACGTAAAGCATCGATAGGTGATACTTTAGTATTTTCAGATAGTTTAAGCTACATGGAAGTCACTGAAGACAGGTCATCGATTATATCGATACCACGTTGGAATATTAGTTTTAGAAGATACCAGATTGAATCTCAGATGGAAATAAAACGAATAGAATACCCAACAGAGTTGAGTTTAATGTTTAAGGCTGATAGTGGATTAACAAAATATAGCTATTCTAAACCTCATCCTAATGTATATTTCTACGAATCGTTGCATTTGGATAGTATTAAAGCATCTCAAAAAGATTAAGAAAAAGCACAGCAGCTCTGACACAAAAGAGCTTTATTGTCTCAGAACGAAGTCACTATAAATGATTTAAGCCCCCCTTGGGGGGTTTGGGGGTAAATGAAGAGGATTAAGCCTTGTTTCACTCGGCTTTTTCCTCTGGGAGTAGCAGCCCAAAGTTAAAATCCCTGCATGCGCCTTCGGCGCATGTCGGGGATTTTAACTTGTAGCGGAGGTAAGTGAAATATCTAACCGTGTGTTGATAAGAGATATCAAAAGAATCATTAAACTGGTTGAGGTTTTACCAATAATACAAAGATGGGTAGCTATAAAATAATTTTACAATAATTTATTTATGTCGAATAAAAACAACATTTAAAATATGATCTTGGAATGTCATCTGAGGCACTTGTTTCAAATTATTGCAGTATTAGACAAGATTCTTTAAAATAAAAAGTTATTTTTAACAATTACTTTAATCATTTGATATTAATTAACCAAAACATTTACAAACAAAAATGGCAAACATTAAGTACTACCTGGGCGAAGAACTGCCTTTGGAGATGCATAAAGTGAGAATGGTTCAACGCCTGGACCTCGTTCCTATTGAAAGAAGACTTGAGGCAATTGAAGAAGCAGGAAATAATACATTCCTGTTATTTAACAAAGATATTTACCTGGATATGTTGACAGATAGTGGGGTAAATGCAATGAGTGATCAGCAGATGGGAGCGATGATGACCGTTGACGACAGCTATGCCGGATCAGCTACCTTCACGGGTTTAAAAGATAAAATAAATGAAATCTTTGATAAAAAATTCTTCTTACCAGCACATCAGGGTCGTGCATGTGAGAACCTTCTTTCCCGGCTATTTGTGAGAGAAGGCTGCATTGTGCCAATGAACTACCATTTTACAACTACCAAAGCTCATATAATGATAAATGGAGGACAGGTATTGGAATTACATCTGCCAGAGGCGCTTATGACAACCAGTTCTGACCAGTTTAAGGGAAATATGAATAATAAAGCTTTGAAAGACCTGATTGAGAAAGAAGGATCTGAGAAAATTGCTTTCATTCGTGTTGAAGCTGGAACCAACCTGATCGGGGGTCAGCCGGTAGCTTTGGATAATTTTTTGGAAACAAGCAAGATCGCTCGGCAATATGGCATTCCTTTTATTATTGATGCCAGCCTACTGGCCGATAATCTGTATTTTATTAAAACACGCGAAGAAAAGTACAAGAATTTTTCTATAAGGGAAATCACAAAAATCATATCTGCTTCGGCTGATATTATATATTTCTCAGCTCGCAAACTTGGCCATGTACGTGGTGGCGGTATGATTACCAACGATGAAAAATTCTATAAGCAACTGCTGGAAATGTTGCCACTCTACGAAGGATTTTCTACATACGGAGGGATGTCTGCTCGTGAAATGGCAGCAATGGTTGTAGGGCTGGAGGAAACAATGGATGAAGAGATGATCAACCAGGGTCCGGTTTTTATCAGGTATATGATCAATGAGTTAGTAAAGTTAGGCATACCCGTTGTAACTCCGGCAGGCGGACTTGGTGTACATCTTGATGTTATGAAGTTTTTATCACATGTACCACAAGCAGAGTACAGGGCAGGGGCGCTGGGTGCTGCTTTATATATTATTAGTGGAGTTCGGGGTATGGAAAGGGGAACTATATCCGAAGAAAGAAACCCGGACGGGAGTGATCATCTGGCAGCAGTGGAATTGCTGAGACTGGCTCTGCCAAGACGTGTATTTACGTTATCACAGATAAAGTATACCATTGATCGTATTGCATGGTTGCATGCAAACAGGGACCTTATAGGCGGTCTGAAGTTTTACGAAGAACCAAAAGTGCTCCGCTTTTTCTTTGGTAAGCTGATGCCAACTTCCAACTGGCAGGAAAAACTGGTTAATAAGTTCAAGCAAGATTTTGGTGATAGTTTGTAGTAGTGGAGGTAGGATAGCGCTTGCTACATCGCACTTGTTTCGCAACTTAAAAGGTTTCTTTCACACATAATTTCCTTAGAATGAAGTATTAACCCCCCTTTAGGGGGGCAGGGGGGCAAAGAGGATCAGAGATTTAAAGCCCGCTTCAAGAGGGCAGGGGGTGAGTTCATTTAGATTCAGAGGATTACAGCTCGCTTCGCTCACTGTGATCCTCTTGGGGGTGCTTAACAAAGAAAAAGCCTTGCCACGCTGCGCGTGGCTACGGGCTTTTTTATTTCCATTCCTTTCAAATGCAAGCATTTGACGGACTGAAAATAAAAAGGCCCTGATGCTTCGCATCAAGGCTTTTTCTTTGTAGCGGAGGGAGGATTCGAACCTCCGACCTTTGGGTTATGAGCCCAACGAGCTACCACTGCTCCACCCCGCAGTTTAATTGAGGTGCAAATTTAACATTTAAAGAGCAATTACCAAAAAATTATTGATTTTTAAAAATTTTAAAATTTAAAAGCATGAGGCTTAGTATATAAATGTGGGTTATAAAAAATGTATTTGGAAAATTAGGTTTTTTAAAAACTATTCTATAAGTTTATAATAATAAAAATCATCAGGAATTCTGCTGATTAAAAGGCTTATTTTCTTGTAGTTTTGTCAAATTAGCTAATTGAAATTATTTGGATCATAAATTTAATACTTAACTATTTATTAATTAAAGCCCTATGAAAAAACTATTCGTCTCAGTTTTTCTGATGTTTTTTGCAGGTTTTACCATTTTTGCAAATGATGCTGATCTGTTCAAACTCGATTACAATGCCGTTAAGGAAGAGTTTACCGAATTAAATCAACTTGCCACTCTGGTTGCAGCCAATACAGATTTAACCTTCAGCTCACTAATGCTGACAAACGGGAATCTTATTAATTCTTTAAGGCTTGTTCCGGAAAGTTCCCTTCCTCAAGGTGAAAAGAATCCGGTTCTTGGTATTCCTTCATTCCTGTGGGGTTGCGGTCTGGGTGTAGTTGGTATGCTTGTAGTATATATCGTTAGCGATAAAGACAAGGTTGAAACGAAGAAAGCATTATGGGGTTGCCTGTCATGGACAGCTGTAGTTGTGATAGTTGATGTTATCTGGTGGAGTGCAATTTGGGGAACTTCCAGCGGAATCTAGTTTAAAACCAAAAATCATAGAGTATATCAAAAAGAATTTTGATATACTCTTTTTATTTATAATTGGCAGATATTAAGATGTAATTTCTATTTTTGACAATTTTGTAAGCCAATCCAACCCCATTAATCATTTAAAAGTGATAAAATATATTTTTTTGCTGTTCTTCCCTCTTTCTTTGCTTCAGGTTAAACCTCAGTTTTTTTTCAGAATCAGAACAGATTTTGTTATTAAGGCTAAATCTCCGACAGGTGACCAGCAGCTGACTGTCGGGAGATTATTCTATGATAAGAATATAAAACAGATTGTTTACGAGGTGAGTTTTCCTGAAAAAGAAATATGGGTCCAGAAAGATACCGTTCTCTATAAAATTGTAAACTCAAAAGTTATTGGAAAACAAAGAATCCCATCGGGAATTGAATTCTCCATCTATAATCTGGTATTAAATGGAAACCTCGCAGATTATGGCCTGAAAAAAACCAGGTTCAAAATAAAAAAAGTTGAAAAAAACGAGGGTAATGTCATTTCGACCTGGGAGCCTCCTCTGGAATCAAAAAAATACCTTGGCGACATACTTCTGTCGAATGTAAATCAGCAACTTGATGGTATTGTATTCAAAAACAATGCAGGTGAAGTCGTTGCCAGACAATTCTTCAGGAACTATATAAAAGTGAAAGGATTATCCTTCCCACAGGAAATAATCAGAGAGAATGATGTTAACGGACAAAAAATCTATGAACTGACCACTTTTACTAATATCTTAATTAACGACCTATCCGGTGAGAATACTTACGACTATAAAATTCCTGATAACTGATCGGGTTCGACTTGTAATACTTATCAATTTCATCCTTATTGGTTTACATCCTCATTTTTGCTATTCCCAAGACCTCTTTAATTTGGAAAATAGCCAGAAATATGCCGAATATCTTTCCTCAAGCCAGCAATATACTCTTGCTGCAGAGGAATACGAAAGGCTTGTTTATTTTGATAAAAGTAATATCAGATTTAAATACGACCTTATAAAATCATACAGGTTAGCGGGCGATTTAAATTCAGGAATCAAACGTATATATTCTTTTTTCGGAAATGCACTGGATACGATGCCCCAGCTTGTGGCAACAGAATTTGTGAGATTGCAGTTTTTGACAGATTCATTGCCAGTCGCAGAAAAATATATTCAACAAAAAAACAAATTATCATTGGAAAACAAAGCTGTTTTTCAAACCTATGACCTGCTGTTAAATGTTAATTATAAGGAAGCCAACCTTTTAGCAACAGAGTATGCAGGCAGGTATACCGACTTTCCAGTCGCGGTCCTAAATTTAACCAGGAAAGCTTCTAACATGAAGTTTAAAAGCCCGTTTATGGCAGCGGGTTTCTCAGTAATAATTCCCGGAACGGGTAAATTCTATACCAGGAATTGGAGCGATGGTATTATTTCAATGTTGTTTATTGCGGGAAATGCCTGGCAGGCTTACAGGGGATTTCATGAACATGGTGTCAAAAGCGCTTACGGCTGGACTTTTGCCAGTCTTTCTGCCAGTTTCTATATCGGGAATATTTTCGGTGCTGTTAAAGCAGCCAAGCGATACAATAAAAATAAACAAAATGAAATTGACAATCAAGTATTTGAATTTGTCCGTTCTGATAATTTTTAACCTGGTTATATTTCAAAAGCTCTCAGCACAGAATTTCAGGGAAACCATAGATTTTGCAGATGATCAGTTTAAATCGGGAAATCTGACTGTAGCATTAAAATCATACCAGAGAGCTCTTTTTTTCAGCGATGGAAGAGATAACCAGTATTTGTTCAGACAGATAGCCGAAATTTCATATTATAATAATGACTATGAGACCGCACAAAAATATTTCGGACTGGCTTACGATCAATCGGATAATGACAGTTTAAAAACAGAGCTCCTGTTTAATAAGGCATCCTGCCAGATCCTGAACAAAAACTTCCAGCTTGCCCTGATAGATCTGTATTCGGTAAATGACACATCCGTAATCATCCAAAAACGATTAAACTTCTATTTTGCAACATGTTATTTCGGTCTGGAAGACTTTAAAGAAGCACGGACCTACTTTGAGACCTGCGTTGAACCGCAGTACAGAAAAGAAGTATCAGATTTGCTTTCAGATAAGAAATTATTATTGCCCTCACCAAAAAAAGCCAGGATAATGAGCATGATCCTTCCCGGATTGGGACAAATTTATTGCGGGGATTTTAAGTCGGGGTTAAATTCATTGCTTTTGACATCCGGCTTAGTTGCACTGGGTATAAACATCAGCATTAACTACAGGCCGATAGATGGTCTTCTGGCGGTTATGCCATGGTACCAGAGATATTATACCGGAGGTTATGGAAAAGCTCAGGAAATTGCAGTAATAAAACGGCAACATAATAGAAATGAGGCATATACCAAAATATTAAAACTGATCGCTGAAAACTCAACCAACAAATAATAGACTCTTAAACAGACAATCAATTTAATGAAGTTACCTCGTCAGATAAGAATTTCTATTTTAATCCTTTATATAATCATTCAGCAAAACTCAAGCTTTGCGGGGGTTATCAGATCGCCCTATGAAAGCACAATGATAAACAGCTTTTTTAAAAGTCTGTATAATTTTTCTTTCCATGAAGCCGATTCTATTGTTGCGATTATGAATAATTCGGATATCGATAATATTACGTTTTCAAATATTAAAGCAAATCTCGCATGGTGGAAATTATTAAGCGGTGATGAGATCGGATCGAATATAAGGACTTGCGATTCCATTTTACATGAATCCATAAGGTTGGGCCTGAACAATAAAAAGAAGGATATCAGTTCGATACTGAATTTGATTTACTCCTATTCCCTGAAGGCACGTCTCGAAAACTACAGGGGCAAAACACTTAGATCATTGATATATTTTTATAGATCAATCACTTATATAGAGGAATGTATTAAGAGCCCCGTGAAGGATGAGAAGTTGAATTTAGTTTTAGGGCTCTATTTTTATTTCATCGATTATATTGAAAATGAATATTTTATGATAAATGCAATGTTTTTTTCATTCCCGAAGGGAGATAAAAACAAAGGACTGAGATATCTTGAGGAATGTTCTGCCTCGGGTGATGAAATGATTAGAACAGAAGCGGATTATTTTTTACTTAAGATTTATGCCGGTAGCGAAAAGGATTATTCAAAAGCCTTACAAAATGCACAGATCTTAACAAAGGAATATCCAAATAATATGGTTTATTGCCTTGAACAATTAAAATTAATGCTGAAAATGAAAAAAGACGGTGAAGCCCGGATATTTCGAAATAAGATAATTGACGAAATAAAATCCTCAAAAAACATAAACAGCAGTCAAAAAAATCATTTTATTTCTCTTATAGGAGACCTTTCAAAACCCCAATAAAACAGTAACCAGGTTATGAAAAAAGCTGCAATTATTCTTTTAGTTATTTTATCATTTAAATGTACTGCACAGAACACCGGAGATATTAAAAAGTTTGAAGATCTGTTTGCAGAAAAAAGCCATAAGCATAACTGGGATGACCAGTTGAAAAACAACAGAAATGAATTGACATTTATCTTTTCAGCGACTTTTGTTATCTACAAGGAAGTTTTTTCTTCGCAGGATATTGATGCTTGCGTTTTTACCCCGTCCTGTTCTGTTTATGCCATTGAATGCATTAAACAAAAGGGAGCTATTGTTGGCTTTTTCACTGCAATAGACAGAGTTACCCGATGTAATCCGGGCCGTAATAAAAATATACCGGTTGACAGGGTGACAGGGAAGTATTATGATCCGGTCGAATAGTTAAGAATCAGGGGTCAATCCTGATAATTTAGATAAATAATCGGACCTGTTTCGAAGGACTATGTTTGCTTTTTAGCTTACCCTGACGAATTAATTATTAAGTTTGTATGTAGATTTCCGGCTTAAATTTTATCCGGTATTTTGAGTTATTGTATCACATAAAATTAAATCACCATGCCAAGGGTATTTAAAGCAACAGAAATTGAAAAAGAAGACAAAGAGGTAAAACGCGATTATCTCGACAGACATATGCCGCATGTTTTTTGTCCGGACACAGTTAAAAGAGGAGAAAAATTTGAGGTAAAGGTAAAGCTTGGTGAAGAGTATCCTCACCCCGATGAACATGACCATTTCATTAGTGTTATCCAGCTATGGAACAGGGAAACACTGCTTGCGGAAGCCCGTTATACTGCAGGAGTTTATGGCAATAAACCTTCTCATTTTGAGATCGATTTCTATATTGTAGCACCAGAAGTATCCATGAACCTCTCTGCAATGGCTGTCTGTACAAAACATGGTCTCTGGCAGAGTGAAGACAAGCAGGTTAAAGTGGTATAACCGTGTAATACTCCCATTTTTGATTCCTTTTACTCATTTGATGAGGTAGTATTATTATCTTTGCTGGCCAATAAAAGCATAAAATATGGCTAAGGACGATAAGAAAAAAAGCAACTGGCGCGATAAATACAGGTTTTCAGTAAGTAACAATCATACTTTAGAGGAGATTTGGAGAGTAATCCTGACCAGATACAATGCTTTCCTCCTGATTACTTTTCTTGTCGTTTTTATTATAGGCGCTACAACCGCAATGATCTCATTCACAAACCTCAGGGAGTTTATTCCCGGTTATCCTGACGTAACAATGCGACGCAATATCCTTATGAGCGCTATCCGGCTTGACTCACTCGATCGTGAATTGAAACTCAGGGATAAGTACTTCGACAACCTGAATGCAATTATTGCAGGTAAGAAGCCTTCTGAGATGTCTGCTCAGCAAGACACTATAAAAAACTATAAGGCAATTAACTTCAATAGTTCGCGCGAGGATTCTGTTTTAAGAACTCGTGTGGAGAATGAAGAAAGGTATAATCTTACACTCGGACCATCAACGCCTGAATCAGTTTCAGGATTGGCCAGCCTGCATTTTTTCCCTCCTGTAAAAGGCATTATTTCAGGGAGATATGATATCAGGACAAAACATTTTGGTACAGACATTGTTACAAAACCTAAAGCTCTCGTTTCCGCAGTACTTGACGGCACCGTTATTTTCACCGGATGGACCATGGAAACCGGATTCGTAATTGAAGTTCAGCATCCGAATAATATCGTTTCAGTTTATAAACATAATGCCAACCTTTTAAAAGAGACAGGAGACCTGGTTCGCGCCGGCGATGCAATTTCTGTTGTTGGTGACTCAGGTGAACTCTACACCTCCGGCCCTCACCTTCATTTTGAGATCTGGTACAAAGGGAGTCCTCTCGACCCTGAAAAACACATTTTATTTTAATAACCAGTACGCCAGGCATGCCAGAAAGAATCGCATTGTTAGGATCAACCGGGTCGATCGGTACTCAGGCACTGGATATAATTTCAAAGTATCCCGACAAATTTGTTGTTGAGGTTTTGATTGCCGGCAATAATATTGACCTTCTTACCAGCCAGGCGTTTAAATACCAGCCTGATTCAGTGGTTATTGCAAATCCGGTTCATTACCTGCAGTTAAAAGAAAATCTTCGTGGCACAAATATTAAAATATATGCTGGTAATGAGGCTATAGAACAGGTAGTTACTTCCTCAACTGTTGATGTGGTCATTGCTTCCATTGTGGGCTATTCCGGAGTCAGACCAACAATTGCCGCTATAAAAGCCGGGAAAAAAATTGCCCTAGCAAACAAAGAAACCCTGGTTGTGGCCGGGGAAATTATAGGCAGACTTGTACGGGAATCGGGAAGTCAACTCATTCCTGTCGATTCGGAGCATTCAGCAATTTTTCAATGTCTTGCCGGTGAATCGGGAAACCCAATTGAAAAAATAACACTTACAGCTTCAGGTGGGCCATTTCTGAACTTTTCTGAAGAGATGTTGAAGAAAGTCAAACCAGGCGATGCTCTTAAACATCCCAACTGGAATATGGGCTGTAAGGTAACTATTGATTCTGCTTCACTTATGAATAAAGGTCTGGAAGTGATTGAGGCAAAATGGCTTTTTGATCTCAGCCCGCAACAGATTTCAGTTATTATTCATCCTCAGTCAATAATACACTCATTTGTCCATTTTTCCGATGGTTCGGTAAAAGCTCAGCTTGGCGTCCCCGACATGCGCATTCCTATCCTCTATGCACTCACATATCCCGACAGGCTTCATTCCGATCTTCCCCGCCTCGAATTAAAGGATTATAAAAATCTTACATTGATAGAGCCGGACTCGAAAAAATTCCGGAACCTTTCACTTGCATATGAGGCCCTTACCCGGGCTGGCAATATGCCTTGTATATTGAATGCTGCCAATGAAATGGCAGTTTTGGCATTTCTTGAAGAAAAGATTGGATTTACACAGATGCCGGACATTGTGGAACATACAATGGAACATAGCCTGTATTTTCCCTCTCCTGATCTGGATCTTCTTGACGCTACTGATGCAAATGCAAGGCAAACAGCGATTGATTATATTAATAAACTTCAAAAAGCACGATGACAATACTAATTAAAATCCTGCAGTTTGTAATGAGCCTTTCAATTCTTGTGATAATACACGAATTAGGTCATTTTACACTGGCTAAATTTTTCAAAACAAGGGTCGAAAAATTCTATCTTTTCTTCGATCCATGGTTTTCTCTTTTCAAATATAAGAAGGGCGATACAGAATATGGAATAGGATGGCTACCTCTCGGAGGCTATGTCAAAATTTCAGGAATGATCGATGAATCGATGGATAAAGAACAGATGAAGCTGCCTCCTCAACCCTGGGAATTCAGGTCAAAAACCTCATGGCAGAGACTTCTGATAATGACAGGAGGGGTTATTTTCAATTTTATATCGGCAATGTTGATTTTTATTTTCGTTTTGTTTGCCTGGGGAGAAACCTACCTGCCCACAGCTAATGTTAAATATGGAATAGTTACTGATTCTGTCGGATACGCAATGGGTCTCAGAAACGGGGACAAGATCGTTTCTGTAGATAATCAGCATATTGAGAATTTCCTTGAGATACCAGCCGATATAGTATTAAACAACAGGAAAACTATTCAGATTGATCGCGATGGTGCGAATATGAATATTGATATACCTAAGGAGTATATTCCTAAAATGCTGAAAGGGAAAGGACTGATTGACTCCAGGATACCTTTTGGCCCCTATGTGGTTGACGGCTTTGGAAAAAAATCCCCGGCCAAAACAGCCGGTGTCCTCCCCAAAGATCAACTGATTGGCCTTGACAATAAAAAATTCGATTATTACGACGAGTTTCAAAAATATCTGTTCGATAACAAAGGACATCCTGTGATCCTCAATATTTTACGTAACGGAAAAAACCTTAATATACCCGTAACACCTGACACATTAGGAATGCTTGGTTTAAGCAGATCAGTCTCACTTGATAATATCTTTGAACTTAAAACCGTTAAGTACGGATTTCTGCAATCAATTCCTGCAGGCATTGACAAAGGTTTCAAGACGATTTCTGATTACCTGAAACAATTCAAGCTCATTTTTTCGAAACATACCAAAGCTTATCAATCCCTGGGCGGTTTTATTACAATCGGAAACATATTTCCTGGTGTATGGGACTGGCAAAGGTTCTGGAACCTTACGGCATTTCTTTCAATTATACTTGCTGTTATGAATATCCTTCCAATACCTGCACTTGATGGCGGCCATGTTATCTTTTTATTATTCGAAGTGATAACGGGGAGAAAACCAAGTGACAAGTTCCTGGAATATGCACAGATTGCAGGAATGATTTTATTGCTTGCACTTTTGATTTATGCCAATGGTAATGATGTTCTGAGGTTGATCAGAAAATAGAATAATTATATTTCGGTTTGCATATAAATAAAGTATTTTTAACTTTGTCGGAATTCTAATACGAAAGAAAATGGGAAAAATAGGCTTGACAGAGATATTACTGATACTGGTTGTAGTGGTACTGCTTTTTGGTGGTCGTAAGATTCCGGAACTTATGAAAGGGATTGGTCAGGGAATGAAAGAATTTAAGAAGGCATCAAAATATGATCCGGCTGATGAGAAGGAAGTATCCGGCAAAGACTGAATCTGATATTACAATATTTGGACAGAACCTGCATTAGTATGCGGGTTTTTTTATTAGCCCCCCTTTAGGGGGCATAGCCGTCAACTTAAGAAGTTAAATATAGTAAAATAGTGAGAGAGTTTAGTACAAAACTGAATGTAAAGTATTGAATATATGTTTGATATATTTCCCCTCCTTTTGAAGGAGGGGTGGCCGGACCGCCTTTTAATTATGATACAAATGCTGATACCGGCCAGGGTGGTTGATTGTTTATTCAAATTCAGGATCTTTTCTATTGAAGGTCTTTCTTATCTCATTTTTTACAAATTCAGGTTCCTGGAATACTAATCGGTTTTCAAACCTCAGAATTGAGAATCCAAGGACTTCAAGATATTGATCTCGTTTTTTATCTTTTTCTATTCTATGATATTCAGAATGCGGATTTTAATAAAGCTCAATTGAATCAACCACCCCGGTCGGGAAATAAAATATTGTATATATAAGATAATCAATCGTCCCGACCACCCCTCCTTCAAAAGGAGGGGAAACTTTTTTATGCAGTTTCTCATTCATCTCAATGCGTGAGTTGACGGCTTAGGGGGTTCGGGGGGAAATAATTATGGTTTGGGGGGTGGATTTATAGCCTCGTATTTCTGGTTTCTCCTCCCGGGAATAAATCCTGCTTCTTTAATTATTGCCTGCATCTCTTCCGCATTAAAACGGTTCGTTGATCCGGCTGCACTGACCACATTCTCCTCAATCATAATTGATCCAAGGTCATTTGCCCCCGAGTGTAGCGACAACATACCAATCTCCTTTCCAACAGTTAATATTGAGGCCTGTATATTTCTGATATTATTTAATATTATCCGGCTTATTGCGATCAATCTGATATAATCCGGCCCGTTGTAACTGCTTCTGATCCCATTCTTCCTGAGAACAGTCCCTTCATCCTGAAAGGGCCATGGAATGAAAGTTATAAATCCAAAATGTTTATCCTGTTTTTCAGCCTGCAGATCCCGTATCCGTATAAGATGTTCAATTCTCTCCCTGGTTGTTTCAATATGACCATACATCATTGTTGCCGATGTGGGCAGGTTCAATCTGTGCGCTTCTCTCATTACATTAAGCCACTCTTCTGTAGTAGCTTTTCCGGGAGAAACAATCCTCCTAACCCTGTCTGAAAGTATTTCAGCGCCAGCTCCCGGAAGACTATCAAGTCCCGCTTCAATCAATTGAGAAAGCACCTCAAAATAAGACAGTTTTTCTTTTTTTGAAAGGAAAACAATCTCCGGCGGCCCGAGCGCATGCAGTTTTAATGAAGGGTATAATCTCTTCAGATCAGAGAAAAGATCAATGTAAAAACTAATTCCAAGGTCCGGATTCATCCCTCCCTGTAAAAGCAACTGATCTCCACCCAGCGAATACAATTCATTAATCTTGAATATATAATCATTCCTGGATGTTATATACGCATCCGGTGATCCCTTTCTTCTGCAGAAGTTACAAAAGGAACATTGGGAAAAGCATATATTGGTAATGTTCACATTTCTGTCAATCATCCATCCTACGGTATTCCCGGGATTGTGACTTTGCCGGAGTATGTTTGCAACATACATAAGCTCTTCTACGGGAGCCCTGTTATAAAGGATACTCCCCTCATCCGCATTCAAAGGAACAAGACTGAGAGCTTTCTCATATAGTTCGTCTAAAATCATTTGTGTTAACAAATTAGTAACCAATAAGTCGGAAGACCGAAGTCCGGAGTCCGGAGAAGGATATTAACTTTGCTTCAGTCTTCTGACTTCTGACTTCCGACTTCCGACTTCCGACTTCCGACTTCCGACTTCAAAGGTAACTCTTTGGAAACGAAACAATCAATAATTTAGTTAACTTTACATCTTCAAAAATTACAGGATAATAAAATGAAACCTGAAATACAAAAAATATCACAAATATCATCCGGCCAATCTGTTATATGTGTTATGGGGAGTGATAGAATTCCTGAAAGGTTAAAGCTGACCAAATCAGAAACCTATTTTGCTCAAACCCGTTTACAGGCTAAGGAAGAATATGTTTTCATTAATTCCTATGACAGGTGCGTATACCTTATCAGATTAAAAGATGGCATTAGTCATTATAAAGTAAGAGAAGAACTTAGAAGGACTTCCTATAATCTTAGAAAGCTTATAAAAGGGAACGACCATTCTGAGCTGGTATTAACTTCCGATAAGGCGTACAAAGGAGTTGTTGAAGATTTGGCTGAAGGACTTCTTCTCAGTTTTTATTCCTTCGGGAAATATAAAACCATTTCTGCGGATGATGATGAAAAATCTTATCCGTCGAAATTGCTATTAGATGGGAATATTGCTGATTCTGATATAAAATGGCTCGTTGATCTTACTGATGCAGTCTATTTTACCCGTAATCTTATAAAAGAACCGGTTAACCAGTTGAATGCATCTGCACTTGCTGAGGAGATAAAAAAAATCGGTAAATCTGCAGGTTTCAATGTTGAAGTATTAACAAAGGGTAAGATTGAAGCACTAAAGATGGGAGGCCTTTTGGCTGTAAATAAAGGAAGCGTTGATCCTCCGGTTTTCTGTATTCTGGAATGGCATCCGGCAAATTCTCTTAATGAGAAACCAATTGTCCTGGTAGGAAAGGGAATCGTATATGATACCGGTGGTCTGAATATAAAAACCGGTGATTTTATGGCCGGAATGAACGGAGATATGGCTGGTGCCTCGATAGTAACAGGAGTGCTCCATACTGTGGCAAAAACCGGTATTCCTCTGCATATTTTAGGACTGATCCCTTCAACAGATAATCGTCCCGGAGGAAATGCCTATACCCAGGGTGATATCATTACCATGTTTAATAAAATGACTGTTGAAATCGGGAATACCGATGCTGAAGGCAGACTAATCCTCGCTGATGCTATCAGCTATGCTTCAAAATATTCTCCGGAACTTATTATTGATATTGCTACTCTTACCGGCTCGGCAGCAATGACCTTTGGTAATCAGGCAATTGCTGTAATGACCAACGCCGATAGAAAATATATCGACCTGCTTGAAGAATGTGGCAATGATGTATACGAAAGAATTGCAGAATTACCATTCTGGGATGAGTATGGAGAATTGCTTAAGTCAGACATTGCTGATCTTAAAAATGTCGGTGGCCGGGAAGCAGGAGCTATCATAGCCGGTAAATTCCTTGAGCGGTTTGCAGAATACCCTTTGATACACATGGATATTGCCGGAACAGAAATGCTAAAAAAGGATGATTTTTACAGATTAAAAAACGGATCAGCATCAGGTTTAAGGCTGCTGTCGACATTCCTGAGGAGAATTGCAGCCAGCTATACCAAAAAGAAATAACGATTTATGGAAAAGAAAACAATAATTGCCGGCATCTCACAGGGAGATATAAACGGTATCGGATATGAGGTTATACTGAAAACTCTTTCTGATCCTATAATAACTGATATCTGCACACCTGTTGTATATGGTTCACCGAAAGTGGCGGCCTATCATCGTAAAGCTCTGAATGTTGCTAATTTCAGCTTTAATAACATCAGGTCTGCAGAAGAAGCTCATGCCAAAAAATCCAATATGATTAATTGTCTTGATGATAATATACGGGTCGAACTTGGAAAGTCAACACCACAGGGAGGTGAAGCAGCTCTTATTTCTCTTGAAAAAGCTGTTGAAGATCTTAAAAACGGCAAAATTGATGTCCTGATTACAGCGCCTATTGATAAACAGAATGTTCAATCGGAAAATTTTCATTTTAAAGGCCATACCGAATATCTGAAATCCGTAGCCGGAGTTGAGGAAGTCCTGATGTTTATGATTGGCGAGAGCATGAAAATTGGTGTTGCAACTGACCATGTCCCACTAAACAAAGTATCCGGATTGATAACAATTGATACGCTCATTCGCAAAATCAGGCTGATGAACCAGTCTCTCATACTTGACTTCGGTATCCGTAAACCACGCATCGCAGTGCTTGGTCTAAATCCCCATGCCGGTGATAACTCATTACTCGGAACGGAAGAAGCTGAAATTATCAGCCCTGCCATTCAGCTGGTTCAAAAAGAAGGGATTTTAGCCTTCGGACCATTTCCCGCTGATGGTTTTTTTGGAGCCGGATCATTCACAAAATTTGATGGGATACTTGCGATGTATCACGATCAGGGACTTGCTCCATTTAAAGCGTTATCCTTTGATTCCGGAGTTAACTTCACAGCCGGATTGCCTTTTATCAGGACGTCGCCAGTGCATGGGACTGCTTTTGCTATTGCAGGAAAAGGGGAAGCATCAGAAAATTCATTCCGTCAGGCAATTTATCTGGCCTGTGACATTTTCAGGAACAGACAAATGTATACAGAAATATCGCGGAATCCCCTGAAACATCAGGATATTGAAACTCACAGTGACCGCATCGATGAACTTCCTCCTGATATTTTTAATCCAGAATCATAATTATGATAGATTATATTAAAGGTGAGATTACCCAGATCACTCCAACATTCCTTACCATGGAAACCGGAGGGATCGGTTATTTAATCAATATCTCATTAACCACATTTTCAAAGCTTGAGGGGAAGAAGGATTTTAAGATCCTTGTTTATGAAGTTATCAGAGAAGACAGCCACCAGCTCTTCGGATTTGCTGATAGTGAGGAAAGAGATATCTTCAGGCTATTGATTTCTGTTTCAGGGGTAGGGGCAAATACTGCCAGAATGATGCTTTCTTCTCTTAGTCCTGCTGAGATTGAAAAGGCAATTTTAGGCTCTGAGGTAAATATTTTGAAAAGTGTTAAAGGGATAGGATTAAAAACGGCGCAAAGGATTATTGTAGACCTTAAAGACAAGCTTGGCAAACACGCAGGAAGTGGTGAAATATTTACCTTTTCTGACAATACAAAGCGTGAAGAAGCGTTATCTGCATTAGTAATGCTTGGATTTGCCAAAAGCACTGTCTCAAAAGTTCTTGACAAGATAGTCAGGGAAGAAAAAAACCTGACAGTTGAGGACATAATAAAGAGAGCGCTTAAAAACTTGTAATTCTGAATATACGCCGGATTGGGATCAGGGATATCATATAAAAATATTCTGATATTTTCGTATCTTGTACTGTTCGCTTCTTTTCTCTTAAAGTCCACAGAAGCAAGGAGTCAGACTGCTTTACAAAAACCTGTAACAGCTGATACAACACGCAAATCAATTCTGAAACTTAAAGATGATTCAGGGAATCCCTGGGAATCAAAACAGAAGGCTCCTCTTTTTCTTAATAATCCGTCCAATATAAAATCATCAGTAATTTATAATGCGGAAAAGAATGAATACATCCTTTATGAGAAAATAGGAACTTTCGATTATCGCACACCAGTTCATATGAGTCCTGAAGAATACAGGAAATATGAATATTCCAGGGCAATGCGCGATTACTGGCAATCGCGCATATCCGGTAGTGAAGCAGGTTACAAATCTAACCTGATACCACAAATTGAAGTCGGAGGCGCAGCATTTGATAAGATTTTTGGCAGCAACACTATTAATATTATTCCCCAGGGATCAGCTGAACTTATATTCGGGATAAATATTTCCAAAACTCAGAATCCAACTCTGCCGGTTAAGCTCCAGACAATTCCAACCTTCGATTTCAAGGAAAAAATCCAGATGAATGTCACTGGTACTATTGGTGACAAAATGCAGCTTGGTGTAAATTATAATACCGATGCAATGTTCGAATTTGAGAACCGGACTAAACTGCAATATGCAGGGAAGGAAGATGAGATTCTGAAAAAAGTTGAGGCAGGAGACGTCACTCTACCACTTACCGGGACTCTAATCACAGGAAGCTATAGCCTGTTTGGTCTTAAAACAGAAATGCAGTTCGGAAAACTTACAGTTACAACAGTGCTTTCTCAGCAAAAAGGACAATCCTCAGTGATTGAGGCTAAAGGAGGCGCACAATTAACAGATTATGAATTGTATGCGGATGAGTATGAAGCGAACAGACACTTCTTCCTGTCTCAATACTTCAGAGACACTTATGATGAATCTCTTAAAAACATGCCTGTCGTCAGTTCAGGAATTAACATTGACCGGATCGAAGTATGGGTAACTAATAAATCAAGCAGTTTTGAAGAAGCAAGTAACCGGAATATAGTTGCATTTATGGATCTGGCAGAAAACGCAAGTCATGTTTTTAATAAAGTCCCGGCATTTCAGGCAGCTCCGGGGACCCTGGTATACCCTGATAATAATGCCAATAAAATGTATGAGCAGCTTACTACCGCTTTCGGAATTATCAGGAATGTTAATCAGGTGACAAATGCATTTGCCCCATTATATCCGGGATTTCAGATTGGACGGGATTTTGAGAAGATTGAGAACGCCAGAAAGCTTGATGAACGGGAATATGATTTCAACAGGCAACTGGGCTATATTTCTCTGAATACTGCATTGAATACTGATGAGGTTCTGGCTGTTGCTTATGAATATACTCTCGGTGGTCAGGTTTTTAAAGTCGGTGAGTTTTCGACCGATGGAATCACTGCCCCGCAAACCCTGATACTCAAACTTCTTAAGGGAACCACTCTCAGTCCAAAGTTGCCTACCTGGAAACTGATGATGAAGAACATTTATTCACTGGGATCAGGAAAACTGGATAAAAAAGACTTCGTACTTAACGTACTTTACCAGGATGACAAGACCGGTAATTCGATAAACTACATTCCTGAAGGGAGCCTGGCGGATAAGATACTTCTTCAGGTCATGGGACTCGACAATCTGAATTCCCAGCTGGATAGGGAACCAGACGGGTTTTTCGATTTTATTGATGGTGTAACTGTAATGGCTGACAGGGGGAAAATTATATTTCCATATATTGAGCCTTTCGGAAGCCATCTGAAGAAGATGATAATCGATCCTGCACTGGCAAGTAAATATGTCTATCAGGAGCTATATGATTCAACCCAGACTGTGGCCAAACAGATGGCTGAGAAAAATAAATTCAAGCTTGCAGGACGATATTCGTCTGAATCAGGATCGGTAATCAGGCTTAATGCCTCAAATATCCCACAGGGTTCTGTTAAGGTTACTGCCGGAGGTGTACCGCTGGCTGAAAACACTGATTATACGGTTGATTATAACATGGGTACAGTGACCATAATAAACAGCGCTTTGATTGAATCACAAACACCTATTAAGGTCTCATTGGAGAATAATCAGTTTTTTGGATTCCAGACTAAAACCCTTATTGGCACACATCTCGATTACAGAGTGTCTGATAACTTCGATATCGGTGGCACGATACTTCACCTTACAGAGAGACCATATACCCAGAAGGTAAACTATGGAGAAGAACCCATCTCAAATACCATATGGGGATTAAACACTTCATATAAAACAGAATCACAATTACTTACAAAAATAATAGACAAAATCCCGCTTCTCAATACGAAGACCCCTTCAACATTCTCATTTTTCGGTGAGTTTGCTAACCTCATTCCGGGTCATTCAAAGGCAATATCAAGTGCGGGTAATTCGTATATTGATGACTTTGAAGCCAGTGAAATTCCCCTTGATCTTAAGGCTTTTAATGCCTGGACGATATCCAGTGTGCCGCAGGGACAGGACCAGCTTTTCCCTGAAGCAAGGTTTAATAACAATCTTGTCAGCGGGTTTAACAGGGCCAAATTAGCCTGGTATGTTATTGACCCCCTCTTTTTGCGGAACGGATCATCAACACCTGAGTACATAAGACAACATCCTGATTTACAATCAAGTCATTTTGTAAGAGAGATATACGAAAATGAAATTTTCCCTTTCAAAGAAAGCCCAAGCGGAATTCCAACGAATTTAACTGTACTTAACCTGGCATATTATCCTGATGAAAAAGGTCCATATAACTTTGATACAGATCCCGGGCCGTATTCCGGAGGAATGGATGCCAATGGGAAACTTAACGATCCTAAATCAAGATGGGGCGGTATAATGAGAGAAGTGCTCACCAGCGATTTCGAAACTGCAAATATTCAATACGTAAAGTTCTGGGTTATGGATCCGTTTGTTGATAATCCGAATCAGGAGGGCGGGGATCTGTATATAAACCTGGGAAATATTTCAGAAGATATTTTGCGCGATTCAAGAAAAAGTTTTGAAAATGGACTTCCCGGTTCCCCTGAGGTGAAAAACGTTGATACTACCGCATGGGGTAGAGTACCAACTATTCAAGCAGTGGTTCACGCCTTTGATAACGCCCCTGAAACCAGGCAATATCAGGATGTCGGACTTGACGGTCTAATGGATCAGGATGAACAAACATTTTTTGGGAATTATCTTCAGAAATCTTTGTTAAGAGTCTCCCCTGAAGCTTATCAGAATATTATAAAAGATCCTTCGGGAGATGATTATCATTATTTCAGGGGATCGGATTATGATGCCCAGCAACTGGGTATTCTCGACAGGTATAAAAACTATAACGGAGAAGAAGGTAACTCACCTACCTCCCAGATGGTTAAGGAATCATACCCGACATCCGGATCAACATTGCCTGATATGGAAGACATCAACCGCGACAATACCTTAAACGAGACTGAAAGTTACTATCAGTATAAAGTAAGTATTCGTCCGGGTGATATTCAGGTTGGTAAAAACTTTGTGGTAGATGAGATTGAATATGAAGCTACTTTTGCGAATGGCAATAAATCGAAGGTAAAGTGGTACCAGTTTAAGGTTCCAATAACTGATTATCAGAAGGTTGTCGGGCCGATTAAAGATTTTAAATCAATCCGTTTCATGAGAATGTTCTTGAAGGGTTTCTCCGAACCGGTTATAATGCGTTTCGCTAAGCTTGATCTCGTCCGAGCCGAATGGCGAAAATACAATATTTCATTTATGGAAGGAGGTGAACGGATTACCGTGCCTGAGGCTACGGATGGAACATTCGAAATAAGTTCTGTCAGTATCGAGGAAAATTCAGGGAAAATACCAGTTAATTATGTATTACCTCCGGGGTTTGACAGGGTAACCGATCCACAGAACCCCCAGCTTAGACTGCTCAATGAACAGTCAATGGTGCTTAAGGTTCAAAATCTTGAAGACGGAGATGCACGTGCTGCTTTCAGAAATGTGAATCTCGATATACGGCAATACCGCAAGCTTCGGATGGAGGTGCATGCTGAAGCAATGATCGGTCAGCCCTTGCAGGACAATGATCTTACTGCCTTTATCAGAATAGGTTCGGACTATAAAGGGAATTTTTATGAATATGAACTTCCTTTAAAACTGACACCTCCTGCTCCATCAATTGGTTATAGTAATAAATTGGATAAAGACAGGGCAATTGTCTGGCCTGCGGAAAACAGTTTTGATATAGATCTGTCACTATTGCAGGAGGCCAAGCAGGAACGCAACCGGCAAATGCAGTTGCCCGGCTCATCTTTAAGCGTAACAGATGTTTTTGTGTATACAAAGGGAGCAGCCAGGGTGTCCGTTTCCGGGAATCCTAATATGAGTAATATAAGAGTCATTATGATCGGGGTGAGAAATCCTATAAAAACCCGGAATAAGGCGGCAGATGATGGAAATCCCAAATATGGCGAGGTATGGTTCGATGAACTGCGTCTCAGTGATTTTGTTGAGAACGGAGGCTGGGCTGCTAATGCACATTTGCAGGCTCGTCTTGCAGATCTGGGAACCGTTGATATGGTTGGACAAGCCAGTACTCCCGGATGGGGAAGCATCGAGAAAAAAGTAAATGAGAGAAGCAAGGAAGAGATAATGAAATATGACATTTCTTCAAATGTGGAACTGGGTAAATTTTTCCCGGAAAAAATTGGTGTCAGACTACCGGTATATGTTGGTTATTCCGAGACCAGGATAAGACCTCAATATAATCCTCTTGATCCGGATATTCCTTTAAAAGACGCCTTGAAAGCAGCAAAGAATCAGGCCGTAAGAGATTCAATATTAGCTATTTCGGAAGATTTTTCAAGAAGAAAGACAATTACAATAAGCAATGCCGGTATAACAAAAAGGGGAGAAAAGCCACATGCCTGGGACCCTGCAAACTTAAGCGTTAATTATACTTACAATGAAATTTATAGCAGCAATACCAATACAGAAATTAACCTCGAGAAAAACTACAGGGGGGGAATAAATTATGACTACCAGGCGCAACCTGCCAATATAATGCCCTTTAAGAATGTAAGATTTCTGAATTCCCCGGTTTTCAAACTTGTTAAAGACTTTAACTTCTATGCTTTTCCAAAGAGCCTTTCATTCAGGACCGATCTGAGCCGCATGTATAATGAATTAATCACAAGAAACATAAACAACCCCTTCCTGAGAGTTACACCTTCCTTTAAAAAGGATTTTGAATGGAGCAGGATGTACGATTTTAAATATGATGTGACACGGCAACTGAAATTTGACTTTACCGCAACTAATCTTTCAAGAATTGATGAGCCTCCCGGAGGGGTTGACAAAAAAAGGTACAGCGGCAGTTATGATGCATGGCGCGATTCGGTATGGACTAACCTGAGAAGAGGAGGCAGAACAACCACTTATAACCATTTTATTAATATTACCTATACAATTCCTGTAAATAAACTTCCAATGCTTTCGTGGATGAATGCAAACGCACGATACAGTTCCGACTATACCTGGCTTGCAGGCCCACTGTTCCCCGACAGTATGAAGATTAATCTGGGGAATTCGATTAAAAATCACAGTGAGATGACATTTACCTCAATGGCAAACCTTTCATCGCTCTACACTAAATTGAAATTTCTTAAAAGGATTGAAAATAATACTATGCCTGGTGCAGCACAGAAGATGAAGGCAGAATTATTAACAGTTACTTATACAAAGGAAAACATAAACTTCAAAGCAAATTCTATCAAATCGATTGTTCATAATCTGAATACAAGGGATGTTAAAGTAAAGATTGTAGGAAAAAACGGGGAAGAGATAAAAGGTAAGCTGGAAATTGTCAATGAAAACAGGGTTAATTTCACAGCAGCTCAGCAGGCTGATGGAGCAAAAGTATTAATAGAAGGAAAAGTAAAGAAAAGCAGAAACCCGCTTATTGTAACCGGCGAATATCTGATCAGGGCGCTGATGGGTGTAAGATCTGTAAGTCTTACCTATACAACATCCCAGGGCGCATTCCTTCCAGGCTATGACCCTGAAACAAAATTCCTGGGAATGTCGAGAGTTAATAATAGGCTTGCTCCCGGATGGCCATTTATTTTGGGATACAGCGACAGAAATTTCTTTGACAATGCAGTCTCAAACGGATGGTTGACAAAAGATACCTTGCTGAATACTCCGGCTGTATACACAAATAACCGTGATCTCTCTTTCAGAAGCCTTGTTGAGCCCTTTCCGGGGATGAGGATTGACATTAATGCCGACAGGAGGTTTTTAGAGTCAGAAAATTCTTATTATGTTGCTGATAATAATGGGAACTTTCCCGACAGCACACGTAACAGGATTATTTCCGGAAACTTCTCCATCTCTATTATTTCATGGGGGACATCATTCGAAAAGATCTCAAAGCAAAATGACTATGTATCTCCTACATTTGAAGCATTTAAGAAAAATATTATAATTATTTCAGGCAGGAGAGCAGCCTCAAGACAGAAGATAGATCCTGGTTATAATCCTGACATCGATCCAATAACAGGTGTAGCAATTGAAGGGCCATATAAAAGCGGATACGGGGAAACATCACGGGAGGTAATGATCCCCGCGTTCATCGCAGCTTATACAAAATCCGATCCAAACAAAATAGGACTTGAAACATTCCCATCTGCATTAAGAATGATGCCAAACTGGCGAATAAATTTTGATGGATTGTCGAAATTTGAGTTTATTCAAAGCACATTCAGATCAATAAACATAATGCACCAGTACCGTAGCACTTACCAGATCGGTTCATATACAACAAATCTGAGTTACGATGACGCTGGCACCGGCATTAGCAGTATAAGGGACCTGCAGAATAATTATATTCAGCAGTATGAAATAAATGTTGTGACAATAAGCGAGCAATTCAGTCCTCTTATCAACATTGACATGAACTGGAAAAACAGCCTGACAACACGGTTTGAGTGGAGAAAGTCACGTACTGTCACGCTTAATATGACCAGTAACCAGATTGCTGATGCCCGGATAAATGAACTGATTTTCGGTGCGGGATACAGGTTTGACAATGTTCAGATAATCCTCAAAACAGGAGGCGGTCAAAGAGCTTTGAAAAGCGATCTGAATTTGCGATTCGATCTTTCAATTCGCGATAATAAAACAATTGCACGAAAGCTAATAGAGGATGTTAATCAGCCGGTTGTGGGACAACGCGTGTTTACTTTAGGAGCAACTGCTGACTATGTATTAAGCGACAGATTCAATCTTCAGATCTTTGCCGATCATAGTATGAATAATCCGTTTGTTGCAAATACATTTCCCACTTCAAATACAAACTTCGGATTCAGTCTTAAATTTACTCTGGTTCAGTAGTAGTAACCTACTGTGATTGTGTATTTTTTTCATTTTTCAGAAAACGTTTGAAACATAGTCAATCCGTTCTTTCTGTCTGAAAATCAGCGAATATGCTTTAAAATAAATGAAATATGAGATACATTTATCGGAGCATTTTCGCTATTTTTGGATAGAAACCAAAAACCTTTTTCTGATACTCTTAATATATATCAACAAGAGATGAAAAGATCAAAACCACCTTTAACATTCTGGCAGATCTGGAACATGAGTTTTGGATTTATGGGAATTCAATTTGGATTTGCTCTTCAAAATGCAAATGTCAGCAGGATTTTTGAAACCCTCGGAGCCAAGGTAGAGAGTATACCTATTTTGTGGATAGCTGCTCCGGTTACAGGATTAATCATCCAGCCGATAATAGGACATATGAGTGATAATACCTGGAACAGGTTTGGCCGCCGGCGTCCATACTTTTTTACAGGTGCTTTACTGGCATCTCTCGCATTGATTGTAATGCCGAACTCACCTGTTCTGTGGATAGCTGCAGGAATGCTCTGGATTATGGATGCGTCTATCAATATATCAATGGAGCCCTTCAGAGCATTTGTAGGCGATATGCTTCCATCAGAACAGCGAACTACCGGTTTTGCAACTCAAAGTTTTTTTATCGGAACAGGAGCTGTTATTGCATCGGTTTTGCCCTATGTTCTTACAAATTGGTTTCATGTTCAGAATTCTGCTCCTGCCGGTCAGATACCATTATCCGTAAAATTATCATTTTATATTGGTGGAGCAGTTTTTATCTCTGCTGTGCTCTGGACAGTAATCAGGACAAAAGAATACTCTCCCGGGGAGATACAGGAATTCTCAGAGAAAGAAAATTTTGTTGATAATCATGAGGTTGAGCCAGTCATGTCTTTGGGCAGCAATATATTCATGAAAAGAGGTTTTTATTGGATTGCAGCCGGAGTTATTGTAAGCCTTCTTGTGTACTACTATTCACTTGAAAAAGAATTATATATATTATCGGTTGGGATAGCTGCTTTCGGATTGATCCAGATCATTACAGGACTGCTTATCTCCGGGGGAAATGAAAAAGGAGGTCTTGTAATTGTATTAAAGGACCTTTATCTGATGCCAAAAACAATGGGACAACTTGCTGTTGTACAGTTTTTCTCCTGGTTTGCCCTTTTCTCAATGTGGATTTATACCACTTCTGCCGTTACGAGTCACATATACGGCACAAAAGATCCGACAAGTGAACTGTATAATCAGGGTGCAAACTGGGTGGGTGTGCTCTTTGCTGTATATAACGGCTTTGCTGCACTTGTCGCATTTCTTCTTCCTGTTGTGGCGAAGCTGACAAACAGGCGTATTACACATTCTCTCAGCCTTATTGCAGGAGGCCTGGGATTAATATCAATTATATTGTTCCATACCCCGAAGCTGTTAATCGTGTCCATGCTTGGGATAGGCCTTGCCTGGGCAAGCATCCTTGCAATGCCTTATGCAATACTTACCGGATCGCTTCCGGCAAATAAAATGGGGACTTATATGGGCATTTTTAACTTCTTCATTGTTATTCCGCAGATACTGGCAGCAAGTATTCTTGGATTCTTTGTCAGGGATGTTTTTGGAGGGGAGAGTATTTATGCGCTGGTTGCAGGAGGTATCTCTATGTTCATTGCTGCTGTTCTGATTCTTTTTGTGACAGATGTGGACGAAACAAAATCAAAATAAATTATGATGCGCATTGGTGCATGTATTTTTGATCTTGACGGAGTAATTGTTGATACTGCCATGTACCATTTTCTGGCGTGGAAAAGACTCGCCGATCAGCTTGGGATCCCTTTTACGAAAGAAGATAATGAAAGGCTTAAAGGAGTCAGCAGGATGGCTTCCCTTGAAATAATCCTCGAAATCGGCGGCAGAAAACTAAATGACGACCGGAAGCAGGAATACGCGATTCTGAAGAACAAATGGTATATTGATTATATAAGTAAAATGACTTCAGATGAGATCCTTCCAGGCAGTCTGAGGTTTATAAATGAACTCCGGGATGCTAATATCAGAGTAGCGATAGGATCAGCAAGTAAGAATACTCCGTTGATCCTTAAACAGGTTGGTATTCTGGAACTATTTGATGCTGTGGCAGACGGTAACAACGTCAGAAATGCGAAACCCGATCCGGAGGTTTTTTATAAGGCTGCCAGTATGCTGGGAATTAAACCGGAGAATTGCGTTGTATTTGAGGATGCAATTGCAGGTGTTCAGGCTGCCCTCAATGCCGGAATGATGTGTGTAGGCGTTGGATCTGCAAATATTTTGACAAAAGCTCATTTCGTAGTATCAGGGCTATATGAAATGAACTTGAAAAAACTATCTACTATAGAAAAAGATATCCGGTTATGAAGAGATTGTATAAAGAGGATGAGTGGCAAATCATCGAAGAGGGATTCCACCCTGAAATGAACAGGGAATCGGAAAGTATCTTTTCGATAGGCAATGGTTATATGGGACAAAGAGCTAATTTTGAAGAACAATATTCAGGTGATAGTCTTCAGGGAAGCTATGTCGCCGGTGTATATTACCCTGATAAAACAAGGGTAGGCTGGTGGAAAAACGGTTATCCGGAATATTTTGCTAAAGTCCTTAATGCTCCTAACTGGATTGGTATCGATATCTCAGTGAATGGGAAAGCGATTGATCTTGCCCTGTCTAAAATTGTATCATTTTCTAGAATTCTCAATATGAAAGAAGGATATCTTGAAAGATCCTTCAAGGTAAACGTCTCAAGAAATAAGACAATTGAAATAAATGCAAGGAGATTTCTCAGCATGGCAGAGCCTGACCTTGGGATTATAAGATATTCAGTGAGGTCTGTCGATTTTGCAGGAACACTCGGTTACACGGTATATATAGATGGTGATGTAAAAAATGAAGATACCAATTATGGCAAGAAATTCTGGGTAGAGGTCTGCAGAGAAATAAATGGAGATTACGGGATTCTTACCACCAGAACCATGAAAACAGATTTTTATGTCGCAACCGGAATGTGTTCAGAGTTTCAGAAGGATAATAAAATTATAGCTGTAAAGCCTGTTATTATTAATCGTGAAAAATATATCGCCAACGCTTTTACTGTCAGTCTTAAGCCCGGAGAAGAGTGGGTTTTGTACAAATATGTTTCGGTCCTTTCCTCTCTTAATAATCCGAAGGAACGTTTGAGCGATGATCTGAAACTCCGGCTTAAAGAAATGAAAGCGGCAGGATATAATCATCTTTTCTCCGATCATATAAATAAATGGGCAAAAATCTGGGCTTCCTCGGATGTGGTTATAGAGGGTGATCTCTCTGCCCAGCAGGCAATACGGTTTAGTATTTTCCATCTGAATCAGACCTATACCGGGAAAGATGAACGTCTGAATATTGGTCCCAAAGGCTTTACCGGAGAAAAATACGGTGGCAGCACCTATTGGGATACTGAAGCATTCGGTCTGCCATTTTTCTTAAAAACAGCCGATCACAAAGTTGGAAGAAATTTGTTGCTATACCGTTACAAACATCTTGAAAAAAGTATTTTAAATGCTGAAAAGCTTGGTTTCAAAGATGGTGCAGCATTGTATCCAATGGTTACAATGAACGGAGAAGAGTGCCACAACGAATGGGAAATTACCTTTGAAGAGATACACCGTAACGGGGCAATTGCATTTGCTATATATAACTATATCAGGCATACATGTGACAATGACTATATGGTTGATTATGGATTGGAGGTTCTGATTGGCATTTCAAGATTCTGGAGCGAGAGAGCATCTTTTTCCGAAAACCTTAAAAAATATGTCATATTGGGAGTGACCGGCCCTAATGAATATGAGAACAACGTTAATAATAACTGGTATACCAACTACCTGGCAGTATGGACCCTGTCGTATACTTTGAAAAATCTTAAAATTCTTGAGGAAAAGAGTCCCGAAAAACTTAAAGTAGTTCTCAGTAAGACAAATTTCAGCTATCAGGATGAAACTGCAAGATGGAGTGACCTGATAGATAACATGTACTTTCCGGTGGATAAAAACCGGGGAGTATTTCTTCAGCAGGATGGATTTCTTGACAAAGTATTAGTACCGGCAAACAGTATTCCACCCGAAGAACGACCAATTAATCAGCATTGGTCATGGGACAGGATTTTGAGATCGTGCTTTATTAAACAGGCAGATGTTTTGCAAGGATTATACTTATTTGAAGATCAGTTTGATACTGAGACAATAAAACGCAATTTTGATTTTTATGAGCCGATGACCGTTCATGAATCATCATTATCCGCATGTATTCATTCAATAGTAGCCTCAAAGATCGGGAATATTGAAAAAGCGTATGAACTTTATCTGCGTACGGCAAGGCTGGATCTTGATGATTATAACAATGAGGTTGCCGACGGACTGCATATCACAAGCATGGCAGGTACCTGGCTTGCTATAGTGGAAGGATTCGGAGGGATGAGAATTCTGGATTGTAAGATTGGGTTGAATCCACTTATTCCGGGGAACTGGAAATCATATTCGTTTCATTCACGCTCCGGAGATATACCCTTTGAAGCCACGGTTACAAAGGAAGGAGTTACTATAAAAAACTTTTCGGATAAATCTTTATATCTGACTGTATATGGAAGAGACTACAAGGTAAACGCATCAGAAAGTCTTTTCATTAAATTAATTGAAAATAACTTAGTTTCAATAATATAATTTAACTTAACCTGTGTAATTCATTACCTCAGAAGACCAAATTAATAATTCGGAATATGGAAAAACTACTTCTAAGTTTGCTGGCCCTGTTGCTGATATTTTTATTATCAATAGCTGGTTGCTCAATATCTGCCAGGAAAAAAGAGTCAAAGCCTTTTATTTCAGATGTTGTACACCCTGAATGGTCAAAGAATTCGGTACTCTACGAAGTTAACGTAAGGCAATACACTGTTGAAGGAACCTTTAATGCTTTTGCCCAACACCTTCCACGTCTGAAAGACCTTGGAGTTGATGTATTATGGTTTATGCCTACATTTCCCATTGGTATCCTTAACAGGAAAGGGGAGTTGGGCAGCTATTATTCGGTTAAGGACTATATGGCTGTTAATCCTGAATTTGGAACCCTTGATGATTTTAAAGCCATATTAGTGAAGGCTCACGATCTGGGTATGCACGTTTTGCTCGACTGGGTGCCAAACCACACTTCATGGGATAACAAGCTGGCTGTTGACCATCCCGAATGGTATGTAAAAGATTCGACTGGGAAATTTACACCGCCTCTTGGGACCGACTGGACTGATGTAATTCAGCTGGACTGGTCAAAAAAAGGGCTTCAGGATTATATGATCGAAGCGATGAAATACTGGGTAAACATGGGGGTTGATGGTTTCCGGATCGACCATCCGCATAATACTCCAAAAGAATTCTGGGAGAGGGCCAGAACGGAACTAACAGCAATAAGACCTGTTCTGTTGATTGGTGAAATTGAAGAACCGACCTATTTTCTTGAGAAAGGATTTGATATGAACTATTCATGGGAACAACATCACCTGATGAACAGTATTGCTCAGGGAAAGGACAGTGTAAACAAACTTGTGAGGTATTTTAATAAGGAATGGTCGGTATATCCGAACAATGTTTACCGGCTACAGTTTCTTACCAACCACGACGAAAACTCATGGGCCGGTACAATTGACTCTCTTATGGGTGATTCGCAAAAAGTATTTGCAACTTTAATATTTACCGAGCAGGGAGTACCTTTATTATATAGCGGGCAGGAGGCGTGCCTTAATAAGAAGCTTAAATTCTTTGTCAGGGATCCGATTAAATGGGATACATGCAGCCTTACTGGATTTTATAAGGATCTGATCTCTTTAAAAAAGCAGTACAAAGCTATATGGAATGGCGATTTCGGAGGTCCTATGGTTAAAATCAGGACCAATAATGATAATAAAATCTTTGCGTTTTACAGGGAGAAGGATGAGAGCAGAGTAATAGTTTTACTAAATCTCAGCAAGAAAAGTGTTGCCGTAAAACCGCTTCCGTCTGACCTTAATGGTGAATATACAGATTATTTTGCCCGGACTAAAGCAACTCTTCCGTTAACTGATTCCCTGAGATTGGAGCCATGGGGATATAAGGTTCTGGTAAGATAATAATCTACTGACCCCCCAACCCCCCTAACCCCCCTAAAGGGGGGTAAAATCTAAAACATGAAGAAATTATTTTTAAAAAATCGAGATATAACCCCCCTTTAGGGGGGCAGGGGGGCAAAAAAAGGGCGATATTAGATTTCAAATATAAAAATCAATATTACAGGTCATGTATCCGATAAAGAAAATCTTTTTGCTGGTAAGTGTCATCAGCTTTCTTCTTGCAGGATGCGTACAGAAGCAAGGCAAGAATTCAAATCTTTCTGAGAGATCCCTGGAATCTGTGCCGGGGTGGGCTAAAGAAGCAATCTGGTATCAGATCTTTGTTGAAAGATTTCGAAATGGTGATCGGGCTAACGATCCGACTCCTATAGATATGTACGGTTCTTATCCTGATAAAATTCCTGTGGACTGGAAGATAACACCATGGGGCCACGACTGGTATTCCCATGAACCATGGCTCGATCATGTAAAAGTAAATGGATTCTATTCAAAAATTCAGGCTCGCCGTTATGGAGGTGACCTGAAGGGAGTACTTGATGAGATGGATTATATTCAATCACTTGGAGTTACGGCTATCTATTTTAATCCGCTTAATGATTCTCCGTCATTGCATAAATATGATGCAAGGAACTATGCTCATATTGATCGTAATTTCGGGCCAGACCCCAAAGGTGATGTAAAAATAATGGATGCAGAAACGCATGATGATCCTGCAACCTGGAAGTGGACTTCAGCAGATAAGCTGTTTCTGAAAATTATTGATGAGTTTCACAAAAGAGGGATCCGGGTGATAATGGACTATTCCTGGAATCATACCGGCAAAGTATTCTGGGCATTGACTGATATCAGAAAGAATGGTAAAAACTCAAAATTTGTTGATTGGTATAATATAATTCAGTTTGATGATCCGGCAACGTCAAAAGATGAGTTCAAATATGAAGGATGGGGTGGCAATAATCCTTATATGCCTGTATTCAGAAAGGATATTATTCCTCCTGATGATAAGATCATGCCTTTTGAAGGCAATCTTCATTCTGAATCGCTAAAAAAACACATATTTGATGTTTCCAGGAGATGGCTTGATCCAAACGGAGATGGAAATCCGGCAGATGGAGTGGATGGTTTCAGACTGGATGTGGCGGCTGAGATCCCAATGGGATTCTGGCGTGAATATCGTAAAGTGGTTCGTTCAGTAAATCCGGAAGCATATATTATTGGCGAAGTATGGTGGCTGGAGTGGCCCGATAAACTGATGAATCCAAAGGTATTCCTCGAAGGCGATCAATTTGATGCAATAATGAATTACAGGTGGTACCGGATTGCCAGAGGCTTTTTCGGACAGGCTGAACCTGTTTTAACGCCGACAGGTTTTGTTTTGGAGATCGATAGGATCAACAGAGGTATAAAAAAAGAAAACCTGCAGGTTATGATGAATGTGACATCAACCCACGATACGCCCCGGCTATCCACTTCGCTGTATAATAAAACCATGGATAAATACAGGGCAAAACCCTCCGAGACTCCTGATTATAAAATAAACAAGCCCGGCATGCTTACCAGAATGGAACAGATACTTATTCTGGTCCACCAGTTTACTTTTCTGGGAGCTCCACAGATATGGAATGGAGAAGAGGTCGGGATGTGGGGTGCAGATGATCCGGATTGCAGAAAACCTCTGATATGGGATGATCTGGTTTATGAAGATGAGCGTGCAGATTATGATCCGGCTAAAACCCGGCCGGTAGATGTAGTAAAACCTGATACCGCTTTAAGATCGATTTATAAGAAGCTGTGTAAGATGAGAAAAGAAAATCCTGTACTCGTATATGGTGATCTTTCCTTCATCGTCGCTGACGATAAGAAGATGACCCTCGCCTATAAACGCAGGCTGGGAAGTCATGAGATCATCGCGATTTTTAACCGGTCAGCTGATCCACAGGCTATCAGAATAAACACTGAATTCAATGGCTATTACGAAGATATTCTTTCCTCAGATAATGGATCCTATAAAAGTGTCAAAAACCTGATCGAAATCAATCTTCAGCCTATGACTGCTATGGTTCTGAGAAATAGATAGCAGGCTTATTCTTTGATGATCTTTACGGTTTCGGATCTAAGGATTGTAACGATTCGGACTATATAAATTCCTCCGGTTGCTTCTGATCCGTTTGCCGATTTCCCGTCCCATGCAACTGATTGTGTGCCGTCAGCCGCAATATCTGTCCGGAGTTGCCTGATCATCCTTCCGGAAATGTCGTAAATCGAAACCGACGCAGGTGTGGGATATGAGCTCCTTATTTCAAAATTAAATACTTCAGAGGAAGGATTTGGATATACCGAAACAAAATGTTCTTTTCCTTCTTGTTTTTGATCTTCGACACCAAGGATATATCTGGGGGATTCCAGTTTTTTAGTTGTATAAAGTCTGTATTCTCCTGGTTGCAAACTGATCTGATCATTGACGTTCACTACATTTATGGAGTCTGCGGAAAAGTATTCGTACCATTTACCCGGCTGAGGGAATAATGGATTTATGGCCGATGCGGTTATTCCGAAATTACCAAGTATATTAACACTCATAGAAGGATGAATAAGCTGAAGTTGTTTCAATGGAGCAGAGAGAGAATATGAATAATTGTCAGTTCCGAATACCGGCTGGGTATTCCTGAGTTTTAACAGAAGCTTATATATCAGGTATAATCTGTGACGGTCAGGATCAAGAAAGTAATCCCATTTCAATGGTTTTACACTGGTTCTTCCTCCATAATCAATGGAAACATCGTATCCCAGTTCACCAAATTGCCATATCATTTTAGGTCCGGGGACTGTAAGTAAAAAGAGTGCATCAAGCTCCATCCTTTTCAAAGCAGTGGTAACATCTTGTGTATTGTAACTTCCCGATGCTGCTCCGTAAGTAATTGTTTTGTACATAATGCGTTCTTCGTCATGACTTTCCATATAACTTACAAGGTTTGGGACTGACCAACCTCTGCCCAGATAACTCACTGCCGTAAGGTCAGAGGCATAACCCATTGCTGCTTCGGCATAATTGTAGTTATTATTTCCCCATAACATCATACCATAATTTGCCAGTTCCGATTCTTCATTATTTGGCCCAAAATGTTCAAGAATGACATAGGCATCAGACTTTACTTTCCATATCTGTGAAGCCATCCTTTCAAGAATTGCAATACGCGATGGATCATAACTGCTGCCGTCACCCGGCGTATTGGTAAATCCTTTTGTGAAATCAAAACGGAAGCCATCTATTTTGTACTCTGTGAGCCAATAAGCATTTATCCTGTCAACAAGCTGCTGTGTGGAAATACTCTCATGATTAAAGTCAGCGCCCCATTTATATACAGGGTTTGGCGATTGAGCATTGAACCAGGGATTTGGTATCTTCATGTAGATCTGATCGGTACCATAATGGTCGAGATAAAGCTGAACAAAAGGAGACTGTCCGAAGCAATGGTTCAAAACCATATCCATTATTACTGCAATACCACGGTTATGGCAACTGTCGATAAAGGCTTTAAGATCATTTTTCGGACCATAATATTTGTCCGGCGCAAAATAGAATGACGGATTATATCCCCAGCTGATATTTCCCTCAAATTCATTAATCGGCATAAGCTCGATTGCATTTACTCCCAGACTATTAAGGTAACCTAAAGTATCAATCAAAGTTTTATAATCGTGGTTTGCCGTGAAATCGCGGACGAGCAACTCATAGATTACCAGGTTCGATTTCGATGGAGCCTGGTAACCGGTCGTTTTCCATGAATATGGTACCTGTGAGGTCTGAAGAACAGAAACAATGCCTGATGCTGTGTCTTTGGGATAAGGGATCAGGTGTGGATACGTAGATGAAGTAATATATTGATCATTGTCCGGATCAAGAACCTTGTCTGAATAAGGTTCGGCGATATACAGGGAAGTGTCGACAAGATATTGAAACCTGTATTCTTTCTGTGGTAAAAGTCCGTCTATCTGAACCCAGTATCTTTCACCATCAGGTGTTCTTTTCATATAACCTTTCTCACGGGCCAGCCAATCCGTAAAATCACCGGTTACAAACACATAATTCTTGTAGGGAGCATGCAGTACAAGCGTAACTGATGAACTACTGTTATAATTAATGCCATCGGTTAATCCTGCCGGCAGATTTTCTGTTACTATCGGTTTTCTGACATAATAAAAGAATGAATCTGCAGCAAAAGCCGGTTTTTTCCATGCTATAACTTTAGCCAGGTATTCACCATATTGATCCGGAAGGATAGTATATGTAAGTAGGTCAGGAGTAGAGCCTGATTTGATAAACTTGTTATTTATATATAATGATACTGAATCTGCAAGTGTGGCAGAAGCCTTGACTATTATTTGCTTATAAAGTTCGGCAACAAAAGAAGATTTCACAGGAAGAGTAAAGGTAACATTCAATCCTGCCTGAAAAACATCCAGAAAAATATCTGGTCTGGTCTGTTGATTTGCAGCTGCGTTGCGGATCACCAGACAAATTTTAGTCACAATATCAGAGGCAGAGAGCGAATAGAATGATTTAATATCGGGCGCAATATCAAGTTCATACCGATAATTTCCCAGATAATTAAATTTTGGCTGGGTAGTATTATTGGCCCACGCGCCTATTATTTTTTGCCATGGAAGTCCGAGAAGAGTGACTCCAGTATGAGCGTACAGATCTCCTGTGTAATTATGTAATTCACCGGCATCTTTTGAACTGTCATAAAAGATCTTGATCAGGTTTCCCTGTGTCGGAACAGCCGGATCTGTAGTCACCAGTTGCCCTGTCAATAAACTGGAAATACCGGAGATACAAAAAATAATAATAAGCAACTTTTTCATTACATATTTATTATTGCAGGCAACGGCTGTAAAGTTTTGTAATTCAGGTAATATTTAAGAGGCTGTCTTAAAGTTGACAGCCTCTTTTCATTAATATAAAACGTCTCAGATCCTATTTGGTTCAGGAATCATTTTAGTTTTTAGTGACAGTGGCTATTAGTCCCCATGGATCTAATGTAATTGTATAATTTCCTGCAGCAGTAATTGGAATATTATCACCACCTGCAGTTAGAGCATTAAGATTTCCACCCAGATTAACGGTCCAGGCGCCATTAGCTCTGAATTTGAAAGCACCGGCAGCTGATGCAGTTATTGTGGCCGTAAAAACGTGATTTGTAGCGTCCCACGTCATAATCTGGTCGCCACCCCAGCCATTAAAATCTCCAATCAAACCCCATCTGTTTGCACTATATGTATACAAGTTAGGATGACTAAGGTCTAAAGTTATTGCGTAATCTGCAGTAACAGTAACAGGAATATTATCACCACCTGCATTTAATGTAGTACCATCGGCAGCTGTGCTGCCATAATTTATATTCCAGTCAGATGTTCCTCTGAATTTGAAAGCTCCGCCACTTGTCAGATGCAATGCAAGGGAAAATGTAAGTGTGGAGGGATTATAAATCATATTGGTCTGTGTAGACCACCCATTATAATCGCCCATAATTCCCCAGGTAGTATTGGTCAATGAATATGTCATTGTACCAAGATTGGCTTTTATTAAATAATAACCTGCAACTGTAACCGGAATATTGCCGCCCGTATTAGTCAATCCTCCCGAACCATTATCACCGAAAGTATGTGCATTGTCCCAACTATGGTCAGTGGTAAATTTAATAGCCCCTGTAGTGAGATATACATATCCTTCTGCGGCACCACTACTGGTTGCTGTTGAAATGATGTACTTGGCGTTATCACTATTATCCCAACCATTATAATCACCAACAACCCATAATTTTGTTATATCAGCCAGTGTAGTAATTGAGATATCTGAACCATAAGCTGTGCCTGCACTATTTGTTGCATAAGCCCTGACGTGATATGTTGTATTCAGGATCAGTCCTGTAAGGTTGCTGACAAATACACCTGTCCCTGTGCCGCTATCAATAATTATAGTTCCATCAATAGTCGGGTTCGCAGTTGTACTCCAGGCAAGCCCCCGTGCTGTGACTGTTCCACCTCCATCATAGGTCACATCTCCACCCGATACGGCGGAAACCTTTGTAATATCACTAGCTGCAGTAGTTGTAACAGCAGGCAGATCAACAAGAGTGGTAAAAGTTACTTCAGGACCATACCCTGTTCCGGCACTGTTAGTAGCATATGCACGCACATAATAGATTGTATGTCCCTTTAGGCTTGCAAGTGCACTTGTAAATGCTCCGGTGCCGGTCCCATCTGAGGTTTTGGTATCGGACACTGTAGGATTGTGATTTTTGCCAAAGCAAATGCCTCGTGCAGTGACATCAGCTCCGCCAGCAATAGTGACATTACCTCCACCAGCAGCTGAATTGCCTGTTATAAGAGTAATTGAAGCAGTAGTAAGAGTTGGAACAACAGGAAGTGTAGTAAAAGTTACTTCATCACCGTAGATCGTACCATTTGCATCAATTGCATATGCACGTGCATAATATACTGTCGCATATGCCAGACCCGATAATTTTACATTAAAAGTGGCTTTGGTGACCTGATCGGTGAAAGCAACTTTGGAGTCGGATGTTGTCGGCCCCGTTTGCGTACTGTAACAAACACCTCTTTCTGAAAAACCATCACCTGAAGCGACTACAAAACCTACGACAGTAGCAGAGTCAGATTTTACATTTAATACCTGGGAAGTAGCAAGCTTCGGGTTTAATCTTACGTTCGATTGTTCCTTTTTACAAGAGGCAAAAACCATTGTCGCAGTAAAAAGAACAATCAGAAATCTATATAAGGTTAATCTTTTCATAAATAGTTTCATTTTTTAGTAATTTCTAATTCAATGTAAAAGTAGCTTTGAAAGGAGTAGTATTTATATAGAGTCTTACTGTATAGATACCAGGCGTTACGGGGATATTTGCACTACTACCGTTATTCCACAGATTATCTAATGAGTATCCTGTTCCGATTCCTAAATTGTAGCCTTGATCCCATGCGTCGTTCATTCTGAATTTTACACCACCGGCAGTTAAAGTAACTTTAACAAACCAGGATCCGGTTTTGTCATCGTACGCCATTTTTGCATCCGGGGCACTCCAACCATTAAAATCTCCAATCAAGCCAATATTGAAGGGAAGAATGGTAAAAGTATATGCTTTTGTATCAGCTTTTACTTGATACCACCCGTTAGCAGCCACAGTAAATGCAGCGCCATTAACAGCGAGTACAGTACCATTGGCTCCATATGTTATATTGGCGTCAGGGTCCTTCAATGTAAATGGCTTTGTTGCATCCAGTTTCACATAACCGATATATTTCCCATCTCCCAAAGCTGATTCGACTTTCTGTGCAATACCTGAGTTTATTAAATCCAGACGGGGTAAACCGAAAATAGTAACATTAGCGGATACGGGCTCCGAACTATAAATCATAGGTTTTGCACCTGTACCGGCATCTACTGATAAGACAGATCTGATCCTGAAATCAAGGGCAGAAGCCACGTCAGCATCGAATTTTTGAAGCAAGATTCCATTCAGGGCGCTTACAGTGATTTTCAAGCTGGCATCCTGAGTACTTGAAAGCACTGATAATGAATCTTTAAAATTATTTCCTGTAGCACAAACTTCAAGGAAATAGGTTGCGGATGCCTGGAAACCAGGATCAACCGGAGTGCCAACAAAAACCAGAGTATCCATACCATGGGCTCTTTGAAGGGTCAGATCGGGTAAGGACTCTAAAGTTGGCGGAGTTGGATTAGACATGATCACGACTTTTGTCTCATCCTTTTTACAGGCGTTGAGCAATAAGCCAAGAATCGTTATATAAAATATTAATTTTTTCATGAGAGTCAAGTTTTATAATTAGTTATAACCAAGATTCTGGTGAATATTTGGATTTGCAGACACTTCGGCTCCGGGAATTGGAAAGATATTCAGATGGCTGTCAGTGTTTGTACCATTAAATGCACCACCTTTCCATTGCCAGTTATAGTTCCCGTCAGTGAATTTTCCGAAACGAACCAGATCGGTGCGTCTTTGTGCTTCATAGTAGAATTCACGGCCGCGTTCATCCAGCAAAAATTGATCGGTAAGCTGGGCAGCTGTAATATTACCTGATGAATTTCCATAAGCACGGCTTCTGACAGCATTCACATCCAATACAGCGTTGACATCATCTCCTGATCTGTGCAAAGCCTCGGCTCTCATCAATAAAGCATCAGCGTACCGGAAAACCGGGAAATCCGTACTGGCATAAGCCGGATTATAATCGGCAGCCTGACTGCCATCTGCATTTTTCGCTGTAAACTTATATACTCCGATACCATAATCACCACTCGATGAAGAAGTTGGAATACTCATAGTTTTCTTGGTTTTCAGATATACACGTTTGTCTTTGCTTTGCGCAAAAATTGAATCGCTTGCTGGAATGCGTATGTTGCCATAGGTAGCAATTGTATCGACCAAAACATTCATAAATTGGATCCTGCTTCTGTTACCGTTCCAGTTGGTGTTTGAGGTCAGACCATGAAATCTTTCTGCCCTGATATATACGGCATCGCTGCATGACTCAATGATAAATGTGCTGCCAACATAGCCCTGTGTATTTATACCGTCCTGGGCCCAGGCAAAGATCATCTCCGGGTTGTGATCGCCGTCATTATCAGCGCTGAAATTTTGCCGGTAATTGGTAGCCAGTGAATAGGCTCCGCTGCTGATCACTTTGTCACAATATATTTTACAGCTATCCCATTTTGCGGTTCCGGTAAATACTTCAGCATTCAGATATAACCTGGCAAGCAACATCCAGCATGCTGCCTGGTCGGCCTGAGGGTAGGAAAATTTTGGTGCCCCCAGCTTATTTTCGATACTATGTAATTCAGACACTACATAAGTGAACAATTTAGCTCTCTCAATTTGTTTCGGAAAGAATTTTCCAACAATGTCGGCATCTGTGGTAAAAGGTGGATTTCCAAACAGATCCATATCCCATGTATAAGCCAATGCCCTCAGAAACCTGGCTTCAGCGTTATATTGCTGTAAAGTTGGATCCGTACTTCCATTGGTCTTCCTGATAAAATCGTTTGCATAGGACACACTCAGGCTTAAACGTTGATAAAGTGCTGTAAGAAATGGATTATTGGCATTCCAGGTTTGTGTATTTAAATCATTAATACCTACATCTGTCCAGCCACAAATTGCTTCATCAGTGGTAATTTCCTGGCAATTCCAGAGGGCTCTTGTCGTAGTAAAAAAATCATCGTTGGAGGAAGTAATATCCGCACCTCCATTACTACCCTGTCCGCTGATTATGAAACTGGCATAAATTTTCGCAAGGGCTTCCTTCATGTATACCGGATTATTCCCCAGGTTGCCTGACATTATAATATTTGGATCATTTGGATTCACGATCAGGTCTTTCACACAAGATGCTAGCATCAATGTTGAAAGAACAACTCCTAGTATTAATATCTTTTTATTCATATATATATTATTTGAATATTAGTAGGTTAAACTTAAACCAAGCATAAAGGTCCGGGGTCTTGGATAGAAATTGTTGTCGATACCTCCCGGAACTTCAGGATCAAGACCTTTGTACTTCGTGATTGTCATCAGGTTTTGAACCGTCAGGCTGACGCGTGCGCTCAGTTTATTATAAATTTTGTCGAATTTATAACCTGCGCTAAGATTATCCAATTTAAAAAATGAAGCATTGCTTACGAAATAGTCGCTGGTATACTGTCTTTTAACGAATTTTGTATCGCTCAGAAATGTGGAGAAATTTTTAAAATATCCAATCTGGTATAACTGGTCATATGAAGCGCTTGCTGCGACCTGGTTATATACATAGTTTCCGATACTTGCACGTGAAGAAGCAGAAATATCGAGATTTTTGTATGAAAAACGTGCAGATAAGCCTAGTACATAATCAGGAGCAGGATTATGGTATATGTATTGATCGGCATTATTCCCGTTAACTGTGCCTCCTAGCCCGGAAAGATCGACGTATAAGCCTTCAATCGGGTTGCCATTTGCATCATAAACCTGTTTATTCAGGAAGTATGAATAAGCAGGATAGCCAACTCTTGTCACCTGCTTCTGGCCTGTGAATGCATCACCGTATAGAACTCCGATATACTTGGGATCATCAGTAAAAAGCAGTTTCAGAATTTTGTTGGCATTATAAGTCAGATTGAATCCTATTGTCAGCGACATATCATCTTTTGAAATCGGTGTAAGATTTAATGAGGCTTCCACACCCTTGTTTTCAAGACTGCCGACATTGGTAAATAATGTATTTGAAAAGTTACTGCCGCTGGGAATTGTAACAGTATTCAACAGATTTGTTGTAACACGTTTATAAATATCGAATGATCCTGTTATCCGATCTTTCAGGAACCCAAAATCGAGTCCAAGGTTCTGGGTTTTTGTCTGTTCCCATTTTATTGTACCGTCATAGGCGCTTGGTCGCAAAGTAGGCACATATTCACCTCCGATAAGATAATAAGAGCCTGGTGAAGACTGTGTATATATTGCCTGTGCCGGGAAATCGCTTCCAATATCCTGTTGTCCGGTAATTCCCCAACCCAGTCTAAGTTTCAAATCAGAAATTAAATTAACATTTTTTAAGAACGATTCCTCTTTGATTTTCCAGGCTATGGCTGCGGAAGGGAATAATCCCCACTGGTTCGATGTGGGAGATTTTGAATAACCGTCATAGAAACGGGAGGAACCATCCTGGCGGACTGTTAATGTGAGCAGGTACCTGTTCATTAGAGTGTAATTTGCACGGCCAAAGAATGAAATTAACCTCAGAGTAACAGGTGCATGATATGTACTGTCGGTTTTTTGATAAGGATGGGTCTCGTCTACAATTCCCCTTTGATAGTTAAAACTTTCACGTTTAGATTGACCCCAGGAATAACCTGCAGTAACATCAATTTTGCTTTGAATGCTACCGAGATCTTTTGTATAGTTCAGATAAAAATCCAGAAGGTTACTGGTGTTCTTGCTATTATAATTATCCAATCTTCCGTAAAGCGGTGATGTAAGAACCGAAGGAGCAGTTGTTGGAAGATTGTTATGCCCCGTACCTTTTGTATAATCAGTTGCTAAATTCAGATTTGCCTGAAGTCCGGGTACATATGGGATCTTCAGATTTAACTGTATGTTGCCGATGAATCTGTTGACAACTGATCTGTTATCGACAGCCATAAGCTGCTCAACAGGATTTGGCGTGCCAAGATTTGCTCCGTAATTGCTCCACTGGTAATAGCCGTCAGAAAGAGCATTCCCGTCTTTTACCACCTGGGTAGGATCCATGTTGACAGCTGAACCTATTGCTCCTGCATCACCAAAATTATTATTGGAGGTCATCCCTTTGGCATTTAAATTAACTTTTAAATTATCCTTCAGGAATGTGGGATTAAGACTTATAGATCCTGTAAGTCTCTGCATATCAGTATTTTTTAAAATACCATTCTGATCAGTATATCCGATCGAAACTCTATAAGGCAATGTTTTATATGAACCTGATACACTTAAATTATGATCCTGGGATACAGCATTACGAAAAATTTCCTTTTGCCAGTTGGTGTTAGCAATTCCCAGCTTATTTAAGTTTTCCGCGCCATACATATTTATATGGTCGAGAGCGATTTGTCTTATCTGGTCGCCAGAATAAACGTCCACAAATTTAATGGCGCTGGCAATTGATGTGTTCCCATCATAAGTAACACTCATTTTGCTCCCGGCCTGACCCTTTTTTGTAGTAATTAGAATTACCCCGTTTGAAGCTCTTGAACCATAGATAGCAGTTGCTGAGGCATCCTTCAGAACCGTAAAAGTCTCGATGTCGTTTGGATTAATAAATGAAAGGAAGTTTGGACTGCCGGCAATATTACTGTTGGAAATCGGAACTCCGTCAATTATTATCAAAGGATCGTTGGAAGCATTTAATGATGACCCTCCGCGAACACGGATAGTAGCTCCGGCACCCGGAGCCCCTCCGGCATTGGTAATTACTACGCCCGGACTTTTTCCAACAAGCAGATCCTGAGGTGATGTTATTGCGCCTTTGTTAAAATCTTTGGAGCTGACAGCAACTACTGAACCCGTTGCATCTGTTTTCTTCACAGAACCATAACCAATCACCACCACATCACCCAGTTTCTCAACGGCTAAAACCATTGAAATATTGATTGTAGTTCTGTCGTTGACTAGTATTTCCTGTGTTGTGTAGCCAACGTAGGAAACGATCAGAGTTGATGTGGGAGCAACTGTTAAGCTGTAGATACCCTTTACATCTGTTATCGACCCGTTAGTGGTTCCCTTTTCCTGGAGGGTCACTCCAACCAATGCGGAACCGTCTGCTGCATCAGTAACTTTGCCGGAAACTTTAATTCCCTGAGCATTTATTGCACCGGTAAAAAGGATTCCAACCAAAATCAGAGACAACATTTTAAAAATTCGTTTTTTCATACATTGTCAGGTTTTAATAATGGTATTTTATTTTTATTTAAAGCAAGAATATTCCAGACGCTTTTCAACTTGTACAAATATATTAAAGAATTATCATCTGCAATCAATCGAAAGCATTAATTTTCAATTGGTTAACATATAGTTCCGCAAACGTTTGAAATGATTGTTTCATGTATATTTTTTCTGATCTTTCTAAAGATTTATTTTGTTTTTTTCATTTTTTGAAATTTAAAAACTTCTGAAAAGCATCGATTTTAAAATATTTTGAACTTGAGCGGGAAATATTAATACTGTGATATTATATTAAGTATTCGTCCTAAGGTTTCCAGTCAAAATGATCCTCTGAATATTATTGAAATAGTCAGCCCCCCATATAGTAGATATATAAAATTAAACACTCTTACAATTCATTTTGTTCATGATTTTTGGAAAAAGTTGAATTATTCACGAAAAAAGCACCGGACCCGATTAAATACTTCGCGGCCTATAGATTAAATATGCTATTGATGGGTTGTTTGTGAAAGTCAGAATATTTCGCTATATTTCGGAAAGAGCAAAAATACCAGTAGAAAAAATGTTCAAAGGTCAGGTTACCATTAAAGATATAGCAAAAGAATTAGGGATATCTCCATCCACCGTCTCTAAAGCGTTGAAAGGACATCGGGACATTAGTCCATCAACCAAAAAAGCTGTACGTGAACTCGTAGAAAAATGGAACTATAAACCCGATCCGATTGCACTTAGTCTTAAAAGCGGTCATACCAAAATAATCGGGGTAATTGTACCGGAAATAGTTCACTATTTTTTTTCTACCGTAATCAGCGGTATTGAAGATCTGGCTTATGATTCAGGGTATCATGTAATGTTTTGCCAATCGAATGAATCTTATGAGAGGGAAGTAAAGGCAGTTGAGACTTTATTATCAAGCCGGGTTGATGGAATACTGGTATCTGTTACGAAAGTCACCAGCGATTTTAACCACTTCAGAAAAATCCGGGAAAATGGGATCCCATTGGTTTTCTTTGACAGGATATGTAGCGAGATTGATACAGACAGGGTAGTGGTGGATGATGAAGTTGGGGCATTCGATGCAGTTAAACATTTAATAAATATTGGATGTAAAAACATTGTCCACCTGTCGGGGCCACAAAACCTTCAGATAGGAAAGAGCCGGAAAGACGGATATATGCGGGCTTTGAAATATTTTAACCAGCCGATATACAGTCAAAACATTATCAGATGTGATACCAGGGAAGAAGCAAGAATAGTAGTACCGGAGCTAATGAAACGGGAAAACAGACCGGACGGGATCTTTGCCGTAAATGATCTGACGGCAGTTGAGGCAATGAATATGATTAAAGATTGCGGGTTCAAAGTACCTGAGGATGTTTCTGTTGTCGGTTTTACAAGCGGGATGATCTCTGATATTACAACTCCGACCCTGTCGTCAGTTGAACAACACGGATACCTGATAGGAAGAGAAGCTGTAAAATTGCTTATTGATCGTCTTGAAAAAAAACATGATCTGCCATCTCAAACCATTGTTATCAAAACAGAGATGGTAGTCAAAGGATCATCAAGGAGTGTTAAGGTATATAATAATCCTGAGGTGAGGAAATTGTAACGAAATTCAAAAAAAGGTATTTATCACCTTTGATAAACAAAAAAATCTTTATTTTTGGCTGGCCTGAAAAAGGTAAAAGTGAGTTTTAGTTATTATCAAAAACAATAAGAGATGAACGTTCCGGGAGATTTATTGTACACCAAAGACCATGAATGGCTTCGGGTAGAAGGAAACATGGGTTATGTCGGAGTAACTGATTTTGCACAGGGTGAATTAGGTGATGTCGTATTTATTGAGATCGAAACAGTCGGCGAAACACTTAAGAAGGAAGAAGTATTCGGCACCATCGAAGCAGTAAAAACAGTCTCTGACATGTTTATGCCGGTGAGTGGCGAGGTACTTGAATTGAATCCTGCACTTGAGGAATCACCCGACGTGGTAAACAAAGATCCTTACGGAAAAGGGTGGATGGTTAAGATAAAGATCACCGATCCTTCAGAAACTACAAGCCTTTTGACACCTGAGCAATACAAGGCTCTGATTTAAACCCCCTCTTACAGAGTCTTTTTGACTTCGAATTCCTGATATCCTTCAACAATATCACCCACCTTTATATCGTTGAAATTATGGATGTTAAGTCCACACTCATATCCGCCGACCACTTCTTTCACATCATCTTTAAACCGTTTGAGCGATCCGAGTTCCCCGGTATATATTACAATGCCATCACGAATGATCCTGACACGGGTATTCCTTGTTATTTTGCCTTCTTTAACATAGCAGCCTGCGACTGTTCCGACTTTTGTGACTTTAAAGATCTCACGTATTTCAAGGGTTGCTACTATTTCTTCCCTCACTTCCGGCATTAACATACCTTCCATTGCGGATCTGATTTCTTCAATTGCATTGTAAATGATTGAGTACAGGCGTACATCAATCTCCTCTTTCTCAGCAAGTTTTCTGGCGCTTAAGGATGGTCTTACCTGGAATCCTACAATAATAGCGTTCGAAGCTGCAGCAAGAAGAACATCTGATTCCGAAATCTGTCCGACAGCTTTATGGATAATGTTTAGTTGTATCTCAGGAGTCGAAAGTTTAATGAGTGAGTCACTCAAAGCCTCTACTGAACCGTCGACATCTCCTTTTACTATTATGTTAAGTTCCTGGAAATTACCGATAGCAATTCTCCGGCCAATTTCATCAAGAGTAATATGCTTCTGAGTGCGGAGACCCTGTTCCCTCTGCAGCTGAGCTCTCTTTGTTGCAATATCTTTTGCCTCACGGTCGCTATCCATCACGTTGAACTTATCACCTGCCTGTGGTGCACCATTCAAACCCAGTATAAGCGTTGGAGTCGCAGGTCCGACAACATCAACCTTATTCCCTCGTTCGTTGTACATAGCTTTGATATGTCCGAAGCAACTTCCTGCCAGCATTATATCACCAATTCTAAGTGTTCCTGCTTTTACCAGTACAGTTGCCGTAAAACCCCTTCCTTTGTCGAGAGATGATTCAATGACAGTACCGAGAGCCGGTTTATCCGGATTGGCTTTAAGTTCGAGCATCTCTGCCTCAAGAAGGATTTTATCGAGAAGAATATCAATATTGAGTCCGCTTTTTGCCGAGATTTCCTGTGATTGAAATTTACCGCCCCAATCTTCAACCAGATAATTCATACTTGCCAGGGCCTCTTTGATCTTATCCGGATTCGCTGTTGGCTTATCAATTTTATTTATCGCAAAAATTATGGGTACTCCTGCTGCTGAGGCATGATTAATTGCTTCTTTTGTCTGAGGCATAACTCCATCATCAGCTGCAACAACAATGATTGCAATGTCGGTGATCTGTGCACCGCGGGCACGCATCGCGGTAAATGCCTCATGACCAGGAGTGTCAAGGAACGTAATCTGGCGTCCGTCTTCAAGTATGACACCATATGCACCGATATGTTGAGTAATGCCCCCGGCTTCACCTGCAATCACATTTGTATTGCGTATATAGTCGAGCAATTTTGTTTTCCCATGGTCAACGTGTCCCATTACGGTAACGATCGGAGGTCTTGGTTTGAGATCTTCTTCTTCATCCTCCTCCTCACGAACTGCTTCCTGCAATTCTGCACTTACGAATTCAACTTTGAATCCAAACTCATCGGCAAGAAGTGCCATTGTTTCCGCATCGAGACGCTGATTGATCGAAACAAAAAGTCCAAGATTCATACATGTTGAAATAATATCGGTGACAGGTATGCTCATCATTGAAGCAAGTTCATTTACCGATACGAACTCAGTAACTTTAAGAATATTCTTGTCGAGTTCCTGCTGATCAACGACCTCCTGATGTTTCTGGCTTACAGCTTCTCTTTTTTCCCTGCGGTATCTTGAACCCTTTGATTTACCTTTTGTAGTGAGCCTTGCCAGCGTTTCTTTTATCTGCTTCTGAACCTCTTCTTCATTCACTTCGGCCCTGACAGGTCTTTTCTTCACTACCTTCTTGGTGCCTGGTTTATCCTTTTTATCTGTTGGAACCGGCTTATTAATTACAGGTGTTCCCTCTTTTTCTTTTAATATCCTCTTCCTTCTCTTCTTTCTCCTGAAATCAGAATCACCCCCGACCCTGACAGGTTGAAATGGAGTAGTTTTCTTTTTCTCCTCCACGGGCAGATCTATTCTTCCAACCACCCTTGGGCCAACAAGCTTCTTAAAATCAGTCTTATACAGAGCAACAATATCTTCTTCAGCTTCAGTAATAATTGTATCTTCAATTATATCTTCAATTACGGAATCTTCAATTACCGGTTCAGGAATTGGCTCTTCCTTAATTTCAGGTTCCTGTTTTGTGGTGGTTTCAGTCTCAGGCTGACCTGAGGCATCTTTTGCTTTGCTTTTTTCCTTTGCACGGACTTTTGATTTCTCTTTCTGTTCCTCTTTTTTTACGGGTTTAGAGTCTTTGGAAATCGTATCGAGATCAATTTTACCGACAATACGAAGATCAATATTTGATTTGGATTTATTTTCTTCAGCCGGTTCTGCGGAAGGAGGGGTCTCCTTTTCTGCAGCTGGTTTATTCTTTTCACTTTTTTCAGTTGCAGTTGGAGGAGCGACAGGTTTTTCAACCGTTTCCTCTTTAGGTGGGATAACTTTTTCGACCTTTGGTTTTAATGTTTTTTCAAGATCAATTTTACCAACAAGTTTAACTTCAGGTTTTTTAATTTCAGTCCTGATATCTACAGTTGATTTAACTCCCGATGAGTCTTTTATAAGAATATTATCATCTTTTTCAGAATCTTCATTTTCAATCTTATCTGAAAAATCACCAATAGAAACAGATTCCTTCTTCCTGTGGAGATCTTTAAGAATGAGTTTTTCAGATTCCTTTTTTACGCTGATATCCGTACTGTATTCTTTTACTAGCAAAATATAAGCTTCATGCGGAAGTTTAGTATTTGGGTTGGGATCAAGATCAAACCCTTTCTTGTGCAGGAATTCCACAATAGTGGATATTCCCACATTGAATTCACGGGCTGCTTTGCTTAATCTTGTAACCTTAATATCCTCTGTCATAAATATGTCTTGCCTTTATTAAAACTTCAAAAACCCAGATTATAAAATGTTAATATCTATCTTTTATTCAAATTCGGCTCTCAGGATGTTTACTACCTCTTTAACAGTTTCTTCTTCAAGATCAGTTCTTTTCACAAGGTCACTGATTGAAAGGTTAAGAACGCTTCTCGCTGTATCACAGCCAATAGCTTTGAGCTCTTCGATGATCCAGTCTTCAATTTCATCTTCAAATTCCTCAAGATTAACATCTTCTTCATCTTCTCCTCCCGGTTCCCTGTAAACATCAATCTCATAGCCGGTAAGCTGGCTTGCCAGTTTAATATTCAGACCCCCTTTACCAATTGCAAGTGAAACTTCATTGGGTTTCAGATATATTTCTGCCCTCTTGGTTTCTTCAACAAGTTTGATAGAAGTTATCTTTGCAGGACTTAGTGCCCTTTGTATAAAAAGCTGATTATTTGAGGTATAGTTTATAACGTCGATGTTTTCATTTCTCAATTCCCTTACAATTCCGTGAATTCTGGAGCCTTTCATTCCGACGCATGCACCAACAGGATCAATTCTTTCGTCATACGATTCAACTGCTACTTTTGCACGTTCGCCGGGTACTCTTACTATGTTTTTAATAGTAATTAAACCATCAAATATTTCAGGGACTTCAAGTTCAAACAGCCTTTCCAGGAATACAGGCGAGGTGCGGCTGAGGATGATAAAAGGTGTATTGTTTCTCATTTCAACTTTTATCACAACAGCCCTGATAGAATCTCCTTTACGGAAATGATCGGAAGGGATCTGTTCGCTTTTTGGCAGAATCAGTTCGTTTCCGTCATCATCAAGCACAAGGATTTCCCTTTTCCAAACCTGGTAAACTTCTCCTGTTACTATCTCACCGATCCGGTCTTTATACTTGATGTAGATATTATTCTTTTCCAGATCGAGAATACGTGCAGTAAGGTTTTGCCTTAAAGATAATATTGCTCTTCTGCCGAAGTCAAGAAACTTAACTTCATCAGATACTTCTTCGCCTACTTCATAATCTCCATCAATCTCTTTAGCCTTTGACAGAGGGATCTGTATTACGGGGTCAGTGAACTCTTTGTCTTCAACAACAACCCTGTTCCTCCATATTTCAAAGTCACCCTTATCAATATTGACAATAATGTCGAAATTATCAGCTGAACCATATTTTTTTGCGAGCATGCTTCTGAATACGTCTTCAAGTACGCTCATCATCGTAGGCCGGTCAATATTTTTCAGCTCCTTGAATTCCGAAAAAGTGTCGATTAAATTAACATTTTCCATCTGGTGTAAACCTCTTATTATTATTTAATTGTCAAAATAACTCTTGTCGATTTTATTTGTTCAAAATTGAACGAAATGTCCTTCTGTTCTATTGGTCTTCCTTTGGTTTTTAATTCAGTCTCAAGCTCAAATCCCCCCGGGGTAATATTTTTAAGTTTCCCAACATATTTTGATCCTTCAAAGTCAACAACTTCGACTTTTTTACCCTCATTTTTGATGTATTGTTCTATAACTCCAAAAGGCATGTCAAGTCCGGGTGAGGATACCTGTAACTCAAAATCCTCCGATTCGCGATCGAGTCCATTCTCAATATGCCGGTGTATTGCCGCGCATTCATCTATTGTTATGCCTTCATTTTTATCGGCAAGGACAATGATCCTGTTAGCATTACTTACTTTGACACTAACAAGAAAGAGCCCGGTTCCTTTTATGAACTCCTCAACTAACCCCTGTATTTTTTGTTTTTCAATCATTTTCCAAAAACCGATAACAAAATAGGGGACTCTGGTCCCCTAGAAAATCCCCTCAATTCGCTGACAAAGGTACATATTTATATTAAATCACCAAAAAAAATCCGCATTAATATTGAAGTATTATGCTTGTGGCTCAAATACGTAGCTTGAATATCAGGAAACATTCAGATCTTTGCAAATAATTTGAAACTAACAGATAACATATTTTTATATTTCAGTGAACACTGTGAAACAGGCAGATATATATGATAGAAATGACAGGTTAATTCTTGAGAATTGTACCTTATGTCCAAGGGAGTGCGGTGTAAACCGGTTTGAAGGCGGAACAGGATATTGCGGAATAGATGCAGGTTTTAATATTGCATCCATCTGTATACACAAGGGGGAAGAACCGGTTATCAGCGGTACGAATGGTATCTGCAATATTTTTTTTGCCGGATGCAATCTTCATTGCCTTTATTGTCAGAATCATGAAATTAGTCATGGCGGAGCAGTCATCAGAACCCCCGGAATGGAACTTGAAAAAATCCTCGATCAGATAGTGTCAATACTGTCTGAAGGAATTCCCGCCGTTGGTTTTGTATCTCCTTCACACGTTGTTCCCCAGGTAAAGGCAATTATAAAAGGGCTTAATCTGCGAGGATATAAACCTATAACAGTATATAACACAAATAGTTACGATAAAAAAGAAACTATCAGGGAGCTGTCTGGACTTATAGATGTGTATCTGCCAGATTATAAATATGTTAATCGGGAGACAGCATCAGAGTTTTCAGATGCGGAAGACTACCCTGCAATTGCACTCAGGGCTATCAGAGAAATGTATTATCAGAAGGGATCAACCCTTACTTTTGATGAAGATGGCAGGGCAGTAAATGGATTGGTGATAAGACATCTTGTCTTGCCTGGATTAGTTGCCGGTAGCAAAGATGTCCTGAGATCAATTGCTGAAGAATTGTCACCCGGTGTACATCTTTCACTAATGTCACAATACCATCCTATATCTCAGGTTATAAATCACCCCATTCTTGGACGGTCGCTTTACAAAGCAGAATATGAGGCTGTTGTTGAAGCAATGGAGGATATTGGTTTCAGAAATGGATGGGTTCAGGATATGGATAGCAATAAGAACTACCGTCCTGATTTCAATAAAGAAAATCCGTTTGAATGACCCCCAAACACCTCTCTACCCTTTATTTTTTGCCCCACTACCTCCCTAAATTCTCTGCCCATTTAGCCCCCCAACCCCCCTAAAGGGGGGCTCATTCACGTTTTTTAAGAAAGCTTGGTTCATGTCTGAGAACGTACCCCCCTTTAGGGGGGCAGGGGGGCAAAAAACAACTGAGCTGTAGGGGGTTGGGGGGCCAAAACGCCAGAGAATTCACGGGGTCTTTAACAGCGAGTACCAAAAGGCAAGTAGGGACGTTGCATGCAACGTCTCTACATGAATTTTTCCCTCTTCTGCAGGTTATAAAGTGCAGCAAGTAAGAAAATGATGGAGCCGGTTACAAGTATTATCCGGTTCTTTAGTGTAATAATTGCCCAGGTATTCTCATTTACATCCCAGGGTAAATCGTAAGGATTCAGGAAGATATTCCACTGACTTTTATTCAGGGTATCATTCAGGATCATAAAAAACAATCCAAAGATGATCATCAGCACTGCAGTTCCATTACCATTTCTGACTATTGTTGATAACATGAACGACATAATGCCAAGAAACAGAACCGGGAACATAACCTGTGCAGTCATATTTACAAAGCGGAATTTCACGATCAAAACAGAGGAGAGAAAAGTAAATACAAGCATTATCAGGAAAGCAATCGCAAAAATCAGGACAATCCTGACAAGCCAAACTTTATACCTGTAGTTAGGAATTCCGAAAAGGATCTCTATTGTACGGGCATCCTGATCATTCTGAACACCGAATACTGAAGGATAAAACACCAGCAAAATACCTGAAAAAAGAAAAACTCCATAAAGATCACCCATTTTTGACACATCATTCGAAAAAACATAGATGACCGATAATCCCAGGTAAAAACAAATGGATCCGGCAAGAAACCAGATAAACTTATTTGCAAATATGATCCTCAGATTATATACAATCATTTTAAAAATGAGGTTGCTTAAATTGTATAAGTTCTTCGTTTTCATTAATTAATATTTTCATTATTTACTGATCCCGGAAAATCTTTCCTTCTTAAAAGCCACAGGTAAGCATCCTCAAGATTTGGAGTGGCATTTACGGCACCTTCCCACGGAGAAAACTCCGAAATAACCCTGACTCTTATATTATAGCCTTCCGACATGTGGTGTACAACAAGATGCTTTTCAACAAAGACTCCAAAATCCCGGGCCGGAATATTAAACTGCCACACGTGACCTTCTGCCTCTTTTGTCATATCGATTGGTTTTCCGAAATATCTGAGTTTCCCTTTATTGAGTACGGCAACATGATTGCAGGAACTCGAAATATCTTCAATTATATGGGTAGAAAATATTACTACTCTTTCACGACTGAGTTCTACAAGAAGATTCCTGAATCGTATACGTTCCCTTGGATCAAGCCCGGCAGTCGGTTCATCGACAACAAGTATTCTGGGAAGGTGCAAAAGTATCTGGGCAATTCCCATTCTTTGCTTCATGCCCCCTGAATAAGACCCGATCTTCTCGTTTCTGCGTTCTTCCATATGAACTGCGTTTAGAACATATGTAACTCTTTCTTCCCTGGTCTTTACATCAATAATATTTTTCAGCATTGCCTGATAATGAAGATATTCATGGGCTGTCATGTTTTCATAACTTCCGAATTCCTGTGGCAGATAGCCAATAAGTCCCTGCAGTTCTTCTCTCATCTTCTGGGTATCGAGACCATTTATCCAGACCTTTCCATAACTCTGCTCCAGGATTCCGCAGATTATTCTCATCAGGGTCGTTTTTCCTGCTCCGTTAGGACCTAATAATCCGAACATCCCATTCCCGATTTTAAGCGATACACAGCTTAATGCTTTAAATGGTTTTTTCTTTTTCCCGATCAATGGGACTACAGCAACAATCTTGTAGAAAGTTTTTCTTAATCCTTTAAACCTCCCTTCAAGCCTGTAAATATCAATGTTTTCCCTGGTAAGCTTTTGCCCGGTTTTAAAGATTAGCAAACCGGAAAACCATAGGATACCAAGAATCAGGACAACAACAAGATTCTCCCATCTAAGCTGAAACCAGATGAGGTTAAGAAACGGTATGATCCAGAAAACAACAATATCGAGAATCCCTGACATTATTTTCAACCATCTCCTTTCCCTTTTTGCATTAAGGTTTGCTATAAGCTTGCTGAACGAATTCCATATACCGGAGATGATAAACCATGTTCCCATACTGAAGATAAAAATCCAGAATCCCTTATCGAGGTAGAAATAGGTGAAGTAGATGATATAACCAAGAAGAGGAATCTGCCAGGCAATCTGGCCCATATCCTTGAATGAATTATATTGATTTTCAAGACCCAGCCTTTTTCTGATACGGGCGCCAGCTTTCCATTCTCTTGACCAGCGACTCTCCCTTTCATATATTTTTACCAGGCTTTGGATATAAATATTTATATTTTCATCCGGTGAGATAACCGTTTCTCTGGCTTTTCTCAGACTGTTCATCACAAACCAGGTACCTGCAGGAATTATAATTATTGTAAGTATTGTAGTGATGAGCTTCCAGAGAAATTTATCTATGTAGGTGTAAATCAGGAATATCATTAGAGTAAAAAGGATCAGCTGTATAAGTTTGTTCTTCCAGTTTAATGAATAGAACCACTTTAAAGCATCCTCAAGTCCGATATAGAAGGTTGGAATAAAAACAAGGGTCAGGAGAGTACTCAAAGTTAGTCCGCCTATCACTGTAATAGCGAAAGATGCACCAATTACAGATACAAATTCTGCCTGTCCCATTGCCAGGGGGACCATTGCAATTACGGTCGTTGAGGCTGTTATAAGAATGGGACGCAACCTGGAAACACCTGCTGTCATCAGAGCCCGATGCACCCTGTTCCCCCTCTTGCGCAAAATATTGGTATAATCAATTAATATTATTCCGTTATTGACTACCACTCCTAAAAGAATCAGGAAACCGGTAAGTGTATTTAAATTTAAAAGGGAATTGCCTGTAAGTATCAATGCAACAAGAGATCCCAGGGCAGCAAGAGGTATGCTGAACATTAGAACCACAGGAGTAGCCATAGATTCAAACACGGCTGCAAGGATCATATATATAAGAAGAAAAGCTATGCCGATGATATAGTAGAGATCTTTAAACGGTTTCTCTTCATGAATCACTTCTACAGCTATACCCGATGGTATATTCAGTCCGGCAACCAGCGATTCAATCTCCTGCCTTGCGCCCTCAAGAAGATCCTTTGAATTTCTGATCTCCTCATTAAACTCATAGGTCACTGTAATCCTTTTCTCCTGGTTCTCCCTGTGAATGTTTCCCATTCCCGATGAGAAAACAATCCTGGAAAGTTCTTCCATTTCCATCGTTGCCCCATTGCTGCTACTCACCTCAAGTCGTTTGAGATCATCAATCGTTTTATCTTTAGTCTGTTTAACAGCAGCTGGCTCATCAGCATACTTGATCATGATATCATAGCTTTCTGTTCCCTGTTTAAAAGTAGCCCCCGAGGTGTATTCTCTGCCGAAGGTGGAGAGAGCAGAAGAGAGATTGACCAATGTGAAATTATTCCTCCCGATATAATCCATATCAAAAAGGAGATGGACTTCCGGTTTATTCTCCTGAACATTGATATTCGAACTGTTAATAGTCGAAAGATTATTTACATATGTTTTAATATCTCTTGCCAGATTTTTCATCTGACCGAAATTCTGTCCCTTGATTATTACACTTTCCCTTTTTGATCCGACACCAAGAAGGTTCATGAAGTCAGCGCCCGGATTAAAAGTGCTTTCACCCCCTCCGCCACCGGAGAAACCACCTCCTGAGGATAATTCATCCATCGTTATTTCAGCAGAGGATATATTCTTTGTCTTTTGTGATATGTCATTTTTTATTTCAGGAAGGGAACGCTTGCTTTTTTTATCCCAGTCTTTGGAAAGATTTATTGTTATTGTAGCACGTTCTTCCTCAACCCGGCTTATGATATCTTCTTTTTCAGGAATAGTTGCCACCCTCGATTCAATCTCCGTCACCACTGCATCGGTTTTTTCAAGAGTTGATCCGCCGGGCATCACAACTGTCAGTCTGAAGTTGGGAGTTTTGACCTCCTGCGTTGTACTCATACTTAGTGTAAGACTAATGAGCAATGCTGCAAAGAATACTGCCAGAGTACCGATAATTGTTGATGCAGGGTTTCTCATACTTGCTTTTAATACAAGATGATAACCTTGAATAAGCCTGTTGTGAATCGACAGCTTTTTAAAAATTTCCGAATTGGTATTTGACGTTCTTGTAAGCAGAAAGTAGGTTGCCATGGGGATAAACAACAACGCGACCAGGAGAGATATTAACAGAGTTGAAATGATAGATACACCAATGTTTTTGCCAATTATTTTTATCATGTAATTGTTTGCGAAGATAAAAGGCATGAATACAATTATAGTTGTAAGTGTCGAAGCGAATATTGATCTCCATACTTCGGTAGTGCCCTGTTTGACAGCTATCTCAGGACCTTTTCCCTGACCCGCAAGACGATAAATATTCTCAAGCACAACAACAGAATTATCAACAAGCATTCCAATCGCAAGTGCCATTCCTACAAGTGTAAGGCTGTTGATAGAAATATTAAAGGCATAGAAAAAATTGTATGCAGTATAAACTGAAACCGGTATAGATACGGCAATGATAGTCACCAGACGGACATTTCTCAGGAAGAACCAAAGGATCATTACTGCGAGCAAACCTCCCGTGATAGCGAGGTTAATGATCTGATTTATGTTCTTCTCCATTATCTCAGAAGTATTGTTCTGGACAATGATCTCAACTCCAGAAGGAGTTAGCGTTTTGTTCAGTTCTTTTACCTGATTAATGACTTCGTGCGACAGATTAATCAGATTGGACTGATTGTCATTTACCAGCGAGATTGTAACCGCATCCATCCCGTTAACCCTGCTATAGGAGCTCTGTTCTTTCACTCCAAAGAAGATCTCCGCCACATCTCTTAATAGCACAGGTCCGTTATTTTTAACAATTAGATTGCCAATTTCCTTTACATCGGTATATTCGGATGTAACATTTACAAAAAGTTTATTATTCCCGTCAATAACCTTTCCGACAAATGCTTTATTAGCTCCGTTATTGTTTAGCAAGGCTCTGATCTGACCAATTGAGATACCATTTGCTTTACATGCCTTTTCATTTAGCCGTACTTCGATTGAATTTTCTTTTCCTCCAAAAACCTGAACCCCTGCAATACCGTCGATGTTTTCGAAATGAGGTTTTATCTCCCTGTCAGCTATATTCCTGATTCTGTCAATTCCTCCCTCGCCTCTGACCTGGAGCGTTATAAACTGGTTAGTCAGCTGCTTAAGATCGATCTTCATGACATTAATAAAAAACTCTGTGGGTATTGAACTCCTGACAATATCAATTTTTTCCTGTAGCCGGAGGTTCGCAAATTTCAGATCTGTATTTTGATTATAATATATCCATATCTCTCCGCTATTGGATGATATATTTGATTCGATCTTTTCAATACCTTCAAGTGTCCCGATGGCTCCTTCGATAGGTATAATGGCCTGTGTTTCAATATACGAAGGATCCATTTCAAGAGGTGTTGCGACCTGAATTATCAGAAACGGAAGTTGTGCATTAGGGAAGTAATTCAACTGAAAGTTTTTTATACGAAACGTAACCAAGCATCGTCAGCCCTATAAAGAGCATGCTGATAAGAATTCTTCTTTTTAAAATAAAGTCCATTTTCTATAGTTTAAAAAGATTATCAGGGCTGCACAGTTACTCTGTTTCCACCTCTCAACCATATGCTGAAACTATCAAAGACCCAGTATACGCATGGGATTACAACAAGTGTAAGAAGGGTAGAAGAGACCAGTCCTCCTATTACAGCCAGCGCCATTGGAGCTCTCAGAGAAGCACTTTCCCCAATCCCGATTGTAAGCGGAAGCAGCGCCAATATGGTTGTCAGACTTGTCATAAGGATTGGTCTTATTCTCTGTGTACCGGCGAGCACTATTGCCTCCTTTTTTTGTATTCCGCTCTCTCTAAGCTGATTGATCCTGTCAATCAGCAGGATTGCATTGTTCACTGCTATTCCACCCAGCATAATTATTCCTATATAGGCCATCATATTCAGCGACTTACCTAATACAAAGAAAGTCAGAACAGTTCCAACTCCAGCCAGTGGAATTGTTAACATTATTACAAACGGTTGTATAACAGATTCAAACTGAGCTGCGAGTACCATAAAGACAAGAACCAACGACAGCATAAGAGCGAAGCTAAGATTCGACATCGACTCTTTCCTTTTAAGTTCCTCACCCGTAAACTCCATCTTATAATCAATTGGCAGCGTCACTGCTTTCAGAGACGCTTCAGCATTTTTTATTACCTGGTCGAATGCAGTTTTACTATTTACCATAGCATATATATAGCAGGTCCTTGCCTGGTTTCTTCGGGTAATCTCTCTCGGGCTGAGAATTGTTTTTATCCCGGCCAGCTCACTCAGAGGTATTTTAACGCTGCCGGCTGTTATCATAAGGTCCCGAAGCTGATAGAGTGAAAGGTCCCCCAGCTTTATGGTGATATCTTTCATTTCTCCGTCTTTTTCAAAACTGCCTGCAGAAGAACCTGATAAATAACTTTTTACCTGATTTATGATGGATTCAACAGTAACATTATAATAACTTGTCTTGAATCTGTCAATCTTAACTTCCACCTCCGGCGTACCTACATCCATTGAAGTTGTAATATTGTAGAGCCCGGCATTATTCATCAGAATAGCTTTGGATTCATTCACAATTCTCTCGAGTTCGGGGTAGTCGTCACCGGATATCTCAAGTGAAAAAGGAGCTTCAGATGTACCGAGCGATGACTGGAGGGCTGTCTCCTCTCTGGTAAAGCTGGTTTCAATGTCCGGGATGGTTTTAAGGTAATTACCAATAAGTGAAATAGCCTCCTCCGTTCTCGCAGCATAATCAGAAGTAAGCATTATCCTGAGTGTTGCTGTGTTCTCCCCTTTTGTAACAGCAGTATTATTTAATGAAGATGTATTATCAATACCGGCCTGAGAATAGATCATTTTTATCTTGTCTCCCAGAAGTTCCCTGATAATTCCTTCAGTTTTAACTATTGTGTTTGCTGTTCTTACAAGACTCGTTCCTTCAGGAAGTTTAAGATTTATTGTAAATTCAGCTGATTCCGATTTTGGCATGAATTCGCTTCCCAGCTTTGGTATAAGCAGTGCTGTCAAACTCATCAGCAGGATAGCCAATATAATAACCAGATATCTCTTTTCAACAGTCTTTTCAAGAAAGTTTTTGTACCATCTGAAGCGAATAGGAGCTGAAATTTCAACTTTTTTCTTCTTATCAGCGAACAGAGTTGATACCAGCATAGGAATAACCAGCATAGCAATAACCAGGGAAGAAAGAAGGGAAAAAGCTACTGTCCATGCCTGATCCTTGAACATTTCTCCTGATGCGCCGTGCAGGTATACTATGGGGAGAAATACAACTATCGTAGTTATCGTTGATGAAGTAATCGCACCACCGACCTCTCCTGTTCCCCTGATCACTGCCTCCTTTAAAGGAACACCCTCTTCGCGCAAGCGGGTGATATTTTCAAGAACAACAATTGCATTATCAACAAGCATACCTGCTCCCAGGGCCAGACCTCCAAGAGTCATGATGTTGAGCGTAAGGTGATTAAAATACATCAGGTTGAAGGTGGCGATAATGGAGATAGGAATCGCGACGCTTATAACGAGAGTCGTTCCTATTCTCCTGAGAAAAATATAAAGTATAAAAACAGCCAGCAGAATCCCTACAAGAAGGGTATTTTTCACTTCCCCGATTGCGTTATGGATATATGCCCCCTGGTCCTGAACCCTGATAAACTGATATCCCGGCAATGCTTTTTCGAGAGATGTTATTGCTGTCTGCAGACTCTTTACAACATCGACAGTATTGAATTTTGGTTCTTTATATATTGATAATCCAACACAGCGCTCCCCATTAATAGTCACAATATTCTCAGGGTCTTTGTTTGCAAATTTAATTGTGGCCACATCTCTCAGATATACGGGTATTCTTCCTGAAGCTGACGAAGATACGGATACTGTACTCTGAACCGGAATTGATCCGCCTGAAGCCGGTTGCTTAAAACCGACCACTATGTTTTCAAGATCATTTATATCTTTAAGAACACTTACTCCCTTTACGACATATTTAAGACCCATATCAACTATTGTACCGCCCGAAACGTTCCTGTTATAATTAGCGATCTGGGCAGCAATAGCATCTGATGTAAGACCAAATGATTCAAGAATATACTTATTGGTCTCAATAACAACTTCACTTGTCTCAATTCCTGTTAGTCTGATGTCGGCAACTCCTTCAATACGGACAAGCTCATTCCTGATATAGTTTTCCGCTATTTTCCGAAGCTCATCCATATTTGTTATACTCTCATTCTTCAAACCGATGATCATTACCGGAGAAGCATTCGGATCGTACTGGGAAATTGTAAAGCTCTCAAGATCAGATGTCTGTCTGAATGCATTCAACTCTTTCTGGAGATCGAGAAAAGCTTCGTCCATATCTTTATTCCAGTCGTATTCAACAGTAATTGTTGCCGATCCAACCTGCGACACGGATGATACCTGCACAACATCACTCTGACGCATGGAGAGAGATTCAATCTGGTCTACATAATTTTTCTCAATCTCTTCGGGAGGTTTCTGTCCGGCTTTCAGTTCAACATATATCTTTGGATTGTTCAGATCAGGGAACAGGTCCGTCCCCAGTTTACCGAATGAGATAAACCCCAGAAGAACTATCCCCAGCACAAGCATTAAAATTGTAACGGGATATTTTACAGCAAATTGGGCAATCCTGTTCATGTCGGTTATTTAATGATTTTTACTTTCGACTTATTGCTGAGTGTTTCAAAACCGGTTGTTACAACCCGGTCATTTTTCATCAGACCTTTCGTAACTTCAACATTGGTGACATTCTCAAGTCCGGTTTCAATTATCCTTTCAGCAACCACTCCCCGGTCAAATACAAAGACAGTCTTTCCCTTCTGACGTGAGAGTATTATGCTTTTCGGGATGACTATTACAGAGTCTTTATGATTTGTGACGATATCCGCTTTAACAAACATTCCGGGGCGAAGAAGGTATTTTTGATTGTTTATTGAAATATTTCCTTTAAAGGTTCTGGTTTCAGAGTTTATTGCAGGTGATAACTGCGTGATATTTCCGATAATGGTATCCTGGGGAATTGTGTAATTTGTAAGCTTTACCAGCTGTCCGGGTTTTATTATAGATATATATTTTTCAGGAAGCTGGACATCCATATACATTACTCCATAATCCATTATTTTAGCTATAGTTGATCCGGTTTCGACCTGGGTGCCCTCGGTATAATAGGGCAGATCAACGATTACACCGTCAATTGGTGCAATTATCCTTGTTTTGTCAAGCTGAAGGTGGGCACTTTCAACGGTGGTTTTGGCATTTGCATAATTAATACCGGCAGTCTTTAATTCTTTCAGTGTCACACCTCCTTTTTCGTACAAGGACTCCTGCTTTTTAAGTTCGCTCTCGGTGAGTTCAAGATTCAGTTGATTAGTCTCGAGCTTAATTGAATTTACATATTCTCTATCCTCAAGCCGGGCTATAAGCGCCCCTGCTTTTATTTTATCACCCAGTTGCCATGGTCTGCCGGTTTGCGGGTTTTTCTCAAGATAATATGTAGCAGTAATTTTTGATTTGAGAAGGATCTCTCCTTTTGGAAAGGCCGAGCCAGTGGTGTTTATGAATTCTTCAATCGATTTTAGTTTAATGTTTTCGACGGAAACAGGGATTTGAACATCCGCATTAAGGTTCTGGTCCTGATTCCTGCAGCCGATAATTGCTATTATTATAACTGCACTAATGAAAATGATCTTTTTCATGGTTATTTTGATTATATATTATTTTTCTAAAGTCATTACAGGTGTTACTGATTTTTTATTTTCAAAGTCATAAAGAGTCTGGATCTTTAGATTAAGGAGTTCCAGTTTATAGGAAATCAGCGAATTTGTGAAAGTAAGCTGCTTCTCCGAAAGCTGATTCTGGAATAGATTAAGATCCATCCCCGTAAGATCACCGTTTTTATATCTTTCGAGATTGAGATCGTAGGTGAGCTGTGCATTTGTTACTGACTGACGTGCTATCTCAATCTGGTTTTGCAGATTCAGGAGATTTCTGTAAACCTTTCTGACACCAAGTATAATGTCATTTTTCTCACTTTCAAGGTTGATATTTGCGGTTTCAATCGAAGCTTCAGTTGCCTTAATTCTGGATTTTCTTTCACCCCAGTCCCAGAGCGGAATAGTGAGAGAGAGTGAAACAGATTCATTATCAGTTGGGTTGGCATATACGTCTTTAAATTTATTATTATCCCCGAAAAGCCCGACAGAAAGACCAAGATTTCCTTTGAATTCATTCAGCGCTTTAGTCTGAATCAGGTCAAACTGAGAGGTTTCAATATCTATTTTGCGTTGCCGGAGTTCCATCCTGTTTGCCAATCCCTGGTCGATTGCAAAAGAAATATCAACAGCGACAGTATCGACAGCGATATTGGGGATTACAAGAATATCGTCATAAAGACTCATCCCAATCAGAATCTTAAAGTCATCCTTCGCATTCTCGAGAGCGACCTGTTTATTTTCATAATCAGATCTGGTGGTTGCCAGATTGAGTTCTGCCTGAAACATCTCCTCCTTTGCAGAAATTCCGGCCTCTACCTTGTTTTTTGAGACCTCATGACTTTTCTGCATATTCTGATAAGCCTGATTTGCGATATCAAGACTCTGCTGCTGCTGATAGACACTGTAAAAGCCCTGGGCGACCAGCTTTTCAAGAGATAATAATTGAATAGCATAATTCAATTGTGCATTCTCAAGGGCTAATTGGAGTTCTTTCAGTGATAGTTTCGTCCTGTTGTAAGTGAAAAGTGGTTGATCGAGATTAAGCGAAAGATTATTACTAAACCCTTTTGTTGTGGCATTTGCATATTCACTATAGGAATCGGTATATCCAAACCTGTTCATGAGGGAGATCCTTGCATCAGTGAGAACGATTGGTTGTGATACTGTGAATACTCCGTAACTTTCAGTAGTTTTTTGTGAATTCCATTTTGAGATAAGATCATTGAATTGCCTGTCCTGAGAATAACCTATTGGATTAAGGGTGAGGGAAAAGTTAGACTTCAGTGCCGCATTCTGAGCATTCAGATTTTCCTGACTCCGGATGAGGTTAAGCCTGGTAATCTTCATCGAGGGACTATTCGATTCTGCAATGCTCAGGGCTTTTTCGAGCGTCAGGCCTTCCTGCGAAAATGATACCAGCACGTTGAAGATCAATAATATCAGAACTGATAACCTGATCCTGACTTTCTTATTAAATTGTTCTTTCATTATATTTATTCTTATTTATTTAATTCCTGAATCCTTTTCACTTTTTACCTTCTTCGTCCACCGTATCCGTCAGTTGCCGGAGAAGGTGGATTATCTTTTGTCTTTTAGTTCTGTTTCACCCATTTTATAGCATCCCCGATCACAATTCTTCCAGTCGATTTATTTGTCAATTCAACTTTAGCGGTATCAGGGGAGAGGTGAAACCTTCCAAGGAAGTTCCATCCGGCATCTGCATTCTCATAGTCGAGTGTGATATCATCTGCTCCTTCATCATGATAAATTTTATAATGCAAATCTTTATAAGTTCCATCACCTTTTTGCTGGTCGGATTGTATGTCTGTTCCTCCCTGACCGCCACCGGTTTTTACCGACATCCTGTCCATCGTTTTTCCAATATAAGAATAGACATCGTAATACCCCGGTTCCTTGAGAATAGCTGACCAGGTAATCTTTTTATCACCGGTTCCCGCACGGGTATAGACTGCAGAACGGATATATTTTCCGTAGTAGGTTGTCAGTACAACCGGCTGCCAATACTCGGGCGTATTCCAGTTACTTATCTGCATGTAGCTGTTCCCGGTCCTGTTATTGATACCCAGAAGTTTTTTTAAAGGACTGATGGTATTTTGTTTACTGGATATGAATCCCTGGTCCTCATTATCGACAATTATCTCCGAAGGACCGGAGAAAGGAGGTATTATGGCAAGAGCTTCTTCACCTGAAAATTCTCTGCTGTCGTTATTCGATTTTGCTATCTCATTGATTGGCATGGTTATTTCACCCGGGATATTCCTGGCAAATATTGTGTTTACCATCATTTCCCTGGGCTCGCCATCGAGAACTATCCCTATCTTTTTTGCTTCATTTGGACCCATAAAGACAATCTTAGAAATATCATCCGCTTCCATTCCACGTCCTCTCAATGAAACAGTGAACTTATTTCCACCACCGCTCTGTCCCTGGATCCTGTCTAACTGGATCTTTTGTTCGAGCAGTCCCTGACCTCCTGTTCTGAAGGAAATATTAAAAAGTCCGGAAACCGGTTCAGGGTTTGATGCTATGAAAGTAACCTGGTACCTCGATCTGTCGCCGACAATGATCTCGCTTGCCTTTAGACCGGTAAATAGAAAACCTGGTTGATCTTTCCCGTTAAACCAATCATTCAGGTATTGATAAAAATCAAAACCGAATTTTTCTTCAATATCTTTTTTTAGCTGAAGAAGATCAACGCTTTTAAATGTATGATCATCAATATATTTCGATAACCAGGGTTTAAATTCCTCCAATCCTGCTTTTGATCTTAACAGGTTGAAAAGCCAATCCCCTTTTACTGTTAATACTGTCCGGAGTGTATCTCCTGAAGGATTCCTTGAAAGAAGTTCCCTGAAGCTAAATTTTTGAAGGATGAGATTCGCCTTGTCATTATCAGATAGGGCTCCGAATCCGGCCATGAAGCCGTCAGCAGACCTGAGCTGCGTTATATGCTGCAGATGTGATTCAAAAACTGCATTGATCACCGGATAATCTGATGAGTAAAAGTTATTTTTGAAGAAATAGAAACTCGGCCCGAGGCGATATCTTAAAGGTTCATTTGAAGGGACCCCGTTAACAAACCTGTAGTTCTCACCGCTGATAAAAACGTTTCTGATAAAATCATTAAATAACCGTACCTGCAACTCTTTATCAGTTATAATCTGATTATTTCGGGCCATTCTTTTTTTCTGACGGGTAAAACTTTTATTAAAACCTGCATTCTCAATCGTTGATAATTTCTCAGGAAGAAGAACCATTGACGGCTGGAGCTCCGCTCTTGTCTGAGTACTTTTCTTTGGATAGGAATAGAATTGAACCGGAACCTCAACCAGGCTCAAAGTTTTAAAGGGATATTTTGTAGAGAAACTGGTCTCCAGATCACGCATAATGCCAGAAACCAGGTTTGGAAGCGTGTCTTTAATCTGACTCAGATCTTTTTTGTAATAATCATGGCCGGGGAAGTAATAACTGATATATTCGACAGAATCAACTCTGAGTGTATCTGACTGGTAATTGCCGATAGCCAGAGTAAGTCCTGTCAGAGGGCTTTCCGGTGTAAAAAGACTGTACTCATTATCGGTTTTCATTCTGCCCTGTGAAACTACAGAGAGTCCGGTTTCATTTTTGACCCGAAGGGAATATCTTGTGAAATCAATCTTTATCCTTGCAGGGTTAGAAGGATAATAGTTTAACGCTGAAACAGGGTACCATTGAGTTTCAGGAGTTAAAAGAACATAGTTTTCAGTAAGAAAAGCCTGCCTTTTATTTACGTTCAACATAATGATCCTGTAGGGATACATCTTAATATTATCACTATAATTCGGGTAACAGAACGATTCGTTAATTTTGCCCTCATATGAAATAATCAGACTGTCAGTTTGTCCGGGATCAAGAACTCTTCCGGGATCAATTTCAATTATCGGATTGGTTCGGGTGAATCTCAAAGCTTTCCCTTCCGTTGTGATATTCAGAACATTCAGGGATGGATTAAGTGAAAAAAGATAACGATCGAGAGGCACTTTATTATTGTTAAAAAATTTAAGTTTTGCAGTTGCCTCAAAAGATTCACCTTTGTGTATCAGATCAATAGAGGCATCCGTTACCTGGAGAAAATTTTTATCTTCAAACTTTCTGTTTGTCTCAATAACCAGGTTTTTAAAGTTTATGTTTTTTCTGTATACAGAATATGTGTTGAACCCGCAAATTCCTGCTCCTGCCAGAAAAATGAAAAGGAATATGACGGTCAGAGTTCTATGGAATTTCGATTGAGGTAATCGTTTGAACAGCAGCACTGTTGCCAGGACCAGCGCCAAACCAAGGAAGAGATAGAGCAGTCTTTGATTGACAATAAAACTCAGGTCATCAAATCCGATGACTCCTGATTTAAAAACAGGAATTCCAAAAGCCATATAATCGAAAATTGATCCCATCCTGAACCACAGGTAAAACATGTTGAGCGCTGCTATTCCAAGAAGTATCAGAAATGTTAAAGCCTGATTCCTGATCAGGGACATTAGCACAAATGCCAGCCCCAGGCTGAATATAATTGTCGGGACAGGAATTATTGCCAGATACGAGACATATGACATGAAATCAATTGACATACTTTTTGATATGATGTTCATGAGCATCCCTATCGAAAGGATCACAATATCAAGGCCAAGAAACAGACGGAGGATTCCCCAGGTCTTTCCTATTACGTATTCAAAATTTGACATCGACCTGGTATACAATACTTCATTAGTATCAAGTTTTTTATCTCTTTTCAGAAAATCGGCAGCAAGAAAGATAACAACAATGGCCTGACCTATATTAAGCAGGTAAAGATTGACAAGGGGCACCGAAGAGGAGATGGATATCATTTGCCAGGATTCATCACCAATGGGTGAAAAGAAACCTATATTTAAAATTGTGAAGATAAACAGGGCTCCTAACGAGAAGAGCCTGAAAAACCAGCTCCTTCTTAAGGTTTTTGCTTCATACCGGGCAACCGTTCTTATATTATGTAGAAATGCCATGATGTGATTTAGTTATTAGTCAGTAATCTCGGTATGCAACTTATGCTCCATGAAGTACACATATGCATGTTCGATGTTTGGAATAATATTGGTCGCACTAAACTCAGGAGCTTCATCAGAGACAATCTGAACTTCCCAACCTGCTTCCACAGGTATTGTTGAGATTACATTATACTGTTCCTTAACTCTTTCATAATCATAAGGATTCAGGGTAAGTTTAAATACGTGCCCCTGGGCAAGATTTACAAGGTTTTCGGGTGAACCGGAAAAGACAAGTTCACCTCTGTTAAGAAGCGCCATCCCCTGGCAGGTGGATGATATGTCGCCAACTATATGCGTTGACAATATGATTGTTACATCGTGCTGACTTAGTTGGGAGAGAATATTTCGGAATCTTATTCTTTCATCAGGATCCAGTCCGGTGGTGGGTTCATCAACAACAATAATTTTAGGATTTCCGATAAGCGCCTGTGCAATACCCAGGCGTCGCTTCATACCACCTGATAACCTGTTGGCCTGCCTGTCGCGTACTTCAAGAAGTCCTACCTGGTCAAGAAGCCTGTCAACCTCAGCAATTCTCTCCTTTTTGTTTCTTAATCCTGCCAGAGATCCTGAGTAATCGAGGAATTCCCATGTTTTGAGAGAGGTAAAAAACCTGAAGTCCTGAGGCAGGTAACCAAGCATACTCCGGAGTTCTTTCCTGTTCTTCTGAATATCTTTTCCATCTATCAGAACTACTCCCGAAGAAGGTTTCATGAGAGTGACAATTATCTTCATCAGGCTTGACTTTCCGGCACCATTGGGTCCAAGCAGTCCGAACATCCCTGTTCCAAATTCGAGGTTTATATCTTTCAATGCGTGATTTCCGTTCGGGTAGATCTGGTTAAGCCCCTGAATCTCAATTTTCATAAAACCTGGGTTAATTTCAGTGTGGTTAGAAGATTTATAAAGTTTGATGCTATAAAGACGGAAGATATTTCATTTGTGACAATAAAAATATATGTTGTACAACATAGAAACGAATTTTTTTCTTATACAACGTCTCCTGGCCACTTAGCGTCATTCCCCCCGGGGTCAAATTAAAATCTTTGCGACCTTTGTGGTTAAATGGGGTTAATTCCTAATTTTGTAGTTAAAAATTTCCAGGTGGTTTATCTTACTAATAAGAGAAAAATAATAAATGACCCGGTTTATGGATTTATAAGCATCCCGGGAGATTTTGTTTTTGACCTCATCGAACATCCATGGTTCCAGAGGTTACGTAATATAAAACAGCTGGGATTGACAAGTTTTGTATATCCCGGTGCAAATCACAGCAGGTTTCAGCACGGCCTTGGAACATTGCATCTGATGAATATGGCCATAAGCACACTCCGGAATAAAGGAGTTGAAATTTCACCTGTTGAAGAAGAAGCCACTTTTATAGCGATACTTTTGCACGATGCCGGTCATGGTCCCTTTTCGCATGCTCTTGAAAATTCGATAATCAGCGGCATAACCCATGAAGACCTTTCTCTTCTCCTTATGAGGAAATTAAATGAAAAATTTAACGGAAAACTCGATCTGGCGATTGAAATCTTCCAGGGGAAATATTCCAGAAAATTTTTGCATGAACTGGTTTCCGGTCAGATAGATATGGACAGGCTTGATTATTTGAGAAGGGACAGTTTTTTCACAGGAGTTATTGAAGGGTCGGTTGGATCAGACAGGATAATAAGGATGCTGAATGTTGTGGACGACAGCCTTGTTGTTGAGGAAAAAGGGATCTATTCACTCGAAAAATTTCTTATTGCCCGTCGCCTGATGTACTGGCAGGTTTATATGCATAAAACGGTCCTTTCTTCCGAAAGCCTCCTGGTAAAAACACTCAAAAGGGCGAAAGAACTTGCAAATGAAGGAGCAGATTTGTATACCACCCCTGCACTCAGATTCTTTTTGTATAATAATCTTGGTCCTTCTGATCTCACAGAATCCGGAAAATTTACTCCCGGATTGATTGCATCAAACTTTACCCGGCTTGATGATGCTGATATACTGGTTTCTGCGAAATACTGGGCCGATCATTCCGATAAGGTGCTTTCTGATTTGTCAGGCAGGTTATTGAACAGGGATCTTTTTGCGATTGAGTTGCAAAATGAACCATTCCCTGTGAAAAGGGTCGGGGAGCTTGCTGAAAAAGCGGGAAAATTAATGAACGTTAGTTCAGATCTCGAAGACTATTATGTTTTTACCGGTAGTATTTCAAATCTGGCTTATACCCCTGATACTCCGGAAGTTAAAATTTTGCTTAAGAGTGGAAAAACTGCTGAAATATCAACTGTTTCGGATATGTTTGATCACAGGTTTATCTTAGAAAGAGTAACAAAATACTTCCTTTGCTATCCAAAAGAATGTCGATAATTAAATATTAAATATTATGGAATTTACTGCCGCGGCAATTGCCGGATTTTTACACGGAGAAATAGAAGGGAATCCCGATATTTTAGTAAATACTATAGCTAAAATTGAAGAAGGGCAGATAGGAGCTTTGTCATTCCTTGCCAATCCGAAATATGAGCATTTTATTTATGAGACAAAATCGTCTATCGTTCTTGTTAATAAGAGCTTTGTACCTTCGGCTAAGATTAATACCACTCTTATCAGGGTGGAAAATTCATACGAGGCATTTGCATCCCTCCTCCGGCTGGTAGATCAGGCAAGACCAAGAAAAAAAGGAATCCATGCTACTGCAATTATTGAAGCTTCAGCCAAAATCGGTACTGAGGTTTTCATCGGACCATATTCCTATATTGGTGAGAATTGTACAATAGGTGATGGATGCTCAGTTTATCCGCATGTTTATATAGGAGACAACACGAGACTGGGGAATAATTGTACTATCAACCCCGGAGTGAAGATTTATCATGATTGTCTTATTGGTGAAGGGTGTATTATTCATGCCGGAAGTGTGATTGGAAGTGATGGCTTCGGATTTGCTCCACAGTCAGACAATGAATTTATGAAAATACCACAACTTGGGAATGTTATTTTAGAAGACCATGTTGAGATTGGAGCTAATGTTACAATTGACAGGGCAACAATGGGCTCAACGATAATACGTAAAGGAGTTAAACTGGATAATCTAATACAGATTGGGCATAATGTGGAAGTTGGGGAGAATACGGTTATGGCAGCCCAGACAGGAATTTCCGGATCAACAAAAGTCGGTAAGAATTGCATGTTCGGCGGTCAGGTAGGGCTTGCAGGTCATTTAAAAATAGCTAACGGTTCAAAAATAGGTGCACAGGGCGGAATTCTCGGTGATATAAAAGAGGAAAACACAACTATATTGGGATCCCCGGCAATTGAGCTGAAACAGTTTCTCAGATCTTCAGTAATTTTCAAAAAGTTACCCGAGCTAAAGACTAAAATTGATTCACTTGAAAAAGAGATTGAGTCTCTGAAAAAGAAGTAGATTTGTCTCAGGATCGGATTATAATTGGGTCCAGTTAATTCAGTTAAAGTACAAATTTCTGGATTGTTCGGAATATTTTTATTTTTTTTGTAGCGGAATTTATTTTAATATTAACCTTAATGAGTGAAAAGCAGAGGACACTAGCCAAAGAAATTAGCCTTACCGGAAAGGGGCTGCATACAGGAAATACTGTTACAATTAAATTTAAACCGGCTCCCGTTAATCACGGCTATAAATTTTGCAGAGTGGACCTTCCGGGGAAACCTGTAATTGATGCTTTGGCTGAACATGTTACGGATACATCGCGTGGGACAACTCTTGTACAAAACAATGCTACCGTAACAACTATTGAACATGTTATGGCCGCATTAAATGGATTGCGTGTTGACAATGCAATGATCGAGTTAGATGGACCTGAGGCCCCGATCATGGGCGGTTCTGCATGGAAGTTTGTAGAGGCAATTAAAGAAGCCGGGATTATTGACCAGAAAGAGGACAGAAATTACTTTGTTGTCAAACAGAAGATTACATTCTCTGATGAAGAACATGGTGTAGACCTGATTGTCTATCCCGATGATCATTTCAGCGTCAATGTTCTGATCGATTATAATTCAAAGATCCTGGGGAACCAGTACTCGATTCTTGATTCAATTGAAGATTTCGAAGAGAAAATATCTAAAAGCCGGACATTTGTATTTTTTCATGAACTGGAGCCACTTTTTAATAAGGGTCTGATTCGGGGCGGCGATCTCGATAATGCTATTGTCATTCTGGAAAAGGAAGTTGAACAGGCTGAAATAGACAGGATTGCAAAACTGTTTAACCGGCCGGGGATCAGCACTCATACTGCAGGGATACTGAACAATACTGAATTACGCTACCCGAATGAGCCGGCACGTCATAAACTCCTCGATATTATGGGTGATATAGCCCTGGTCGGTCACCCGATAAAAGGCAAAATTGTTGCAACCCGCCCGGGCCATTACGCCAATACCCGTCTGGCAAGAATCATAAGGCAGGAGATGAAGAAAACCCTTTCAAAACTTGATATCCCTCTTTATGATGCTTCACAACCTCCTGTTTTTACTGTGGAAGAGATCAGGAAACGCCTTCCTCACAGATTCCCTTTTTTATTAGTAGATAAAATAATTTCTCTTGATGAATCCTCAATTGTCGGGATTAAGAATGTTACATTTAATGAATCCTTTTTTCAGGGTCATTTCCCTGATGAACCTGTCATGCCAGGGGTGCTCCTAGTTGAAGCTCTGGCTCAGACTGGCGGACTGCTGGTACTTAATTCCGTTGAAGATCCCGAAAAATATTCGACCTACTTCCTCAAAATTGACAAGTTAAAATTTAAAAGTAAAGTTGTCCCCGGAGATACAGTGATACTTAAGATGGAACTGGCCGATGTTATGAGGCGAGGAATAGTTACAATGTTTGGTCAGGCTTTTGTTGGGAATAAACTGGTTTTGGAAGGAGAAATGACTGCGCAGGTAGTTAAAAACAAATAATAGAATAATGATCTCAAAACTAGCCTATATACATCCTGAGGCAAAAATCGGGAAAGATGTTACTATTGAACCTTTTGCATTTATCGCAGGTAATGTAACTGTTGGTGATGGAACATGGATTGGTCCCAATACAACTATCATGGATGGTGCCAGAATCGGAAAGAATTGCAGAATATTCCCTGCGGCAGTTATTTCAGGAATACCTCAGGATCTTAAATTCAGAGGTGAGGAGTCAACTGCTGAAATTGGTGATAATACAACAATAAGAGAAAGTGCAACAATAAACCGGGGGACAGCTGCAGTCGGAAAGACAATTGTAGGATCTAATTGTCTTCTTATGGCTTATTCTCACATAGGTCACGATTGTTTTATCGGGGACAACACTATCATCGGCAACTCCACGAGTCTTGCCGGTGAGGTAAATGTCGGTGAGTGGGCTATCCTCAGCGGAGGTACACTTGTTCATCAATTCACTCATATTGGAGCTCATGTGATTATAGGAGGCGGTTCAAAAGTCAGGATTGATGTGCCTCCGTTTGTCAAAGCTGACCGCGACCCGCTATCTTTCCTCGGTCTAAACTCCGTAGGACTGACAAGAAGAGGATTTGAAAAAGAACGGATTGACGAAATTCATGAAATTTACAGAGCTATTTACCAGAGAGGGATGAATTTTTCACAGGCGTTAGATTTCGTGGAAAAAGAATTCAAAGCTTCACCAGACAGAGATTACATCCTGGAGTTCATAAGAAAGTCAGAAAGAGGAATTATAAGGGCCAGGTAAAACCCTTTATATTATTACTGGTTCCAGCCTTGTGCTGATATCTCAACTTCCGAACCATCATCCCCCACTATATACTTACCTGAGCCGGAAGAAGTCATGTGACCAATAACCTTCACAGTCTGAATCATTTTAATCTTCTCAACCAGTTCAAGCGGGATTGTAAAAAGCATTTCAAAATCCTCACCTCCGTTAAGAGCTGGAGTCATAGGATCGACATTGAACTCTTCAGCAAGTTTTGATGTTTCATAATCAATAGGCACCTTACTGTAAAAAATCCTGCAGCCTGTTCCTGACAATTTGCAGATATGAAGCAGGTCGGAAGCCAAACCATCGGTTACATCAATCATCGAAGTCGGTCTGATTTCTACTCTTTTGAGTTCCTCTAAAACTAAAACCGGAATTTCCGGTTTCAGCTGCCTCCCAATAACATATTCAAAACCCGAAAGATCGGGTTGAGTTACTTTTTCCCTGACAAAAAGCTTTCTTTCCCTTTCCAGAAGCTGAAGACCCATAAATGAAGCACCGAAATCGCCGGTTACGCAGATAAGATCATTAGCTTTTGCACCATCTCTTTTTACCAGATTATTTTTTTCAACAGTACCTACAGCAGTAACTCCTATCGTCAGTCCTGTCAGTGAACTGGTAGTATCTCCACCAACCAGGTCAACCTTATATTTATCGCATGCCAGAGAAATTCCTTCATAGATATCTTCAACCTGTTCAACATTGAATTTTGAACTTATACCGAGAGCAATCATTACTTGTCCCGGAGTTCCATTCATTGCATAGATATCAGATATTGCCCTGACAACAGCTTTATATCCGAGGTGTTTAAGTGGTGTGTATATCAGGTTGAAGTGTATTCCTTCCAGAAGAAGATCGGTTGATACCAGAGTAAGGTTTTTTCCTGAATCAATAACGGCAGAATCATCTCCTATACCGGTTATTGTTGTTTTATTTACAGTTCTGATGTTTCCGGTAAGATGTTTTATAAGACCAAATTTCCCAAAGTCGTTTATTGATCTTTTTCTGTTTTCAGATTTGTCCATATTTTGTGGTTTTCCCTTTATGTTACTTTGCGTTATACTTTGTGACCCTTTGTGGTTGAATAAATTATATTTTACCACAAAGGTACGCAAAGGTTATCACTAAGGTTCACAAAGGACTTTCCCCCCTTCACCTATTCTCCCTTTCTGCCCTTCTCCCCTTCATTTTCTTACAATGTCTCTCCCAAATGGAGACAAAGCTATCGCCGTAAGCTTAAAATGCTGCAAACCAAAAGGGATACCTATAATTGTTATACAGAGAAGAACTCCGAATATGGCATGAGTTGCAGCTATCCACAAACCTCCCGCAAGCAGCCAAATCACATTCATAATAACGTAAAGACATCCGGAAGCTCTGGTATGAACAACCGTGTCCCTGCCAAACGGCCATAGCGAAAGGGAAGCCATTTTAAGTGTCTGGATGCCGAATGGAATACCGATGATGGTTATCATAAGAACAAGGCTTCCAATAAAGTACTCAATTGCAATGATTAATCCACCAAATATTAACCAGATTAAATTTCCCAAAAAATTCATAACTAAAGAATTATAGGTTTATTCCAGAATAACAGTTTTATCTTTTGGATATTTGACAGAGTAGGTAAGTACTATCTGTTTGGTTTCCTGAGGTTTTATTTCGAGATCCCACTTTATTTCACCGGTCTGCTGGTTAAGTCTGCCCCCCGACAATTCAATTGGGTCAACGTTAATTCCGCTGTTAGATGAAACTGGAATCTGATCATTAAGAGTGATCTTTACCTGATTTGGTTTATTATTTCTTATAGTAGTAAGAAAAGAATAGGTATCGGTTTTGTTTGCTCCAATAACTTTCTTGCTTGTATAATCTTTGCGTTTCTCCCTTTTTACCAGGATACTGTTATCTGTTCCGAGTGAGATTGTAAGTGTATCCTTCAGCTGGTTAACATTAAGGGTAGATTTTCCAACGAATGAATTTTCAAAATACAGGGTGGCCTCACCAGATTGGAGACTTAATTTTGCCCAATCAGTAATATTTGCGGTAAGGTATGCAAGGGCCGATACCTTTGGCAGAGTAACATACTTATAATCAGCAGGGGCTGTGAGTCGTTGTATCTCTACAGTCTGAATTTTTCCATCTGACGGTATTGTATATGGAATAGCTATGTCGAAGGTGATTGTTGTTTCACCAATTTGTTTTTGAACCGATACCGGAGCTGCTTCCATGCCTTTTTCTTCAGCCACCATTGCGACAGCGCCAGTAAGATCTTTCATTATTGGAGCCTGGCTTCGCTTCACTCCTGATGCAATTCCTCTTATCATAATCGGTGAAGGGTTATAATAATCAACGAACCATGGATTTAGAACCGGAATATCCCCGGCCACCCAGGGTGTGGCATTCGAGAAACTCAACTTTACATCTTTCCATTCAACACCGGAATTCTGAAAAACATTCGCCTTATAAAATATTGCCACAGGATTCTTTATATCATCAACCCTGATGTCGTATGAGGGATACCATCCCGTATTAGCCACCACATAGCTGAATGTAATTTTCCCGGAAACCTGTTTTTCAGAAGTGACAGTGACCAGGATTTCCCCTGAAGGAAGTTGCTGTCTGCCGAGTCTGTCAGCAACCTGTTTCTGAAGAGCGGTTATCTGCTTATTATAATCTTTTATTAGTCTCTGTTTTTTAAGTTTTGTCATGGTGATCTGATCCATATTATTGGTATACAGGTCCATTACGTTTTTCAATTGCTCAAGTGTAAAAGTCGTTTCCTTAACAAGGATGGCCCTGTTTGCAACGAGAAAATCTTCTTTTTGCTGCAGGATGCTGATAGCAGCGGTTTCATCTTCGACTTTGATCTGGAGAGCTTCAATCTGACTCCTGATACTTTTTACTTCCGGGGAATCTTCAAGGTTCTGCAGATAATTATTCTGATGGTTAACGGAAAGGACTGTGAATTCTCCGTAGCCTTTTACCTGGATGCTTTGTACATCAATATAAGGCGAAAGACCTGAAAGTTTCAGAATGCTTTTGCCTGGTAAAAGCGAAACCGAAGTTTCGTGCTCAATCTGAGCCCTGTCGGGGAATACTGTCACATGCTTTATTTCTGCTCTTATTTCCTTCTCAGTTTGAGCATTAAGACTGAGAATCGCCAGCAAAAAGATTATTAAAAGAATTATTGATCTTTTCATATTTCAACTTTAATATTATCCGTATAAAGTTAAGTTTTTTTTGAAATATGAAAGATGTTTCCCGAAGATTACGCTGATGAACGCAGATCAGATTGAAGTTTTCGGTGAAAATAGTTGTTTCGACCGGATTCTTTAAATTATGTTAAATATTTCTTTTTCTGCCGGAGATCGGTTAATTGGGCTACCTTTGCGAATATTTTAAAAACTCAAAATGAAGCAATTAAGAATTGGGAATCTTGCAATAGCAGTTCCAATTATACAGGGTGGGATGGGAGTAGGGATATCTCTTTCAGGACTTGCTTCCGCGGTTGCAAATGAAGGTGGCGTAGGGGTTATCTCAAGTGCAGGACTCGGACTTTTATATAAAGATTTTTCCTCTGATTTTCTGGAGGCCAGCATCTTCGGGCTTAAAGAAGAGATACGAAAAACACGTGAAAAAACATTGGGCGTTATCGGTGTCAATGTTATGGTTGCGATGACCAATTTCACAGATATGATTAAAACCGCCATCTCTGAAAAGGTTGATTTAATTACAGCTGGAGCAGGTCTCCCGCTTGATCTGCCCTCATTTTTAAAAAAGGACAGTACCACAAAGCTTATACCAATAGTCTCATCAGCAAGGGCAACAAAAATAATTTGTGAAAAATGGAAAGCTAATTATAATTATCTTCCTGATGCAGTTATTGTAGAAGGACCCAAAGCAGGCGGACATCTGGGTTTTAAAGAGGAACAGATATTTGATACTGATTATACTCTCGAAAAGCTTGTTCCTGAAATTGTGAGTGAACTGAAAACATTTGAGGATAAATATGATACGAAAATTCCTCTCATTGCAGCAGGAGGTATTTATACCGGTGAAGATATCCATAAAATACTCGATCTCGGAGCCTCAGGAGTTCAAATGGGAACACGTTTTGTGACCACTGACGAATGCGATGCATCAGAAGCTTTTAAACAGGCTTACATCGATGCTGAGAGTTCTGATATTGAAATTATTAAGAGTCCGGTTGGAATGCCGGGCAGGGCAATTTTGAGCAACTTTATTACTAAAGTCAGAGAGGGTAAAAAGCAGCCAAAAAAATGTCCTTTCAAATGTATTAAGACATGTGATATATCAAAAAGTCCTTACTGTATAATTATTGCACTAATAAATGCTCTTAAAGGCAATTTTGAAGGAGGGTATGCATTTGCCGGTGCAAATGCTTTCAGGGCAACTAAAATATCTTCAGTAAAAGAAATCTTTCAATCCTTGTTAAAAGAATACAGAGAGAGCAAATAGCCAGTCCTTTTAAAGTTGATTATTTGTGTTCAATTGTTCAATTGTTCAAAATTCATTTGACCAGCTCGAGATAACCTACCGTACCGGGAATTTTACCGGTTTCAACTTTATTGCCCATCGGGCATCCTGGCACCGGACAATTAATTACTTTATGTTCATTATTATCTGCCGGTTCCCAGCCCATTACAAAATAGAGCACGAAGAAACCCAAAACATACGCTACTGCAATATGCCATCCGTTTTTAACCCAGAGAATTACATTACGCGCTTCTGGAAATTTATTGGTGATTGCAACCCCGGCAGATGAGCCAAACCAGATCATTGAGCCGCCAAATCCCACACTGTATGCCAGCATACCCCAATCAAAGTGGCCCTGGTCGAGACAAAGCTTTGTCAGAGGGATATTATCAAAAACAGATGACAGGAATCCCAATGCAAAAGCTGTGATCCAGGAAGCTTTAGGCAGTTCTTCAACTGGCATCATTGAAGCACAAAAAACCAGACAAAGAAGGAAAATTGTTCCCTTGATTGCTGCAGGAACTTCTTTCCATGGTACGGGTCTGAGAAGAGCTCCGATAACAATGGCAATCCACACTCCCAAAGCAGGCATATCGTAAAGTATATTTGAAATGATTGCACCTATAAGCATGAGACCAACATTAAAGATTTTTACCCAATCGATCTTAACATTAAGAGTTGCATCTTTTTGAATCCTTTGATATTTGTCCTGCTGATGAGATGCGAACCATGCAAAAAACAGAAGGGCCGTGCCGGCGGCAATAAAACCATGTAATACATTAAATGCACTTACTCCGTCAATCCACATCATTGTGGTTGTAGTATCCCCGACAACACTTCCGCTGCCACCAGCATTACTGGCAGCCACAATGGCCGCTATATATCCAATATGAACTCTCTTTTTAAAAACGACTATGGCAATAGCGCCACCGATCAGGGCAGCAGCAATATTGTCAAGGAATGATGACAGGATAAAAACAAAAACCAGGAGTATAAAGGGACCTTTCCAGTCATCAGGAAGAAACCTTGGTAATATATCCGGAACACCTGATTCTTCAAATATCTTTGATAAAATAGCAAAGCCAAGCAAAAGGCCGAGTAAATTAAGAATAATACCCCATTCGCCCTGACGAAGTCCTTTATCCATAAGTTGTTCACCAAAAGGAGTGGTTCCGAAAAGATGGTGCAAAAGGTTAAATCCCGGATCAAAAACGATTTTGAATGTCAATAAAACCGTAAGCCCGATGACTGCAACCCGGAACGTCTGTTTGTGAAAAAGTGCTACCCCAAGAAGAATAAGTCCGAAAATAATAAATTCGAGCCTGACCGGTCCGATAGAAGGGACAGTTCCGCCTGCCGCGAAAAGGCTCAATGGTGAGAATAATACTACAGCTAACATGAACATTTTCTTGCTGTTACCTGTGAGGAGCGTTATAAAATAATTTTTCATTTATCGGAGTTTGTAAAAATTTCATAATGAAAATTTACGAAGCCGCCAAGATAAAAATATTTTTTATTTCCCCATTCATTAAAAAGCAATCATTTGTATTCTTTGATGAACCACTAAACAAAATCAATTTTCCATAGAGATTCTATAGCAAATCCTATATTTTTTATATTTTTGTATGTTTATTTAGATTAAATACAAGTAACGGAATGATTATTGTGGGAATATTTACTTTGTACAATTTATTAATGACCCCCTTTCATTTTCCAAGGGGGAAATGTTTGGTTACTGGAGTTGTTTAAAGAGTCCTTTGTGACCCTTGGTGATACCCTTAGTGTCCCTTTGTGGTAAAAGTTAAAACATTGAACCACAAAGGATCACAAAGTACATCACAAAGGAACACAAAGGAACACAAAGAGGGATGTAAAAATAAACTACTTTTTCAACACCTCCTTGGTAAGGGGATTAAAAGAAAAAAGAGCTTTCAATAACAAAAAAGATGGAAAAAGATCAGGATAAGATTATAAGTGATGTAACATCAGGCGAATACAAATATGGTTTCTATTCCGATATTGACATGGACCGGATCCCGAAAGGCCTGAGTGAGGAGGTTGTCAGAATAATTTCAGCCAAGAAGAAAGAACCAGAGTGGTTACTCGAATTCCGCCTGAAATCATACCGTCATTGGCTGACCATGAAAATGCCAACATGGCCGAATCTTAAAATAGCTCCGATTAATTATCAGGATATTATATTCTATGCAGCTCCCAGGGAAAGAAAAAGCTTAAATAGTATTGACGATATCGATCCCGAACTGAAAAGAACATTCGACAAGCTTGGAATACCTCTCGAAGAGCAAAAACATCTTACAGGCGTAGCTGTTGATGCTGTGATTGACAGTGTTTCTGTAAAAACAACTTTTAAGGAAACGCTGGCGGAAATGGGAATAATCTTCTGTTCATTCAGTGATGCGGTAAAAGAGTATCCCGATCTGGTAAAAAGATATATGGGTTCCGTAGTTCCGTATACAGATAATTTTTTTGCCACCCTGAATTCAGCTGTTTTCAGCGACGGTTCATTTTGCTATATCCCCAAAGGGATAAGATGCCCGATGGAGCTTTCGACTTATTTCAGAATCAACTCTGCAAATACAGGTCAGTTCGAGCGTACTCTTCTGATCGCAGATGAGGAAAGCTATGTAAGCTATCTGGAGGGATGTACCGCACCTTCAAGAGATGAGAATCAGCTTCATGCTGCTATTGTTGAAATTGTTGCAGAGAAGAATGCCGAAGTGAAGTATTCCACAGTACAGAATTGGTATCCCGGAGATAAGGAAGGAAAAGGCGGGGTTTTCAATTTTGTGACTAAAAGAGGGATGTGCAAAGGTGAAAACTCAAAAATATCCTGGACCCAGATAGAAACCGGATCAGCGATAACCTGGAAATACCCCTCGTGTATTTTACGCGGCGATAACTCTACAGGTGAATTTTATTCGGTTGCTGTTACAAACAATCACCAGCAGGCTGACACCGGGACCAAAATGACTCATATAGGCAAAAATACGAAGAGCACAATTGTTTCAAAAGGGATCTCAGCTGGTCATGGTCAGAACAGCTACAGGGGACTTGTCAAGGTTTTAAAAAATGCAACAAATGCAAGGAATTATTCCCAGTGTGATTCCTTGTTGATGGGTGATAAATGCGGGGCTCATACCTTCCCTTACCTTGAAGTTGACAATTCAACCGCTATTGTTGAACACGAGGCAACAACTTCTAAAATAGGGGAAGATCAGATCTTTTATTGCAACCAGAGGGGTATTTCAACTGAAGATGCAATAGGCCTTATTGTTAACGGATATGCACGTGAAGTAATTAATAAGCTGCCAATGGAATTTGCTGTTGAGGCGCAAAAGCTTCTGCAGATAAGCCTTGAAGGAAGCGTCGGATAGAATGTAAATTTTTTCAATTATATATTATCATGCTGATCATTAATAATTTAAAAGCCTCAATCGGAGGCAAAAGTATTTTAAAAGGAATAAGCCTTGAGGTTAAACCAGGAGAGATACATGCAATAATGGGTCCGAACGGATCAGGGAAAAGCACACTTGCAGCAGTTCTCGCCGGAAGGGAATTTGTGGAGGTAACCGAAGGAACAGTTACATATTTAGGGAAGAACCTGCTGGATATGGCAGCTGAAGACCGGGCAAAAGAGGGAATATTCCTGGGATTTCAGTATCCGATTGAAATTCCGGGAGTGAGCATGGTTAATTTCATGAAAACAGCTGTAAATGAACATCGTAAACATAAAGGTCTCGATCCTCTTTCGTCATCCGATTTTCTTAAGATGATGCGCGATAAAAAGGAACTTGTTGAGATTGATTCAAAACTGGCAAACAGGTCTGTGAACGAAGGTTATTCAGGCGGAGAAAAGAAAAAGAATGAGATTTTTCAGATGGCAATGCTCGAACCAAAGCTTGCTATTCTTGATGAAACCGATTCAGGTCTGGATATCGATGCTTTGCGTATTGTGGCCAATGGAGTGAATAAGCTCAAGCGTCCTGATAATTCATTCATCGTTATAACACATTATCAGAGATTGCTCGATTATATTATACCGGATGTGGTTCACGTTCTTTACGATGGAAGGATTGTAAAAACTGCCGGGAAAGAACTGGCCCTTGAACTGGAAGAAAAAGGATACGACTGGATTAAAAAAGAGGTCGAAAATAATGTAATAGCATGAACGGAATATCTGAATTAACAGAAAAATATCTGGGACTTTATAAGGATAATATTGGCAAGATATCCGGTGTTTCGTCTCCCTTTATCAATTCTTTCAGGGCTCCTGCTATTGAGAAATTCAGAGAGCTGGGAATCCCGACAAAGAAAAATGAAGCCTATAAGTATACCAATCTCAATATCTTCTTTGACCATGATTACGAGAGTTATTATATGCCGCTTCCGGAAGATTTTATCAAAGCCGAGGAGTTCCGTTGTGATGTAACAGATCTTGATGCCCATGGGATAGTTTTACTGAATGGATTTTATCCTACAATTAACGAGAAACTTCGTCAGCTGCCAAGCGGTATTTGGATCGGCAGCCTCAACGAAGCGGCGATACGGTTTTCAGAGATATTTGAAAAGCATTTTGGCAAATATGCAAAAAGTGATACAGACGGTCTGGTACATCTAAATGCCGCAATGGCCTCAGACGGAGTATTTGTTTATATTCCTGAAGGTGTAACTCTGACCAGGCCGGTACAGGTTGTAAATCTTGTTCAGTCAGATAATGATATGTTCAATCAGCACAGAAACCTCATAATTGCTGAAAAAAATTCGGTATTTTCCATAATAATCTGTGACCACACACTTTCACCACAGAAGTTTCTTACAAATGCTGTTACCGAGATTTTTGTTGGTGAAAATGCGCATTTCGACATTATAAGGGTACAGAATGAGCATAATAATGCTGGTAAAATAACCAATACCTTTATACATCAGGAGAAAAACAGTGTTACCTCCTCAAATAATATAACGCTTCATGGCGGGCTTATCCGTAACAGCACTTATCATTATCTTGGGGGTGAAGGAGCAGAAAGTTATTCATACGGTTTATATCTTACTGATAAATGGCAGCATGTAGATAATTTTGTAAATGTCGACCATGCTTTTCCTCACTGCACGAGTAATCAGTTGTTTAAAGGTGTTCTTGATGATATGTCGACCGGAGCTTTTAACGGCCGTATCCTGGTCCGTCCTGATGCACAGGGAACCCTGGCTTACCAGAGAAATAATAATATCCTTCTTACTGACGATGCAAAGATGGATACCAAGCCCCAACTCGAGATTTTTGCAAATGACGTAAAATGCAGTCACGGTGCAACAGTTGGCCAGCTCGACGATGATGCACTCTTTTATCTTCAGTCAAGAGGAATAGAAAAGCGCGAAGCCAGACTTATGCTGATGTTCGGATTCGCTCATGAAGTAATTCAGAATATTAAAATTGAACCACTGCGTGAAAGAATGGATAACCTCGTTATGCAGCGGTTGAAAGGAGAACTTTCGAGGTGCGCCAGTTGTATGGTAAAGTGCGTATAATCTTAAAATTTAATGAAAAGTATAGCTGAAATAAGGGCAGATTTTCCAATTCTGAACCGGAAAATATATAACAAGCCGCTTGTTTATTTTGATAACGGAGCGACTACTCAAAAACCTCAGTGTGTTCTGGATGCAGTCGATGAGGTATATGAATCGTACAATGGCAATATTCATCGGGGAGTGCACTTTTTAAGCGATATGTCTTCAGAAGCTTACGAAAAAGCAAGGGGAATAGTAAAGTCATTTATTAATGCAGATAAAAGGGAGGAGATTGTATTTACCTCAGGTACAACAGGTTCTATTAATGGAATTGCCTTTTCTTTTGGTGAACGATACATTAAGCCTGGTGATGAGATAATTCTGAGCCATCTGGAACACCATGCCAATATTGTTCCCTGGCAGATGATGTGCGAGAGAAAAGGAGCTGTTTTACGTAGTAATCCCGATAAATGATAATGGTGAAATCATTCTGGAGGAATATTATAAATTGCTTTCACCAAAAACCAGACTGGTATCTGTTACACAGGCATCAAATGCATTGGGAATAGTGCTTCCGGTTAAAGAGATAATTACTGCTGCGCATGCGGTCAATGTTCCGGTTCTTATCGATGGTGCCCAGGGAATTCAGCATGGGATTGTTGATGTGAATGCAATGGACTGCGATTTTTATGTTTTCTCAGGCCACAAGATTTACGGCCCGGCAGGAATCGGCATCTTATACGGGAAAGAAAAATGGCTTAACGAACTGGCTCCTTTTCAGGGCGGTGGTGATATGGTTGATAAAGTTACTTTTGAAAAAACCACTTATAACGAACTTCCTTTTAAATTTGAAGCAGGAACAATGAACTATCCGGCAGCAATCGGACTTGCAAGTGCACTTGATTATGTAGTAAGTATCGGAAGAGAAAATATTGCAGTGCGGGAAAAGGAACTTCTTGCCTATGCAACTGAAAAGCTTTCAGCCATTAAAGGTTTGAAAATATACGGGGATTCTGAGAATAAAATATCAACAATCTCATTTCTCCTGAAGGATATTCACCAGTATGACACCGGTATGATTCTGGACAAGATGGGGATCGCTGTAAGAACCGGAACACATTGTGCCCAGCCGGTAATGGACCGCTATGGTATAGATGGAACTGTACGGACATCATTCTGTTTCTATAATACAAAAGAGGAGATTGATGTTCTTGTTGACGGAATTGAAAAAGTAAAAAGTATGTTTGCATAAAAAGAATATATGAAAATCAACGAAATACAGGATAGTATTATTGAGGAATTTTCAATGTTCGAGGACTGGATGGATAAGTACAACCTGCTTATTGATCTTGGGAAGGAATTGCCTGTTATTGATCCAAAGTACAAGGTAAAAGATTTTCTTATTGAGGGATGTCAGTCCAGGGTGTGGCTGCATCCCGATTTTGACGGTAAACTGATAACTTTCACTGCCGACAGCGATGCAATTATTACGAGAGGCATTGTAGCTCTTCTGATAAAAGTATTGTCAAACCGCACTCCTGAAGAAATTTTAAATTCAGATCTTTATTTTATTGATAAAATAGGATTGAGACAGAATCTCTCTCCGACCCGTTCCAACGGATTGCTTTCTATGGTACGTCAGATGAAACTTTATGCAATGGCCTGGGACGCAATAAAAAAATAAAATTACTATGGATCCTACAGAACAGCTGGAAATTGAAACCAGGATCATCGAAGTACTAAAGAGCATTTTTGATCCGGAAATCCCGGTAAATATTTATGATCTGGGCCTTATTTATGAAATAAATATTGATGAGGAGCATGTTGTCCATATAACCATGACACTTACCGCGCCTAATTGTCCGATGGCAGAAGAACTTCTTGAGGAGGTAAAATATAAGGTAGCCGGTACAAAAGGAGTGAAAGATTGTGACCTTAAACTTACTTTCAATCCTCCATGGGATAAGAATATGCTCAGCGATGAAGCTAAACTTGAACTTGGATTCCTTTAAATATATCTGATATGGCTGCTTCAGTTGATAAAACATCCGCCATTCTTGTAAAAGAATTTGCCTCAGAAATTGGTTTTGATCTGTGTGGTATCGCCCGGGCAAGATCGCTCGATGAGCATAGACCAATCTTAACAAAATGGGTATATACAGGAATGAACGGCGATATGGCCTACCTGGGTCAGAATATTGAAAAAAGAATCGACCCGCGGATTCTTTTTCCCGGAGCCAGATCAATCATAGTTACCGGGTTAAATTATTATACTGAGAAAAAACAGGGTGGTAATGGTATACCGGTGATTTCCAGATATGCATATGGAGTTAATTATCACGATGTAATCAGAGAAAAGCTCAATAAGATCCGCAACTTTATTAAAAGCATTTATCCGGAGGCTGCAGGAAGGTCATTTGTGGATTCCGCTCCACTCCTCGAGAAAGCCTGGGGCAGGGAAGCAGGTTTGGGATGGCCCGGAAAGCATTCTATCCTGGTAAACAGGAAAATAGGGTCATTTTTCTTTCTCGGAGTCATTGTAATAAATATTGACTTCGAATATGATCAGCCGGTAGAAGAGGATTATTGCGGATCGTGTACATTATGTATCGATTCATGTCCTACCGGAGCTATCAACAATGACAGAACAATTGATACCCGAAGGTGCGTGGCTTACCTGACTCTGGAATCCAGAACCCGTATTCCGGATGATCTTGTTATGAAATTGGAAGGACGGGCTTTTGGTTGTGATAAATGCCAGGATGTATGTCCGTGGAACAAAAATTCAAAACCCCATAAAACTCCTGAATTTGAACTTCCGGCAGAAGTAGGGGGTATGACAGCTGAAAACTGGAAAAATCTGACAAGGAAAGACTATAAAAGGCTATTTGAAAAATCGGCAATCGGGAGAAGAACCTATTGCAGATTTATGGATAATATTGAAGCTGCCACTGCATCGGAAAGCTGATACTCGCTCACTGTTCCCCGATAATTGTAATCACAACTTCTCTCCTTTCGCGCGGTCCGTCAAATTCACAAAAGAAAATATTCTGCCAGGTGGATAATCCGGGATTATAATCAATTATAGGAATTGTTTCGGAAGCGCCAACCAGACCTGCTTTCAAATGCGCATCACCATTATTGTCCTGGTGATCGTGCTCCCATATGCCGGAAGGAATCATCTTTTTAAGCAGTGTAACAACGTCATTCTGGACTGACTGATCCCAGTTCTCCTGTATCATTATTGCAGCTGTTGATCCCCTGGCATAAACAGAAGCGATCCCGGTTTTAACCTTGCTGAGTCTGATTATCGAAACAACCTCAGAGGTAATATCATATAATCCATTCTGGCGATCCGTTCTGAGTGTGATTATCTTTTGCATAACTATAGATTATTTTTTACCACAAAGGAACACAAAGGTTATCACTAAGGTTCACGAAGGAAATTTAAAATACTTTTCCGGTAAAATTACCACAAGTTTTTTACCTTGCTGCTAAATTGACGTCTTTATAATACAATTCAATAAGATATTTTGGTAGATATAAAGCTTATAGAAGAATGCAGGGGCGGAAATTTTAACAATTTCAGAAAGCTTGTTGAACTGACATCTCCCTTTGCCTATTCGGTTGCTTTCAGGATGCTCGGTGACGATGATCAGGCCAAAGATGTCGTTCAGGAAACGATGGTTACAATATGGCAAAAGCTCAAAAAGATCAAAACGACCGGAGTATATAAAACCTGGATATACAGAATTGTAGTTAACAAATGCTATGACGAAATGAGAAAGAGGAAAAGAAATCCGGAATTTGTTGCAGATGAGCAGACCTGGGGAGTTATTTCAAACAGGATCTCGGAAGCGCCGAGTGCTGCTCTTGAGAATAAAGAAACCTCAAAGATCATAAGTCTGCTGACAGAAAAACTTAGTCCGAAACAAAAAGCAGTTTTTATTTTGTCCGATCTTGAAGAGATGTCAAATGATGAAATATCAGCAATCACAGGTTTGAGTAAATCAGCCATTAAATCTAACCTGCATTATGCAAGGAAAAATATTTCCGAAAAGGTTGAAAAATATTTATAGCGATGAAACCGGAAAGTGAAAAGTATAAAAAAGTTGTTAATATCCTCAGGAATTCCAAACCTATATTGGATTCAACGCAGGATATTGAAAGAGAGGTTATTAACAAGATTGCAAGAGCTCACCAGAACAGATTAAGTTTTTCAGAAGCAGTTGACTTTCTGTTCGGATGGGTTTATATAGGGTGGGTGAGAAGAAGTCTTATTACCGCTTCGGTTTGTCTGGTTTTTGTATTTGTTTTTCAGCAGGGGATCATTCTGAAACGGATTGACAAACTCAGCAGACAGACAATTGTCACTGACCAAGAAAACCTGCTCACTCCGGGAACTGAAATAGAAAAATTACTAACAGAGTACAGGAACTCGGGCAGGAGATTCCCTTCAAAAACAATAACCATTACGGAAAGAGCAGATGCAGGAGTTACTCGAGTATGTTGACGAGTTGAAGATAAAATATAAGGATATAGAAAATATTATTGAAGGAGATCCTGAACTGAAAAAGTTAATCGATAAGAAGTTGATAGAAAGCACCCATTCAAAAATTAATCTCTGAAACCATGAAGAATAGATCAATTAAACTGGTCCTGTTATTGATTCTGATGCTGATCGTATCTTGTAATGAGCCTGAGACTGTTGTCACTGACTTTGTCCATCCCGATGGATCTGTAACGCGCAGGATTGTGATGAAAAGCATAGAAGGTAATGTTGCGAAAAGATTTAAGACTTCCGAAATACAATTACCCCTCGACAGTACCTGGTTATTAAAGGATTCCTGTGAGGTAAATAAAAAAGGTGATACAATCTGGGTAAGACGCGCTGAAAAACTTTTTAATAGTGTTAAGGAGATCAACCTGGCGTATAAATCAGATTCGAGCTCCAACAGAGGATTTTCAAGGCATGCTGAGTTTAAGAAAAAGTTTAAATGGTTCAATACCGAGTTCAGGTTTTCTGAGAAAATTGACAAGATTTTATCTTTTGGCTACCCGGTGAAAGATTTCCTGAATAATGAAGAGCTCCTGTATTTTTATTCTCCGGAGGAACTTAAAAGCAGTAAAGAAAATGGACCGGATAGTCTTAAATACAGGGCTTTAAGTGAATCTGTAAATCGAAATACTGATAAATGGACAGAGAAAAACCTTGTATCGGAATGGATCGGTGAGTTTTCCAGGCTTACATCCGGGAAAGCTGGTAATGAAATGTCCTATAAATCTTTGAAAGTCCAGAGAAGAGGAGTTTGTGAAGATCATTGAGAAAAACGATAAGCAATTAGATAGTTTATGGAAGAATGGTATCCTGCTAAGACAGTTTATAGGCGAAGCGAATGCCCTGAAATACAAAGTTGAAGCCGATTCTGCCCTTTCAATAGTGACAAAAGTTATTTCCTCGGGTTTCAATGATTATTCAGTAAGAATTGTAATGCCTGGGAAACTGATCGGGACAAATGGTTTTATTGACAGCAGCCATGTGTTACTTTGGCCTGTTAAATCTGATTATTTTATGACCGAACAATATGAAATGTGGGCTGAATCCAAACTTCCCAACAGATGGGCATGGTTTGTTTCAGGATTATTCCTGCTGTTTGTAATTACCGGTGTGATCAGGAAGGTAATTAAAAAAGGCTGAATCACTCAGCCTTTTTTAAACTAAAACTAAACCTAACTACCTAAACCTAACTACCTAAACTTAACTAACTATCTAAACCTAAACCTAAACCTAAACCTTAACCTTAAATGCATTTCGGAATTTATAGTTACCTTGCATAATCCTTTAGCATCAGCATCAATTTCTGACGTGTGAAGAAGATTCTGCTTTTTACAGTTCCTATCTTTAATCCCAGATCATCTGCAATCTCTTTATATTTATAACCTTTTATATGCATCCTGAATGGGATCCGGAACTCATCACTTAATGAATCTATTGCCCTTTCGATTTCTCCCTCAGCATAATTGGATTCGGGTGAAATAAACCCTTTGTCGTGAGGCTGGTTAATATAATAGAGATCCTGTGTCCCGTCAATAATTGTATTCTCCTTAACATTTCGCCTGTAGTTATTAATGAATGTATTTTTCATTATTGTAAATACCCAGGCTTTAAGGTTGGTATAATCGACAAATTTATCCTTATAAGTAATAGCTTTAAGATAAGTATCCTGCACAAGATCGAGAGCCGTATCACGGTCGGAGGTGAGACTCATTGCAAATCTTTGAAGATTTGTTTTCATCTCAATCAGGCTGTTATTAAATTCAAACTGTGTCATAGTTCTTAATTTTATATTGTTGAAACAAATTTATACAGATAAAAAAGGATAAACAAATCTTAATATCTTAATATCGTTATATTCTGTTTGGTTTATAAATAGCGTATAGTTGTATAGCGATGATATTCAATATAATAAAGCTGAATTTATGATTGTTTTCTAAATATTGTATAAATTGATTTCTTGAATTGATCATTTCTTTTGAGTTTTTCTGGTTTTGATTAACTGGCTATTCTTAAAGCTTAAAAACTAATCTCATACAAATTTATGCCTTGTTATAAGGAGAGGGATTAAGATGCGGTTAATGTTGGATTAAGGATAAATTAAATTCCACATTAATCATTAACAGATTATTTGTTCAACTTTCGTAATTTTAAAGAAAATTGATTATGGATTTTAATATTAAACTCAGCAACGGGCAGATCCTGAAGGGGATGATTCAAAGCCCCGGGGAGAACCTCAAGGCAGTAATACTCTTTGTACACGGTATTGGTGAACATGTTCATCGCTATGATCATTGGGCAGCATTGTTTAATAAAGAAGGAATAGGTTTTGTTGGCGTTGATCTGCCTGGTCACGGCCGCTCTGACGGAAAAAGAGGTCATATTAAAAGTTATGCCTTACTTGAAGAGATGATAGATATCCTTCTTAAAAGCTGTAGTCAGACTTTCCCGGGGATACCTATTTATATATATGGACATAGTCTTGGCGGAGGAATTGTTCTTGATTATATTTTAAGGAGAAACCCTGAGGTTAAAGGGGCGATAGTTACAAGTCCGTATCTTCGTCTTGCATTCGAACCTCCCAAAATAAAACTTCTTACTGGCGTCGGTTATGAAGTACCTGATGCCAGGCCTTATTCAGCCAACCGGCCTTAATGCAGATCATCTCTCTCATGATAGATCTGTTGGCGAGAAATATATAGCCGATCCCCTTGTTCATGATAAAATATCTGTCAGCCTTTTTTATGAATCAATGGCGGCTGCAAACTATTCACTTACACATGCTTCCGAACTAAAAGTCCCAACTCTTATACTGCATGGAAGTGACGATCTGATCATTTCACCCGAAGGCAGCAGGGAATTTGCAGGTAAGACTGATATGGCAGAATTGAAAATCTGGGAAGGGGGATATCATGAATTGCATAATGAACCATTTAAAGAAGAGGTGTTCAAATATATATTAAACTGGATTAACAGGAAGTAAACATATTATAGCTTTAAGGAATATGGAACTCAGAACCACATTTACTATTGAGCCATCTCAGGATAAGATCACATATAACGATCGGGTGATGTTCATTGGTTCATGTTTCGCGTCCTCAATTGGTTCACAAATGGAAATTGGACATATACCGGTAATGATAAATCCTGCAGGGGCAGTCTTCAATCCGGTATCGGTATGCAATACTCTGGATACTATTACGGAGCAGAGGGAATTTCTTCTGGAGGATCTTCATTTTCATGATGGTACATGGCTTAGTTTTTATCACTATACAGATTTTTCATCTGAGGATTCTGCCATGGTGCTGGAAAAGATAAACAGAAGATCAAAAGAAGCATTTGATTTTTTGAAAAACGCCCGTTTCCTGTTTATAACATTTGGGACCGCAAGGGTATATAAATGGAAGAAAACAGGACTCATTGTATCAAACTGTCATAAAATACCATCAAGCCAGTTCGAAACGCAGATGCTCACCACAGATGAGATAGTTACTTTATGGACTGAACAACTTGATAAACTGCAGTCACTGTTTCCTCAACTGCATGTTGTTTTTACAATAAGTCCTGTCAGACACTGGAAGGACGGGGCTCATGGTAACCAGGTAAGTAAATCGGTTCTGTTCCTGGCTGTTGAAGAGTTGCTGAAGCACAAGACTGATCCGAAGTACTTTCCTGCTTATGAATTGGTTATGGATGATTTACGCGATTACAGGTTTTATAACGACGACATGCTGCATCCTTCAGCTTCAGCAATAAATTATATTTGGGAATCTTTTACAGGATGTTATCTTGACAATAAGACAATACAAACCTGGAATGAGGTTGTGAAAATAACTAAAGCCTGTAACCATCGTTTTAATACAGACTCAGATACTAAAATAAAAAAATTTGCCGAAAGAATCCTTAAACAGATCATTGAGATTAAGAATAAATATCCGGACATTGACCTTTCCAGGGAACAGAATTATTTTCTCAAAATGAGAAAATATTAACAAATTGATTATGAGCTGTTTGATTTGATTCTGTATCCCTCTTTCCAGAAATGAATAAATTAAATGGATTCGATTGCCTTAATAAAATCAGCCGGGTTCCTGGTAATTGTTAATTTATCGTAAGATTTCCGGGTTTCAAACTCTTCGGGAGAATCAGCAAGAATAATTTTTTTTATCATCAGGGATTTACCGATGGAGCTGAAATATCCTATTTTCTTCTCGGCAAAATCAAATGCACTTGAGTTAACTACAAGATATTCAAAAGGTTTTATTTTATGAATCTCAATTACTTCTGAGGCAGGAAGTATCCCTCCGGTAAAAATGACGTCAAAGCCCCTTTTCTTCAGCGCGTACTTATAAAAAAGGAAATTGTTATCAGTCAGATTGTCGGAGGTATTAATCATTGCAACAGCAGGTTTTGATTTGCCGGTAACAGGTTTAAGAAGGTTATCTTCAATAATAATGATCTGTTTGATAGTATTTCTGACGAATTGTTCCTGGGCTCGTGAAAGACTTCCGGTTTGCCAGAGGATTCTGGCTTTCTCAAGCAGGGGATGAAGATACATTGAATAAGCATTTTCAATGCCCTGTCGTTTAATGAATGGAATGAGGGCCTCCTTGAAGAGGGTTTCGTTGAATCTTATGGCAGACATAAGGATTTTTCCCGGCTGAAAATTCTGATCAAGATCATCATGCTTGCTGCTGACAGTCATTACCTGTTGAGTAAGTTCATCCTCGTCAAGTCTGGCAATTTTGGAAATTTTCAGTCCACTCCGGTTAAGGTATGAAACATTAAGGATTTTTTTAAGTTCTGTTTCACTGTATGTTCTTATGTTTGAGTCGGTTCTGTCCGGTTCAAGTATTTTGTACCTCTTCTCCCAGATCCTGATAGTATGCGCTTTAATACCCGAAAAATTCTCGAGATCTTTTATCGAAAACACATTTACGCCGTCTTCCATAGATGTTTAGAATAAGAGTTTACACCATCGATCATTACTATAAATAAACAAACAATCATTTAAAAGGATTGTTTACTAATTCTTAAATAAAAAACGAAGTGAATTGTTCTAATCTGCGGAATAATTCCCCTATATTCTCCTGCAAAAGACGAAAATAGTAAAATTTGTTTTTACTCAGATTCTTCCACCATTATTTTTTTTACAACTCTGGTACCGTCACTGAATAGAATCGTAACCAGGTACATTCCCCTTTTGGGCTTTTCGAGAAAGATTTTTACTAATTGCTGAGGATCATTATATTGGAACCTGAATATATCCTGACCAATGATATTGGTAATCTTTACGTAAGAAATGTCTCTGTCAGTTTTAATGGTGAAACTGTTATCCCTGACGGGTACAGGATATATACTGATATTTAAGCCAGCCTGATCTTTTGAGATATTTCTTTGAGCAATGGTACCCGTAAAATTAATTGAGTCCTTCTGGCCATGAAGGGCTAATGTAAAAACTAATAAGAAGATAAGGGGTAAACTTTTCTTCATAGACAACATTTTAATAATCCCTCTCAAAAATCGTGCTAAAGGTAATAAAATTTTAAATAATGTGTTTTAAAAGTATTTTTGCTTTTTCCAGATCATCCGGCGTATCAATACCTATACTTTCCCAAAGCGTCACTGCTGTTCTGATCCTGTACCCATTTTCTATCCACCTGTTCTGTTCAAGCGATTCTGATATTTCAAGCACACTGCGTGGTAATAGAGTAATCTTTTTCAGTGTTTCAGTCCTGTAAGCATAAAGTCCTATATGCTTATAAAAATCATGTTTTCTTGACCATTCACTCTTTTCAGCATCTCTTATAAATGGAATTGCGGCCCGGCTGAAATAAATCGCATCACCGGCAGAGTTTAAGATTACTTTGGGCTGGTTGGGATTGAAAATGTCCTCACCGGGTTCTGCTTTTCGTATAAGCGTTGCTATCTCAACGCTTTCGTCGTCGAAACATTCCATCAGGAGATTGATCTGTTCAGATTTAATAAATGGTTCATCGCCCTGAATATTAACAACTATATCGACTAAAGTGCCGCTTTTTTTGTTTATTATTGAAACAGCTTCTGCACAACGATCAGTGCCACTCAGATGATCAGGAGAGGTCATAATTGCTTCTCCTCCGAATTTAGTAACTGCGTCAAATATCCTTACATCGTCTGTGGCAACATAAACCAGATCGAGCGTTTCCCGGGCCAGTTCATATACTCTTTGTATCATTGGCTTGTTCCCAATAATAACCAGTGGTTTCCCGGGAAACCGCGAAGATGAGTACCGCGCAGGAATAATTCCGGCAAACTGATGATGCGGATCCTTTTTCATGCTTCGAATTTACAAAAAATGCATTTCCCATTGTTTTAAAAAAACCTTAAATTCGCAGAATTGTTAAACAGGATATGAAAGATCTGCAAAATATTAAGCAAAGGTTTGGAATAATTGGTAATTATGAGGGTCTTAACAGGGCTATAGACATTGCTGTACAGGTTGCCCCGACAGATCTTTCTGTACTTATTACAGGTGAAAGTGGTACCGGCAAGGAGATCTTTCCCCAGGTAATACATAGCTATAGCACCAGAAAGCATGGCCAATATATTGCCGTTAATTGTGGGGCAATCCCTGAAGGCACTATTGATTCTGAACTCTTCGGACATGAAAAAGGCTCATTTACCGGGGCATCTGATAGCAGGAAAGGCTATTTTGAAGTAGCCGATGGGGGTACAATTTTTCTTGATGAAGTAGCTGAGCTGCCATTATCGACTCAGGTTCGCCTTCTCAGAGTACTTGAAACAGGCGAATTTATACGAGTTGGTTCTTCAAAGGTTCAGAAAACCAACGTCAGGGTTATCGCTGCAAGCAATGTGGAAGTGCCAAGGGCAATTGATACTGGTAAATTCAGAGAGGATCTTTTTTACAGGCTTAATACTGTTCCAATAAAAGTACCTGCACTCAGAGAGCGGGGTGAAGATATTTTTCTTCTCTTCAGGAAGTTTGCGGTTGATTTTGCCGAAAAATACAGAATGCCTGCAATAAGATTGGATTCAGAAGCTAAAAATATGCTGCTTAATTATTCCTGGCCGGGGAATGTAAGGCAACTTAAAAATATAACCGAACAGATATCCATCATTGAAAACGAAAGAGAAATTGTTGCTCTCAATCTTCGCAATTATCTTCCGGACTATGGCGGAATTAAGCTTCCGGCTGTAATAAAAAAAGGTGAAGACAAGTCATTTTCTTCAGAGCGGGAGATATTGTATAAAATCCTTTTCGATATGAAAAGTGATATGAACGACCTTAAAAAGCTTGTCTTTGATCTTATCAGACATGGAGAAACGGATGTCTCTTTTCATGAGACGAATTCGAGAGTCTTAAAGAATCTGTTCAGCGAGGTAAAGGAAGACACAGGTGCTCACAATAAAACGGAAACTCCATCGGGTGATTTCACTTCACATCAGAACATAAATAACATACAGGATACCGAAGAGATAATTGAAGAATCACTTTCGCTTGCTGACAAAGAGGTTGAAATGATAAAAAAAGCTCTTGGAAAATATAACGGTAAAAGAAAAATGGCAGCAACGGAACTTGGGATTTCAGAACGAACCCTTTACAGAAAGATCAAAGAGTATGGAATTGAATCATAGAAATAATGTCAGCCTTTCTGTATACAGGCTTTCAGTTTTAGTATTAATTGTAATAGTTGCACTTTTTTACGGATGTAAGGTAACATACTCATTTTCAGGAGCCAGTACTACCGGGTTAAAGACAGTAAGTATTCAATATTTTCAGAACAGGGCTGCTGTTGTACAACCCGGACTTAGCCAGTATCTGACAGATGCTCTGATCGATAAGTGTAAGACCCAGACTAATCTGAAATACGTTACTGAGATTGGTGATGCGAACTTTGAAGGAGAGATAAGTGATTATAACACCCGCCCGCAAACTGTTGCAGCAGATGCGCAAGCCGCAACAAACAGGTTTACTATTTCAGTTAAAGTTAAATTCACCAACGCTGTGGACCCGGACAAGAGTTTTGAGCAGACATTTTCCAGGTATGAGGACTTCAGCAGCAACCTTAATCTTAGTGATGTAGAAAAGGACCTTTCTGATAAAATTGTGGAAATGCTCGTTGAAGATATTTTCAATCAGGCCTTCGTTAACTGGTAACCTGTATGAACAGAAATGACTTTTTGAATTTTATTGAGGATAAGGTTCCGGTTAATCGCCAGGTGATAGGAGAGGTTTATGAGTTGATTGATATTTTCCCATACTTTCAGAGTGCCCATATGTTGCTGCTGAAAGGTTTGCAGAACAATGCGGATGTAAAATTCGAAAATCAGCTACGGAATTCTGCAATTCATATTGCTGACAGGGAAGTGTTATATTATCTTCTCAGAACCAGAACAACTCCGGTACCTGAAGAAAACAATATCAAACAGGAAATTGAGATAAAAGAAGAAATCGCTTTTGATACCCAGCAAACCGTTATTGAATCGGCAAAGAACAGTGAGCTATTGATCAGCGAGATTGAAAAAGATTCTGATGAATCTAAAACCGGGAAAAATCAGGATATTCCCGATTACTCTCATGGCCATTCTATAATGATTGGCGGTGAGCCGGATAACATCGAATCGGCTGCAGTTTTATTTCTTCGGGATGAAGAAACTTCTTCCGAAGAAGAAAAGGTATTCTTTATGGATCCGGGATTTTCAATTCCTGATCGTGCTGATCTGCTGGAACTTGATCTGGATGAAATTAATACAGGCACTCTTCCAGATGAAGAAATCAGTCAGGAACAAAATGATACAACGCAGAAGAATTCAGAGAAACAAATACAGTCGGAGCTTATTGATAAATTCATTATTACGAATCCAAGGATTGAGCCACATAAGGAAAAATCAAATGTTCCAACTGAAGATATCTCAAAGCCTTTCGGGGAGGAATCTGTCGGTTTAGTAACCGAAACACTGGCAAGAATTTATATTAGTCAGGGGTATTATTCAAAGGCAATAGATATTTATGAAAAATTAAGTTTGAAATTTCCGGAAAAAAGCAGTTACTTTGCGTCTCAAATTGAAAAGGTTAAAGAATACATAAAAAAGTGAACTGATGGGTATCTATATTTTTGTTTCAGTATTAGTAATTATTGCATGCATTCTTCAGGTATTGATTGTACTTGTCCAGAACTCGAAGGGAGGGGGGCTGGCTGCTAATTTTACTTCAGCAGGTCAATCAATGGGTATCCGTAAAACCGCTGATTTTCTTGAGAAGTCGACATGGACCCTTGCAGCTGCAATTTTGATCCTTTGTGTTGTGGCAACAGCTACAATACCTCGTGGCTCAACCACAGGACGTTCAAGAATTGAGGATCAGATAAAAAATACTGTTGATCCGAATGCAATTCCGACACTCCCGACAGCTGTTCCTCCGGCAACAACCACTGCTCCGGGCAATCAGGATAAACCAGCAAAATAGTTTGATTGACTATAATACCTAACAAGAGTGTCAGTTTGTCACATACTGACACTTTTTTTTTGTTAGTAAACACAAAATGACATTTTTTTCAATTTGGCATGGAATATGATCAAACAGGAAGTCGGAAAATGATGTTTAACTTTAAAAATAGATAAAATGGCACAATTAAAAGGAAAAATTTTAGCAGGCAAGGTTCTTGTGAAACCTAATGAAGCTGAAGAAAAAACTGCAAGTGGAATAATTATCCCTGATTCCGCAAAGGAAAAACCACGCCAGGGCAAGGTTATTCTTGTCGGAGTAGCTAAAAAAGATGAAGATATGGAAGTAAAGAAAGGCGATGTTGTTCTATACGGGAAGTATGCAGGGCAAGAACTGACTATTGATGGTGAAGATTATCTTCTTATTTCACAGACAGATATCCTTTTTATAGCTTAATTTTTAGCAAACTTTTAAAAATCATAATGATATGGCAAAAGAGATTAAATTTAATATCGATGCACGTGCCCTTCTTAAAGAAGGAGTAGATCAGCTGGCTGATGCAGTAAAAGTAACACTTGGACCAAAAGGCCGAAATGTTGTTCTTGAGAAAAAATACGGAGCTCCGCAGATCACAAAGGATGGAGTAACTGTCGCCAAAGACATTGATCTTTCCGACCCCTATAAGAATATGGGTGCCCAGATGGTAAAAGAAGTAGCATCAAAAACTGGCGATATTGCCGGTGACGGTACAACCACAGCAACAGTTCTTGCACAATCGATCATTAACGTTGGGCTGAAGAACATTACTGCAGGCGCAAATCCAATGGATATCAAAAGAGGCATAGACAAAGCCGTTGAAAAAGTTGTGGCACATCTTAAATCACAGGCTAAAGTAATTGGCGACGACCTGAGTAAAATCGAACAGGTGGCAAGAGTTGCTGCAAATGACGATCAGGAGATAGGTAAGCTTATTGCTGAAGCTATGGGCAAAGTTCACAAAGAAGGTGTTATAACAGTTGAAGAATCAAAAGGAACTTCAACCTCAGTTGAAGTTGTCGAGGGTATGCAGTTCGACCGTGGATATATCTCAGCATATTTTGTGACGAACGCCGAAAAGATGGAAGCAGATCTTGAGAATCCATATATTCTTATCTATGACAAGAAAGTTTCTACGATGAAGGATATGCTGCCTGTTCTTGAAGCCACTGCTCAGACCGGTCGTCCTCTTTTAATTATTTCAGAAGATGTTGAAGGTGAGGCTCTGGCTACTCTGGTTGTTAACCGTTTGCGTGGTTCACTGAAAGTATGTGCTGTTAAAGCTCCCGGATTTGGAGACAGAAGAAAAGAGATGCTTGAAGATATAGCCATTCTGACAGGTGGTACCGTTATTTCAGAAGAGAAAGGTCTTAAGCTTGAAGGCACAACACTTGACATGCTTGGCACAGCAGAAAAAGTTACGGTAAATAAAGAAAATACAACTATTGTGAACGGAGCTGGTGACAAAGCTATGATCAAAGCCCGTATCGCACAGATCAAACAGCAGATGACTACCACTACCTCTGACTACGATAAAGAAAAATTACAGGAACGTCTGGCTAAGCTGGCTGGTGGTGTCGCTGTTCTTTATATTGGAGCTTCTTCGGAAGTTGAAATGAAAGAGAAGAAAGACAGGGTTGACGATTCACTTCATGCAACACGTGCTGCAATTGAGGAAGGCATTGTTCCGGGTGGTGGTGTTGCATATATTCGTGCAATGAGCGCCCTCGAAGGACTAAAAGGTGATAATGAAGACCAGACAACAGGTATCGAAATTGTAAAACGTGCAATTGAAGAACCTCTCCGCCAGATTGCCATCAATTCAGGCAAAGAGGGTGCAGTTGTTGCCCAGAATGTAAAATCAGGCAAAGGCGATTACGGATACAATGCACAAACCGATACTTACGAAAAACTTTATACTTCAGGTGTCATAGATCCTGTTAAAGTTGTCCGCGTAGCACTTGAAAACGCTGCTTCAGTCGCAGGTATGTTCCTTACTACAGAAGCTGTAGTTGTGGAAGTAAAAGAAGATGCTCCGGCTGGTCCTCCTCAGGGTATGGGCGGCGGGATGCCAGGAATGATGTAGGATTAAATCATCATAAGTATTCATTTTAGAGACAGGTCTCAGACCTGTCTCTACTTTTTTACCCCCCAACCCCGCCAAGGGGGGGCTATAGCTTGGATAAATTTAAAGTCCCCCTTGGGGGATTTAGGGGTGAAGGAGACTCTGCAGACTGTTTCCCGGGTATGTTTAGATGAGAAAGGTTTTGGGAGGATTTTTTATATATTTGCACCTGATTAAAAAAGGCTTGCCCGATGAACAATATCCGGAATTTCTGTATAATAGCACATATTGATCATGGTAAGAGCACTCTGGCCGACCGGTTGCTGGAGAAGACCAATACAATTACTGAAAGGGAATATCAGGCACAGGTTCTTGATGATATGGACCTTGAAAGAGAGAGAGGTATAACAATCAAGAGTCATGCAATACAGATGGAATATTATCATGATGGAGGAAAATATATCCTTAATCTGATTGATACTCCGGGGCATGTTGACTTTTCATATGAAGTATCACGCTCAATAGCTGCATGTGAAGGAGCTTTACTTGTCATCGATGCCACACAGGGCATACAGGCCCAGACAATTTCAAACCTCTATATGGCAATTGATCATAATCTGGAAATCATACCTGTACTCAACAAAATGGACATGGCCAGCGCAATGCCTGAAGAGGTCAAGGATCAAATTGTTGATCTGGTTGGCTGTAAGAGAGAAGATATTATAGAAGCAAGCGCCAAAACAGGGATGGGAGTTGAGGAGATCCTTCGTGAGATAGTGATCCGTATTCCACCTCCTGAAGGTAGTCCTGAGGCTCCTTTACAGGCTTTAATTTTTGATTCGATCTTTAACTCATTCAGAGGTATTATAGCGTATATCAAAATTGTGAACGGGACAATCCGCAAGGGTGAAAAGGTAAAATTTGTAAATACCGGTCATGAATATAATGCAGAAGAAATAGGGGTTCTGAAACTTAAGCTGGATCCTCGTGAGAATATGGTTGTGGGTGATGTAGGGTATATTATCACGGGAGTAAAAGTTTCGGCGGAAGTTAAAGTCGGAGATACGATAACACATGTTAAAAATCCCTGTGACAAAGCAATTTCCGGTTTTGAGGATGTCAAACCAATGGTGTTTGCCGGAATTTACCCGGTTGATGCAGATGATTATGAGGATCTGAGGATCTCTATTGAGAAACTACAGCTGAATGATGCTTCACTTTCATTTATTCCTGAATCTTCAGCTGCACTTGGATTTGGTTTCAGATGTGGGTTCCTCGGATTGCTTCATATGGAAATTATACAGGAACGTCTTGACAGGGAGTTTGATATGGATGTTATTACAACTGTTCCCAATGTTTCTTTTAAGGCATATACAACAAAGGGAGAAGAAATCGATGTTCATAATCCATCAGGATTACCTCCGGTTAATCATCTGGAACGTATTGAGGAACCCTATATTATTGCACAGGTAATTACATTATCAGAATATGTTGGTTCCATAATGAATCTTTGCATTGATAAAAGGGGAGTAATCAAGAACCAGGTTTATCTTACACGCGACAGGGTTGAACTGACTTTTGAGATGCCTCTGGCTGAAATCGTCTTCGATTTCTATGATAAGCTTAAAAGTATATCTAAAGGGTATGCCTCTTTCGATTATTATTACACAAGCTATCAAAAAGCTGATCTTGTACGGCTTGATATACTCTTAAACGGGGAAATGGTGGATGCACTATCCACTCTTATTTATAGAGGTCATGCATATGAGTTTGGCCGGAAAATGTGTGTCAAACTTAAAGAACTGATTCCACGGCAACAGTTTGATATCGCTATACAGGCAGCGATTGGAGCGAAAATAATTTCCAGGGAAACCGTAAAAGCAGTCAGAAAAGATGTGACAGCAAAATGTTACGGAGGGGATATTACCAGGAAAAGAAAACTCCTGGAGAAACAGAAAAAAGGTAAAAAACGAATGAGACAGGTGGGGAATGTAGAAGTCCCTCAACAAGCGTTCCTGGCAGTCCTGAAGCTGGATTAAGGGGCATTGTAGGGACGTTGCATGCAACGTCCCTACATTTGGTGCCCCCCTGCCCCCCTAAAGGGGGGGACGTCCCGTAACATACCCAAGCATTCTTAAAAAACGAGAACGAGCCCCCCTTTAGGGGGGTTGGGGGGTTGTTAAAATCAACTGATAAGTTTGTAACCTCGCCCGTGAATATTCAATATTTTAACTGAAGGATCTTTCTGGAGATACTTCCTTAAACGGGTAATATACACGTCCATGCTTCTGGCATTAAAATAATTATCATCGATCCAGATTGTTTTTAATGCATAGTTTCTCTCCAGTATTTCATTTCCGTGCCTGCATAACAGCTCAAGCAGCTCAGATTCCTTTGTAGTCAGTTTTATTGTTATATCCTTGTAGGTAAGCATTTGATGCAGCGAATCAAAGGAATATGCCCCGATAGTATAAGATTCATATTTATTATGCGCCACAGTAGTAGTTGTTCTTCTCAGGATAGCTTCAATGCGGTAGAGAAGTTCCTCCATCGAGAAAGGTTTTGTGATGTAATCATCAGCACCTGATTTGAATCCATCTATAATGTCTTCTTTCTGATTCTTTGCCGTCAGAAAAATAATAGGTATCAGCGGATTAGTAAGACGGATCTCTCTTGCAAGGGTGAGCCCATCCATTTCAGGCATCATAATATCAAGTATACACAAGCCAAATTGTCCGGTCGAGAATGCCTCGAGAGCCAGAATACCGTTAATAAACAGGGAAGTCTCATAATTTTTAGCAGTGAGATAGTTTCTTAGCAAAATGCCCAGATTGTTGTCATCTTCTGCAAGAAGAATTTTAATATTGTTCATAGCATTTTAACTTTCTGTTTAGCGGTTTTATACCCATAAGGATCTTTCAGGCAGAAAACCGGTTGGTTTGATCTTTATCCGTTCTGTGGAAGAAATATAGTGAATTTTGTGCCTTTATTAATCTGGCTGTCAACCTTTATTGATCCGTTATGTTCTTCAATAATTTTCTTTACATAGCTTAACCCGAGACCAAAGCCTTTGACATTATGAACGTTTCCGGACGGGACACGGAAAAACTTATCGAAAATCCTTTTCAGGTTTTCCTTGCTGATCCCAATGCCTTTGTCTTCAATAGTTATCAGAATACCTTTTTTGTTATTACGGGTGGCGATTGTTATGTCGGGTTGATCTTTTGAGTATTTAATTGCATTATCAATAAGATTTGAGACTGAGTTGAGAAAATGAATTTCATCAATCAACGCAACAGATCTAGTTGCCTGCAGATCGGTATTTATAAAACCATTTCGGGTGCTTATCTGAAGCGCATAATTTTCCACAACTTTTTCGAGTATCCCGTGAACATCAATCCCGACCATATTTAGCTTCATTTTCATCTTTTCAAATATTGCCATCTGAAGAACTTTTTCAACCTGGAATTTAAGCCTCATGCTCTCATCGGAAATAACTTTCGCCAGGTTTTCAATATTTTTATCCTTGTCGGGGATCGATTTATCTGCCATCATCTGAGAAGCCAGAGAAATAGTTGAAATGGGTGTCTTAAGCTCATGTGTCATATTATTGATGAAATCGTTCCTGATTTCGGAAATCTTTTTCTGTCGGAAGATAACGATGAAGGTACCTGTAGAAAGTATCAGTAACAAAAGGGTGAAAAGCAGGGACAGGAAACCAAGGTTCCCGATTTTCTCAAACTTATATTGTTGTTCCTGAAGACAATATAATACGATCTGATTCTGACTCGGAATGGGGTCATTGGGGAAAAGCTGGATTATAAATTTATTTGTACCCGGCTTGTCAGTATAACCTGGTGTTTTCCATATACTTCCATATCGCCCTGACCGGATTGAAAATTCAAAATCGAGATATATACCCACATTATTAAGGGCTGTCCGGAGTTCCTGATTTAGTTTTTCAGGGTTAATTCTTTCCCTGATATCGGGTGTATTCCGAAGGATTTTCTCCATTATTTTCTCAAGGAAAACGATTTTATTGGTCACTCTTCCCGTTATTTCCGAATTAGTTATTTGTGGTGAAGGTTCTGTTGTTTCATCATTAGCGAAAGGAGAGATATTTTCGGAAGAGATGAAAATTTTATGGCCGGAACTGGTTATTGCGATAGGTTTATCCGGGTTATTCAACCCATACATTTTAAGAAGGTCAGAGTTAGGCTGATATCCCTGTAATTTTTTTGCAAGCGGAGAATTAGCAGGAACAACAGCGGTGACAGAATCTGTTGATGCCGGATCAATATCCTCAACTATGTTTTTGATCAGTTCCTTCTCCTCAAGATCAAGGACGACAGACTCAAGAGCTTTATTTGCCAGATACCGGAATTGTTGATCAGTAATGGTAATAGCATTGCGGATCCAGTATAATTGAATAAGGATCAGACCCGAAATAGCCAGGAAAAAGAAGATGGCCAATAATACAATGGTTATCCGCTTCATACAAATGCAAAAGTACTTGTATATATTTTATTTTCACATTCTTTAACTTTCTTTAACAGGAGAGGGAAGTTTGGAGTGCCTAGAGTGCCTAAAGTGCCTTAAGTTGTGCCCCCCTGCCCCCCTAAAGGGGGGTTAGTTCTGTGTTAAATAGAGAAATCCTTTAAAAAAACGAGTACGTTCTCCCCTTTAGGGGAGATGCCGCGTAGCGGCAGAGGGGTATCAACTTTAGGCACTTTTTTTACTTTAACATATCATTAAAGTATTGTTAATTTTCAGCTATTTAGATAAAATTATTTTTTTATCCCGGGAACTAGTAATATATTTGTAAAGGATTTGGCACGATATTTGAAATACAAAATATAGAGGTTTTTTTCATAGGTTAGGTTAGTTTTAGGGTTATCAAAACTGTGGGTCGCTATCATGGCGGCCCACTTCTTTTTATATAAGGCACATACCAACCTTAATTATAGTCATTTACTATCTGATTATAGTCATTTACTATCTCAGATAAAGGTCAGGTTCTGAAAATCCGCTTTTATCATGTGAGGGTATTAACCTTTCTTATGTCAAGCTCTTTTTCCCTTGCCGAATAGAAAATTCGTTTCCTGATAAGACTCGATTTTCTCTTCTGAACCCAGGTGAGGTTAATAACGAATGATGTACCGTCCTTAAAAACAAGCTTTACTTTCTTTTGTCTTTTAGGCATTACAATTTCTTTAATATCAATCCATTTGATAGAGTGGGTAACAGGCTTGATAAATCCGAACTTGTATTCAATTTTATCATCATTAATTGAAAAAAACAGATCTGTCCCTTTAAAGGTTGCAAAAGCCGCTATTACTGAAACTACCAGGCTTATTCCAAAAGAAGCTACTGATGTGACCGGGGCTATACTTTTTTGTTCAAAAATGAGACTTAGAACCAAAACGTATACTCCGGCTATAAAAAAAAGTGCTGCAAAACCCCATAAAAGGATTTTTTTACTTTTCGAGAACTCCTCTTCTGACAGATTGTAATACAAATTTTCCATGCTCTATTGGTTTAGGTAATGTAAATTCTTATCCTTTATTGTATTAATATCGATATTGAAAACTGCAGTAACAGCGTCAATTTCCCTCAGATTTGAAGTTATGATATTCAGATCGGCTTCATTATCCGGATTCTGTATCTGAAAGAGATAATCAATGTTTTTCAGCTTATTTAGAAGATAGAATTTGCCTGAGCGGTTTGAAACCAGGCTGAACATGAGATCCGTTGGATTATGATTATTCGAGAATCTGCTGAAAGTCAGTTCAGATTCATTATCCCTGGTAATTCTTAGAGGTGAGATGTTTTTCAGAGAGATCCTGAACTTTTTATTCAATAACAGGGAAAGTTTATAATCAGGTTCTGCAGAAACGAGACCCAGCAGGATGTAATCATTATTCTGGTCAATCTTAAGTTTTACCCGGGTGACTTTTTGAGTACTCTTCATCTTTCTTTCCTGGAAATGATAAAGTTAGAAAAAAAAGAGATATAAATTCTTAACTGCTGGTTTTATCTTTAAGTCTTTTCCAGGCCTGGCTGGCTGCTTCCTGTTCTGCTTCCTTCTTAGAGGAGCCATGACCTTCCCCGAATTCATGTTTATCGATAATAAGAGTTGTTGAGAAGACAGACTTTTTCTGATTAAAATCGTATTCCTCATTATATGTGAAGACCAGAGTTGATTTATGCTTCTGTACCCATTCAAAAACGAGACTTTTATAATCTGAATCGGTTTTTACTATAAGACTTAGGTTGAGGTATTTATTAAGCACATTTTTTATAAAGACTTTTTTTGTCTTTTTAAATCCTTTATCCAGGAAAACTGACCCGATAAGCGCCTCAAAAGCATCTCCGTAAAGATTTTTTGTAAGATGAATTGAATTTATTTTGCTAATAAGGATTTTATTGATCCCCATCGATATTGCGAGGTGATTAAGAACATCGCGATTAACGATGCGGGATCGGATTTTTGTCAGGAATCCTTCATTGGCATCCGGGAATTTTTCAAAGAGATAGTCTGAAAGAATTGCATCCAGAACTGCATCCCCAAGATATTCCAGTCTTTCATTGTTTACCTTTTTACCATCCGGAAGTGTAATTGTAGCTGAACGGTGAATGAAAGCTATTTCATAAAGTTTCAGGTTTCCCGGACGGAATCCTAATATCTTTTTTAAACGGGAAGCAAATTCCCGTTCGTTTTGTAAATAAGTACCATTTATTCTTCTATGGAATAGCGACACTAAACTTCAACTTTTTTTATGACGACAGAAGCATTATGACCACCAAATCCAAATGTATTGCTGATGGCAACATTTACTTTTCTGTGCTGTGCTTTGTTGAGTGTCAGGTTCAGGTTCTGATCAATATCAGGATCGGGAACGCTGAAATTGATGGTAGGGGGAATTATATCGTGAACGACTGCCATTATTGCAGCAATAGCTTCAGCAGCACCGGCAGCGCCAAGAAGGTGCCCGGTCATGGATTTTGTTGAACTGATATTAAGTTTGTAAGCATGTTCCCCAAAAACACTTACAATAGCTTTTGTTTCTGAGACATCACCAAGAGGAGTAGATGTCCCATGTACGTTTATGTAATCTACGTCTTCAACTTTCAGGTTGGCATCACTTATGGCAAGCTTCATTACATTGCGGGCACCAAGACCTTCAGGATGAGGAGCTGTCATGTGATAAGCATCAGCTGTCAAACCGGTTCCGACCAGTTCAGCATAGATCTTTGCACCCCTGTCTTTTGCATGTTCATACTCTTCAATGATCAGCGAACCGGCCCCTTCACCCAGTACAAATCCATCACGTGTCTTATCGAAAGGTCTGGAGGCGGTTTTAAACTCATTATTATTCGTGGAGAGTGCCTGCAGAGCATTAAATCCACCAATTCCAGGTTCATTTATGCTTGCTTCTGATCCCCCTGCTACAAAAATATCAGCTTTCCCCCAACGTATATAATTGATAGCATCAATTATAGCATTCGTGGAAGAAGCACATGCTGATACAGTTGCAAAATTAGGTCCCCTGAAACCATATTTTATCGAAATTACTCCGGCTGCCATATCTCCAATCATCTTTGGAATAAAGAAGGGACTGAACCGGGGTGTTCCATCCCCAAGAACATAACCCTTAATAGCCAGAAAAAAGGTCTCAATTCCCCCGACTCCTGAAGCCCAAATCACGCCTACTCTGTCTTTATCAACTTTATCGAGGTTTAACCCTGAATCAATCAGTGCTTCATCAGTGGCAACAAGCGCAAACTGTGAGTACAGATCCAGCTTGTTGGATTCTTTTCTGTCAAAATACTTTGTAGAGTCATAGTCCCTTAATTCGCATGCAAATTTTGTTTTGAACTTTTCAGTATCAAACCGGGTGATCATTACTGATCCGCTCACACCATTTTTCAGCCCTTCCCAATAGTCATGCAAATTATTACCTAAAGGAGTTAACGCTCCTAGTCCTGTTACTACAACTCTTCTCATAAATGGTTTTTTAAAAATGCAAATTATTTTGCATTTTCCTCAATGTACTTGATAGCATCACCAACTGTGCCTATGGTTTCTGCCTGATCGTCGGGAATTCCTATATTGAATTCTTTTTCGAACTCCATGATTAACTCAACTGTATCAAGAGAGTCTGCACCTAAATCATTGGTGAAACTGGCTTCCGGAGTTACTTCTGATTCGTCTACTCCAAGTTTATCAACTATTATTTCCTTTACTCTTGTGGCAATGTCCGACATAATAATAAATTTTAATTAATATTAATTTTTGAACCATGCAAAGAAATATATTTGTACCATATTTTTCAAGAGATTTGATGTTTTTTTATTTATGATACAGTTTAATGTGTTGATAATTAGAAAAATAATCTTATTTTAATGGAATATTTTTAATTGTCGACAAATATGTTAAATATCAAGAAATGAGGAACATAGCAATTTTAGCCTCTGGCACAGGGACTAACGCGGAAAACATAATTAAATACTTTTCGAACAAAAATACAGCTAAAGTAAGTCTGGTTTTGTCGAATAAGCGTCAGGCGACGGTTCTAAAAAGGGCTGAAGCACATAATATTCGTACCGTTTTTTTCGAATATAAGGAATTTTATGTTACAGGTAAAGTACTTCGTTACCTTTTGCTGTATAAAATTGATTTTATCGTACTGGCTGGTTTTTTATGGCTTGTACCTGAAAACATCCTCGAACAATACAATGAACGGATAATAAATATACACCCTGCCCTGTTGCCGGCTTACGGCGGAAAAGGAATGTACGGCGAAGCAGTTCATAAGGCCGTCATTGCCAGTCATGATAAAGAATCAGGTATTTCAATTCACTATTTAAACAAGTTGTACGATAAGGGAGATATTATTTTCCAGGCACGCTGCAAAGTTGATCCTTCAGATACACCGGCCTCCCTTGCCGAAAAAATTCATGCCCTTGAATATCTGCATTATCCAAAGGTTATAGAGGATCTTGTAGTAAAGTTGCCTGATTTACTAATTAAAGGTCCCGAGGAGGCTTGAGACAACTGTTTTAGTTTTTTCAAACTTTGCCATGTTCTCCGGCGATACGGGTTCAACAGGCGGGGCATCGACTTTAAGAGGATCAACAGGTGATCCGTTCTGATAGAATCTGAAATCGAGATGTGGTCCGGTTGAAAGACCGCTGTTACCAACATAACCAATGATCTGACTCTGTTTAACAAATACTCCTGCTGAAATACCTTCTCCGAACCTGCTCAGATGCAAGTATGCCGTCGCATATACACTGTTGTGCTGGATTTTGACCATCCTTCCTGATCCACCCTCATTTGTAGCAGAAATAACTCTGCCATCACCAATTGCCAGCACAGGAGTTCCGACAGGAGCTGCATAATCAACACCATAATGGGGCCGGACTATTCTAAGTATAGGATGCATTCTGGCTGAGGAAAAATGAGAACTGATCCTCGAAAACTGTAGAGGCGCTTTCAGAAATGCTTTCTCCAGGCTGTTTCCATCTATATCAAAGAACGACTCTTTCTCATTCTGAATAAAAGGTATTGCAGTAATTGAAGAACCTGCCCTGTTAAACTGCGCACCATAGATCCTTCCGGCGCCTAATGACTTGCCATCAATGAAAAGCTCTTCATATATAACTTTAAAATTGTCTCCCTTCTGCAACCCGAAGAAATCAACCGTCCATGCATAAATTTTCGACAATGAGGTAAAAAGCGATGGGTGCAACCCTCCGTTGATCATTGCGTCCCAGAGTGAGGTTTCAATAGTCCCGGACGAATATTTAATTTCTCTTTTAATTTCTTTTCTGAATGGAGTGATATTAAGCGAATCGTTAAAGCTGAAAACATAACTGACTGTGGGTTCATGTTCGTAAACCAGGTACCTGGCTCTTGCAATGCTGTCTCTGTCGCAAAAAAGTATATAATTGTTGCCCGACCTTATCTTTCTTACATCAAATACAGATCTTGAGTTTCTTACGACCTGATCAATCTCCTGCATACTGACCCCATGTTTTATAAGTATTTCCGAAAGGAACCCGTTTCGTTTAATTCGGCCGGTAACCAGTTCGAATGAATCAGAAGGGATCCCGTACATAAAGACATGATTGTTAACCTGTTTATTGGATACTGTATCTGCCGTGGCACGTTCAGATTCTGAAACCGGTTTCCCTGAATTATTACACGCTACAAAAATAACTGCGAATGATATATATTCTAATTCTCAGTTTAAATGCATACTTAAAAGTTGGATTTAATCAGTTACTTTACTCGCTGCGCGGATTTAAATCCGTGCCTTCGAAATTGTTCATTTTGATTCAAACTATTAAATCGAACTGAATTTCCCGCTTTGGGATCCGAGGGGGCTACACTTTTATTACTATATTAACAATCCTGCAGGGAACAAAAATTATATTCGAAGGGATTGCATTTCCAATCCATTTTTTGGCCCTTTCATCAGCCAGAACAATCTTAATTACTTCTTCTCTGGTTAAGCTTACAGGAAGTTCAATGTTAAATCTCATTTTCCCGTTAAATGATACCGGATAATTAAAACTGTCTTCTTTCAGAAACTCCTCATTATAACCGGGCCATGGTTCATAGGCAAGTGATGTATTATTGCCCAGGAACTGCCACAATTCTTCAGCAATGTGAGGTGCAAAAGGCGACAGGATCTTTACAAAGGTACCGGCAGTTTCAGCAGTGATTTTCCCCTTCTTTGTTGCAAGATTGAGAAAGATCATCATTGCAGAAATTGAGGTGTTAAAGTGCAGACTCTCAATATCTCCTTCAACCTTTTTGATAGTCTGGTGAAGGCCTTTCAGAACCTCTGCATCTTCCTCTCCGTTAAATATATTCTCAGGGTTTGAAAGGAACCTGAAAGCTCTTCCGAGGAATCCGGATACTCCTTTTACCCCTTTATCATCCCAGGGCTTTGTAACATCGAGGGGTCCCATGAACATCTCATAAAGTCTGAGGGAGTCTGCCCCGTATTTTGATGTAACATCATCGGGATTAACTACATTCTTAAGAGATTTCGACATTTTGGCAACAATCTGTCTGAGTTCTGCACCGGTCTCAATATGGTAGTATTTCCCCTCTCGTTCTTCAACAAGATCTCCGGCAACTTTTGAACCTGATTCGGTTTCATATGCGAAAGCAAGGATCATACCCTGATTAAATAATCTTTGATAAGGTTCATCTGTAGAGACAATTCCGAGATCAAACAGTACTTTATGCCAGAACCGGCTGTAGAGAAGATGAAGAACGGCATGTTCCGCTCCACCGATATATAGATCAACAGGCATCCAGTATTTCTCTTTTTCCCTGTCAAAAATAAGCTTGTCATTCTTCGGGTCAATAAAACGCAGATAGTACCAGCACGATCCTGCCCACTGAGGCATTGTGTTTGTTTCCCTTCTTCCTTTACGGCCATTTGCATCGGCAATATTCAGCCATTCATCCGAATGCGAAAGGGGTGATTCACCTGTTTCGCCCGGAAGATAATTTTCAAGCTCAGGCAGTTCAAGAGGGAGGTCATTATCACTCATTACGGTTACTTCCCCATCTTCCCAGTGAATAACAGGGAATGGTTCACCCCAGTATCTCTGCCTGCTGAAAAGCCAGTCGCGGATTTTGTAGTTGACTTTTGATTTACCAAGCTTTTTGGATTCAAGCCACCTGGTAATTTTTGCAATACCTGATTCTTTATTTAATCCGTTTATATCAATTCCGGTTGAAGTATCGGTTGAGTTGATATATATTCCATCCTCAGTCCAGCACTCTTTGCCGTTTAGTATCCTTTTTTTCTGTTCCGGATCTGCAACATCAGGATCCTGAATACAAACAATCGGAAGATTAAATTTCTGAGCAAATTCAAAATCCCTTGTGTCGTGCGCTGGAACAGCCATTATCGCTCCGGTTCCGTAGCCGGTCAGGACATAGTCAGCTACCCAGATCGGGATCTGTTTATTATTTACAGGATTTACTGCATACCTGCCGCTAAAGACCCCGGTTTTCTCTTTTGCAAGGTCGGTGCGGTCGAGGTCTGATTTAAGAGAAGTAGCCTTAATATAGTTGTTTACATTACTTTTATGTTCTGTTGTAGTAATAACATCAGTAAGAGGATGTTCAGGTGCTATAACCATATAAGTGGCACCAAAAAGGGTATCGGGTCTTGTAGTAAAGACAGTCAGATTTTCATTAAGTCCTTCTATTTTAAAATCAACTTCAGCACCGGTAGAACGACCTATCCAGTTGCGCTGCATATCTTTGATACCTTCGGGCCAGTCGAGTTTATCAAGACCGGTCAGGAGTCTTTCCGCGTAAAGCGGAATCCGAAGCATCCATTGTTTGAGGTTTTTCTTTTCAACCTTATTCCCGCATTTCTCATGGGAACCATCGTTAAGAACCTCTTCGTTTGCACAAACAGTCTTACAGCTCGGGCACCACCATACCTGTGCATTATCGTAATAGGCTAATCTTTTTGAATTAATGTATTTTATCTTATCAGGTCCACTTAAATCAGAAGGGATTTTTAACTCCGAAATCGGTCTGCCTTTCTGCAGTTTTCCGTCAAACCACGTATTATACAGACGGATGAAGATCCACTGAGTCCACCTGTAATATTTCGGATCAGTGGTATTGATCTCCTTTTCCCAGTCATAGCTTAGTCCGAGTTCTTTTATCTGTCGTCTGAAAGTATCACAATTATTCTTTGTGGTGATGGAAGGATGTGTACCTGTTTGAATGGCATACTGTTCTGCCGGCAGTCCGAATGCATCCCATCCCATCGGGTGAAGTACATTGAATCCCTTCATTCTTTTGTATCTGCTGAAGATATCAGTTGCAGTATATCCCTCAGGGTGACCAACATGCAGGCCTGCTCCTGAAGGGTATGGGAACATATCGAGTACAAAGCATTTTTTCGGGTTTGTCAGATCATCCGGGGTTTTAAAAGTATTATTATCCTCCCAGTATTTCTGCCATTTCTTTTCAATTTCGTGGAAATTATAGTCCATCTTGTCTTGAACTTGATAAATATTAATCCTGATAATAAGTCGGCAAAAATATAAAAACTTTAGCAGAAAACATTACGGAGAAAATGCATTTAACCACAAAGGGCACAAAGGGAAGCACAAAGTACTCCAAGTTTAATACTTTGTGACCTTTGCGTGTTCTTTGCGAACTTTGTGGTTAACGGATTTCATTTTAATTCTTTTCAATTAGTTGTAAAAACGGGCTTTTGGTTATACTTTTGCGGTATTGATCCGGTCCCGTAGTTCAATGGATAGAATGACAGATTCCGGTTCTGTTGGTTGGGCGTTCGAGTCGCCCCGGGATCACAAAAAATATATGGAAAAGTCGGATTTTGGTCCGGCTTTTCTTTTTGCAGGCCGCCTTTCTACTCTGTGATCTGCTGTTGAACAATCTCTGCGAAATCCTGTTTTAAGAAATATTAACTTTTTACAGTTAATACTTTTAATAAATACAGTAACGTGGAGACCAGTAACCACTAAAAAACGGGGCGAAACTGAAAAGCCATAAGAGTAAGATAATTAATAATTGAATAAAGTGAAAACAACTAAAATGATCTCCGCGTCTCTGGTCCTTGGAATATTACTGACGCTTAGTTCTGGCTTGCATGCGCAAGACTTTATGAAAGTAGGAACAAATCTCTCTGACAAGGTTCTGCTTGAAAATGACCAGGTGAGAGTGATACAGATTGAATCTGCTCCGGGTGTCTCAACACCCTGGCATTCACATCCCAATCATGTAATATACGCTTTAAATGACGGGAAACTTGAGGTAACTGAAAAGGGCAAACAGCCAACGGTTATGGAATTTAAAGCTGGTCAGGCATACTATTTTCCTGCTGTAACACACATGGCAAAAAACGTCGGGACAACTACTCTTAAGTTGATTATGACAGAATTAAAGCCAGCTGTAAAAAAATAACCGGCAGAATTATTTAAAAATGTTTAAGAAGCAATCTATAAACAGGTTGCTTCTTAAATATAAATAAGGACCAGTTGAGGTTCGTCTATTTGTTTGTTACACAATCTGAGATAAGATTTCCTGGATTAATTAAATTTAGCAATATTTTCATTATGCTGCATGACGACTAACCGTCTTAATACATGTTATACGATGAAATATAAACACAGGATATCATGAATAAGAAAAAAAATTCAAAAGACAGTATTCGTGAAAGGATGTTTCACGAAATGAGGAATAAAGACATTTTTAACCTGGCTAAAGACTATGTTTCGAAATTGCTGATAATGCATTGAGCCGCAATGTTTTTCCAACTTCGGAAGCATCGGTGGACTGGAAATATTTGATGAAGAACTTCCTGTTAAACCAAACCAACCGGAAGAGGTTCTGAACCTTCTTCACAAGTACGGATCACCTGCCACAGTTCTTCATACCGGAGGAAGATACTTTGGATTCGTGATTGGTGGTACCATTCCTGCTACTCTGGCAGCCAGATGGATTTCAGATTTCTGGGATCAGAATGCGACTTGTTCATGACATCTCCGGTTAGTTCAAAACTTGAAATAGTAGTCGAGAAATGGCTGCGACAACTTTTCAGATTGCCCGATAACGTTGTTTCCGGTTTTGTAAGCGGAACAACGACAGCTGTCTTTTGTGCCCTGGCTGCTGCGAGGTACAGATTGCTGAAACAACTGGACTGGGATGTAAATACAAAAGGATTATTCAATGCACCAAAAATAAGAATCGTTGCGGGTATGCAGGCCCATGGAGCTGTTTTGAAGTCAATTTCAATGTTAGGTCTTGGGAGAGACAATATTGAATGGGTGGAAGTTGATAACCAGGGAAGGATAATTCCTGAAAAAATACCGCATCTTGACAAGAATACCATTTTAATCCTTCAAGCAGGAAATGTTAATTCCGGATCTTTCGATCCTTTTGAGGAAATATGTGATAAGGCTGTCAGGGCGAAAGCATGGATCCATATTGATGGAGCTTTCGGATTATGGGCTGCATGTTCTGACAAACTGGGTTATCTGACAAAAGGTATTGAAAAGGCAAACTCATGGTCGGTCGATGGACATAAAACATTAAATACGCCATATGATTGCGGGATTGTATTATGCAACGACAAGGATGCATTGTTCTCGGCACTGCACGTTGCCGGTTCATATCTGATGCTAAGTGAAACCCGTGACGGGTATTCTTATACACCTGAAATGTCGCGACGGTCAAGGATTGTTGAATTATGGGCAGCTATAAAATACCTGGGTCACGAGGGAATAAAAGAACTGGTGGAAGGTTTGCATGAAAGAGCCAGGCAATTTGCCATTGAGATCAGGAAGGAAGGATTTCAGGTTTTGAACGATGTGGTATTCAATCAGGTTCTGGTAGCCTGTGAAAATGATAACATAACCGGCAGAACACTGGAACTGATTCAGCAATCGGGAGAATGCTGGTGTGGAGGTGCGATGTGGGATAACAGGAAAGTAATCCGCGTTAGTGTCTGCTCGTGGGCCACCACTTCAGATGATATCTCAAGATCAGTTAAAGCATTTGTAAAAGCATTTGATCAATCCGAGGCTCTTAATATCTCAATCATTTCCAGAATCGCTTCAGTATCAATAGCGTCTTTTACAGGAGACAGGCCCAAAAGTGGCCTGACCTTATTAAGATCATCCCCGGTAACGAGATCTTTGCCTATGATTATAGTGTAGACCAGAGCTGATTTCAATGTATTGGATTTTACCCTGAACGTATGCTGACTGTTGCGCGCAGGGAAAACATGAACAAATCTCAACGGGTTGGGATGAAATTTCAAAGTCCATTGAGAACCGTCTGATAAAGATATTATTCTGAAACATTCCATATTTGATCCTGCCCAGACAGAGTAAGTCTCTCTTCGTAAAATATCCTTCTGCTTAAGAAACTCTTCAGTTTCATTAATTATGTTTCTGATTGATAATGAGCCTGTATAGATATCCATTACTGAGGTTCCCAGATGCTTAAGATCTTTAGCCAGATCCTGCAGCTCAGAGCCGTTTTTATCAATATGCAGATTGATGAATTCTCTTATAAATCCCAGATGGTGCTTGAGTGGATTGAATAAAAAGGGCTCTTGTATAGCATTGTCAGTAATCATTATACAAAGATATACTAAAGAACAAAAACAGCATTGAGGATTCTTGAAGTATGCTTGCAGGGATATTCAAAATCGAGTAACTTTATGAACTAGCTGATAGTCAGTGCGAGGTGAAAGAAAAAAAAAGAGGGCGTCTCATTTTAAAATCTGAGACGCACCTCTTTTAAGATAAATTGAGATATGGTGAGTCAGAGCTGTTTAAAAAAGTAGACAACGCCTTCAGGACTTACCTGTACAACAATTTTTTTAGTCCCCTTTGACAGCTCGACGAAATAATTGTCAGCATCTTCAAATTGCTCGCCATACAATATCATATCAGTTGAGTTTGCTTCATTATCATCGTAAAAGACAACCGGCCCAATGGTATAATCTTTGTACATTTTTTTGATTTCCTGCTGACCTTTTATCCGGCACATCAGCAAAAGTTTTGAACTGGGTCGTCCCAACCAGATTTCCATCAATATCATAAAATGCTGACATATTCTGGCCATCTTTATTGGTGAAGGAGACTTTGTCGAAAGTATCAATCCGTTTCCATTCAACATTTTTAGCATCCTTAAAGTCTGAACTGAAGTTGCCCTTGGCAATCGTACTTACATTTGCCCCTTCAAGTTTTTTCAGAGGTACCCTTTCAGCTTTTGCTTCTTTTTTAGTTTCTTTAGTTTTCTCTTTGTCTGCTTTCTTAGTCTGACCGAGTACAACAGTCATTGCAAACAGAAATGTCATTGTTAAGACTACTAGCTTTTTCATACCTGAAATTTTTAAATTGTTGATTAAATATTTGTTTTATTAACAGTACTTCATAATTATTAATTTATATGAGTATCAGGAATCATTAATATACCCTCATTGATTTTGAAGCTTCGTCGATTTTGTATGTATCATTACCGATAGTCATATTAATTTTTATTAATCACTCGTTTTAAATAATCTAAAACACTCTTCCGATAAATTTTTATTCAATTTCAAATAATTCAATCTTCTGTCTGTAAAAGCCTTATACTAAGTGACAACTGCTTTTCCTTAAACAAATTTAGTTTTTAAAATAATATAGTGATCTTAAGATTGAATTAATGTGAGATTAAGAAATGATTAAGAATAATCCGGAAAGATTAAACACCATAGTCCGGAATTTAAATTTTGGAATATCCCGGAAGACTTATGAATGGATCTAAGAGATCAGGTGCGTTGACAACAAAGTCTTAATGGCTTTTTAATGCATTATTAATGTGATCTTAATCAAAAACTATATTCTTAAGAATATGTTTGACAGGGTAAATGCATGAAATGGCAATAATGTCAACGGATATTGTTTCAGGCAAATAATAGTTTAAATAGTGAACAGGTAGGTATTAATTTAAAAGTTTGAGCTATGGAAAACTTAATGGTTAAAACAAGCAGGAGAAAAGAGGTACGGAATTCAGAACCATTTGAAATTAAGAGGATAGTTTCCGAAGAGGATATCCGCAGGAGAGCTTATGAGATTTATCTGGAAAATAGAGATACCCAATTTGATGATATGGATAATTGGCTCTGCGCTGAAAGAGAGTTGAAAGAATCTGAGTAAGATGAACTGAAGATTGCTTTCTCAGAAGAATTTGTCCGGACAAACTGTTAAACCATATTCAACACGCAGGTTTTGATGCCAATGAGGTTCCTTAATGAATCCATTGTATTGTCGTACTGTATCAATTATAAAACCTTATGAAAAAAATAAAGTTACAGCCTTCCTTTCTGCAAATCTTATATTTAATAACCTTTATTATCCTGTTTGCTTTTATAATATATACCCCGGCATTAATTAAGGGTCCGGTAAGTATAAGTTCAAAATTGATTTTAGAAGAAGAAACTTTCGAAGGGGCGCTCATTTGTATTTTATTTATTATGAGTATTTTAATATTCTATTTATATAATCGTGAAGTTAAAAATCATAAAGAATTGATTAATGAAATTAATAATGAAAAGAAGAAAGTTGAGGTCAGGCTTAATAGATTCAGAACAATATATTGGCATTATGAATGTTCAGATACAGGAAATTAAAGCAATTTTTAATAGTATTAATGAATATCCCGACACAAAAGATGGTTTAAAAAAAGCTTTTATTTTTTTTGGTGAGCGGGTAATTGGAATTGTAAATTCAGAATGGGTCTTATTCAGAATAATTGACAGCAATACTCAGAGAACTATCTGCGAGCACTTTGGAACAAGGAAAGGATTTTCATATAGTTATCCTCATGTCAGCAATAAGATGATCATGGAAAAACAACCTATCTTACCGTTTAGCTACGTCATTTCCAATCCTGGAAATTTAAATATCCTTGTCTCTTGTATTATGCCTGTTGATAAAATCAGCACTGATCAGCGTTTGTTTATTCAGGCTATAATAAATGAAATTACCAAGCTTTTTGTTATTTTAAACTCTGTGTATTATAAACAGGAAAGTCAACTGATCTATGAAGAGAGATCTGATAGAAAACAGAATCAGAAGTTCTGATTTCCCGATTCCCTGAAATGTTTCAGAATTTTAAGTATCAGATCATTCTGGTTTTCCAGATGCATCAAAATTGTTTCAATTTCTGTTTCTGCTTTCTTATTTATTGCGAAATCCTGTTCCGCACGGAGTTCTGAATGTCGTGATTGCAGGTTTTGTCCGATCATTATTAATGGCATCAGGAAAATCTGAATCATATTTGAAATAAAAAGCCAGAGTACAAATGCCGGGAATGGGTCAAATCTTAATTGAACCGGAGCAAGTGTGTTCCATCCTAACCAAACCAATGTCCATAAGAAAATGATTATAAAGAATCCCATACTTCCGACATGTTCTGTTATCCATAAGGCCACTTTATCCAATTTAGACAGCTTTTCCCTATGGTGTTTATTTATATTACGAATTGGTTGAAAACCTTTTCTTATTTCTTCAACTGAAGGGATTTTCTGATGCTTCATTTCCGGATGTTTTAAATTTACTGGCGTGGACCTATGCTCACCCCTGCAATAAATGCAACTCTGTTATTCGTATCTCAGCGCATCTATAGGATCAAGGCTGGCTGCTTTTCTTGCAGGGTACCAGCCAAAGAATACTCCGATAACAGTACAGACTGCAAATGACAGAATTTCCGAACTAGGCAATACAACGATAGGCCATGACATAGCGGACCCTATTATTTTCGATGCTGCAATACCCAGCAGAATGCCGATTACACCTCCGGTTATACTAAGTAGGATTGATTCGGTAAGGAACTGCAATAAAATATCGAATCCTTTGCCGCCGATTGCCATGCGCAGACCTATTTCCCTGGTCCTCTCAGTAACTGACACATACATGATATTCATAATACCAATGCCACCTACGAGCAGAGAAATTCCGGCTATTGCCCCCAACAAAATTGTAAGAATATTGCTGACTGAACTGAAAGTGGATAATAATTCCGCCTGGTTCCTGATTGTGAAGTCATTATCGTCTGATGCTTTAATTTTATGTGTTCTTCGCAGAGTTTCTTCTATCTGTGTTGCAGCAAGGTCAGTTGATTTGGAATCAACTGCTGAAGTATAAATACTCTGGACCCAGGTAATTGCAAGTACCCTTTTCTGAACTGTGGTATATGGTGCCAGTATTAAATCATCCTGATCCTGTCCGAAAGTATTCAATCCTTTTGAATCAAGTACACCGATTACCAGGAACGGTATTTTTTTAAATCTTATGACCTGACCGACCGGATCTGCATCCAGACCAAATAAATTTGTCACAACTGTTTGTCCCAGAAGACAAACTTTGGCTGCGCTGCTCAATTCTCTTTCAGTAAACATACGGCCGTTTGTAACTGACCGCTCCCTTATCTGCAGGTAACTCTCATTTTCTCCATAAAGAGATGTCGGCCAGTTTAACGCTCCAAATACAGCCTGCCCGTTACCCCGCACTTCAGGTGTGGCTGCAAGTACTGCAGGACAATCAGAAAGAATTGCAGTAACATCGGTTTCTTTCAGACTTTGCATAGTTGAAGCTCCGAACTGGACTCCCCCTCTTTGCTGTGACCCGGGTACCACAGTAACAAGATTTAATCCCATACCGGCTATCTGTTGCTGTATACTGAGTTTGGATCCCTGACCGATTCCAAGCATGGCAATTACAGATGCGACACCAATAATAATACCAAGCATTGTCAGAAAAGCTCTGAGTTTATTTCTCAGCAGAGCATTCATTGCAATTTTTAAAAGGTTTTTAATATTCATTGTTCCTGTGTTAACTAATCTGCTTCAATTGGAATACTGGCAAGCATTTCGAGTGCATTAATTCTATCCTTTACTATACTTTCTCTTAAAATGACCCCATCTTTAAAAATAATATTCCGGCTTGCGCATCTGGCAATATCCGGTTCATGAGTCACAAAGACAATCGTTTTTCCTTTATTGTTCAGATCCTGAAACAGAGCCATAATTTCATAAGATGTCCGGGTGTCAAGATTTCCCGTAGCCTCATCGGCAAGAATTACTACAGGATCATTAACAAGCGACCTGGCAATTGCCACCCTTTGTTGCTGGCCTCCCGAGAGTTGGTTAGGTTTATGATGCATCCTGTCTGCAAGCCCGACTGATTCAAGCGCCGCTTTGGCTCTCTCTATTCTATCCTTGGTTTTTACTGTTTTATTGTACAGCAAGGGCAATTCTACATTATCCAGCGCATTTGTCCGGGGGAGAAGATTGTAAGTCTGAAATACAAAACCGAGTTTCCGGTTTCTCAGCGCTGCAAGTTCGTTTTTGCTAAGAGAGGAAATACTGATTCCATCAAGAATATATTCTCCATCGGTAGGTTTATCAAGACATCCTATAATATTGAGCATGGTTGATTTTCCTGATCCGCTGGCTCCCATGATTGCCACAAACTCACCTTCATTTACAACCATATCAACTCCCCTGAGTGCATGAACTGTCACTTCTCCCACATAATAGTCTTTTTTCAGTTTTATTATCTCAATAAGCTTCTTCATAATTGTCGTATCATTTTTATCTTCCTCTTCCGCCTGGTCTTGTAGGCATAAATGGGTTTGTTGTTGTAGGTGCAGCTGCAGCAGTCGTTCCGTCTTGCCTGGCAGACTCATAGAAAGAATTACTTCATCTCCTTCTTTGAGCCCCGATTTAATTTCTGCATTTGTTCCGTCAATAGCACCAGTTGTAATACGGGTACGATGAATCTTATCACCGATTTTAATCCATACTATAACAGGCTTTTTTCCTCCCTGCGCGCCTCCGGATTGATATTCACCAGGATTAATCTGGCCGGAACACCTGTTCCCTGGGGTCTTTGATATTAGGATTCTGACCAGGCTCTCTGGTCCTCCTGTTCCTCCTGTTCCTCCTGTTCCTGCAGATCCTCCTGTTACTCCTTGCCCTGCGGTTCCTCCGGTCCTTGTCTTTGAGGCATAGGATTATTTTTCATATATTCAGCCAGCCATGCAGCATCTGGAGTAAACCTGCAATGCTTTTCCGGGAATAACAAGGACACTGTCAATCTTCTGCACAAGTACGGTGATATTTGCAGTCATCCCAGGCATTAGTTTCATATCAGGATTGGGAGCATTAACAATTACTGTATAAGTGACGACATTTGATGTCACAACAGGCTGTAATCTGATCTGTCTGACATCTCCTTTAAAGGTTTCAGTCGGATAAGCATCAACTGTAAAATTACTGGCTGACCTTTCTAACCTGACCAATATCTGCCTCATCAACATTAGCCTGAACCTGCATCTTTGTCAGGTCATTGCCGATAGTGAAAAGATTGGGAGTACTGAAACTGGCTGCAACTGTCTGACCCTGATCGACTGCACGGTTCAGAATAACTCCAACTATCGGTGAATAGATAGAAGCATAGTTGAGGTTCACAATAGCTTTGTCATACCCGGCCTGTGCAGTCTTCAGATTTGCCGTGCCTTATCGTAATTATACTTTACCTGATCATAATCAGCCTGTGCTACAAGTTTTTTATCAAGCAAGGCCATGTATCTTTCATAGGTAGCTTTCTGAAATACCACTTCACTTTTTGCATCATCAAGAGAAGCTTCAGCCTGTTGTACCTGGGTCTTTAAAGGCGTCTTGTCAAGTTCAGCCAGCAATTGACCTTTTTTGACATGCGAGTTGAAATCGACATATATTTTTTTAATTACCCCGGAAACCTGGGTGCCGATTAATACTGTTGTATCAGCCTCGACAGTTCCTGTAGCCGTAATCGTATTTATAATTGAACCCTTTTTGACTACTGCAGTTTCAAAGGTATAGGTATTATCTGCCTTTGTGACACGAACCGGCAGTAAACAGCACTGATAAAGTCATTATGATAATAACGGCAACTCTGATTTTTCTTCTCCTTTTCATTACTGAATTATTTTATTATAAATATTATTTAGCATTTTTGAAAGATAATGGCAGTCCTGAGTAAAAATCAAGCACTTTATAGCTGAAAATCAATCTGTATTTTGACTGAAGAAGTGCACTCTCAGCAGCAATATATGTAGTTTTTTGAATAAGAAAATCAACCGAATTCATAATACCCTGATTATATTTTTCAGATGCGACATCAAACGATTCTTTTACAGCATTGTATGCCTCAACACTTGATTCATATTCAATCTGAGATGAAGTAACATCCTGACAAGACTGCTCGATGGCCTTCCTGAGTTGATTTTTTACATTATACTCATTAAGTTCAGCATTGTCTGTATTTTTTTTTGCTATTGCCACACTTGTCCTCACCTGCTTGTTAAGATAAATTGGAATTGAAGCACTGAGTCCGATAGCCGGACTTAAATTATTTTTAATCTGATATCCGAACGAGGATCCTGATATTGAACCTGACGAATATAACGTAGATACTCCTGCACTTGCCGAGACATTAGGAAAGAATCCTGATCTTGCAATATCAACGCCTATCTGCGAGCTTTGTTTGTTGAGTTCAGCATTTTTAACCTCAGGTTTTACACCAAGAGCTATTTGATATACTTCTTTTGGATCCGGAATCCGTTTCTGATTAATCAGACTATCAAGATTTGGATGTTCGATTGAAAAATCACCGGGATCTATAAGTTCCATCAATTGCATCAGGGTGATCCTGTTAATTGCCAACTGGCTTTTAGATGTCGCGAGTGTTTGTTTTTCTGTCGCAAGTTGTGATTTTACCTGAAGATAGTCAGAGTTTGCTATTGCTCCTAGTTTGAGTCTCTCTGCAGCAAGGTTAAGTTGTTCTTCAAGCGAAGAAATCTGAGAGTTGTTGTTTTTGACCTGTTCTTCAGCAAAGAGAACCTGCAAATAAGCATTTAATACATTAAGACTTACCGTCTCCTTTATAACTTCGGTATTATATTTTGATGCTTCATAATTAATTTCAGTTTGTTTTACATTATTACGAATCCTATTGCCATTAAAAACCGTCATACCTGAATTTAATGAAATATTTGTTCCGTTGCTGCCTTTAAATACAGTAGCACCGGTTGCATTATTAACCTGATTGCTCCAGTTGAAGTTCTCTCTGGCAGATCCGCTTAATGAAGGGTACCATGCAGACTTTGCATAATTTAAATCTATACCATTTATATCGCTGCTTACCTGAGCCTGTTTGACCTGAATGTTCTTCTCGAGTGCATATTGTATACAATCATCAATAGTCCAGACTTTCCCCTGGGCATTTAAAACAGAGCCTGTTGATAAGCTTAGCAAACAAGATATTATAAACGCTGTTAATTTTATTTTCATTTCTTTTATTTTTGATCTTTTTGTTTTTCTGAAAACAGTGATTTCTTAAACCCTTGAAATTTCTTAAGTTTTTGATACATATATCATTTTTTTAATCTTCTCTTAAAGACATATGTTATTACCGTTTTATTCCATAATGAATCAGAAACTATAAAAGATATACTTTATTTAACAATTGTTAAACTATTAACAAAACTGTATAAAAAAGGTTTAGACATAATCAAACAAAAAAAATCTGAATGTATACAGCTATTTGAATAATTAACCTAAATTGATACTTATACGTTTTCATTGAAATTGATTGACGAATGTTGATTAACGATTTAAGATTTAAGAATTAAAAAACATATATTAATGGTTATCAATTATATGACAAAATGAAGTTTATCTTCCTAAATCAAAAATCGTTGATTGTTCGACGCCATAAGCTTTGGCCGACAGCGTCCTTGTTCTTAAATCATGCTATTTAATATAACTAGTAACCTGAGTTAATTAATTAATTTGATTCACCTGCAATATTTGATTGAGGATTCTGTTATTGTATAATTAAAAAGAGTATTATTAACTTATCCTATCGTTAAGATGAAAGCAATAAAATACTGTTATATTGTGGTTCTTTCTTTTACCTTATCGGTGATAATGGGAGGTTGTAATAAAAGTGACACCGGTATAAGTTCCTTATATACCCCGGCTATTTCGGATGTTACTCCAACGGCAACATTATTGGAGTTGCAACAGGGTCGGGCTTTTTATATTAATAACTGTAATAGCTGCCACGCTCTTTATTCACCGGATGATTATACGGTGACACAATGGGGAAATATAATTGGCAGTATGGGCCCAAAAACCGGTATGAGTGCATCGGAAATTCAATTGGTTACCAAATACCTTACCAGGGGGAAATAGTAAGAACAGGTTTTTCCCGTTCATTCCTCACAGATTCCCCTGATTCCTTCGGCCATCAGAGACCTGAAAAAGAATAAATCAGATTGAGCCACAACCCGGAAACAACGATAATGTCGTTTTTCTGATTACCTTTAAATCTTCATTAAATTTTTTCAGGTATAATTCATAAACGTAAAAAATATGACAGTAATAGTAGTAGGAATTGTAATTATCATTATTGGATTTGTAGCCGCCAAATCCGATGAACCGATGTTGCGAAAATACAGATCGATGATAAAAACAGCCGGAGTAATTGTCATTCTTATAGGAATGTCTATTGCATGTGTTGTTCAGGTTGAACCTGGTCAGGTAGGCGTACAGAAACTTTTTGGGAAAGTAAATAATAACATCCTTGAAAGCGGATTAAACATCATTAATCCACTGGTACAGGTAGTCATGTTCGATGTCAGAACTGAGAATTATACCATGTCGGCAGTGCAGGATGAAGGGTCAAAACAAGGGGATGATGCAATTCGTGTTTTAACGGCAGACGGGCTGGAAGTAATTATTGACCTGACGGTTTTATACAAAGTCGTCCCTGCAGAAGCACCACGTATTCTTAGAGAGGTAGGAATTGACTACAGGAATGTTCTTGTTCGTCCTATTTGCAGGACAAAGATCAGGGATAACGCTGTTTATTATGATGCCGTTGCATTGTATTCCACCAAGCGGGATGAATTTCAGACAAAGATATTTTCAACAATTGAGGCAAATTTCAAAGAAAGAGGATTATTGCTGGAACAACTTTTGGTAAGGAATATTACGCTTCCTGCATCTGTAAAAGCTTCTATCGAATCAAAAATAAATGCTGAACAGGATGCACAGAAGATGACCTTTGTTCTTCAGAAGGAAAGACAGGAAGCTGAACGAAAAAGGGTTGAGGCGCAAGGTATTGCCGATTATCAGAAGATATTAAGTACAGGACTCAGTGACAGGCTGTTGCAATATGAGATGATCAAAGCTATTAACACTTCGCCTAATGCCAAGCTGATATTTATGACTAACGGGAAAAATCTTCCGATGCTGGTGGATAGTAAGTAAACTTAAAATTTAAAAGTCTCATCTCTCCTAAAGAGAATTGATGGATAAAATAAAGTCCGTAAAGAACAGATGGTTGTTCTTACGGACTTTTTGCAGACTGATAGACGTAAGTTAGATGGCAGCATTGAATTTTCCAATTAAAAGTTTTCAAACTTGTACCCTATAGTACTACTTTTTACTCTTATCTGAAAATAACCCGCATTACTTTCCCCATCTTTTAAGGCATCCATAATTATGTAAGTCGTATTTCCAAACACTTCAGTATCTTGTTTGTGGTCATGTCCTGTAATAACCATATCTACATGGTATCTGATGAACAATTCCAACAATGCATGGATTTCTTCAACCGGAGGATTTGTACTGTCAGTGTGTCTGGTGCGAAAAAAGTTGTTATGAGTAAAAACTATACAATGGCGATAATCCAAACGTTTCGTTTCGAATATATTGATCAGCCAGTCAAGCTGCTTATTTCCTAAAGTTCCGCCACCTGTTTCCAGACAGATAAACAGATCTGTGGCTTTCGGTGTTTTTACGGTGAAAAAATAAGTTGAAGAACCGAACCTGGAGTAGAATTCTCTCACCCATCGAAAAAAAGGTCATGATTTCCTGCTATTAAAAATACTGGTAATGAATCCTGCGAGGGAAGATGTCGTTCAAATACTGAGTAATCATTTTCGTGACCCGTAGTCAGATCCCCAGCCATCACAGCAGCCGAAACATTATTTGATTTAGCCACTTTAAAAAAGCTGTCCAGATTTTTGGTGCCTCCTACATGACTGTCCCCTATAGAAAGGATAAGATAATCATCAGATGGGACAGATATTTCGCGGTAAGAATGGGTATTATTCCAATCCATTGATTGACTAAACCTTTGATTTGCAGTTACTGCAATATCCTCTTGTTTGGTACACGCAGAAAGGGTTAACACTATCGATGCAACCAGCGTGATTCTGTTATTTAGTTGATGTCCCATATGATTCCTGTTCTAAAGAAAAAGCCAAAATGATTCAACTCCAGATTAGTTATACCAGCACACTTATACCACGCCTGCATATAAAGACATACCGGGGAACTGATTCTATATAAACAAGTCAGATTGAATACGGGGTTAGTTTCCTGATTTATAATAAAATGATCGATATTAGTGACAGACAAACCAATATTCCAACTATCATCTGCTGGTTTAAGGTAGTAACTGAATGAATACATAATATTATAGATCTCATGTACTTTTGTATGCTTAGGATCAATATTATAATCTTCAACAGCCTTTTGTCTGAAATTGTAAGACTTGAAATTTGTTCCAATTGCCATCTCAAAATGTTTTTGTCTCATCTTTAGCAGGGCACCCCAGTTCGTTTCCTCAAAAATCTCTGAAGGATATATCAATGTGCAGAATCCTTTCAGTTCAATAGGGATTTTCTTTATCTTTAATATCCTTGAAGCACTCAGAGTATATCCCGAAAAACTAAATTTATTATTCTTCAGGTCAGTCTGAAAACCAGTTTCCAGCCTATTCTTTCCGGACTTATAATACGCCATAGTTGCTGATTTAATAAATATCCCCTGCGAAACATTATTCTTACCAATATCATTGTAAGCAGATAAACCCGCTTGTGCAACCAAATTGAAACAAATCAAGGATAAGAAATTAGTGAAGAATAGTTTTAAGATAAATGTCGATTTCATGACTGTCAGCTTATAAGTTAATACTATCCTAAGATGTTGTGCAAGTGGTTATTAGAATAATGATCGGATAACTGCAGACAGAATTCAATTATCAGGCCAATCTGTGTAATGGTAAGATATACAATTGGTTGCAACGAGATGTGATTTAAAAATGATTTTTAAGTGTAGCATTTTGCTACAATGCATTGATTCAGAACGCTACAATTATTATCTTTACTTAGATTTACCTGTTAATAGTAGAATATTCATTCATATAGCTTATATGAAATCAGATAGATCCGGTAACATACTGGTCGTTGATGATGATAATGATGTTTTATATACAGCAAAACTTGCACTGAGAGGGCTATTCGGGAAAGTTGATACGCTTGACCGTCCAGGTTTAATTCCTGAATACCTAAAAAAATGCAAATACGATGTTATTTTACTTGACATGAATTTTACCCGTGGCAGCATCTCCGGGAAAGAAGGATTGGATTGGTTAGGTAAAATTCTGCAGATTGCCCCTGATGCGAGTGTATTAACGACAACTGCCTATGGTGAAATAAACCTGGCTGTGCAGGCAATGAAAATGGGTGCTATGGATTTCATTACAAAACCGTGGAACAAAGACCAACTCATTGCATCTGTAAGCAATGTTGTAAACTCAGGGAATGGTGAGAGAAGTGCCCGAAAGATTAAGAGCAATCCTCTGATAGCAGCCAATCACATGAAACGTTATCCTGATGTTATTAGCAGGTCTCCGATTATGGCTCAAATAATGGAAACAATAAAAACTGTTGCATCAACAGATGCCAACATTTTGATACTTGGGGAAAACGGAACTGGAAAAGAACTGGCAGCATGGGCAATTCATAAGGAATCTCAAAGACAACAGAACTCTTTCATTCGTGTAGATCTGGGATCAATTCCGGAGACTCTTTTTGAAGCTGAATTATTCGGTCATACGCGCGGTGCCTTCACCGATGCCAGGGAAGAAAGGGCAGGAAGGTTTGAAACAGCTTCAGGTGGAACTTTATTTCTTGATGAAATAGGAAATCTCAGCCTGCCCCTACAGGCAAAGATCCTGACTGCAATTCAGAACAGGGAAGTTGTCAAAATAGGCAGCAATCATCCTATACCGATAAACATCAGGCTTATTTCTGCCACAAATATGCCTTTATATAAGATGGCTGATATGTTCGAATTCAGGCAGGACCTTCTTTATCGCATTAACACTGTCGAGATCGTTTTACCTCCTTTAAGAGAAAGAAAAGAAGATATCGGTCCAATTGCAGATTATTACCTGGAACTTTTTTCAGCACAATATGGAAAACAGGGGATAAAACTTAAGGAAGGAACTTTAATGAAACTGAAAGAATACCACTGGCCCGGAAATATCAGGGAACTGGCTCATGCAATTGAAAGAGCCGTTATTATGTGCAAATGCGGAACCCTTTCCCCTGATGATTTTGTAATGAGAAACAAATCCGCACCCCCTCAGCTGACAGTTGAAGCCGCAATTCGTATTGAAGATTATGAAAGAAGAGCAATCAGCAATGCTATGAGTAAACATAATGGCAACCTATCGAAAGCAGCAGAAGAAATAGGTATTGCACGGAGCACTCTTTACCGGAAAATTGCACGATTTGGCATGGAAAACTGATCATAGTTCTATTGTACTTGAATTAAACTTTATTGCGAGGAAAGAATTGAAATAAGATTTTAAAGAACTGAAATTATGCAAAGACTTTGGAATTATATATCTAATCTGGGAACAACCGGAGAAGACGATCAATGGAAGCTTAGAACGATAGTTATTACCAATCAGCTCAATTTTGTTATGTTCTTCTCTATGTTCTTATTGCTTTTAACCACCATAATTACACTTCTACTGACAAATGATACAATGTACTTTGGAACACTGCGGGTGGCACTTCTTTTAATCCTCAACTCTTTGAATCTGATATTTTCCCGATATGGTTATACAAAAATTAGCAGGCTCTCCCTGATTTACCTGCCTCCGGTTGTTTTCCTTCTTGGCCCAACACTTATAGGCTATGTGGAAGAGGAAAGTTTTACCTATTACCCTTACTTATTGATTGGTGTCTCGATAATTCCTCAACTGTTGATATACCCAAAGAGGGAAAAACTTCTCTGGTGGTTTTCCATGACATATTATTTTGTTCTGGTAATAGTAATTGACAAAATAATGGTTCAGTTTGGAACAACCAATTTCGCGATTGTCGACAGGATTAATACTTTCTATCCTTTCTACAAAATTGCTCATATTGGACTTTTTCTATTTATTAACGCGAGCATCTATTACCTTCGGTTGCTTAATTTCCATTTTGAAGAGGACCTGAGCAATAAAAATATCGTACTTGATCTTCAGAATATAGAGTTAAAGGCTCAGAAAAGTGAGATAGAACGCCAGAAAGATGAACTGGTGAGTAAAGAGATCAGTACATGGCAGAAGCTAGTCAATATTATGTCACACGAAATCGTAAATTCAGCTATTCCGATCACCAATCTTGCCGGGATGACAGCTCAAATGCTTGAGGATGAGTCAGGTGTTGTTCAGAAACCTGAAAAAATAGGAGAGGAGGTGACAGATGACATTCATCACAGCTTAAGGATAATTGAATCCCGTACTCAAGGACTGATTAATTTTGTAAAGGCTACTAAAAGTCTGACTGATATATCGACACCAAACATGAGGAAGATTTTTCTTCGTGACCTGATCGATCGGATTACAATACTTTACCGGGCCAGGTTTAAGGAAACAGGTGTTAGGTTTGAAAGCGATATTGATCCCCCCTGCCTATATATTGATGCCGATCTGGAACTTATTGAGCAGGTGATCATAAACCTTATTCAGAATGCGTTGGAGGCAATGCAGGATATCCCCAACCCTAAGCTGACAATAATTGCAGGGAAAAATGATTCAGACCATGTACAGATATCTATTTCTGATAATGGCAAGGGCATTAAAGATGAAGAACTCGAACGTATATTCCTGCCCTTCTTTTCTACCAAAGCTAATAATTCAGGGATAGGTTTGAGTCTGTCGCAACAGATAATGATGCTTCATCATGCCAGGCTTGAGGTGATATCCGATGTGAGAGAGGGTGCAACCTTCAAAATGATATTTTGATATCAAATGAATACCACGTGCGTCAGCCTGACTTATTCAACAGGCAACCATTTGATTTTCAAGTGACATATGATATATATTATATATGTCAATAGTTGAAATATATTTTATTTAGTTTTGAGGACTAAATAAGATTACGCTTGCATCAACAACAAAGTATCGAAAAATCGCTTTACCACTTTAGTTTTCTGAGGGATATTAAGGTGCATGGAATTTACTTTAACAGTTTTGTAAAGTTTTTAAATCTCTATTGTTTCATCAGGCTGGAACATGCTCACGATTTTTACTCGGTTATTTTATTTACAAAGGGGAAAGGAAGTATTAAAATATGTAACGATTCCTATCCTGTTCAACCACAAACCATATGCCTTATTGCCCCAAACCAGCTGCACTCATTTGAGGGTCTTGAAGATGCAGAAGGAATAATCTTTTTCTTCTGTCAGGATTTTTACGTTGAAGAATTCAGTATTATACGCTTGTTAAATACATATTCATACACTTCACAGCTTGACGTTAACATTGGCAATTCCTGTATTGCTTTATCGGACACCGAGTATAGTTCCGTAACCTCCACAATTAATTCGATACAACAGGAATACGAATCATATATTCCCACAAATAATTCTGCGGTTATAATTCGTTCCCATTTAAATATCATGCTGTTAAAGCTTTCTGCGATGTACGAAGCACGATCAGGAAAATTAAAAACCAGCGAGAGCATTCTCATCCACTCGTTATCGCATATGGTCGATTCATACTTTATTAAGGAACAACAATTGGGGTTTTATACTTCAGCATTCAATATCTCAGAAAGTCAGTTAAATGATATATGCAACAAGCATTTTAAGTGCGGATTAAAGAAAATATTACAAAACAGGCTGATGCAGGAAGCCAGAAAACTGCTTTTATCTTCTGACCTATCTATTTCAGAGATCGCATATAAGCTGAATTTTGAGGATAATTCCTATTTCAACAAAGTTTTCAAAAGCAAAACGGGCCTTACACCTAAAAGGTTCCGTGATATTCATAAAAAATTAGTACCACAAAAACCCTGAATTTTACCATTTTCAAAAATCTTATGATTTTATTTTTGCAGAATAAAATTATAGGAATTATGAAGAAATTATTTTTTTTAGTGGTGATCATTCTTGCGTTGCTCTCCGCATGTAAAAAAGAAAATACCAGTTTGCCGATCCAGGCTCAGACCTTTGAGATTAATTCTACAGGTTCAACTACGTGGAAATATTTTAGTTTTGCCAGCAATGACACTGTAACAGTTACCGACCCCACTCATTCAAACACATGGGATCTGGCTTTTCAGCGCTACCGGGTCAAAACCAACGGAGGAGAATCAGGTTCCGGAGCAGGAAGCGCGGCATACTCTTATCAGAAAGGACAAACCGGATTCGATGCTTTGAAGATCGTTTCAGACACTTCAACATTTACGGCTGATAAATCAATAAGTATTGCAGTGCAACAGGGCTATGCGACATATATTGTCAATCCTGTATTATATACATGGTTCACCCTGGAGTTTGCCACTCAGGGAACACAGATAGTACCCACTGACGATATATACATAGTTAAAACCGGTACCGGGAAATATGCAAAAGTATGGATCAAAAGCTACTACAGCGCTACCAACGTATCAGGATATGTAACCATTCAGTATATATATCAGCCAGACGGATCAAAGAATCTGGAATAAATACTCCGGGTATTACCGGTTTGTCACTGAAAAATAGAAGAAGGTTATTTTATGAAACAATTCCTGTTTATCTGTTTTTTGTTTATTCCCTCACTCATTTTTTCACAGGGAGTTAGTTTATCCGGCTATGTTACAGGAAAAGACAGCAGTGCAGTTACAGGCGCAACGATTACACTAAAAGGTACTACGTTCGGAACGGTAACGGATAAAAAAGGATATTATAAAATAAATAAAATAATCCCGGGAACATATACATTGAGGGTATCTTATATCGGATTCGAAACACAGGAGAGATCAGTTGACATTCTTAAAGAAGACAGCCACGCTGATTTTTGCATCAGGGAATCAAATATCGATTTAAACGAGGTTGTGGTAACTGGCACAAAATCTGAAAAAACATTGAAAAATGTTCCTGTCATAACACAGGTGATAAGTGCGCGCAAGATGCTTGAACTGGGAATTACCAACGTTACAGATGCTCTGCAGACTATGGTACCCGGTCTTAATGTGAGCCAGTTTGGAACGAGGGCTTCAGTAACGCTTCAGGGTATGGATGCAAAGTATGTACTCTTTTTAATAGACGGGGAAAGAATTGCAGGGGAAGTAAATGGAGATATTGACTATTCAATGCTCAATCTTGAAAATATTGAACGTATTGAGGTTATAAAAGGGGCTTCATCATCACTCTATGGTTCAAATGCGATAGGCGGTGTTATAAATATTATAACTAAAAAAATCAATGAGCCTTTTGATGCAAAATTCTATTCGAGATACTCAAAATATAATGAACTATATTCAGGCGCCAGCCTGGGTCTGAAAAAAGGAATAATAGGGTCGAGGACAAGTTTTAATTATAGTCATACTGATGGTTACGACATCACTCCTGAGAGTTCACATGACTGGACCCAGAATCCGTATTCTTCATTCAGTATAAATCAGAAATTCGAAATTACACCTTCCTCCCGGCTTTCCCTGGTCCCATATTTCACATATTATCAGTTCGAACGGGGGAATGTGAGCGCTCGTCCGGCTCATGATCTATACACTGACCTGAATGCCGGATTAAAAGGTCAGTACTATTTTGGAAAACAATCTGTCGATTTTTCATATTATCGCGATCGTTATAACACATACGATGTCCTTGAACTTTTGAATAACAAAAGGGATACGGCATCTTATGATATAATTCAGACAGTCAGGGTACAGGGGAATTTTAATCTTTCCGACAGAAACAATATCACAGCCGGCCTGGAATACAATTATGAAAATCTTTTTTCAACAAGGCTCGACCAGGGACTGAAGGGGGCCGGGGAAGCGGTGTTCTATGTTCAGGAAGATATTCGTTTGGGAGCCAGATGGGATCTTATTGCCGGTATCAGGGCAAGTCATCACAGCAATTATGGATTAAATGCCGCGCCTAAAATCTCAGTACTGTTCAAACAGGGAAGTTTGAATTTCAGAACATCAGCCGGCACAGGTTTTCGTTCTCCCGATCTGAAGGAATTATATATGAACTTTGATCATTTTGGTGAATGGTATATAATTGGTAATCCACTTTTAAAGCCTGAATCATCAAAATATATTTCCGGATCAGTTGAATTTTCAAAACCATGGAACAATTCTTCGGTTACTGTGTACAGGAACGAGATCACGAATATGATCACTGATCGCTGGTTGCCCGATACTGTACAGCTTACCCGTCAATATCAGAACGTTGCCAGCGCTTCAGTTTATGGGGTTGATTTTATATCAAAACAAAAAATCTTTAACGGATTATGGCTGACTACCGGATATAGTTATGTTCATTCGCACGATAATCAGACGCAGCTGCAATTGTATGGTACGACAAAACATTCAGGGAATATTGCGGCGGATTATACTTTCAGAAAAAAGGACTATTCATTCACGGCTCAGATCTACTGCAAACTGATGGGCGAAAAGTTTTATGAGATAACAGCGGATGGCACTTCACACGACAGGCCTTACAGTAACTGGCGTATAACTTTTTCACAGGAATATAAATGGTTGAGGCTTTCAACCGGTCTGGATAATATATTCAATGTTATAATTCCACAAAATTTAGATTTCATTTCTCCGGGAAGACGTTTTTTTGTTGGTTTGAATGTCGATTTCGGAAAAATCAAATAATGCCTTTCTAAAACTCATTTAACCATGGAGTAACACTGTTTTAGTTCTTCATCTCTTCGTCTCTTCGTCTCCCAGTCTTCTAATCGTATATTTTCTCTGTGGGTCTCTGTATTCCTCTGTGCCTCCCTGTGACAGTTCTTGATTCCTATTAACCTTCAATGATTATTTTCATATTAATTATTCGTACTACAACCGTGGGTATTTCGAGGCTCCGTGGATGCATAAATACAAAGGCAAACTTTGTGTAGCTAAATCCAAAACCAAAGGGCTACAAGGGAGTAACTGGTTCTGAAAGATAATCGTGGAACCGGGCACT
>CAWHIG010000005.1:0-340729 GCA_963829255.1 uncultured Bacteroidales bacterium
GGCCCAGGGTATTTTTCAGAAGAGCTATCATGTTACCGAACTAATATTGTTGAATTCACAGCTCTTTTTCTTACATTGCAGAAGAGAAAAAGATCTTATTAATTTCAATTATAAAGTATGAAAAAGATATTGTTCAGCATTATATTTTTAGCAGCTATAGCGATAACATCTTGTCAGTCAGGGAATGTTGACAAGGAAGATGCAAAACAGAATACAATCTGCAATCCATTGAACCTGAGCTATCGTTTTTGCCTCGACGAACCTTCACGACGCGAAGCTGCTGATCCTACAATGGTTATGTTTAAAGATGAGTACTATCTCTTTGCCTCAAAATCAGGCGGATACTTTCATTCAACTGATTTAATCAACTGGGATTTAATTACTTCTGCAGACTTGCCTCTGGAAGACTATGCCCCCACTGTTGTAGAAATGAGAGATTCTCTGTTTTTTATGGCATCTGCAAATGCTCCGGTCAAAATTTATAAAACTGCAGACCCCAAAACCGGGAAGTGGGAAATTGCAAAGACTGATTTCCCTATAGGGATGATTGATCCCGACTTATTTCTCGATGATGATGGTCGTCTTTTCTTTTACTATGGTTGCTCCAACAGCAATCCACTTTATGCTGTTGAACTCGATCCAAAGAGTTTTGATCCTATAGGAAAACCTGTGGAAAATTTTAACAGTAACAAAGCAGATTATGGATGGGAGCAGTCAGGGGACTATAACAATCAGCCTGAAAATCCATGGATAGAAGGTTCATGGATGACAAAATACAAAGACAAATACTATCTTCAATATGCAATACCCGGCACGCAATTTAAAAGCTATTGCGACGGAGTATATGTGTCAGATAAACCTCTCGGCCCCTTTAAACTATCAGAAAATAATCCATTCTCCTCAAAACCTGAGGGCTTTATTGATGGAGCTGGCCACAGCAGTACTTTTAAGGACAAATATGGAAACTACTGGCATATCTCAACCCTTACAATCTCTCAAAAGCATATGTTTGAGAGGCGTTTAGGTTTATTCCCGACATTTTTTGACAATGACGGAATTCTCTATACCTATACGGGGTTCGGGGATTTTCCCTTTATTATGCCTCAGAAAAAAATATCCTCACCCGACGAGTTGTTCCCAAAATGGATGCTCTTGTCATATAAGAAGCCTGTTACCGTTTCATCGGAAATATCAGGGCACGCTAAAAACCTGGCGAACGATGAAGATGTCCGCACATACTGGAGTGCTCAAACAGGCAATAAGGGAGAATGGATAACAATTGACCTCGAAAAGCAATGTAATCTCAATGCAATACAGGTAAATTATGCTGAAAATGACACAAAGGTACTCGGACGCGATCCTAAAATTTTCTACAATTACCTTCTGGAGTATTCCGATGATAATAAATCGTGGAAACCACTTGCAGATAAAAGACTGAATAAAGCCGACGTGCCTCATGATTACATTCAGTTATCAACTCCTGTTAAAGGGCGCTATATCAGGCTTACAAACTACTATATGCCCGATGGTACTTTCAGTCTGGCTGACTTCCGGGTTTTTGGCACAGCACCGGGAAATTTGCCGGCAGATGCAGAAAATTTCAGTGTAACCCGGAATCCCAATGATAAACGTGAAGTCAGACTAAAGTGGAACAAAAAACCGGGAGATGTTGGCTATAACATTCGCTACGGGTCACAACCTGACAAATTGTATCACAACTGGCAGGTGCTTGGAGTTGATACGCTGACAATCAGGAACCTGAACAGGTTGCAAAAGTACTATTTCACAATAGATGTTTTTAACGAAACCGGAGTAAAAAAAGGTGAAAAGAGTATAGAGGTCATATAAGTTGATTTTTCATATTTGACGCCTCAACCTCAACCTTAACCTCAGCCTCAGGATTTAATTGTTCCATTGCGCCGTTGTGCCATTGTGCCGTTGTGCCGTTTATGCAGAGTGTGTCTTTTGTCGTTAAATAACTGTTTACTGTTTACTGTTCACTTTTATCTTTTTACTTTTGTCTTTTGTCATTAAAAAAATGGGAGCAATCTTAAAAAAGATATTCATACTGTTCTTACTACTCCAGGCTTTCACGTCTCAATCGTTACTGTTCGCGCAGGCGTTGGCCAACGATCAGATTACCGATACAGTCCAATGCCGTCATGCGAATGGACAGAGTTATGCTCTCTACCTGCCTTCACATTATGATAATAAAAAGAGCTGGCCGGTCATCCTTATTTTTGATCCGGCGGCACGGGGAAGAATAGGCGTCAGTGCTTTCATTGAGGCCGGAAGAAAATATGGATTCATCCTTGCCTGTTCAAACAATTCACGCAATGGACCAATAGGAGATAATTTCACAGCCGCCGAAGCAATGCTCCGTGATGTTGAGGAACGATTCACTGCAGATCAGCGACGGATCTATGCTGCAGGTTTTTCCGGAGGATCGCGTTTTGCAATGGCCTTTGCTGTAAAAGATAAAAGGATCTCCGGTGTTATAGGTTGTGGGGCAGGCCTGCCTAATGACAGGAATTTTCTTCCGTCAGTGAATTCCGGCTTCTTATATTATGGCCTGGCGGGCACCCGCGATATGAATTATCTCGAAATGCGCGACCTGTCGGGTTTCCTGAGCAACCAGACCAGGGTAATATCATATTTCAGGACATTCTCACGGCGGTCATCAGTGGCCCGGTTCCGATCTGATCACTGAAGCTGTGGAATGGTTAGTCCTTCAGACAATGAACAGGAAAATAATACCGGCCGATCAGTCATTTCTTACATTATGTTGAAAACAAAACACAAACTCAGATCAATTCGCAGCTTTCCGCCGGAAACCAGGCAGATGCAATAATGTACATGCGGTTTGCCATCAGAGACTTTCAGGGAACTCCTTTTGCATCCCGGATGACAAAGTTACTGACTGATTCCGAAAAATCGTCTGAATATCAAAAGGCGATCCGAAAATGGAATAAAATGGCTGCAACTGAACAGGAGAGAAAAGAAAAATATCTGAACTACCTGAGTGAGATCGTTAATTCAGGTTCATTACCCGACAGTGCATCAGCATGGTGGAATAATGAGACCATGGCTCTTATAAGGCTTCGTGATAAAGGCAGTCCTGAAAACAGCCAGATGGCATCAAGAGTTCTGAATTTCATTTCTATCCTTTGCTCTGAGCAGGGGACATCATATTACAGGAACAGGTTTTATGCACAGGCAGCCTTCCTGTTTGAGATCTGCACATTGTCGGACAGTGAAAACCCGAATAATTATTATAATCTTGCCAGGTCCCTGGCCGGATCTGGTAAATCAAAGGAGTCCGTTGATGCACTTTCAGCAGCCATGACGCATGGTTTTAATTCACGAAAAACGGTCGAGTCCGATCCTGCCTTCGGGAAGATCAGTGGTGACAAACGATACAAAGCCCTGATACTTAAAATGAAATAGAGGTTTTTTTCATTTCCGTTTACCACACCTGCCGCTTATCGAAGCTAAGCGGAGATCCCGCTTTAGCGGTACTGCACACGGATATTATTTCTTATAGCCAACCATCCTGCTGTACCCTGTTTCAAATTCTGTTCTTGAAATATCTTTAAATCCCGCGGCACTTAACATTTCAGTTACCTCAGGCTCAGTAAAACAATCCCCCGATTCGGTTCCGACAAGCATGTTAATTGCAAAAACAGCGCCGGATATTGGTTGCGTCCTGTCATTGTTCATTATCCAGTCCTGAATAATGATCCGGCCGTTCTTATTTAATGATCCGAAACATTTTTTGATAAGATCGCGGTTTACTCCCAGCGAGTTACTGTGAATTATAGCTGATAGAAATACCACATCAAATCCCCCCGGAAGGCTATCTGTTGTATAATCGCCGGCATAAGTCCTGACTTTATCTGAAAAGCCTTCTTTTTCAAGAAATACTTTTGTTATAGGTACAACATTAGGCAGGTCAAAAACAGTTGCCTCAAGTCCGGGTTTCCGCGAAACAAATTCCATAGAATATGCTCCTGAGCCACCTCCGATATCAAGGAGAGATTTTACCCCCGATAAATCAATACTTGCCAGCTGCTGGGGAGCCTGTTTTTTTGCCCTGTCGTGCATAGCTGTTATAAAGGGAGTAAGCCAATCTCCTCCTCTTTCATTAATTTCGTCACGATGAGCAGCAACGCCTGTTCTTACAACTTTCGTCAGATTACTCCAGGTATTCCAGAGATGGTTTGAATGCATCAGACCACCTAAATAGTCAGGACTCTTCTTCGATAAGAAAGCAAAACTCTCTGCAGTATTAAAAAATGCCTGGTTTTGCTTATTAAGAAACCCTAGGCCTGCCAGAGCATTCATAAGACGCTCACAGGCATGTTCATCTAATTTCAGCTTGTTTGCAATCTGTTTGTTTGTTGAGCCCGATTCGTCAATATTTGAAAAAATATCAAGCTCAAAACCGCTTAATAGTATCCTGCTTTTCTGAAAAGAAGAAGCAAATTCTCTGATTGCATTTGGATTCATAATATTTTGGTTTTTATTGTCTGAATATAAAACGAATGATTGAAGGTAATGTTTAATTGCTGAATCCCTTTGTTTCCTTTGTGTACCCTTTGCATTCATCCGGCGCTGCGGCCGGGATCTTTGCTTCGCTTCTATTTTCAGTTAAAACCTGTCACTGCACGATATATACTATTTCTTCTTACTTTTGTCTTTTGTCATTTGTCTTATCCGCAATGTTTAGAAAGTATCTGTTTTTACTAATGATTATATTTTATTGCAATGCACAGGCGCAATCAAATTATATAATACCCCCGGTATGCATTACCACCAGCGATAAACCATTAGTAATTTTTTTCACAGGTGATTCAGGCAGAAGCTCTTTCGATGAAAAATTGACCGACAGCTTATGTGCAAATAATATCCCTTTAATGTGTATTAATTCATATAAATATTTCCGCAGGCGTAAAACACCACAACAAACCTTAGATAGTATTTTGCCTTACATTGATTTGAATTTAAAAAAATATAATCGCCAGAAATTTATTTTTGCCGGTTATTCATTTGGATCTGAGGTGGTGCCATTCCTTTACAATTTAATGAGTGATGAGTGGAAAGCCAAAGTGGAATTTATAGTATTGCTTTCCCCATCTTACAACTCAGATTTCAAAATTCATTTTTTTGACCGGGTGGGTCTTACTTACAGACACTGGCCATATGATGTGCTGCATGAAATAATGAAAATTGATGATAAAAAGATTATCGTGTTTTGGGGGAAAGATGAAAAAAAGTTTGAAAAGAAAGAATTTACAAAACATAACATTACCGTGCATCATTTAAAAGGCGGGCACAGACATATTGATGTAAAACCGGTTATTGATGAGATAAATGAGAGGATAGAAGAAGGCCCAGAGCTCAGGGTTCAGGGCCATAGCCGTCAACCTAAGGAGTTAAATATAGTAAAATAGTGTGAGAGTTTAGTACTAAACAGGATGTAAAGTATTGAATATGTGCCTGATACATTTCCCCTCCTTTTGAAGGCTCATCTTACATCACATCTTTTCATATTTAGATTTTTTATACTCACCCCCCTAACCCCCTCTCTACTTAGTAAAGTGGGGGCAATTCACAGACATGCTGAACATTATGCGTCAATACTGAGAAACATATCTATTTTTATATTTCAAAATATTGTCTTAAGAAGTGAAACCAAAAACACTCTATAAGGTAGCAACTCTATCATCATATCTGAATCTGTATCACGTGATCTCCCCTCTTTACGAAGTAGAGAGGGGCTGGGGGTGAGTTTATACGAGACAAAAGAACCGAACGAAGTGAACCTAGCGAAGTCAAATTCACAATAGAAAAGATGTGATGTAAGATTAGTTTTGAAGGAAGGGTGGCCGGACCACTTTTTAATTATGATACAAAAACTGATACCGGCCGGGGTGGTTGATTTGTCATTCAAATTCCAGATCTTTTATTTTGAAGGATATGCTTAAAGTGCTGAAGAATAATGGAACTTACTTTCTTAACTCAATCTGGGGCAACAGGTTTTTCATGTCAATAAAGATAAAATGAAATCAATGAATCAACCACCCCGGTCGGGAAAGAAAATTCTGTATATATAATATAATCAATCGTCCCGACCACCCCTCCTTCAAAAGGGACTTTGGCGGGAAACTTTTTTATGCAGTTTCTCATTCATCCCCGAAGCTTAAGTTGACGGTTATGGGCTCAGGGCACAGGGTGTCTTTAGCACTGCGCTTGTGCATTGTGCCCTGAGCTTTTCCTCACGCCCCACACCTCACCCCGTTATAAACTTTTCGGGTTCCGACCCCTGCCCTTTTGATTATATCTTCGTTTAAACCTGCGCCTTTCAGATTTCGCGTGGGCGGGCTGGTCAGAACTCCGGTCATGTACCCCGGCTATAAAAGCAGGCAACGGCTCTTTATGAACTTCGTACCCTATTAATTTTTCAATTCGTTGCATTTTGAACAGGTCCGCTTTGTTTACAAGCGTTACTGCTGCACCCGTGGTTTCGGCACGTGCAGTACGGCCAACCCGGTGTACATAATCCTCGGCATCAGACGGAGCATCAAAATTTATTACAAGATCGATATCCTTAATATCGATTCCACGGCTCAAAACATCGGTAGCCACCAGGACACGGGTTTTTCGCGATTTGAACCTCGAGAGCATCTCTTCCCTCTCTTTCTGCTCAAGATCCGATGAAATACCTTCCACATGATAGTCCTTTGAGCGCAACCCACGTACAATCTCACTCAATTTCTTTTTCGTCGAGCTGAATATCAGTATGCTGTGGTATTCCGGGTTATCGGCTAAAAGACTGCTTATCAGAGGCAGTTTCTGATTGTCATTTAATAGATATACAACCTGAATCACCCCTTCGGCAGGCTGAGATCTTTTAAGAGCAATCTCCACAGGATTTTTCATAATATGCTTTGACATCAACCTGATCGTAGGAGGTATGGTGGCACTGAACATCAAAGTCTGGCGAATTCTGGGCAGATGAGAAATAATACGCATTATGTCATCATAAAACCCAACATCGAGCATCCGGTCAGCTTCATCAAGAACAAGTACCTCTATCTGGTTGAATTTCACATAACCCTGATTAAGATGTGAAATCAGCCTTCCGGGAGTAGCTACAATAATATCAGCTCCCTTCGATAGCGCAACTCTCTCCTGGTCCCATCCACTTCCATCACCTCCACCGTAAACAGCTAAAGATGTAATGTTCAATGTATAAGCCAATCCCTGGATTTGCTGGTCAATCTGAATAGCCAGTTCCCGCGTCGGTACCAGTATAAGAGTGTGTGTATGAACAGGACGTGTTTCCGAAATAAAATTCATTATGGGCAGCAGAAAAGCAGCCGTTTTTCCTGTACCTGTCTGTGCACAGGCAATCAAATCCCTGCCCGACAGGATGACCGGTATGGCCTTTTCCTGGATTGGAGTTGTCTCCCTGAAGCCCATGTAATCAATTGATTCCAGCAACTCCGGGTTCAGATCTAATTCGTCAAATATCACTTATGTCCTTCGAATTTAAATTGATTTTAAGATTCACAAAGATAGTGAAGCTATTTTGAGTTTTTAAGTTCAGTCAGGAGTTCATTTAAATCAATAGTGGCATAGGTAGATGCGTAGTCTGACATGGCGTAAGGAATAATAAGATTTCTATTGTGAATAATAGAACCACAGGAGTAAACAACATTAGGCACATAACCTTCCCTTTCTTCGTTATTGGGAGCTATTAATGGTGACTTTAGCCTGCCAATTTCTTTTTCCGGATTAGCAAGTTCATATAATGATGCTCCCAATACGTATTCTCTCATGGGTCCTACTCCGTGTGTAATTACCAGCCAACCCTCTTCCGTCTCTATAGGTGAACCTCCGTTACCAACCTGTATAAGGTCCCAGGGATATTTTGGTTTCTGAATGAGTTTAGCTTCGCGCCAGATATTGATATTATCAGAATAAGCCAGATAATTATTCATCCCGTCTATCCTGCACAACATGGCATATTTACCATTGATCTTTCTTGGAAACAATGCCATTCCTTTGTTATGAGCCAGTTCGCCATGAATGGGTAATCCATTGAAATGATAGAAATTTTTGGTTGAAAGTAACTTTGGCAGTATGGATACTCCATCATAAGCTGTAATGGTGGCATAGTAAGTCACTTCCCCATTATCCTCTGTAAATTTAACAAAACGAGCATCTTCAATGCCATTTCTTTCAGTTTCAGAAATTGGAAAAATAACTCTCTCTGAAATTGCCGAATCAATTGAAAAGTCAAGTTCGTAATGAGATTTCGCCAGCCACATTATTTGATTAATTATTAATTCTTTATTTGCTGTCAGGTGAGGAGTTTTTCCTGTTTCTTCCACAGCCCTTTTCAATTCGCCGTAAGTAAAACTGCCGGCCAGTTTTTCAAATATAAAGTCCGGGGGGATCTTTTTATTGAAATCACACATTTCATCCAGCTTCTTTATAAATGATTCTTTATGGTAAATATGCCTTTTGATTCGCTCTGCTTCTGCCAGCATTTTACCGACAGGTTCAAGAATAAGATTATTGTTCTTATTAATAATACCTGAACGAAAAACAATCGATGAAATATGCCCTTCGCCAGTTGCCCTGAAACTTAAAATCACTCTTTTCTCATCAGGTCCTAATTCCGACTGATCGGGATCTTCTACGATGGACGGATTAAAAAAAGCTGCCGATTCAATGGAATATTCAGCTGTGAAATATGAACCTATAAGCAACTTATGCGATTGATTAACATTGCCTGGTTTTATTCCCAGCTCATCAAACAAGTTATACAGTTTATTAAAATGCGTTTCAAATATCATTGAAATATTTCTATGACGTCTGGAATAACCTCTCAAAACCTGACTTAATGTTGTGTATACCTCACTTTCAGACATAGCCAGCACATGGCTGATAACATACTTGCCTCTTTCATCTGAATTATAAAAGAAACGGGTGATTACCCTGCTGGGGTCAGGGAGAAATTTACTATCCTTTCTGTTCACAGTAACTTGCATAGTTCTCTGATTTTATTTTATATTAAAGTTTCTGAATTACACTAATAATTGCAGCTTTAACCAAAGGACAAAGCTATACAATTTATCAAATGAAAAGTCAGGGATGTATGCGGCAGCAAAAGGTGCGGTTAGCAGCCATTATTGCCAGTCTGTAAAATGGTGTTTGATCCTGTCATAGACAAACCATGTAAAGGTAAGGGAGCCGGGTATCGCATACTACCTGAAGAATAAAAAAAACGACCAACATAGTTAATCGTTTCAGGTTACAAAATTAAATTATCGGGTGTATCGGGATCAAATGCAATAAAATATCCGGAACTAATTTGTCAAAGATGCATCAATGCTTATTCAGATAAGAACATTACATGAATAACATATTTTTGATTCCTCCTCTTCCGGCACTTCTATATTCTGGCGAAACTGAGAATGATAATCTTCCATTAATTCCTTTGCTATTGATTCAGAGATCGTTATTCGCGCTCCCTTAAGAAGACCATCCTGAATAGTCAGTCGCTCATCAAGCATTTCTCCCGCTGTTTTCATTTCAATTTTTATTTATCTCTTTAAAAGTTTTTCTTCTGTAACAATCAGATCTCATTCCGGAATCCAATAAACTCATTCTGTGAGTTAAAATTAAAAGTAAAAAGATTTCTGTCAAGCAGCTAAAGCCCGGATAGTGACAAAATTTGAGAGTTCTTAAGGCTCTTTGTCAATAAAATCCAGCGGGTAATTTACAGTTAAAAACAACTGACAAACAGAAAGATATTATTCGTCAAAAATTGATCAATATTTACGAGAAATCAAGGAAAGATATGGATTTCCAGGTCATGTAATATTCTATATAGCTAATTCTCTGAATGATAGAGAAGCAATATATTTAATATTCAGGAAGTGGCTGTTTTGACAAACGGAAGGTTTAAAAGGATACGATTTAATTCCAAAGGCATAATTCTGAACCTTTTCAAATAGAAAACTTATTATAAAACATCGGAAAAGTTCTTTTTGACCAAAAATTATTGAAAATTATTAGTCCAATCTTCGACCTTTCAGGAAGTGGTGATTATAATTATAAAGTCATTAATGTCCACTTAAAAATCATTGATATTCAACTATATATAATTTTAGTACTTTGATATCTTGATAACCCGGGTTGTAAGTAGTTTTATTAGAGGCGTTTGAATTAAAATCGGGATATTCAAATTTTGGAGTATTTTGTAGTACAGTTTACTTAGAGCTGTTGAAAAGGTTCTTTTTAACCGCAAAGTACACAAAGTCCACCTTCTCCGCCAGTTGGCGGATTCGGTGGATAAGAACGCAAAGTACGCAAAGTCTAAAACATATGGATCAGTTCTTTGCGATCTTTGCGCAAACCTTTGCGACCTTTGCGGTTAATGGATTTCAACTTTTTCAACAGTTACTTTATCCTAATCAGAATCTGAGAGGTATTCCATTTCAAATCGTGTCGCTATCAAAAAACGCTTCAATCAAGATGTATTCAAGATTTCAAAGAACCATATTTAATTTTTAGTGGACACTAATGTTATAAGATAATTCTTGCACAAGGCTTGTTAAAGCTGCGTATTTAAAGTTATTGGTTTGCAAAGGTTAACCATGGGCTGGATTTTGTTGATGGAAAAATCAACCGGTTTGGTGAAATACCTGCCCGGGAGGGGATGCAGAGGCAGATCGTCTGTTTATCAGGCTCTCGGAAGGCGGAGTAATTGAAGAAGATTATTTCTCATTTTGAGAATTTAAAATTCAAAAATTCTCTTTTTTAAAAGAAGAAAAATTTTAGAAGTATCAGGAATTCAAATAATTAATTAACTGAAATAAATTCTGCCTGCTTGCGTATATTTTTGGCACGCACTTTGTTGAAGTTATTATAAGCAAAGAGCGCACTTCAAAAACACGCATTATGAGTACCAATACAGTAAGATACTGGAACGATAAAAAAGAGAAGCTTCTGAAGAAATATAAGAATCTTACGGATAAAGATTTGAAATTTATTGAGGGCGAAGAAAAAAAAATGATTGAAACACTGGGTTCAAAGCTTGGAAAAACGAAACAGGAATTACTGAGAATCATTATAGCCCTGTGATTAAAAGCTTTAACTATAAAACATATAATTGATTTTTTATAAAATTCATCTCTTAATTCAATTCATACTTCTCATCCGAACATTAACAATTAAAGACCATTGTAAATATCTTATTTACAATGGTCTTTTTGTTCGTGGTAAACATTTATCCCGAAATGCGTAAATTATGTAACTTCCTTTAAAAGTTTTGTAACATTTATTGGATCAGGTTTGGCTAACTTCGTTTTCTTAAAATTCAAAAATTCTCGTAAATTAAAAAAGGAAACTATGAAAGGGAGTAAAAAACTATTGTTAGTCCTGAATGCACTTCTGGCAGATGAGCTTACTGTTGTAAACCAGTATATGGTACATTCTGAAATGTGCGAAAACTGGGGCTATGGTAAACTTCATGCAGCAATAAGAAAACAGGCAATGGATGAAATGCACCATGCCGAGTGGCTCATCGAGCGAATCATATTTTTTGAAGGTGCGCCAACGGTATCAAAGCTTAATCCGATAAAGATCGGCAAAACTGTTTCAGAAATGATCAGTGTTGACCATGCTGATGAACTTAAAGTAGTCCGTGATTATAATGAAGCAATCAAACTTGCACATGAGGTTGAAGATCAGGGCTCGGTTGACCTGCTGAGCAAGATCCTAAAGATGGAAGAAGGACATGTCGATTGGGCTGAAATACAACGTGCACAAATTGACCAGATGGGTATAGAAAATTATCTGGTTAATCAGGCTGAAGGCCCGGCGAGTTGATTTGTCCAGCTTTAAACATTTGGTTGAGGTATTGTGATTTCAGGGTTAACCTGATTTGAGATCATCAGTCTTTCAACAATAATGGCTATCTTACAATAATTCCTGTAAAATAGCCATCCTGCTGATGTGATGAGGGTTCCAAAGCTAATCACAACATGTTTTAAACATGTTTGTAATAAATATACTGTTAATATACTTTCACAAATATTTTAACCTGCGGAAGGTTGCATATCTCGCTTAGCTTCTTTTGACCTGGTTTTTCCATTATCATCAATATCAGAGACTTCTACTCTTCCTCCATTAAATTTACCGGACATGGAATCAAGAAGTGAATTGAATTTACCCTTCACGGAATCCAAATAGTCTTCTCCTTTTTTAACTATTTTCTTCCTGCTATCAGAACCTTTATCGGGAGCAAATAAGACCCCGATCAATGCACCGGCAGCTATGCCAGCCAGCGCGCCTAAAACTACTTTTCCCGAGATCATAATTAAAAATTTTAAGTAATAATTTATAAATAAAATTTATCCTTGTTGTTATGACTTGTAGGAAAGAAACAATCATAATCAGTTTTTGTTTGGTAAAGTCTGGTTTTTAATACCGTTTTCAATGAATTTGCCTCTATGTTCATTAGTTTTCACAGGGCCACACAATCGAATAATTAAATATTTATATTTATCAATTCAATAATCGCACTGATATGTACACATCTGAAAAGATTTTTATAAGCAGGCCAGCCTTGAAAGCCGTGATTGTCTCAGTCCTGATTCTGATCGGTTCCCTTAATGTCATCGCACAGGCAGGTGGTATAAGATGGTCAGTCGACGGAAATTCATATTATGTTGTAAAGGAAAATGAACTTTTGCAGTACACACTGCCGGGAAATAAACCCAGTGTAATTATTTCAAGCCGACAGCTTACGCCTCAGGGGAGCACAATTCCGCTTAAGCTCAGTTACTACTCTTTAACAAATGACCTGCAAAAGGCATTAATATTTACCAATACAAAAAAAGTCTGGAGGCTGCATTCAAAAGGTGACTACTGGATCCTTGATTTGAAAACCGGTTCTCTCCATCAGTTGGGCAAAACCCTTACTCCATCTTCATTAATGTTTGCCAAGTTTTCGCCCGATGGGAAGTCTGTTGCCTATGTCAGCGGAAACAACATTTATGTGGAAGATGTATTCACCTCACAGATTAGAGCCCTCACCACCGATGGGTCGGTAACCCTTATAAACGGGACTTTTGACTGGGCCTATGAGGAAGAATTTGCCTGCAGGGATGGTTTTCGCTGGAGCCCCGACAGCAAATCGATAGCCTACTGGCAGATTGATGCAGGCAGTATTAAAAAATTTTATCTGATCAACAATACCGATTCTGTTTACTCCAGGATCATACCCATTGAATATCCTAAAGTAGGAGTAAACCCTTCTTCATGCAAGGTAGGCATTGTAAATATTGCAGATGGAAAAACCAACTGGATGAAAATCCCCGGAGATCCTTCTCAAAACTACATTGTCAGGATGGAGTTTATCCCTTCATCTGGAAATTTGCTGATACAGCAGCTTAACCGTAAACAGAACCATAGCACACTGTTTATCTGCAAAAGTGCTACGGGTATTTCAAATGTGATACAGGAAGAATCTGACGATGCCTGGATTGATATCTATCAGGCAGGAAATACCTATACTATAGACTTTACCAATAGTTTTGACTGGCTCGATGAAGGCAGGAGCATTCTCTGGGTCTCTGAAAAGGACGGCTGGAGGCATCTGTACCAGGTTTCACTCGAAGGGAAGCCTGAGAAACTGGTAACAAAAGGCAACTATGATTTTATTGACCTGAAATTCATAGATAGCAATAAAGGTTATGTCTATTTTATGGCTTCTCCCGATAATGCCACCCAAAACTATTTGTACCGCACCAGGCTTGATGGAAAAGGGACCAATGAATTACTCAGCCCGGAGTCTTTAAAAGGCGATCACGATTATTCTTTTTCTCCCACAGGAAAATATGCCTTCCATACTTTCTCAAACCATTTTACCCTTCCGGCTTATGAATTCATCACAGTGGCCAACCAAAAACCGGTGACTGAAAAAGAAAGTATTCTCGCCCGGCTTGATACCCTTCAGGTAAAAAACAGTACCGAATTTTTCAGGATAACCACCGCAGACAATGTTGAAATGGATGGCTGGATGGTGAAACCAGTGAATTTTGACCCTCTCAGGAAATATCCTGTGGTGTTTTATGTATACACCGAACCTTTTAACGCTACAGTGGTCGATTCTTATGGAACAAGTATTAATGAATTATATGCCGGAGACATGGCTGCAGATGGTTATATCTATATTTCGCTAGACAATCGTGGAACACCTGCACCCAAAGGAAGAGAGTGGAGAAAGATTATTTACCGGAAATTAGGCCAGATCAATATTCACGATCAGGCTATGGCTGCGAAAGAGATTCTGAAATGGAAATTCGTTGACCCTGAAAGAATTGCCGTATGGGGATGGAGTGGTGGCGGCACTGCAACCTTAAATCTCATGTTCCGGTATCCAGAAATCTATAGTACAGGCATTGCAGTTGCAGCTGAAGGCAATATGCTTACTTATGACAATATCTATCAGGAACGATATATGGGCCTGCCTCAGGAAAATATGGAAGATTTTATAAAAGGGTCAGCGATTACTTATGCAAAAAACCTGAAAGGGAACCTTTTGTTTATTCATGGAACAGGAGATGACAATGTGCATTATCAGAATGCAGAAATGCTCATCAATGAGCTTGTAAAATACAACAAGCAGTTTCAGTTTATGCCCTATCCAAACCGGACTCACAGCATTTCTGAGGGGGAAGGAACTACTGAACATTTAAGGACACTTTATACTAATTATTTAAAATTATATTGTCCTCCCGGGGGAAGGTAATTGCATGAGGCTGTCTCAAAAGTCAAAAATTGCTGTAACTCTTTCTCTGTGTCCTTAATATAAGATCCTGACCCGTATTGTATACGGTATGTTCTTCAGATCCTGAAGAACTGAAGCATCAAGTTCACTGTCAGTCTCGAGAATGACATAACCTATATCAGGATCGGTCTGCAGGTATTCTGCCGAAATATTGATGCTTCTTGAAGAAAAATATGTATTTAATTCCTTCAAAACCCCCGGAACATTCTTATGAATGTGTAAAAAGCGCTGTTTTGAGGAGTTAGCCTGAAGCGCAATGCCGACGAAATTTACAGCCCCGATGGTTGAACCTGTATCGCTGTATCTTACAAGTTTTTCCGCTACTTCCAGTCCGATATTGGCCTGTGCTTCCAGAGTGCTGCCGGCTATATGAGGTGTAAGAATTACATTATTGAAATCCTGGAGATCATTAACAAATGGTTCATCGTTCGAGGTTGGCTCTTCCGGAAAAACGTCAGCGGCAACGCCGGCAAGGTGCTTCGACCTGAGTCCGTCAGCAACTGCCTTATAATCCACTACATCTCCGCGCGATGCATTGATCAGACATGACCCTTTCTTCATAAGAGCAATCTGGTCATTTGAGATCATATTTTTTGTTAATTCCGTTGAGGGAACATGAATAGTTAATGTATCAGAGATCATTAGCAGTTCCTTCAGACTGGCTACAGGCCTGGCATTGCCGAGGCTTAGTTTTTTTTCAATATCATAATAGTAAATATTCATGCCAAGGTTTTCAGCAAGGATGGAAACCTGGGAACCTATATGTCCGTAACCGACAATCCCTATAGTTTTACCTCTTATTTCCACAGAGTTATTGAGTGATTTCATCCATATTTTCTGATGAGCCAGGACATTTTTTTCAGGAATACCCCTCATAAGCATAATACACTCGGCTATGACCAGTTCCGCTACTGAGCGTGTATTTGAGAAAGGGGCATTAAATACCGGAATACCAAGCATTTTGGCATCACGGGTATCTACCTGGTTTGTTCCGATACTGAAACATCCGATGGCAAATAGTTTAGGGGCCTTATTAAGATGGATATTACGGACTTCAGTGCGGCTTCTGATGCCGATTATATGGGTATTCTGCAACTTTTTTTCCAGCTCATTACCCGATAGCGCTTCCTTCAGACATTCAATATCTGTATAGCCATTTTCCACGAAGAATTGTCTGGCATTCTCATGAATCCCTTCAAGCAACAAAACTTTGATCTTACTTTTGTCGAGTGAAAAACTTCTCATCAGCAGTCTGTTTAAAATAATTTAAAGTAAAAATCTAATTTGATAATTAATTTTAATTCCTGAAAAGTAAATAAAAGAGTCCGTTTGTGCAAATTCTTAGAAATTTTGCGCTCTTTGCTTAATGGAATTATTAAATAATGTCAAATATTTAAAATATTTATACCGCTCTTTCGTCTATGGAACTAAAAGACATCTTATATGAGTCCCAAAGAGTCAGAAAAAATCGGAGCTGTTTATAAAGACGAGCGGAAACGTCTGCTTGGCTATATACGAAACAGGATTTCCGACAGGGTAGAGGCAGAAGATATTCTGCAGGATGTCTTCTACCAGCTTACTGTTGGCTTCAGGGGCATCAGAAGAATTGAAAACCTGACGGCATGGCTTTACAAAGTGGCCGATAACCGTATCACCGACCTTTTCCGCAAAAAGAAGCCTGTCAGTATCAACTACAGTGAAAGCGCAAAAGATGGTGATGATGGCCCATTAACTCTCGAGGAAATACTCCCTTCACTTGGTTCCACTCATGAAGATGATGAGATTCGGGAGATGATATGGGAAGCCATCGATGAGACTCTTTCGGAACTACCTGAAGAGCAAAGCTATGTATTCGTGGCAAACGAGTTTGAGGATATGAGTTTTAAAGAGATATCCGAAAAAACCGGTATTGGAGTCAATACCCTCATCTCGCGGAAACGATATGCTGTCCTTGCATTAAGGGGCAGATTAATTGAATTATATAAACTATTAAAAAATAACTAGTATGAAAGCGTTAAGAATTTTAAAGTATGTGGGTTTTGGTATACTCGGCGTGGGTTTTGTCACATTGACGATTTATTTAGTAATGTGCCTGTGGAACTCGCTTATTCCTGTATTGTTCCACGGACCTGTCCTGACCTTCTGGCAGACAGCAGGGCTGTTTTTACTTTCGAAAATCCTTCTTACAGGGATAGCCCCGGGTTCACGGGACCATGGCAGGAAAGATTGGAGAAGAAGATATAATGATAAATACAGACATTCCTGCAGGGAGGATGAAAAAATTACAACTCCAGAGCAGGCATAAATAAAAGCCGGCTTAGGCCGGTTTTTATTTTAAGGGGAGAGAGGGGGAAAGGGTGTATGGGATTATTTATTAATCCTGATTTCAGATACACGTATTCCATTTTGTAAACCACATAATTCCAATTAGATTTGATATATGATGTTATTTGACTGATATGAAGTAATCAAAATGAAAAACGAAGAACGCCCCTATGTTTGCCCTGCTGGATTTGCAGGAAGTCTCGATAACTCTTTTAGGAGATGGTTACAAAATCCCCGGAAAATACTGAGACCTTACATTAGCAAAGGAATGACAGTTCTTGACCTGGGATGTGGCCCCGGAGTTTTCACTATTGAAATTGCGAAAATGCTTGATGACTCAGGGAAGGTTATTGCTGCGGATCTGCAGGATGGGATGCTTGAAATAGTAACCCGTAAGATAAAAGGTACTGCTCTGGAGCAAAGAGTTGAGATACATAAATGTCAGGAAAATAGCATCGGCGTAACTGAAAAAGTTGATTTCATTCTGGCTTTCTGGATGGTTCATGAGGTACCTGAACATGAAAAACTTTTAGATGAATTGAAATCAGTTTTGAAGCCCGGAGGGAAAATCTTCATTATTGAACCTAAATTTCATGTTTTAAGGAAAGCATTTGAAGAATTGACCCGACTGGTTAATAAAGCCGGATTTGAAATTGTCGACAAACCAAAGATATTCTTCAGCCGGAGTATCTTGCTTGAACATAAAGAATATCATGCATAAATATACCAACGATCTCATTCACGAAAGCAGTCCATATTTGCTGCAACATGCACATAATCCGGTCAACTGGTATCCGTGGGGAGAAAATGCACTGAAAAAAGCGAAAGATGAAAATAGGATGCTCATCATCAGCATCGGGTACTCGGCCTGTCACTGGTGTCATGTTATGGAACATGAAAGTTATGAAGATACAATTGTTGCACGTACAATGAATGAGCACTTTGTTTGTATCAAGGTCGACAGGGAAGAAAGGCCTGATATTGATCAGGTTTACATGAATGCCGCATACCTTATAACCGGTAGTGGTGGTTGGCCGCTAAATGTACTGGCTTTGCCTGACGGAAAACCATTTTTTGCCGGAACGTATTATCCTAAAGACACCTGGATAAAAGTCCTGGATTATTTTATCGATATCAACAATAAGAATCCTGAAACACTTATCAGTCAGGCAGAACTGGTATCAAAGGGAATAAAATCCGCAGAGAATGTTGTCTTCAATCACGAAAAATCATTTTTAACATCAGGTGATCTGGATGATATTTTCAACAGGCTGAAACCAATTATTGATTTTAAAAAAGGCGGGATGATGCACTCACCCAAATTTCCAATGCCTTCCATCTGGGAATATCTTATGCATTATTATACCCTGAATCATAATCCTGATGCATTAAAAGCTGTAACATCAACATTAGACAACATGGCAGCGGGAGGTATTTACGACCAGGTAGGGGGAGGTTTTTCACGCTATTCAACAGATGAAAACTGGCACATTCCACATTTTGAAAAAATGCTGTATGATAATGCTCAATTGGTCAGTCTCTATTCGCATGCATGGCAGTTAACAAAGAATCCATTATATAAAGATGTTGTATATCAGACACTTGAATTTATTGATCGGGAATTAACCTCTCCTGAAGGAGGGTTTTATTCATCTCTAGATGCTGACAGCGAAGGAGAAGAAGGGAAATATTATGCATGGACGAATGATGAAGTTAAATCTGTCCTGGGAAAAGAAGCGCCTCTCTTCATTGAATATTTTAACATTATCAGCCCCGGAAACTGGGAAACAGGGAAAAATATTTTGTACAGGCAACCAGGAAAGGAAAAAAATTCGAAAAAATATAATATCAATCCGGCAGACCTTAAGAAAAGGTTAGATAATGCCAGGAAAGTGATGCTGGAAATCCGGAATAAAAGAGTAAAACCCGCTATCGACGATAAAATACTCACTTCATGGAATGCTATGATGTTAAGGGGATATACTGATGCTTACAGGGCATTTGGAGAAGAGAGATTCCTCAATTCGGCTCTAAAAAACGCCGGCTATCTATGCAGGAGTGCAATAAAGGGGAATAACGAGATTACCCGCAATTCCAAAAACGGTAAATCATCAATTCCCGGACTTCTGGATGATTATTCATTTACTATTTCTGCATTTATCGGTCTTTACCAGGCAACATTTGATGAAAAATGGCTCTATAAAGCTTATGAATTGACTGATTACACAATATTGCATTTTTATGATACTTCATCCGGAATGTTTTATTATACGCCTGATTATCATTCTGATTTGATAGCCAGGAAAATGGAAATTGCCGATAATGTAATACCTTCCTCGAACTCCGGAATGGCGATGGATCTTTTTCTGCTGGGAAATTATTTCAATAATGAATCATTCTTTCAAAAAGCCAGGCAGATGCTGATAAATATCAAGAAGGAATTACATCAGAATATCTTCTCATATTCTAACTGGGGACTATTGGGGATTCATCTTATAAAACCGATATTTGAAGTCGCTATTGTTGGGCCAGATTGGGACCACTTCCGGAAAACTTTAGATACTAACTATCTTCCTGATGCCGTTTTTCTCGGCGGAAAGGACGAAGGGACATTAAATCTGCTTGAAAATAAACTGGTACCGGGTCAGACCACAATTTATGTCTGTGTTGATAAAACCTGTAAAACTCCGGTTACCGGTTACGCGGAGGCCCTGAAACAAATGACCGGCCATGATCATGAATAATTAAAAAGCTGGAAGCCGATAAGACAAGCAAGACAGGTGGTCAGCCCTTTCTTTTGTATCTTCCCATTAATTGTCCTTCTCCAAGAATGTGTCCCTCCATCGCCTTTAATAATTCTTTTTTAGTAATGCCTGGCTTAGAATCAAGTTCTGAATCCAATGCATATATTTTGAAATAGTACCTGTGAGTGCCTCCGGGAGGGCAGGGACCACCATACCCGATATGTCCGAAATCAGTTTTCCCCTGTCGCGCACCGTTGTTAAGAGTTTCACTTTCCGGAACATGCTCAGCAAGCTTCCGAAGATCCCCTGGAATATTAAATAATACCCAGTGTACCCATGTCCCTGCCGGTGCATCGGGATCGTCACAGATAAGTGCAAATACCTTTGTTCCCACCGGGACATCTGACCATTCAAGGGGAGGCGAAATATCAATATCATCACAGGTATACTTACCTGGAATAGCAGCACCTTCTTTGAACTCTGGACTTTGTATTTTCATCTTTATACCTCCTTATGTTTGATAAGTTTAGTTTTTTCGTTTATATGTGTAAATCCGGAAAGTTTTAGCCGGATTTTCCGAAAATGATCCTGTCAACACTGTAAGCCATCGGTCCTGCGAGGAGAATTACAATGTCAATAATAAGAAATATAAAAGGAGTTTGTGCCCCAGTCGGTCCCATGAATCCGTGCGGCAAGGTTATGAGTGTTGCAACCAGCATGTTTATCATAACAGCGAAAGCAGCGGGTCTGGTCAATAAACCGATAGTCAGAAGCAATCCGCCAAGAAACTCCGTGCAGGTACTAAGGTAGGTAAGAAACGTTGATATTCCAATCTTACTGAACCATTGCAATGTAGCTTCCATCCCATAACCGCCAAACCAGCCTAATAATTTTCCGGAACCGGTAATAAATAACAGGATCCCGATAGTACAACGTAATAGTAATATACAAAGACTTAGCAGATTGGGATTTGTTCCTTTCAGTATTTTTACTAATGATTTATTCTTTGTCATATTTGTACGATTTTATTAATTCTTCCAGTGAAATCGTGAGAATGAAATAACTCTCCTTTTATTTAGGAATTATGTTTTTGTTTTTCTCTGATAACTTTAACATTTTAATACAGAGAATGTTCTAAATGTTCATTTTTTTACCTGTCTCCTGTTTATCGCATCGTCACACCACACCGTTGCGCCATTGTGCCGTTGCGCCGTTGCGCCCTTGCGCCGTTGCGCCGTTGTGCCGTTGCGCCGTTGTGCCCTTGCGCCATTGCACCATCACACCACCCGAAAATTTTTCCGTATATCGTGCCTAGTGCGTTGTGAGTCGTAACAATTAGCTATTTTTGCCCGGAAAATAAATTGATATGATTTCCTGGTTCTCCGGCAGTGCTTTTGCGGTAATGCACGTAAAAAATTTCCGTTTTTTTCTGTTCTATCGCATTCTTATGACAATGGCCAGCCTTATGCAGTCGGTTATTGTAGGATGGCAGATATACGATTTATCCCATAATGTGCTATGGCTCGGGTTTGTTGGCCTGGTTGAGGTGATTCCGCAGGTAAGTATATCTCTCTTTGCCGGACATTATATCGATTTATGGAACCGGCGCAAGATTGTTAACTATACCACTCTTTTGCTTATTCTGGCTTCAATATTATTGTTGATATATAGTACAAATTCAGCATATTTTTCCGAAAGGTTCGGTATCATCCCTATTTTCATTGCAATATTTATATCAGGTCTGGCCCGAGGAATATTAGGCCCTGCACAGGTTGCTCTGATGGGTCAGCTGGTACCCAGGAATTTATATGCAAATGCGGCTACATGGAACAGCGCTAACTGGCAGGTGGCAGCTGTTTTAGGACCGGCAATCGGAGGAATGATCTATGGATTCTGGGGAATAGTGCCTGCCTATTCAATGGTAGTGGGTTTCTATACCCTGTCGTTTTTTATGGTAATGTTTATAAAAATTGGCAGACACGAGGTTATCGATACTTCCGAAGGGATATTTACCAGGATCCAAAGCGGTATAAGTTTTGTCTTTAAAACACCGGAATTGCTTGGAGCCTTTACCCTCGATATGTTTGCCGTGCTATTCGGCGGAGCAGTTGCAATGCTTCCGGTATTTGCATCCGATATATTGCTTGTAGGCCCTGAAGGGCTGGGATTGCTCAGAGCATGCCCTGCCATAGGAGCCGCACTTACGGCTTTTGTTCTGATGTTCCATCCGCCGGTTGGACGAACCGGGAAAGTGCTGTTTATTGCAGTAACCGGTTTCGGTCTCAGTATGATTGGTTTCGCACTTTCCAGGAGTTTTATATTATCAGGACTGCTGTTAATTCTCAGCGGAGCTTTTGATAATATAAGCGTTGTGATCAGGGGGACAATTCTTCAGCTATTTACACCCGATGATATGCGTGGCCGGGTTGCATCCGTAAACAGCATATTTATAGGGTCATCGAATGAGTTAGGTGCGTTCGAATCGGGGGTGGCCGCTAAAATTATGGGCCTGGTACCTTCGGTAGTATTTGGCGGTATAATGACGCTTGCAGTTGTTTTCACCACCATCAGGGTAAATAAGCCGCTTCGGAAGCTGTCGCTCAAAAATAAAATGTAAATTCTGATCTTGTGCTCACATCATTTGCTTATATGTCTTCATAAAATAAAATTGACTTTGGTGCAGTCATTTTATAAATTTGGTATCATAAATATGAAAATTATGAAGAAAAGTAAACTATTTCTGGTTTCGTTAACTGCTTTATTATTTATCGCAGGATGTACCTCATCTTCTAAAGAGAAGGAAATTCCAGCTCCTTTAGTTGACATGAAATTGTTTTTTAAAAATGGAGAGAAAACCAATTTCCAGATTTCCCCTGATGGTAATTACTACTCATACCTTTCTAATTTTAAAGATATGTTAAATGTATTTGTCCAGAAAGTCGGAGATAAAAATGCAGTTCGTGTTACAAGCGACACTCTGCGAAGTATTGGAAATTATTTTTGGAAAGGGAACCGGATAGTCTATTTGCAGGATATTGGTGGTGATGAAAACTTTCAGTTGTTTTCGGTATCTGTAACAGGTGAAGATAAAAGAGCTCTTACTCCCTTTCCGGGATATCGCACTGAAATATTGGATATCATGCGTTTTATCCCTGGTAAAGAAAAAGAAATGCTGGTTCTGATAAATAAAAGAGATAAGCAATATTTTGATCCCTATCTTATCAATATTGAAACAGGTCAACTTACTTTAATGTACGAAAACAGACTGAATTACGATTCCTGGTATACCGATAATAATGGAGTAATAAGGATGGCGACAAAGACCGATGGAGTTAACATCTCGTACCTCTACCGTAATACCGATAAGGATACTTTTAATCTATTAGTCACTACAACGTTCAAAGAAACATTTTATCCACAATCGTTTGATGCCTTTAACCGGAATATTTATGTTCTGTCAAATTCCGGCAGGGATAAAGTAGTCCTGGCAGAATATGATCCGGTATCTAAAAAAGAAGTTAAAGAACTGTATACTAATCCTGATTATGATTTGGAAGGTGCATTTTATGATAAACAGAAAAAAGTGCTGGCCAGTGTCAGCTGGGAAGGTGAGAAGGCAGAAGAACATTTTTTTGATAAAGAATGGGGAGACATAAATGAGGGATTGAAAAAACAATTCAATGGGTATGAGGTAGGTTTTAACGGATGGGATGATGGTAGGAAGAAAGGGATTGTATCAGTTTACAGTGACAGACTTCGCGTTAAATATTATGTTTATGATTTTGGCTCGAAAGAAACTTTGGAAATTGCTGATCCATATCCCTGGATTAATGAAAATGATATGGCTTATATGAAGCCTATTTCTTATACTTCCCGCGATGGATTAACCATTCATGGGTATCTTACCTTGCCAAAAGGTATTGAAGCAAAAAAAATACCGGTTGTGGTTAATCCGCATGGAGGTCCATGGGCCAGAGATGGGTGGTATTTTAATCCTGAAGTACAGTTCTTAGCCAACAGAGGCTATGCTGTGTTACAAATGAATTTCAGGGGAAGCACCGGTTATGGTAAAAAGTTCTGGGAAGCATCTTTCAAAGAATGGGGTAAAAAAATGCAGGATGACATTACTGACGGGGTAGAATATCTTAAGAAAGAAGGAATTGCTGATCCAAAACGCATTGCTATTTATGGGGGAAGTTATGGCGGGTATGCTACTCTGGCAGGTGTTGCCTTTACACCGGATTTATATTGTTGTGCAATAGATTATGTTGGGGTGGCTAATCTATTTACTTTTATGAATACTATCCCTCCTTACTGGAAACCTTACCTGGATCAATTTCATGAAATGGTAGGAGATCCTGTAAAAGATAGTCTGTTAATGGCAGAAGCCTCACCCGTACTCCATGCAGCTAATATTAAAGTGCCAATACTTGTTGCCCAGGGTGCAAACGATCCGAGAGTGAATAAGGCAGAAAGCGACCAGATGGTAGCAGCATTGAAACAACGTGGTGTTGAAGTGGAGTATATTGTAAAAGATAATGAAGGTCATGGTTTTCGTAATCAGAATAACCGGTACGATTTTTATAATGCAATGGAAAAGTTTCTTGATAAACATCTGAAGTCAGTCAGGTAATAATTCCCTCTCAACTCACCAATCATTGCCAGACAACGAATATTACACACCTCATTACGCCTGGCATTTTAAGTTATAGCTCTATACTATGGATAAAACGCTGGGATTTTTGGCACCGGTTATAATTACCCTGCTGATCTTTGCTCTGAACGCATTATTGCCTGGCAGGTGGGTAACCGGATATGTATCTAAAATAAATTCTGAAGAAAAAATGAGATATCATCTTAACGGTATCTTTGTTTTCTTTACTGTAGTTTTAATCTGGTTTTTATTGGGATATTTTAATCTGGTCCCTTATGACTGGCTTTATAATTACAGGTGGTATGGTCTGGTTGGTGCATGTTTTTCCGGTATCATTTTCTCCCTGGTGGTTGTATTACATTATCCTCCTGTACGTAAGTTTTTTCTTGCAGATCTTTTTTTTGGCAGAATTGAAAACCTCCAGCTCTGGGGTGGAATAGCGGATGCAAAAATGTGGTTGTATCTGACTGGTGCAACAATGTTAGAGCTGAATGCATTGAGCTTTACAGCTCATCATTGGATGCTGTATGGAGATCATGCCTCAACCGGAATCCTGATTTCCACGGCATTACTTACTTACTTCATTATTGATTATTTCATCTTCGAAGAAGTTCATCTCTATACTTATGATTTATTTGCTGAAAGGGTTGGATTCAAGTTAGGCTGGGGATGTTTAGTCTTTTATCCATACTTTTATTCTATATTTTTATGGTTTACAGTAGATTTGCCGGATCCTCATACTCCCGCCTGGGTATTACTGATATATATCCTTATTTTCTTTTTCGGGTGGGTTTTGTCAAGAGGGGCTAATATGCAGAAGTATTATTTCAAAATAGATCCGGCAAGAAGAGTATTCGGGATTGTACCCGAAACAATTACGGATGGTAATAATTCCCTGCTTGTAAATGGATTCTGGGGCATGAGCAGGCATATTAATTATCTGGGTGAAATATTAATGGCATCGGGTATAATTCTTTGTACAGGATATCCCGCTTTGATCTGGCCCTGGTTATACCCTTTATACTATGTTCTTTTGCTGATCTCACGTCAGAGAGACGACGATAAAAGATGTGCGCTCAAATATGGAGAACTTTGGAAAACCTACGTTAAGAAAGTCCCATACCGGATCATTCCCTTTATTTATTAAAAGGCGGCATGCTGGACGCCTCGCACCTCATAGATGATTCCTTCTTCCACTGTGTACTGAGCTCTGAGCGTCACCTCTTACGCCTCACGCCTCACGCCTTTTTTTATAGTCTGTACATTTTCCGGGTAGTATCTCCCATAATGTTAACTGCCATTTTCCGGGGAAGGATTTTTTGCATAATAAACGATGCCAGCCTGTTTGCCCTGCCTGTAATATAAGAGGGTTGTTTACCCAGCTTTTTAAAACATTCATGTACCACCTCTTCCGGCTCGAGCACCCGTGGAGCAAGAAATCCGGTCTTCTCAGGATTTGTATTCTTAAAACCAGGAGTCGCTGTGGCGCCCGCGCAACAGGCAATCACATCAACGCCGCTGTTTTTCCACTCATACCACAGGCTCTCAGCCAGGATCCTGCTAAAAGCTTTTGTTGCTGCATATACTGATAAATAGCCGCTACCCTGAAAGCCTGCCAGTGATGTCATTAAAACAATTGCTCCTTTCCCGTCCGAGAGCATTTTTTCACCATACAGCCGGACCATCTTCAGCGGGGTTATCATATTTACACGGGCCGCCTGAGAATGGTTCTCAGCTGAATTTTTAATAAACGGACCAATATACGACAGAGCAGCGTTATAAACCAGAAAACTGATTTTCCTGCCATTCAATACTTCTCCAATTTCCTGTACAGCATTTTCACCCGACAGGTCGCAGGAGATACACATTACATCTACTGCATATTTATTTTTCAATAAATCAGCCAATTGCTGTAACGGTTGAAGACGCCGGGCAATGAGTATAAGGTCCATTCCTTCCGCTGCCAGAAAGGTCGCAAATGCAGCACCGATTCCTTCTGAAGCGCCGGCTACCATCGCTGTACTGCCGTATTTTTGTTTTAAGTTCATTTTCAATAAAGATAAAAGATAAAAGTAAAAAGACAAAAATGGATTCAGGCAAAAAGTAAAAAGTAAACAGGGAAATACCAGGTGTTGTCTTTTGTCTTGAATTGTAAATCATCTGGTGCATAAATTGCATAATACATGTTATTGCTTATATCTTTTTACTTTTGTCTTTTGTCTGGTACTGTAATAATGAAGAAAAATTGGAAGATCATACTTATTGTTGCACTGGTTATACTGGCATTACCTCTTGTTTTTATTGCTTCCGTATATTCCGGAGTATTTGGCCATCTGCAAAGTAAGAAAGAACTGCTGAGTTTTAAGAATGCAACAGCAACAGTGGTATTATCCTCAGAGGGTAAACTGATAGGCAATATTTTTTCGGAAAACAGAACAAATATTACCTACAGTCAAATTCCTGTGAATCTTATTAATGCACTGATTGCAACGGAAGATTCCCGTTTTTATGAACATAAAGGTATTGACACAAGAAGTCTTTTCAGGGTACTCTTCAAATCACTGCTGCTTAACAACCGCCAATCCGGTGGAGGCAGTACCATCGCCCAGCAGCTCGCAAAGAATATGTTTGGCAGGAAAAGTTCTGGGAGGCTGTATCTGTTGATCATCAAAACCAAAGAAGCAATACTGGGTCATCGTCTCGAAAAAACTTTCAGCAAAGATGAAATTCTGACTCTATACCTGAACACCGTTTCTTTCGGAGAAAATATTTACGGCATCGGAACGGCATCACGAAGATATTTCAATAAAAAAGTTGAATTTCTGAACTACCAGGAATCCGCAGTTCTGGTTGGTATGCTCAAGGCAAACACCTGGTATAATCCCCGGCTTCATCCGGAAAATGCAGTAACAAGAAGGAATGTGGTTTTGAAGCAAATGCAGAAGTATAACTATCTTACTGCATCTCAGACAGATTCGCTTTGTAAATTGCCATTAATTCAAAATTACAAAGACATTGAATCCGATGGCCCGGCAGACTATTTTCTGGTAAGGGTAAAAAATGAAGCTGAACAGCTGCTGAAAAATGTGGAGTCTCTTACAGGGAAAATGTGGAATATTGAAGAAGATGGATTGACTATTACAACCACATTGAATCTTACTCTTCAAGGATATGCCATGGAGGCTTTTCGCGAACATCTCTCAACTATGCAGAAAAGACTCTGGGCACAATATCAGACTCCTTCAGGCAAAAAAATGATCAGCCAGATCACAGAACAGGAATTAAAAAGCCTGAACCTGTCCGGACGTGCAGGAGAAATCAATATAAGGCAAATTTTTGATTGGAATGGATCCCGTAATGATTCAATTTCTGTTGCTGACAGCCTGAAACAGGCTCTATTAATACTACATGCAGGCCTGATTGCCATGGATCCCTTAACAGGTTCCGTCAGAGCCTGGGTTGGAGGTATTGATTTTAAATCTCAGCCTTATGATCAAATCCACGCCAGGAGACAAATGGCGTCAGTGTTCAAGCCAATTCTATATGCTGAGGCATTTGAACAGGGGATGGAACCATGTCAGTATCTTGATAATGATTCGATTGCTCCTTCAGGGATCGATGAATGGAGTCCGGAAAATTATGATCACACATATGGTGGGAAATATTCACTTGCAGGTGCTCTTGCACTGTCAATGAATGTCCCGACCTATAACTTGTTTTTAAAAGTTGGCTTTGAAAAGCTTGATTCTCTGTGGAAGAAAATGGGATTTTCATTTACCCTTGAAGACAATCCGTCTCTTGCACTGGGAACTGCTGAAGGAAGCATCATGGAAACAGCTGTGGCCTATTCATCTTTTGCCAATGGAGGGTACAGGATCACTCCGCAGAGCATTATATCAGTCAAGGCCCCGGATGGAGAAATTATATATCAGAATGAATTCATTGATGTAAAAGAAAGGGTTCTTACCGAAAGATCAACCATTCTGATCGGTGCAATTTTGCAGAAGGCAGTCAGCGAGGGAACCGGTTCTTCAATGAGGAGTGTCTATGGTGTTAATCTCCCGATGGCAGGAAAAACCGGAACTTCACAGGATTATTCTGATGCCTGGTTTACTGCTTTTAATCCGAAACTGGTTATTGTTACCAGGGTAGGGGCCTCATCGCGGGCTATACATTTCAATAATGGATCAGACGGTTCCGGGAGCACCCTTGCCTTACCCATTGTGGCATTGACATTGAAAAAAATTCAGTCGAATGACACATTGACTTCACAATTAATCACCTCATTTTCCGATCTTCCTGCGGAATTGGCCGGAGCTCTTGATTGTCCCGATTTCAGAGAAAAGAATATACTGGGTAAATTCATGGATCTTTTCCAAAGAAAGAAGATCGCTCCTGATAAAAGTGTTGATAAACCTAAACTTAAGAAAAAGGGTTTCTTTAAAAGGTTATTCGGCAGGTAATGGAAAAACGGCACGCAAGACATTCTATGTCTGTCTACATTATTCCCAGTTTCTTTGCAATTGCAGCAGGTATAGCATTTTTATTCACCATAATGTTGGTTGTTCTCATCATTACATATGGTTTGGATACAAAAATGAATCCATCATATTTCCCTACAACACCCCATGAGTTCTTCACTTTATAGAAAGTATTTCCCGACTGGTCTGTCGCAAGACCTATTATATGCATTCCGTGATCGTCGGTGGTGGAAAAATTATCAAATTCTTTCTGCCTGAGCTCCTGGGTTATCAGTTTTTCGGGATGAGGTCCGTTAAATACATTCGCGGTCTCTTCTTCCGTCATCTCGTTCCAGTTTTTCTCAGGAATAATTGCAACGCCCTGTTTCATTGAAAAGCCCTTGTCACTCATATCGCTGGACCATCCGACAGAATAGCCGGTCGTTATGGAATTATCGATTACCTGTATAAGTTCATCCACAGGCAGGTTATAGAAGGAACCGCCCGCCCAGTTGTCGGGCACCTCAAGGATAAATGGTTTATAGAAGGGGTGATGATTGAATGAAGTGAGAAGGACATAATCATCGGGGTTTATACCCAGCTCTTTCATGAAACTTACCGGGGTGTATGTTTTTCCCTCATATGTAAAGCTTTCCGGAGTTTTTCCGAGGTAGGCATCGAGGATCCCATTCAGTCCTGCAAACCAGGCTGTAGTCAGTTTGGGACTTTTGATCACAGCATCCATATATCCCTTCAGGGCAGCATCCATCTCATTATGGTTGTGCTTTGTTTCGCCGTAGTTCAGTCCGGGATAGGCAATATCGGGAACCATGCCGACCTCACGACAACCGTTAAGAAGATCGCCGTATTCACCTCCTCCAGCAAATGTAGAACTGCCATGCATCCTGGCATACATCTGGGCTTTTTTCTCATAGGTATGCCTTACAATAAACATTTCCGAAAGATCGTAAGGTTTCTTTCCCATGCGCAGAAGCTCTGATTCCAGCATGGATATTCCGGAGAAGCACCAGCAGGTGTTAGTTGCACTTTGATTTTTGACCGGCGTGCAGGCCAGTTCTTTTTTTATTGTAAAAACGTACCCTGTTACCTGGCTGTTGGCAATTGTACTTACAAGGATTAATAGTATTGCCAGTTTTAGAAATTTGTTCATGGCATTGAATTATAAGTTTTTAATTTTATTTTAATTTAAAATGTTAAATATTTGATTTCTCTTACGGATTAAGTGCCAAATCTACTTATTTGAATTCATTTTTACATTGGAATTTTGTAATCAAATTTTCTCTGTGGGTAATGCCCTCACACTATCGTACCGTAATATCGTCGCTCCTTAATAAATTATGTTATGATCATCTCATCACAGCTCTCGATATCGCAGCTCCCTTTGGCATTTTTAAATTGTACTCTTCTGTGAGCCAGCGATAAACACTGAATATATTCTTTAATATTTGAAACATTGGCCGGGTTTTTTACAATTAAAGGTATCACACCAATCACTTGTGGATCAGAGGGTTGTTTGCTGATATTTTCACATACATAGTATACTTCACCTTTGATTTCAAGAGCATCTCCATTTGCAGGGATCTTATCAACTGACATTTCCGGCAGTTCAGTCTGGTCAACCACGTCAAGAAGTTTGATTATTGTTTTATTCATATTCTATATTTTTAATTGTATTAATGGAACCCATGTTGTGAATCCTGTTGTATCCAAAATCGCACGCCTCAAACCGGATCACTCACAATATATGTGAAAAGATATGGATTTTTTATCTCCAAATAAATTCATATCGCTAAATTTGTTTATAATTGGCTAACGACATTTCTTATGAGGTCTCAATCCAGGTTATTAATCATTTTTATTTGGAAAGAGGATATGCGATCAGCACATGGCGTGATTGGCTAATTCTCATATAAGCAATTTGAAATGAAGGATTTCAGAAAGCAATATTTATACCTGTTTTTAATATTTTCCTTATTTTCGGCGAATCTGGATTCGTTTTCTCAGAATTCTGACAAAACAGTAATTAATGGAACTGTTACAGATGCTAAAACAGGCGTTCCGCTTACGGGGACATCGGTTATACTGGTTAAGACAACCGTTGGAACTATTACCGATAAGGATGGGAAATACCATATTGAGACATCAGTTAAAGCTGACACAATTCTCTTTTCATTTATAGGTTACGAAACCGAATCCCGCAGTATTTCCAGGAGTGTGAATCAGACAATCGATGTAAGATTAAGATTATCTGCAATTGCTCTCAATGAAGTGATAGTAAACCGGGGAAAAACTACCTACAAAAACAAAAATAATCCTGCGGTAGCTCTTATTGAAAAAGTAATCGATCATAAGAATTCTAACAGAGAAGAAAAATATGATTACCTGCAGTACAAAAAGTATGAAAAATTACAGTTTGCCTTAAGCAACGTAACTGAAAAGTTCAAAAAGAATAATCTCTTCGGAAAATTCACATTTATCTTTGATAACATAGATACGACAAAACGAATTGGCAATAATGTTCTTCCTCTTTATATAAAAGAAGCAATATCTGATCATTATTACAGAAAAGAGCCTGAAGCAACAAAAGAAATAGTCCGTGACGAGAAAACAACCAATATTGACCAATATCTTGATAATAAGGGTATTTCAGCACATCTTGATTATTTATATCAGAATATAAATATTTACGACAATGAAATTTTATTTCTGACAAACAAGTTTGTGAGTCCGATTGCTAACAGTGCTCCTGTTTTTTACAAGTATTACATTCAGGATACATTATCAGTAAATAATATTAAATGTATCAGGTTATTTTTTGAACCCCGGAACAAATCTGATTTTCTTTTCCATGGTTATCTGTATATAACCATGGATAGCAGTTTTGCAGTGAGGAAGATCGATATGGGGTTAAATAAGAATATAAATGTTGATTGGGTTCAGAATATTGCCATCACACAGGATTTTGATCAGTTCGGACAGAAAAACTGGTTGCTTTCAAAAGACGAGATCGCAATTGATTTTGGCATATCTAAAAACTCAATGGGTTTGTATGGGCAACGGATTATTACTTATAAGGATTATAAAATAAATGAGACTATTGACAGCAAAGTATTCAGAGGTCCGGGAAAAGTTGAGAAGCTTGAACAAACTGCAAACGGAGAAGATTTTTGGAAATCAAAAAGATATGTGCCTCTGTCCAAATCAGAAAGCACTATCTATTCAACTATTGACAGCATAAAAAAGATTCCTGCATTTCAGCGAAAGATGAAGATATTAATGTTGATTACTACCGATTTTCTGAATCTGGGTAAAATCGAAATAGGACCTTTCGATAGTTTTTACAGCTATAATAGTGTGGAAGGATCGAGATTCCGGTTCGGAGGCAGGACCACCCCTGAATTCAGTAAAAAATTAAACATTGATGGTTATTTTGTATATGGCCTGGCTGACAGAATGTTAAAGTATAATTTAGGTTTCACATATTCATTAACCCCAAGGACAATTTATGTATTTCCTGTTAAATCAATCAGGATAAGTTACCAGAAGGAGATAAAAATACCGGGTCTGGAACTCCAGTTATCTGAGGATGACAACATATTTTTATCCTTAAAAAGAGGAGTAAATGATAAATTCTTTTTAAACAGAACTTTCAGGACCGAATTCCTTAATGAATTTGAAAATCATTTTTCTTACCTGGCAGGATTTAGCTATACAAGGCAATCGCCGTCAGGCAATCTGCATTTCAATACTGTTGATTATTTGTCATTGACAAATGAAATAAGCAATATAAATATCTCTGAACTATATCTTAATCTGCGTTACGCTCCCAACGAAACATTTTATCAGGGGAAATTATACAGATATCCCGTTCGTAACAAATACCCGGTTATTCAGTTAAAATTTGCAATTGGCTCGAAACAGATATTTAACGATTATAATTATTTGCGTCTTCAGATGAGCATACTAAAGCGATTTTATGCATCAATTTTCGGATATGGAGATATTACATTTGAGGCTGGAAAAATATTCGGAAAGGTTCCTTTCCCTCTCTTGTATATACACAGGGCAAATCAAACATATTCTTATCAGAGGAATTCATATAGCATGATGAATTTCCTCGAATTTGTCAGCGATCAATATGCTTCGATAAATGTCGAGTACTGTCTTAACGGTTTTATTTTAAATAAAGTACCACTGGTAAAAAAGCTCAAGCTGAGGGAATTGGTAACCTGCAAGGTATTATACGGGGGGCTCAGTAAAACTAATAATCCTGATTATCAGAATGATCTGTTTAAATTTCCGACTGACATAAATAGCGTGCCAGTGACTTATACACTTAAAAGTCAACCTTATGTTGAGGCAGGGATCGGTGTTTCAAATATTCTGAAAATATTCAGGGTCGACCTGGTTAAACGGTTCACTTACAGGAATAATCCTTACGTCACGGGTAGTGGATTCCTTATTCAGTTCAGATTTGATATTTAAAAAATACCTTATAATATTCAACCTGACTGAAGTCAGGTAATGCTCACTTAAAAACGAAAATACTATGAAAAAAATCATTTTGAGCCTGGTCATTCTGTCCTGGTTTATTTCTGTGAGAGGCCAAATTTCCATAACAGCAGATTCAATGGTAATTTGTAAATCAGATGTAATTATGGATAAATTTTATCCAATTAGCAAACTGGCAGAAAGTTTGTCGATGGAAATTGACAAAGACCTTTTAACATTAAGAGTTTTTGGGAAGGCACATGAACATGCCGTCATTGAAAATGCATATATTCTGGAATTGCTTGAAGTAGATAAAGATCAGGAAAAATGGCTATTTCAGGGAGTAGACAAAAACTGCATCTCATATACCATTACCCTGAATACATTAGACAAGAGAATTGATTTTTTAACTTTCAGGAAAGAACCAAACGACAATAAAACTCTGATTATGATCTATTATACAATTGTTGATATTAATATTAATAAAGAGGCAATTACTAAACATATTGAGGAGAAGGCTAATAATAAATAAAAAATTTCAAAAGAAACTTGATGCATCCCAGCAATGGGTACAGAGTTTCTCTTTCGGCAGACCGATAGCCCTGACAAGATCGTTGAGTTTCTGGAATTTAAGAGTAGTTAAGCCGAGGTTTTTTCTGATTCTTTCAACCATTATACTGATGATAACCGTCGTCCTGCCTAATTTATCTTATGCTGCAAGGATGCCATTTCCTATCACGCAATCATTCTTTGAGACACTTCCGAAAAATCCACTCATAATTCTTTTTTAATTGTAAATCAGATAAAATTACCAGAAATGGAATACAATCATGTATAGTGTTGATAAAGAAACGAAATTGTTTTAAAATAAATGAGGCAATTCCACACTCATTTTACTTCATAATGTATACAGTTTTAACATTTACAAACTCCCTGATTCCATGAATGGCAAGCTCTCTTCCATAGCCCGAGTGTCCGGTTCCTCCGAATGGTAACCTTGGATCTGATTTTACCAGCGAGTTTATAAAAACGGCTCCGTCGCGGAATTCCTGAATGAGATCAGCTGCTTTTTGAAGTCACAAACCCAGGCGCACTTTTCAACTTCAGATATGGATTCCTTAATCGGATTACCCATCTCTTCTGTAATAGCTGCGGCATATTCATTTTTATTATCTCTCAATACCGCTGCTGTTTTTTTTATCAGCGAGCTGCGGTATGCAAATGTTGTCTTCTTCCACTTATCAAATCCCTCGGCGGATTGAAAGATCAGTTTCTCAACCTTATCTTCTGAGTACTCGTCGAATTCCTTTACAATCTCATTTGTAAAGGGGTTAATACTTCTTAAAATCATATTCCTGCGTTTTATTTTACTAAATTACTTAAACATAGGTATTTTGGAAAGGTTTATTTATTCATTTTCTGCCCGCAATAAATCCATCTTACTTTCTATTCCCTGTCATTGCCTGCTTATTTTTTTGGTATCACCTGCTGCTACCACGCGCAACTATTAGCACTAACCAATAAATGTTTAATAAATTCAGGAAGGTTTTAAAACTTTTTATGTTAACTTCTTGTTTTATAGTTGGAATTGACTATTTTCAACTTAACTAACTTATTATTTTCTTTAATTTATGTTACCACATCCCGGACTGGCACGAATTAATAAAATATTGCTTTTTGCAATATTGATAAGCATTGTCTTATATTTTGGCAGAGAATTTTTCAAGCTGATAAGCTTCGCCGGATTATTAGCGATGCTAATGACGCCTGTATCAAACAAACTCGAAAATCGCGGCGTCTCAAGAGTCCTTTCGTCTGTAATATCCGTACTGATCCTGGTGGCAGTATTTTCAGGAATTATAGTACTTCTTTCCGCGCAGATAGGTAATATAGGAAAGGAGCTACCGGTAATATTATTACGTTACGAAGAATTGAAATTGGATATACAGGCATGGATTAATGACAGTCTGGGTGTAACTACAGAGCAGCTGAGAGTACATGCTTCGGATGTTTTCAAAAATGCAGGAGGTTTCCTTTCCGGCATGATAAAGGGCTCTGTTACCTTTATCGGAAGCTTATTTTTGGTAATGGTGTTTATTTTTCTTTTTCTGATGCAAAGGAACAAATATGAAAATTTTGTGGTTATGCTTTATCAGGATGATAAAAGGAATGAGGCAAAAGAAATGATAGACAGGATCAGTAATGTAGCCCAGCAATACCTGACCGGAAGACTGATCGCTGCTTTAATTATGGGCATACTTTTCCTGATTGGTTTTTCGATTATTGGCCTGAAAAATGCTGTCTTACTCTCAGTTATTGTTGCTATAATGACCATTATACCGTATGTAGGGGCTTTAATCGGAGGACTGGTTCCTTTCTTTATGTCAATTATAGATGGATCCTTTGACCAGTCCATCTGGGTTATTATTATAATATTACTGGTTAATCTGATCGATCATTATTTTATTGAACCTTATGTAGTCGGAGGAAGTGTAAACATCAGTCCTTTCTTTACCATTTTTGTCCTTATCCTTGGTGGTGTTGTTTGGGGTATAGTCGGTATTATATTATTCCTGCCTTTATCAGGAATACTGAAAATTGTTTTTGAAAACGTCGAAGGTTTAGAGCCTTATGCATCTCTCATCGGAGACCAGAGAGACTCTTCAGAACATAAAAATATATGGTCAAAATTAAAAGCAATGTTCTACCGGAGAAAGAAAAGAGAATAATGGAAGGGGAAAAGGGAGACCAGAAGACAAAGTGAGAAATGTAAAACGTATAACTTTAATAGTATGAAATATCGAAAATTGGGAAAAACAGGCTTTAAAGTTTCTGAAATCTCGCTCGGGACCTGGCAGGTCGGGGGTAAATGGGGTTCTGCCTTTAATGAGAAGAATGCAATTCAGGTCATAAACAAAGCTCTCGATAATGGTGTTAATTTTATTGATACTGCCGATGTTTATAGCAATGGTTTGAGCGAAGCTGCAGTTGGCAAGGCTGTTCGTGCGCATTCGGAACGGGTTTATGTGGCCACAAAATGCGGACGTCAGATAAATCCTCATGTTAATGCAGGCTATCAGCCAAAAGTGCTGCAAAAATATATTGAGGACAGCTTAAAGCGAACCGGATTGGAGACACTCGATCTTGTGCAGCTGCATTGCCCTCCTTCTGAGGTCTATTACCGCCCTGAGATATTTGAGTTGTTTGACCGTCTGAAAGAACAGGGAAAGGTCCTGAACATGGGTGTAAGCGTGGAAAAAGTTGAGGAAGCTCTGAAAGCTATAGAGTACCCGAATGTTTCCACAGTACAGATCATATTTAACATTTTCCGTCAGCGACCTGCAGAACTGTTTTTCAGGGAAGCTAAAAGAAGAAATACCGGTATTATTGTGAGAGTGCCCCTGGCCAGCGGTCTGCTTACAGGTTTATACAATTCCTCAACGGTGTTCGAGGCTGACGACCACAGGTTTTTCAACCGCAAAGGTGAATCATTCGACAAAGGTGAAACATTTTCGGGAATTGATTACGAATTGGGATTAAAAGCGGTGAATGCATTGAAATCCTTGTTTCCCGGTATGGTGAACCTGGCTCCGGTAGCCCTGAAGTGGATCCTTAGCTTTGAAGAGGTCAGCTGTATTATTCCCGGAGCATCGAAAGTCGATCACGTACTTTCCAATTTATCTGCATATGATCTGCCAGATTTATCTACTGATCAGATACTAGCTATGAATAATATTTATAATCAATACATTAAGAAAGAAGTACATAATCTGTGGTAAAAGAAGTGCCGGAAAGTGATGTGAGGGCAACCCGGTCCTTTCAACCTGTCTTTATCTTAAAATAATAACTATGCATATTGAAAGTATAGAACTCAGACATATCAGGATGGAACTGGTTAGTCCCTTTGTAACATCAATGGGGACGGAGTACGATGAAGAGCATATTATTGTTCGGGTGGATGGAGATGGGGCCACAGGCTGGGGCGAAAGCGTGGCAGAAGGCACCCCATTTTATTCATATGAAACTGTTCAGACTGCCTGGCATATTCTCCGCGATTTTTTAATCCCTTCCATACTGGGAAAGGATTTAACAGGTATTGATGAGGCTATTGCCCTAAATGATCGTGTAAGAGGACACATGATGGCAAAAGCCGGACTGGAAGCATCTTTATGGGATGCCTTTGCAAAAACAAAGAATATATCCCTTTCTGAAATGCTTGGAGGAGTAAGAAAGAAAGTTGATGTCGGAGTAAGCATAGGTATCCAGTCGTCGGTTAAAGAACTTATAAAAAAAGTTGAAGGCTATCTGGGAGAAGGATACAAACGCATTAAAATTAAAATTGCACCCGGTAATGACATTCAGTTTGTTTCAGCCCTCAGGAATAAATTTCCTGAGTTACTGTTGCAGGTAGATGCCAACTCAGCTTACACTTTGAAAGACATAAGTCTCTTTAAAAAAATGGATGATTATAACCTTATATTAATTGAACAACCCCTCGGCTACGAGGATATTTTTGATCATTCCAAACTTCAGCGCGAATTAAAAACTCCTGTTTGTCTTGATGAGAGTATTCATTCCCTGGATGATACAAGAGCAGCTATTGAGCTTGACAGTTGCAGGATAATAAATATCAAACCAGGGCGTGTCGGAGGATTTACCGAATCAAAATTAATTCATGATTATTGTGCCTCTATGAACATACCGGTCTGGCATGGAGGTATGCTCGAATCGGGTATCGGCCGGGCCGGGAATGTTGCGCTTGCATCTCTTTCAAATTTTACGCTTCCCGGAGATATTTCTGCAAGCAAACGATATTATAAGGAAGACATAGTTTTGCCTGAATTTGTCGTAAATCAGGATGGTACAATGGATGTTCCGACAGGACCGGGTATTGGTGTTGAAGTGAACATGAATATGCTGGAGAAGGTGACGGTAAAGAAAGAAATATTTAAAATCTGAATCAACCGGAGCCGGTTGAAATGTACGTTATAATCATAATTTTACTGAACTTATTCTGTATAAGACTGTAATACTTTTATTGAGAATTAATACATTAAAAAATGAAAAAGATCTTCACTGTAATAATCCCTGTGACACTTGTGCTTTTGCTGAACTCCTGTGCTGCAGTTTATAAATGCAACGATCCAAAACCTTTGAAGCAACCTTTAACTTGGGGGAAAAGACTGAAAACAGTTGTTAATGAAAGAGATAGGTTATGTGCCGATCTTGCATCAAAGGTGAAAGAAAATGACGGATTGATGAAAAATCTAACCGATCAGACGAACAAAAACAAAGAACTTGGTGATCGGTATAAAGATATGCAGGATAAGTATAACACCCTGATCAATCAGAGTCTTTCACAGGCTGACAATTTAAGCAAGGCTCTAAGTGCAAAATCAGAAGACCTCGATGCCAAGGAGAAACTACTTTCCGAAAGAGAGAAGACGCTCAATGAGATGCGACAGATAATTGCAAGGCAGGATTCCATGACAAACAGCTTAAACAGCATTTTAAGAAATGCTCTTCTTGGATTTAATTCTGATGAGTTATCCGTAGAAATTAAAAATGGTAAAGTATATGTTTCCATGTCAGATAAACTTCTGTTCCAATCGGGAAGTTCTGCTGTGGAAAATAAAGGGAAGGATGCCTTAAAATTGTTGGCAGGTGTGCTGGATAAAAATCCTGACATTGACATTCTTGTAGAAGGGCATACTGATAATGTGCCAATTAAAACATCAGTATACAAAGATAACTGGGATTTAAGTGTTGCAAGAGCCACCTCCATTGTGAGGATACTTACCAATGATTATAAAATTGCACCAACACGTATGACTGCATCAGGGAAAGGCGAATATTTTCCAAAAGCGGATAATGAAACCCCTGAAGGAAGAGCCAAAAACCGCAGAACCGAAATAATTCTTTCTCCGAAACTGGATGAATTAATGAAATTACTTAATCTCTGAAGTATCTGTAATTGATGGTGACATACTATATCTTTATTTGCCACATATAATAAATCGTGAAAAAGGGATTACTGGTCATTATACTTGTTTTAACCGGATTAGCAGGCAAAACTCAATTAGTTAAACGGCCGGTCATTATTGAATCCAGGGTACATACAGGTATGAATCTTCCCTTTTACAAAGCCCTGGGCTATCTTATAAAAAATGATATTTATGCCTTTGACCTTTCTGTAAGTTTCCCAACATATGGAAAGGATTACTGGGAAAAACTTTATCGCTACCCCAGTCAGGGTGTAGGATTCTCATACTGGAGCCTGGGCAATAATGAGGTATTCGGCAAGGCATATGCATTATATACTTTTATAAATATCCCGTTTTTTAAACGGACCGAAAAATTTTCATTCAATTACCAGGTTTCTAGCGGAGTAGCTTACCTTCCCAAAAAATTTGATATATTCAGAAATCACCTTAACCGTGCAATAGGTTCTCATACAAATATATACATCCACCTGGGAATTGATGGGAAAATAAAGTTATTCCCCCGTTCCGAATTGGTGATTGAAGCCGGAGCAACGCATTTTTCCAACGGAAAAACGAAATCGCCCAATTACGGCATTAATGCCGGTTCCTTTTCACTTGGTTTCAATTATATTTTCAATAATAAAGGAGCTGTTATTCAGGATCCCGAAATTCCCAGGATGGGGAAACAGTATGTCCAATCGGTTATATGTTCTGCAGGATCAAAGGTTTACGACAATCTTTTGGGTAAAGAATATCTGGTCTCGTCGGTTTCTTATAATCTTGAGCGCATCATAAATCTCAAAAGGAAAATTGGACTGGGAGCTGATCTCTCTTATGATGGTTCCATAAGAGAAGCTCTTGCAGCTGAAGATGGTACCCCGGAGAAAGATTTTGTCAGACTTATCCGGTTTGGACTGCATACTTCTTATGCCATTCGATATAAGCAACTGATTATGGGAATTCAGATTGGATATTATCTTTATTCAAAAAGTATTGTAATTACACCGGTCTACAACAAAATATCGGTGCAATACCTTTTAACAGGGAACATGATTGGCAGTATAGCAATAAAGTCGCATATGGCTAAGGCCGATTGCCTGGAATATGGAATAGGGTATTGCTGGTAAGAGAAAAAAATTAAAGATCAGAATGAAAAGCTTTTTAATCTATCTTGTTTTAACCTCATTTTTGATTATTTCGTGTAGGAAAATATTTTATAATGAGGAAGAAAATACCAGGGAACTCCTTTTGCAGGATTTTCGTGCAATGAAAATCTCGGGAATTTACAATATGGTTCTTATCCAGGATTCAACAAACCGTCTGGTCATTACAGGAAAAAACGATATTTTCTCTATTGATGCTCTTGTGAGGGATGATACTCTCATTATCGATGATCATAAGAAAATATCTTTCAATACGAATAAAAATACACTTGTCCTTCATTTCAGCAACCTTGAGTATATGATGTTTCACGATCCGGTAAATGTCTCAAATACAGATACTATAAAAGCAGATGAGTTTAATCTTGTTGCCGTTGGAGAAATTGCAGAGGTCAGGCTTGTATTTAAATGCAATCATTTTCTCGTCGTTAATAATTCCAATACTCTCGGTTACTTTCATTTTATAGGGAAAGCTGAAAGTTGCTGGATCTGGAATCGCTATGGTTCATGCATGTATGCCGATAGTCTGCAGTGTAAGGATGCGGTAATTTATAATGAATCAGTAGGTGACGTGGATATCAACGCTTCCGATAACATTGAAGCATCTATCAGGGGACCCGGGAATATCTATTATTATGGAACTCCGGTCATTAAAATTGTTGAGCATAGAGGAACCGGCAAAATAATCCGTTTAGATTAAAAATTAAATCCGTCACAGCTCAACCGGCACAGCAAAAATCAGATGTGTAAACTCTGAAATCAGGAACGGTTTAAACATCTTAAACGGATTGCTGTTTATCAGGTGTTATTTTTATGTTATATTCATCTTAAATATCATTTTACATGCTTATACCTATATTTTGAAATATTATTAAGCAAAATAATTAATTCCAGAACGCGCCATGTCAAAAAAAAATCTACTGTTTATCTTCCTGATTCTTTCAGCATTTACCAGCTGCAAAGTTGAAAATAAAAGTATTGTTACTGCTATGAACAGCATAACTGCTGATGATCTGAAAACAAAAATTTCAGTACTTGCTTCCGACGATTTCCGTGGCAGGGCTCCTTCTACAATCGGTGAAGAAAAAACCATCGCTTACCTGGCAGAACAATTTAAACAATCAGGATTAAAACCTGCAAATAACGGAAGCTATTTTCAGGAAGTGTCGCTTATAAAACTTACTGCTGATAAGTCAATGATACTCGATATTAACGGGGGGAAAAGTAAGGTAAGTTTAAAATATTCAGATGATTTTATCGGAAGTACCCCCAAAGTTACCGATTTTGTAAAAATTGATAATTCGGATATTGTATTTGTTGGCTATGGAATAAATTCTCCCGAAAATAACTGGAACGACTATGCCGGCCTCGATGTGAAAGGAAAAACTGTTTTAATGCTGGTAAATGATCCGGGTTATGCCACTTCCGACAGTACCCTTTTTACCGGGAAAGCAATGACTTATTTTGGTCGATGGACTTATAAATATGAAGAAGCTGCTCGTGAAGGAGCTAAAGCTGCTATAATTATTCATGAAACAGGCGCTGCAGGATATCCCTGGGCGGTGGTACAGAATAGCTGGTCGGGGCCTCAGTTCTACCTTGAGGATAACGACATATCCAAATCGGATCTTCAATTTAAGGCATGGGTTACGACTGAAGCTGCAAAAAGAATATTCGAATCAGCAGGTTTGGATTACAACCAGCTCACAGTGGCAGCAACAAAACGCGGATTTAAACCTGTCAATATGAACCTTAAGGCCTCTGTACAATTCAAGAATAAGGCGGAGCATACAAAATCGAATAATGTAGCAGCTGTATGGCCAGGTACTGACAGATCAGACGAATATATTATCTATACTGCTCACTGGGATCATTTCGGGGTCAATCCTGCATTCAAAGAAGATTCAATTTTTAACGGTGCTGTTGATAATGCCACAGGAACTGCTGCACTTATTGAAATTGCAAAAGCATTTACCAGGCTCCCGGAAAAACAGAATCGTTCAATTCTTTTCCTTTCCGTTACATGTGAAGAACAAGGGTTGCTTGGGAGTGAATTTTATGTGCAGCATCCTCTCTTCCCGCTTGCAAAAACAGTGGGTGTGATTAATATGGATGCTCTGAATATATTCGGAAAGACAAAAGACATGACTATCGTCGGACTTGGAAACTCTCAGCTCGATGATTATGCGGTGACGGTTTTAAAAAAATACAACCGTTATGCAAGTCCCGATCCTGCTCCGGAGAAAGGAGGGTATTTCCGGTCCGACCATTTCAGCTTTGCCAAAGCCGGGGTACCGTCATTATATCTGTCAGAAGGTGTTGATAATGTTGAACATGGTAAAGAATGGGGTTTAGCCCGGTCAGAGAAATGGATAATGGAAAACTACCATAAACCCTCCGATAATTATGAGCCCGACAAATGGAATTTTGATGGAATGATCGATGATATCAGAGTTTATTTTGAAGTTGGTTACGATCTGAGCATTACAAAAGAATTTCCCGGGTGGAATCAGGGATTCCCATTTAAATCGCTTAGGGATAAGATGATGAAGTAGACTTGCTCAATCTGTCTTCAAATGCGATTTACTGAATTGCTGCTTTTCAGTCAATTCTTTATTTTCGAGATAGGTTTTAGCTTCTGCCGGCGTTCCCAAAAGCACTGCGAGCCATCTTGTTTTCTCATTCTGTTCAAGAATGATTTTAATGGTCATGGTGAAAGGTACTGACAGAACCATACCTACCATTCCCAGAACAAATCCCCAGAACAAAAGAGACAGGAATACAACCAGTGTTGAAAGGCCCAGGCCTCTTCCCATTATCCTGGGTTCAATGAAATTTCCAAGAATATTGTGGATGACCATAGATGCGCCCAGTGTCCATAGTGCCCCACCTAATCCGAGCTGCACCAGGGCAAAGAGAACGGTTGGAATCGTAGCGACGATGGATCCGATATTCGGTATATAATTCGCCAGACCTGCTATCAACGCCCATAGTAGAGGATAGTCAACCCCAATGATCAATAATGATAAATAGATAAGAAATCCTGTTGATAAACATAATAAGGTTTTTATCGCAAGGTAATGACGGATGTTTTTTAAAATGGTAGAATAATAGGAAATGGATTTATCCGATTCATTCCTTATTGCCCTCGCTTTAATTGAAAAACTTCCGAATTCCATAAGTATAAATAAAATGATAAGAAAGACCAGGAATGTAGTACCCACCATATTAAACAGTGTATTCAAAGCGGTGGCGGTATATTCCAGTATCTTAACAGGCTGAATAAGATTAGATAACTGATCCGGAGGGATATTCAGCCCTTTCTCATTTAAACTCTTAATAAATGAGTCGCTGATCGTTGCAAGTGTAGCTTCATATTTTGAAAGGTTGCCCGAGAAGGACGATACTGTTCCTCCAATCACAAAAGCAAATGCGGAAAAAATTACAACCATTGCCAGTACTACACTTATAAGTGCAATCCATCGGGGCATTTTCTTTTTCTCAAGCCAGGTAACTGGTTGTGCACAGATTATACTTATGAAAAGCGCGAGTAAAAAGGGAGTGATGATCGATTTTGCATAGATCACCCCCGCAATAATTATTATCAGTGCAGCAATGTTTACAACGGGTGAACCTTCTCCTGATCCAATAAGCCGCTTGTCCATTTCAATAGTTTTTTGGAGTTTATAAGACAGGAATCAGACTGTTTTTTAAAACTCCGTGAATTAACATGAAATTATGTTTATCGAAAGAGTTCATTGGTTAAGGTGCAAATATTATTACAAGGGTCAAAATTTTATTCTTGCTTATGGTTTTAAGTGTAAGCAGCATAAAATTAGTACAATTTAATGAACAGATAAATAAGATTTTAATATTTTTATATCAGAATTTCTTTCAGCAATGCCCGGTAGATTTAAAAAAATCTTGAAATGGATGGGGCTTTTATTGTTTCTGAGTACAGCTCCCATAAATGCCCAATTACTTAAGGATACAGCTGCTTTACATCTGGTTAAGGAAGATATAGATTACATCTATAATCTGCAGTTTAATAATGCCCGTGAGGTTTACAAAGAGATTGTCATATCATATCCCGGACATCCCATTGTTTTTCTTCTGAGAGGAATTATGACCTACTGGGAGAACTATCCTATGCTTCATAATTCTCCTTTTCATGTTTCATTTGAAGATGATATGCGCGAATGCATAAAACTTGCAGAAATGAATGATAGTCCGGATCACAGGGCAGAATATTTACTGGCGGATTTGTGTGCAAGAGGAATGCTTTTAACGTTTTATGCCGATAACGATCTTATTATGGAGGTGACACCTCTTATGATAGGTACTTATAAGCATTTGAGACAGGCCTTTGATTATACCTCAGCCTCCACCGATTTATACTATTTTACCGGAATTTACAGGTATTACCGTGAGGCCTATCCTAAGGTATATCCGGTGTACAAATCTCTCGCTTTTCTGTTTCCACACGGAAATATGGAATTGGGATTAAAAGAATTACAGAAAGCTGCGTCACAATCTGTGGTATTAAGAGCTGAATCGTGTTATTTGCTGACATGGATCTATTTAAACTTCGAGAATAAGCTTGCGGAGAGCCTGCTTTACTGCAGGACTCTTAATGAGAATTATCCTAAAAATGAACTTTATCTTGAGACATTAGTAAGAAATCTGCTGCTGATGAAGAAATATGATGAAGCTGAAAAACTGATATCTGCCTGGCCGGAGGATGAAGGGAATAAATTTTTTCAGGCACAGCTTATAATTTTAAAAGGGATCTTGCAGGAAAAAAAGTATCATGATAATAAAATGGCTCAACAATATTATAATAAAGGGATCAATGACATTTCTTTATATGGTTCATATGGGCATGAATTTGCAGCTTATGCTTATTTTGGTCTGAGCCGGATAAGTGAAGCCAACGGTGAAAGACAGACTCATAAAATATACAGGAAAGAGGCTCTGAAACTGGCTGATTTCAAAAAGATTAATTTTGATAAATAGCCCGGGTAAAGGTACAATTTTCTTTATTCAATCTTCTTTACCATACCCCCGTTAAAACTGAACCCTGTGACTTTGTCATCCTTATCTTTCTGAAACCTGAGAGAGCCCCTGTACTCTCTTATAAAAAAATCACTATCAGAGGTAAAGTATACTTTCCAGAAGAGATCATTATATATTTTTACAGACAATCCTTTGTCGCTCCTGTTGAATGTTACGGTTGTTCCATTAAGATCATATTTTCCCGCATATTTGTCCAGGATGGATCCTTCTACATCAACAACCTTTTTTATTTCAGGCAGATAATAATCTTTCCATTTATATACAGATGCAACGCTATTGGCTATTTCCTCGTAGATAAGATATCCATTGTCGGAATTGGTCATAATTACAACTCCTTCTCCACTATCCCGGCAGCCGATAGCAGTACATTGAAATCCTTCATTTCCTCCGTTATGATTAAAATATTTAAAGGAACCAGTGACTCTGGAATTGACAAACGTCCCGAGAGCTGCATCCTCGATTACTGTGGTCAATCTTAATCTGGTCATTTCCTGTGTCAGCACTTTAGCAGATTCGCCTTTGTAAGATAGCTGGGTATCAATGATATACCTGCTGAGATCACTCGGTGTAGTCCATAGACCAGCCGCAGCCTGTTCAGGGTAAATATGAAACTTGCCGGCAATTTCCTTTCCATCGGCCCTGTAACCTGTTGCAAGCAGCTTTTCCTTTGCTTCCGCAGGCGGTTGAGTATATGAGCTGCTGATCATGCCAAGAGGATCCAGAACATTTTTCTGCATAAAGACATCATAAGGCTGATGGGTGACGTCCATAATAACCATCTGGGAAATGGTAATGCCGCCTCCTGAATAGCTAAAGCTTTTCCCGGGTTCAGCAAAGGATCTGACTGCAGCTGTATTAGCCGGTTTCTGCCCGTCGAGGATCTGGGGAATGGTTGGGAGAGGTTCTCCTTTTGCATATCCCGGGAATCCCGAAATGGTCAGTCCTGCAGTATGACTCAACAGGGCAGTTAAGTTTATTATATTGTTGTTTGATTTTACATCATATGGAAACTTCCATGTTACCAGGTATTTATTTATATCGGTGTCCAGATCGAGTTTTTTTTCCTGCACAAGTTTCATTACCCCTACTGAATTCAGTGATTTGCTTATCGATGCTGCCTGGAATAGAGTATTTTCTGTTACCGGTCGCTTTTCGGAAACGTCGGCAAAGCCATAGCCTTTTGCCCATTCAATCTGATAATTATGGATTACGGCAATGCTGACACCATTAATATTATATTTCTTCATTCTGTCTGTCAGAGACCATGTATCATCGTCACCTGTCTGCACCCAGCCGGCAAGATTATTTTCAACGCGCCTTATCTTTTCCTCAATGGCAGCCCGGTCTTTATTTGTCTGAGCTTTCAGCGATAATATGTTCACAAGAACAATTACGAATAAAAAAAGAAAATATTTTTTCATGTCAGTAAAAATTTTAAAACAAACACCACACTTCTTATAACGCGCGTCGCAACTTTTATTCCTGTGCTATCCTGTACAAATACTTTTGGGTTCTCAGTATTATTGAATTTCTTAAAATAGCAGGTGTTGCCCAAATTCCTGAATCCGTTTGATTTTGAGAGACAACCTCATATTTCCTGGCTGCTTTTATTACCAGTACTTCACCTTTTACCGAAAAGAACCAGATATTCCCATTCACATATATCGGAGAGGCGTCGTAATTTGATGTCACATGTGTTGACCATACTTCTTCTCCAGTCGATGCATCGATACACATAAGGATATTCCTGGTATTTACGGTATATATCAATCCGTCTTTTATAACTGGTGTCAGGCACTGGTTTCGCGACAGTTCATCCCATTTTTTCCACAGAACATTCGTCCCGGTTATATTACCATTGCCATCGGGGTTAACGGCAAGTAATTCGGTATACTTGCTGCCGTTACCGTCTATCATGAATCCGGCATACCAGAATATTACACCATTTTCTGTAATTGGCATCGCTATTGTCGATTCAGCTCCATTCACAACTCTCCATATTTCTTTACCGTTATTGGGGTCGTAGGCTATGCAGACCGCTGAACCGTTTGAGATCAGCATATCACGTCCTTTTACATTTATTATAATAGGTGTTATATATGCTTTTTTGCCGATTTCGGTCATAGTTTTATAAGGCTCTACAGGTCTGTCACTTCTCCAGATTAGCTTTCCATTCGATTTATCAAGAGCGATTATATACCTGACATCAACACCTTCGAAGTGAAGAATGAGCAGGTTCTTATAGATTATGGGTGATGAAGCAGGTCCCTGAACATGCTTGCATTTGAAATCGGTTCGCTTCCAGATGATCGAACCATTTGTAGTATTTATACAGGCTGTACCCAGGCTTCCGTAATGAACATATACAAAGCCGTTTTCGGCACATGGTGTGGGGGACGCATATGTGTTTATTGAGTGCTTTCCTTCAACTTCATCAGGAGTAAAAACTTTTATATCATATATTATTTTCCCGGTTTTGAAATCAATACAAACTGCATAAAGCTCTTTTCCATCAGGTTTTGCAGTGGTTATCCAGATCTGATCGTTGTAAACAACAGGTGAGGAATAACCATTATCATGTATCAGTGTTTTCCATTTAATATTGGAGTCATTCCAGTTCAGTGGAATATTTTCATTTTGGGCAATACCGTTGAGATTGCTTCCCCTGAAGTGAGTCCAGTTCTTATCCTGGGAACCAGCTTGTCTGGAGCCAAAAAGAAGGCCAACACATAAGAAAAAAACATGGAATGAATGTTTGGAAATCATTTAAAGCTATTTTAACTGATAAGAAACCTTACCTCAAATTAAAGAAAATTTCGTCTGATTAACAAGATTCATACATGACCGACGGCTTAACAGTTCTATAGCATGCAGACTGTTAAGACAAAGAAAACAATATTCCTTTTGAAATACCTCTGAACATTTCGTGAAAATACTTTGTTATCCATTTTCGCAACTTTTGATAAGTCGCCGGGTCAGAAAGAGATCCAACCAGTATTCCCGGCCCGGTAGAGCGGTTTGGTATTTTTAGACGATTTACGCATTGGAGGACAACTATGAAAAACATAATATATCCTTGTCTTTGGTTTGACGGAAAGGCAAGAGAAGCAGCAGAATTTTACTGCTCAGTCTTTAAAAATTCGGTAATTACTTCCGATAACAAGCTGGCAGTGACTTTTGAGACGGCCGGACAAAAATTTATGTGTCTGAACGGAGGGCCGGAATTTACTTTCAATCCCTCCATCTCGTTTTTTGTGTTATGCGAAACCAGGGAGGAAATCAATAATTTATGGAAGGACCTCTCGGTGTGCGGATCAGAACTCATGCCTCTGGATAAATATGAGTGGAGTGAAAGGTATGGCTGGTTACAGGACCGGTTCGGGATCAGCTGGCAATTGTCACTCGGTAAGATGGAGGATGTTGGTCAGAAGTTGACTCCTTTATTAATGTTTTCAGGCAGGCAAAATGGCAAAGCAGAGAAGGCAGTGAGGTTTTACACAACAGTGTTTGAAGACTCAGTTATTAAAGGTATTCTTAAATTTACCAGGAATGATAATGAAAAAGAAGGAACCGTGAAGCATGCACAGTTCAGTCTGGGTAAACAGGTTTTTATGGCAACAGATAGTTCCCTGCAGCACAAATTCGGCTTCAACGAAGCTATTTCGTTTGTTGTGGAATGTAAAACACAGAAAGAAATTGATTATTACTGGAAAAAGCTCACCGAAGATGGCGAAGAAAGTCAATGTGGATGGCTGAAAGATAAGTTTGGTGTTTCATGGCAGATTGTTCCGGCAATTCTCGGAAAACTAATGAGCGATCCGTCGAAATCTGAACGGGTTATGAATGCCTTTCTTAAGATGAAGAAATTTGAAATTGAAAAACTGGTCAATGTCTGAAGTTCAGATCTTTGTTATCCGCCAGGTTGTAATTCATGACCAGCGTGCTGTTGTACAACATTAAAAGCAAAGCACCTCACTATTTATTTTAATAGTAAGGTGCCAGACATTTTTATATATTGTTGCCTCATATGAGGTAGAGTGCAAACCTCTATGACAGGCAAATTAGCCTGCTTTTTTTGACAGGTCATTTTTTAGTTTCATGCTCCAGCAGTTCGTCCAGCCGTTCATAAGATTCATTGATACCTTTTTTCATATCAGCCTGAAGCATACCATCACGGTCCTCGGTAGACATAAAAATTGATTTTTCCACAATCTTTGTTCTGTTGCCCGGTAATGATTCAAAATTTACTTTATCAAGAGCGGCATGTCCCTTTTCAGGAAGCCCTTCATATTCAAATGTTTCTATAATCATTTCGGGAGCTTTTACTTCATGGTAAACTCCATGGAAGGCGAACTCGTTGCCCTTTTTATCTTTCTGTATGTAACGATACTTTCCACCGGCTTTTGGTTCAAATGTTACAATAGTTGTCTTTAACTCACGCGGACCAATCCAGCGGGTATAAAGCTGTGGATCAATAAAAGCTTTAAACACAAGATCTCGGGGGGCGTTGACTTCCCTGGTAATCAGGATTTCCTGTTTACCTGGTACAGCATCGATTTTTGTTGGATAATGTGTTGCCATACTATGATATTTTTAGTTACTATTTTAATTAATTATATCCTAACATAAGATCTTTTGATTTGTTCAGAATGAATTGTATTCTTGATGATGATATTTATCACATTATTGGGATGAGCTACTGCAATCCACGAATTATATAACTTATTCATATAATTATATAACATGGAAAGGTTCTTTGGCCTGTAACTTTGATTTTTAACAATAATTTAAAATCTCAGGTATGAAGAAGAATTTGTTATTCGGTTTTTTAATACTATTTGTATTAAGTTCTACAGCATTTGCAGGTTTGTCGGATCCTAAAAATGGATCTGAAAAACCAGCAGTTTCGAGCCCTACAGAAAATAAATTGACAAATGAGGAATTAAGTCGTTTGACCAGACGAGCTGAAGTTGACAATCTGTCCAAAACGACAGTGTCGAATAAGGAAAGCAGTGATTCAATGAAAAATCTTAAGGCATCTAAACAAGTCATAGTGGAGAACCGACGCCATGGAGGTTATTTTATTTATGGAGGCGGCACACTGCTTCTGATTATAATCCTTATACTTATCTTAGCTTAATCAATTACAGGATACACTGCTGTAGCTATAATGCCGGTATACTGCAAAACACATACGTATTGTCGAATGGCGTTTGCCAGTTGAGTCATGAATTTACTTTCTGAGCCTCAACATTAAAACATCATGATTCGGAATCTGAGCCTTTACAATCTCTCCGGTTGTTCCGGCTTTCTTTCCGATTCATATATTACAGAGATTGTAATTCTCCTTACTGAAATCGGCACAGGTTCTGGCACCTGGGCAACTATAAATTCCGATCTTCAGCCCACAAATCTTCAGAATTTCAAAACTCCCGGACACCCTGGTGATTCATTCATGGTACTGATAAGAAAGCATCTTTATTAAAATTATGACTGAAATCCTGTAACCTTTTCCTTTTTCATAGGTTTTCAGTATAAATTGCATCAGATTAATATTTCAAAGGATTGGATACTCTCTCGGATAATGCGCTTATGCTGAAAGTAAAATACGGTGACATTGATAAGATGGGCCTTCTTTATGAACGATATCACAGGCAGTTGTTCAGCTTTCTTTTTCATATGACGCGGAATAAAGAAGTAAGTGAAGATATAGTTCAAAATGTTTTTTTCAGAATGTTGAAATATAGTAAAGGTTTTACAGGCTCCGGTGAGTTTAAAACATGGATGTATCATGTGACCAGAAATGCTCTGCATGATCATTTCAGAAAAGATAAACGAACTGCATCATATAAAAGCATTGATGATATAGAAGAAATAATAGCAAGTGAACAGTATGCAGATGAAAAATTGGAAAAACAACAGGAATTAAAAACCCTTGAACTGGCAATGAAAAACCTGACTGATGAAAATCGTGAACTGCTTATCTTATGCAGGTTCCAGGAACTTAAATATAATGAAATTGCACGCATATTGAATACAACAGAAGGAGCAATAAAAGCAAGAGTGCATCGCGCATTGATCCAGTTGAAAAGCAATTATTTAAAGATTGAGAATTAAAAAAGAATTAAATGGAATGCAAAGACTATAGAGAACAATTTGGCTTACTGCTTACTGGCGCCCTTGATCAGGTTCAGGTCAGCAAGGTTGAGAGTCACCTGACAGATTGTGCCGATTGCAGGACAGAATTCGAAATAGTTAAAAAACTATGGGATCTGATGGGAGAGATTCCACGACCGGAACCTTCAGACAATATGAGGATAGGCTTTAATGCAATACTCTCAAATATTAAGGAAGAATCGAGGGTAAATAAAAATCCTGTTGGAGTATGGATAAATAAGATCCGGGAACTTTGGGATCTTCAGGCCCGGCCCCGGTTCGCTTTTGGCATTTTACTGGCTGCAGCCGGACTTATTACAGGGTATCTGTTACATCAACCTGGTCAATCAACGATTACATACGACAAACAAATTGTTTCGCTCTCTTCACAGGTTTCGGAAATGAGACAATTAATGATGCTTTCCCTCCTGCAGGATCCTTCAGCTTCACAGCGTATACGTGCTGTTGCCTATACCGATGAAATGAGCAACGTTGACCACAAAGTAATTGATGCTTTATTTACAACATTAAATATGGATCCAAATGTAAATGTAAGGCTGGCTGCCCTTGAGGCTCTTGTTAAATTATCTGATAAACCACAGGTTCGGGAAGGCCTCGTCCGGAGTATAAGTCTGCAGGAATCACCGCTAATACAATCAGCCATTGCCGATGCCATGGTAAAATTGCGGGAGAAAAGTTCTGTAGAATCCCTGCAGAAACTGCTTAATAAGAAAGATCTTAATCAGATGGTTAAACTCAATATCGAAAAAAGCATTCAGAAATTGATCTAAAAACAATAATTCAAAAACTAATTATGAAAAAAGAACTGGTTTCCCTTTTAATGGGATTAGGATTGATATGCGCCATTCCGAAGGCAAATGCCCGGGAATTTAAAGAGCATATCAGCAAAGAATTCACACTTTCCAAAGATGCTGCCGGAAGTACACTTTTCATCTATAATATTTCAGGTTTTATAAAGGTGGAAGGTTATGCAGGAGATAAGGTGCTTCTGGAAATGGACAAGACCATTACAGCAGATGATGAGCAAACCCTGGAAACGGGGAAGAAGGAATTCAGGCTGGCCTTTGATCAGAAATCAGATAGTATCATTGCATATATAGCAGAACCTTATGATTCGCGTCCGCACAGGAACAGGTATCATAATGATGATCATCGCGATATCGAATATCAGTACAATGTTGATTTTACCGTGAAGGTGCCTTTTGGCATGAATCTTCATATCTCAACTGTAAACGATGGCATTATTTCGGTAAATAATGTAAGCGGAAAATTGAATGTAAGCAATGTGAATGAAGAGATATCAATTAAAAATGCCAAAGGAGCAACTTATGCCCATACCGTAAATGGTGATGTATCTGTCAACTATGTGACTAATCCTCCGGAGGAATCATCTTATTATACTATTAATGGGAATATCCGTGTAAGTTACCAACCCGGACTTTCAGCCGACATTCAGTTCAAAAGTATGCATGGGGATCTCTATACCGATTTCCCGGAAGCGGAATTACTGCCCGCTTCGGCTACTAAGATGCAGGAAAAGAAGAGCGGGGGAACAGTCTATAAACTCAATGCTGTTACTGCTGTCCGTTTTGGCAAAGGTGGCAGGACATTCAAATTCGAAACACTTAATGGGAATGTTTATATTAAAAAACAATCTTAAATCATACAATTATGAAAAAAATGAAAATTGCAGGCCTGGTAATACTAAGCCTTTTGATCGGTACCAAATCTTTTGGACAAACCGGATCAACAGAACAATTAACCGTGCCACTGAGCAGTCCGGGGAAAGCGTATACTTTAAAAGTCCATCTCGTTACAGGATCGATTAAAGTTGTGGGTTACGACGGAAAAGACGTCATAATCAATGTAACTCCAAGGGGTGGGGAAGAAGAAAAATCCCAGGCCAGCGAAAACGGCATGAAGCGTATCTCAGCATCCGGGGGCTATGAAGTCACTGCTAAGGAAGCTGATAACAACGTGACGGTGAATACCGGAAATCCCAACAAAGCTATCGATCTGGAACTTAAAGTTCCTCAGGATGGGAAAATTAAAATAGGTACGGTAAACGATGGTGATATTGTGGTGGATAATGTAAATGGAGAACTGGAAGTGAATAATGTGAATGACGCGATCACTATGACAAATATTTCAGGTTCAGTTGTGGCTAATACGGTGAATGGAGATGTGACAGTAACTTTCATTGCTGTTGATCCGAAAGCACCTATGGCATTCTCAACATTGAACGGAGATGTCAAAGTAACTCTTCCTGCTGATACAAAAGCCAATCTGAAATTAAAATCCGACAACGGAGATGTATTCAGCGATTTTGATATAGACATTGATAAGACACCGCCCAAAGTAAATAAGACCACCGAACCTGGTATGTATAAGATTAAGAAGGATGACTGGGTTTATGGAAAGATCAATGGCGGAGGCCCGGAAATGATGATGAAAAATATGCAGGGAGATATCTATGTGAAGAAAGCAGCTAAATAAAAACATTTTCCACAAGAGTTCTGGCCACGCCATGGCGTGGCCCTACAATTAGACTTTGTGATCTTTCATATCTGGTGGAGGATTCTATGAAGCCAGCAATTGTTTCACTTTGGCTGATATCTCTTTCCCATCGGCCTTACCTGCCAGCTCTTTTGTGGCAACACCCATAACTTTACCCATGTCAGCCGGTGATTTTGCACCTACACGGGTGATAATATCTTTAATAGTATTCAATAGTTCCTCATCACTCATTTTTGCAGGCAGATATTTTTCAAGAACATCAGCTTCAATAATCTCTTTCTCATATAAATCAGGCCTGTTTTGTTCCTTATATATCGCAGCAGATTCCCTTCTCTGCTTAACTAACTTCTGAATGATTTTCAATTCCTCTTCAGGGGTCAGAACAGTATCCCCGCTTTTCTCGGTCCTGGCAAGGGTAAATGCAGTTTTGGCAGCCCTTATTGCTTCAAGGACAACTTTATCCCTGGCCTTCATGGCACTGATAAGATCGCTCGCTATTTTTTCGGTAAGTGACATAATGTATGTTTTAATTTTTATTCAATTGATAATAAATATCATATAAAGATACAAGATACCTGTCAGAAAAAAAAGCACAGAGTCACTCCCTGAATCCTTAACTCGGTGCCCTGAACAGAGAGCACGGTATCCTTAAACCGGTATTTATCTTAAACATTATATATATTTTAGGTGTTTAATTGAAAATTCAGAGAATGAATATTCCAGAAAAGATGCAGGCGGTACACCTTGAAAGAAGAGATGGCCCGCTTTTAATACGAACCGTCACAGTTCCTCATCCAAAACAGGGAGAAGTACTGGTGAAAATGGCAGCCGCACCCATAAACCCGTCCGACATGGCCCGGATAAAAAATATTTCTGCCGAACAGGATCTATTATCATTTGTTCCGGGTCTGGAGGGAAGCGGAACAGTTGTTGAGGCTGGTAAGGGATTGTTACCCGGGTTATGGCTTGGTAAACGGGTAGCCTGCTCGGCCTCCTTTCAGAATAGTGGTACCTGGGCCGAATATATGGTAACATCAGCATCCTATTGCTTTCCAATCCCTAAAGCAATTTCAGATGAGCAAGGTGCAATGTTACTGGTGAACCCAATGACTGCAGCAGCCTTCTTTGACATAATAAAACATGACAAACATAAAGCGATAGTAAATTCAGCAGCTGCAGGCGCTTTAGGAGGCATGATCAGATTTCTTGGAAGCAAGTATAATATTTTAGTTATCAATGTAGTAAGAAATGAAGATCAGTCAAAGATGTTAAGGGATGAGGGTGCAAAATATGTTTTGAATAACACTGCTGAAGGATTCATAGATCAGTTAACTTCATTGACGCACGAATTAAGGGCCACACTGGCGTTGGATCCAATTGGTGGCAGCTTTACACAGGTACTTTTGGATGCTCTGCCTTACGGAGGAACGGTTATTCTTTATGGAAATCTTTCAGGAAGCGAACAGGGAATATCTCTGAGACCTCTTGTCACGGATAACAAAAAGATCCAGGGATTTTATCTTGTAAACTGGATGAAAGACAATGGTATCATTAAAACCCTGCGTAATTTAAACAGGGTCAGACAACTCCTCAAAAATGAAATTAAAATTACTGTGCAGAACCGGTTCCCATTAGATAAAGCACAAGTTGCAATAGATACATACCTGAATAACATGACCGGAGGGAAGGTACTTCTGGTCCCGGATTCGCGGAACGTTTAGTTCGATTTTATTATTTCCAAAATACAGATTCTTGATTATCCTTCAGGACTGGCCCTCTTTGCGTGCCACAAAAGACCACAAGTATAACTCAAAGAAGCATAGAGAGAAATTGGAAAAAAACTTTTAACAGGTGCAATTTGTTAATAGTTGTTAAATATTCCGGATGGAAGATTTTGACTGGTTATTTTTAATAATTTCGCAGATTAATTTTATATTGAAAGTCTGTCAGAGATTTAAGATTCAGTCTTATTGATTTTCAGCCAATTTAGCATTTTACATTTTAGACGTAGAAATGAGAGTATGAAGAAAACATTTGTTATTACCGCTATAGTAGTTGTCAGTGCTTTTATCGTTTTATATATCTTAAACAGGGTTACTTTAAAGAGGAATTCCACTGAATTATATACTGAAGTACTTAAGGGACAATTCGAAATTACCGTTGGGTCGGCCGGGGAATTAATCTCCGAAAAATCGGAGGATATTAAAGGTCCCGAGTTTGCACAAGGCCGTGATATAAGGTTTATGAATATTAAGATACAGGACCTGGTACCCGAGGGAACATTGGTAAAGGAAGGTGATTATATTGCTACGCTTGACAGGACAGAGTTAAATAATAATCTGAAGGACGCACAGGAAACACTTACCACTCTCCGGAATGATCTTGAAGTGAAATTACTTGACTCGGCAGTAGTCCTTAACGACTTAAGAGATGAGATAAGAAACCAGAAATTCAGTGTTGAAGAAGCTGCAATGACTCTTCACAATTCAAAATATGAACCACCCACAACTATCAGACAAGCAGAGATTACACTTGATAAAGCCAAACGGATGCTGGAAGAGAGAAAAAGGGGCTATATGATGAAGTTCGCTCAGAGCAAGACTGATATTTACAACCAGAATTACCGGGTTTCCAGGGTATCGCGCCGGGTTAAAGATCTGGAGGAAGTATTAGCCGGATTTACTATTACAGCGCCTTCCTCCGGAATGGTTATCTATAAGAAGGAATGGATGGGTAATAAAAGGAAAGTCGGGTCAACAATAAATCCGTTCGACAGAGTAGTGGCAACTCTGCCCGATCTTACTTCGATGCTTTCCAAAACTTATATTAATGAGATTGATGTGAGCAAAATGAAAACCGGGCAAAAAGTAGATGTTACCATAGATGCTTTTCCTAAAAATAAATATACCGGAATTGTAACCTCTGTTGCCAACATCGGCGAGAAATTGCTGAATACAAATGATAAGGTATTTGAGGTTCAGATTAAAATAGAAGGGTCCGATCCTGCGCTCAGGCCGTCAATGACAACCGGCAATAAAATAATTATCAAAACGATGAAAGATGCTATTTATATACCAATCGAATGTGTCCAGGCAGGCGCTGACAGTATCCCATTTGTATATACTAAAAAAGGCATGAAACAGGTTGTTCTTCTTGGCGAATCGAATGAAAAGCAGGTATTGATTGAAAAGGGTCTTGAAGCCGGAACCTTACTATACCTTAATAATCCTGAAAATCCCGAAAAATTTAAGCTTAAAGGGAAAGACCTTATACCAGAAATAAAAGGGCGTGAAAAAGTCCGGAATGAATTGGCCGGAGCCTACAGGAAGAAAGCTCCAGGTGTTCTTTAGCCTGGCTCAACGTGAATTGTAACGGAAAGGTGTTCATATACCTTAGTAAGCTCATACTCTATCTTGTCACAGTATTTATGGGCGTTCCCGACTGATTCATTTTCAGGAATCTGGATATGAATATCAATGAACCGGTAATTCCCGGCCACTCTTGTACGAAGATTGTGATAACTGACTTCCAGGCGGTTTAATGTATTCTCAAGTTCCTCAATCTCCCTTTCATTCCAGGCTGTATCGAGAAGAGGAGTGAAGGCTCTCTTCATGAGATTATATGACTCCCTGATGATAAACAGGGCAACAAGTATTGCGATTACAGGATCTAACCAGTTTATATGTGTGATCAGTATAAGACCAAGGCCTGCTGAAACTCCGAGAGATGTGTACACATCAGTTTTAAGATGAAGTGCATCAGCCTCCAGCGCCACTGAGTTGGTTATCCGGGCCACCTTATACAATCTTCTGGAAACAATAGTATTGACAATTGCTGAAATTAGCATTACTATGGAGCCAAGGCCAATGGATTCGAGTTCGATCTTCTCACCCAGGAGTTTCCTTACAGCTTCAATAATAATCCAGAGTGCAGCAACAAAAATAAGAAGCGCTTCAATAACTCCTGAAATATTTTCAATTTTTCCATGTCCGTAGGGATGCCTGGTGTCAGGAGGATTATCAGATACCCTTACCGACAGGAAGGCTATAATAGCAGCAATCAGATCCATGGAAGAATGGATCGTCTCAGATATTATACTTACCGATCCGCTGATAATTCCAACTAATAACTTTAATAAAATCAGAAAGGAGTTGGATATTATTGAAAGACGGGCAATACTTACTTTGGCATTCATAAAGTTACCAGTTCATATTCTGTATTGCCAAGTCCTATTTTCACAGCATGTTCAAGACCGGCCTGCCAGAATGTATCCGGATGTGTCATCTTGAATTTATCCTCTCCTGACATATCGCTTTCTTTATGGTCATCGCAAATTACGCTCCCGGGCAGCGCCGGAGCTGATTTTACGAGATCGGCGCATGCCTGATCAAGAGCAACCGGATCGAACGACGCAGCTATTCCAAGATCAGGAACCAACGGATAATCGTTGAAGCCCCAGCAATCACAATTGGGCGAGACATTCATTATAAAATTGATATGGAAAGAGGGCTTATCCCTAACAACAGCTAATGAGTATTCAGCAATTCGCTTACAGACTGTTTCAGATGAATTTTGCCACACAACTCTTGCAGAATCATACTGGCATACTGCAACACACTGTCCGCAACCAACGCATTTAACATAATCAATATGTGCTATCTTGTCTTTCCCTACTTCAATGGCATCGTGGGCACAGTATTTCTCGCATACCCTGCATCCCGTACAGTTCTTTTCAAATATCTCAGGTGAAGAACCTGAATGGAGGAAAAGTTTTCCGCCTACCGATGCACAACCCATTCCCAGATTTTTCAGAGCTCCTCCAAATCCAGTCATGTCATGTCCTTTGAAATGGTTCATTGAAATAATTACATCGGAATCGGCAATTGCACTTCCTATTTTTGCAGTTTTGCAGTACTCAAGGCTTAACTCAATTTCCCGGTAATCGGTCCCTTTGATCCCATCTCCGATTATTACCGGACAATTTGTTGTCAGTGGATTATATCCATTCTCAAAGGCAGCTTCGAGATGCATAGGTGCATTTGAGCGCCTTCCAAAATACAGAGTATTACAATCGGTCAGAAATGGTATGGCTTCTTTTGCTTTCAGGAACTTAACGATCAGGGCAGCATAATTTGGCCGCAGGTAAGCCAGGTTTCCCGGCTCTCCGAAATGTAATTTTATCGCTACTATTTTTTTCTGGAAATCAATTTTTTCGATTCCTGCTTTAACAATAAGTGCTTCGAGCTTTTTAAAGAGATTTTGCGATGGTTTTGCCCGGAGGTTGGTGAAATAGACTTTTGATGAAGACATATACAAAGGTTTTCTAAACTGACAATATTTTAGCTAAATCGACAAGACTGTGATTAACATCTTTATGAAGTTTTACGGCTCTGCGGAATGGAACCAGAGTGATGTCCCCATTCATTATTCCAACCATCACACTTTTCTGGTCATCAATGAGGGCTTCAACTGCCGCATGTCCCAGACGACTGGCATTTACCCTGTCGATGGCCGATGGAGATCCTCCACGCTGAAGATGGCCCAGTACCGATACTCTGACATCATAATCTTTAAAATCATTTTTCACTTTTTCAGCCATAGCAAAAGCGCCTCCTTCCTTGTGACCTTCTGCAACAATAATAATATTGCTTGATTTCTTACGGGTGTTACCTGCCTCAATCATTGTTTTCAGGTCCTGGTCTGCTCCTTTGATTTCCGGAATGATAATTGCTTCAGCTCCTGTGGCAATTCCGCTGTAAAGAGCTATAAATCCAGCTTCTGCACCCATTACTTCAACAAAAAACATCCTGTTATGAGCGCTGGCTGTATCTCTGATTTTGTCAACAGCCTCCACCACAGTGTTAAGAGCAGTGTCATAACCAATTGTATAATCAGTACCATAAATATCGTTGTCTATTGTTCCGGGAATCCCAACAAATGGTATATCAAACTCTTCATTGAATAATCTTGCCCCGGTGAATGATCCGTCTCCGCCTATTACAACAACTCCGTCAATCTGAGCTTCTTTCAGATTATTATAAGCTTTAAGCCTGCCTTCGGGCGACCTGAACTCTTCGCATCTGGCAGTCTTAAGTATTGTTCCGCCTCTCTGAATAATGTCGCTCACACTTGATGATAGAAGTGGTGTGAAGCTTGCATCTATCATACCCTGGTAACCCTGACGGATACCTACAACTTCCAGACCATTATAAACAGCAGTTCGCACGACGCCACGAATAGCTGCATTCATTCCGGGGGCATCTCCTCCTGATGTCAGCACCCCGATCTTCTTGATTTTTCCCATAAATAATTATTGTAAAATAAGGCCACAAAGGTAATACATTTTTTTATGCCTTACAAATGCCGGAACTTTGCACTAATCAGATATTTGAAATGATATCCCTGATGTTTTCTATAAGCCATTTTGGTGTGGATGTTGCACCACATATCCCTATCGATTTTTTACCAGTAAACCATGATTTATCAAGCTCTTCATGAGTTGAAACAAAATGTGTATCGGGATTGACGTTTTTGCAGACGGAATAAAGCATTTTACCATTGGAACTCTCCCGGCCGCTTACAAAAATTATGGTATCATGTTTTTTAGCAAACGCTTTTAGATGTGGTTCACGGTTTGAGACCTGACCACAGATTGTTCTGTTTATTATCAGGTTTTTTGACAGATCAGGTATACCGTATTCTTCCATCCTCGCACGCAGAGTGTCTGTAAGGTTACTATATTCTTTTACACTCATGGTCGTCTGAGCAAACAGGTATACCGGCTTTGAAATGTCAATCTTATTGAAATCATCAGGCCCGGAAACAAGAACACCTTCATTATTTATCTGTCCCATTAAACCAACAACTTCAGCATGGCCAGGCTTGCCAAATATTACAACCTGCCCTTCACTTTTTTTGATTCTTATCCAGGTCTCCCTGATTTTAGATTGAAGCTTTCTTACAATTGGACATGTAGCTTCAATTATCGTTATATTGTTCTTTTCAGCAATATTATATGTTTCAGGCGGTTCACCATGAGCTCTGATAAGCACTTTGCAATTCTTAAGATTACTGAATTCTTCATGATCTATCGATACCAGACCAAGAGCCGAAAGGCGATCTACTTCCTTGTCATTATGAACGATAGGCCCAAGGGAAAAGACTTTTTCTCCATTCAATAGAGCTTCTTCTGCTATCTCAACCGCATTTTGCACACCAAAACAGAAGCCAGACTGTTTATCAATTTCAACTTCCATTCCGCTTTTTTTGAATTATATTTTTTACCCATACCATCTGTTCATCAACTGTCATTCTGCTGTTATCGAGCAAAATTGCGTCTTCGGCTCTTCTGAGCGGACTTATATCTCTGTTCTCATCAGCTATATCACGTGCTATTATAGTTCTTTTAATCTCCTCAAAATCAATGTTAATCCCTTTTTCTTTCAATTCATCATATCTTCTTTTAGCCCTGATATCGACCGAAGCGGTCATGAAAATTTTTATATCTGCATCAGGAAATACAACAGTACCAATATCCCTGCCATCCATTACAATTCCCCTGGATATACCAATCTGTCTTTGCAATTCAACCATACGGGCCCGGACTTCAGGTATTTGACTTATTCTGCTTACAAAAGCTGTAACCTCCATACTCCTTATCTCCTTTTCAACATTTTCAGAGTTTAAAAATGTTTCATATTCTTTTATATCAGGATTAAAAATAAAATCAATATGGATATTTTTCAGATCAGAAAGAATACCTGATATGTTCAATCCAGCATTGGTTATAAATTTTTTCCTCATGCAAAAGAGCGTTACGGTACGGTACATAGCGCCGCTATCAATAAAAATGTAGTTCATCTCTTTTGCTATTAATCTGGCAAATGTGCTCTTTCCGCATGATGAATAGCCGTCGATCGCAATAATAAGTCTCTTTTCCATAATGTTTTACTAACCTTCTTTTTTTTTGCCCTCTGGGGGCTGTTAAAAAAGTAGTTTATATTGATTTTCTCCTTTGTGTTCCTTTGTGATGTACTTTGTGATCCTTTGTGGTTAAATGTTTTAACTTTTACCACAAAGGGACACTAAGGGTAACACTAAGGTTCACAAAGGACTTTTAAAACTACCCCTTTAAATCCCTTCACGTACTTAGCCCCCCTTTAGGGGGGATGGGGGGCAAATCCTAAGGTGGGGTAAAAACTTCACAAAGATGATAAATATACCCGTATATGACAAGTATAATAAACTCAAAGCGCAGGACACAGGGCAGAGGGCACAGGACCCTTGTTAATTACGGTACTTCTTATAAATAAGATCAGGTCTTACAATTAATGAAAATTATTCGAAGATCCTGCAAGGTGATAGGTTGCTCTTCCGAACTCGATATTAAGAAATGATGTATTTATGCCGAATCCCCACGAAAATCCTACTGTTGAAACTTTTGATTCTATCTGCAATTCTCTTCTTCTTTGATAATTGTATCCAGCACTGAAATAGAAGTTCTTATGAGGAATCAACTCTACCCCAAGAATGACATGCCTCATTACATTTTCCATAAATTCAGACGATGTCTTTTTATTTACACCAGGGTCAGATTCGTTATACTGGTAAGTAAGGTCAAATTTTTCAAGATGTCTTAACGTTAATGAGAAACAAAATGGGGCATGAGACAGTCCTTGTGATATGCCGGCCTGTATCTCAAAAGGCAGTTTCTGATGAGGTTCGCCTGCATAGGTAGTAACCTGGTAACCTATATTTTTGATTACAATGCCGGCAGAAAAAAGGTTGCTGCTGTTATGCCATGATGCACCAAGATCAAATGCGAATCCTGATGAGGTGTATTTTTCAAGATGCGATAACACCGGTTTAAAATTCACACCTACAGAAAAAAGGGAATCAATTTCGCGGGAATAAATCATCGAAAAAGCATATTCAGCAGCGCTGAAATTGCCGGTTACTATTCCCGAAGCATCTGTCTCGGTGAAAGAACCATAATTCAGATAGGTTAAACCTGCCGCAAAATTTCCTGTTCCGGGATATGACCTTGAATACATTGCCAGCCCATAATTGATTCCGGCAAAATAATTGACATAATTTAATGCCAGGCTTTTATTCATGCCGGCATTAAGAAGTGCCGGATTATGATATGCAAGGTTAAGATTGTTACCATGTAATGAAACATTGGTACCTCCCAGTGATGTTACAAGTCCGGAATGTGTCAGGTTTAAGAATTCATAGATATTATCGCCTCCGGTTTGAGAAAAGGAAGGAGATGCAATAACAATAATGAACAGAAAAATCAGGACCTTTTTTTTCATAACTATCGATACCCTCCAAATATAGTATGAATTATTTAAACGGAGAGGCTATGTAAAATAGTATTAATGAACAGGATATAACTATCTTAAGCAGTTCAGGCTGTCTTTCCGGTAAGGGCAAGAGCCTCCTCAATGCTCTTTTTCGATCCGTTCACCTGTGCCATAAGAAGGCCGGCGATCACGATGGCCATCCCTGCTATATTCTGGACTGTCAGCTTGTCGCCCATCAGAATGAATGAGAAGAGAGCCGTAAACACAGGAATACAATTAGAAAAAACATTTGCTTTTGTAATGCCCATATTTCTGACCGAATAAGCAAAGAGTATGAAGGCGCCACAGGAAGCAAAGACTGAAAGCTCTATTATAGGTTTGAACATCCCGAAGGTGAAAGGAGTAGCGATAAAATGTTTAAAATCGAGGATCAGAAAGAGTGGAAGAAAGAGAATTGCCCCGATTAAATTCTGAACATTCACAATATATACAGGAGAGTACGTGTCTACAAGACGGCTTAGAGTGAGGTTGTAACCCACAGCCGATAGAACGGCGAGCAAAAGCAATCCCAGTCCTTTAATATTGAATGAAATACTTCCATCGCTGTTAAGAATAAACACCAGGACTCCGATAAAAGAAGTAATAATTCCCGCGTAATTAATAACTTTCAGCCTCTCTTTGAAAAGCAGCCTGGCTCCGATGGCAGCAAAAACAGGTATCGTTGATATCAGAACTGAACATATAGTTGCAGAAACATAGGTAAGACCAAAGCTCTCTCCAAGAAAATAAAAGAATGGCTCAAATACCGCGAGCATCAGGAAAAGTTTCCTGTCTCCTTTTTTTATCTTCATATAATTCTTTGTGACAACCAGAAAAATTGTCATAATAATTACTGAAAACAGAAGCCTTATAAAGACTATTGTTATCGGATGGAATGTTTTATTTGCAGTCTTGAACCAGATAAATGAGAATGACCAGAAGATCATTGCCAGCATTACCGCGCCGTATGTTTTTAGCTTTTTGTTCAATTTCAGTAATTTGAGGTATACCTGTTTTCAGGCGATGCGAATTTATATTTAAATTGTTATAATCGGGTATAAATCTGACATTTTTATGAAGGTTTTTTTGAGCCGCGAATGCAGCAACATAGTGTCACAAATACGAAACGGTCCAGATTCATCGAAGCTTCAAAAAACCTTTATTTAAGATATCAATTTAACAAAAAAGCATTTTCATCAAAAGTGCATATCTTTCGACTAGCATAAAAACCCATTTCTCACAGGCAAGGTAAATGTCATCATTCTAGTTAGATACATCAGGAATATCTTTCGAATATGTTAAAAATATGATTTTTATCTGATTTGATTGTGAATCATAAATTATTATATTTGCCGCCTCAAAGAGTTGTAAAGCATAAAATGCATTTTGTTAAACAATTAAGAATAAGTTATTTAACTAAAAATAGTTTAAATGAAAATTCTGGTTTGTATCAGTAATGTTCCCGACACAACGACAAAAATTAAATTTGCCGAAGGAAGTGCTTCAATTGACACTACCGGTATTCAGTGGGTCATTAACCCATGGGACGAATTGTCTCTTACCCGTGCCCTCGAGCTTAAGGATGTTGCCACAAACGGGATAAAATCTGTTACCGTGGTGCACGTTGGTATGGCAACCTCGGAGCCAACAATCCGCAAAGCTCTTGCTATTGGCGCAGATGATGCTATCAGGGTAAATGCTGAATCATCCGATGCATGGTTCGTTGCTTCACAGATTGCAGAGGTGGTTAAAAAGGAGCCGTTTGATATTATAATGTGTGGTATTGAATCAAGTGATTTTAATGGCTCAGCAGTAGGAGGAATGATTTCAGAAATTTTGGAAATTCCTTCAGTTTCAGCCGTTTCCGGGATCAATTTTGAAAATGGACAGCCGGTTTTGACCAGGGAAATAGACGGAGGAAAAGAGGTTGTGACAGTGCCTTCACCATTTGTCGCCATAGTACAGAAGGGTATTGCAAAAGAGCCCAGGATCGCTGCCATGCGTGGCATAATGATGGCGAGATCAAAGCCTGTAAAGCTTGTTGAACCGGTACTGGTTGAGCCTTTGACCCAGATTGTGGAATTTGAAAAACCAAAACCAAGGGCAGCCTGCAAATATATAGATGCAGATAACCCGGCTCAGCTTCTTGAGCTTTTACAGAATGAAGCAAAAGTAATCTGATGAAAAGATAAAAACAGTAAATCAAAATAATATGTCAGTATTAGTATATACCGAGAATTGGGACGGAAAATTCAAAAAACTTTCTTTTGAACTGGTCTCCTATGCAACCGGGGTTGCTAAAATGCAAAACACCACTGTGACAGCAGTATCAATCGGAAAAGTTGATGAAGCTGAATTAAAAAAACTTGGGAACTATGGAGCAAACAAGATCATTAATATTTCAGGTGATCAACTTAAAACACTTGACAGTCAAGCCTATACAAGTGTAATATCTGAGGTTACCAGGAAAGAAAATGCATCAGTTGTAATTATTTCAAATAATAATTCAGGTAAGGCTATTGCCCCAAGGTTATCAGTTCGTCTTAAAGCCGGTATTGGTTCCGGTGTAAGCAAGCTTCCTCTGAACCTGAATCCTTTCACGGTTTATAAAAGGACTTATTCCGGGAATGCTTTTGCTCATCTTGTTATCAAATCAGATATTAAAATTCTTACCCTGGCTCAGAACTCATACGAACTGATTGAAACAGCAAATAATTCAACTATCGAAAATCAGGAAATTAAAGTTGACGGATCGTTGTTGAAAACAGTTGTCAGGGACGTTCAGAAACAATCAGGTAAAATTCTGTTGACTGACGCAGATATTGTTGTATCAGGAGGAAGAGGAATGAAGTCGCCAGACAACTGGCCTCCGCTGGTCGAACTGGCCGCTTTGCTTGGTGGTGCGACAGCATGTTCCCGTCCGGTATCAGATGAAGGCTGGAGACCTCACGAAGAACATACAGGGCAGACAGGTAAGATCATTGCGCCAAACCTTTATATAGCTGTTGGCATTTCAGGTGCGACACAGCATCTGGCAGGAATCAGTTCATCTAAATTTATTGTCGCTATCAATACCGATAAGGATGCTCCTATCTTTGGAGCCGCCCAGTATGGTATCATTGGCGATGCAATGAAAGTTCTGCCGAAACTTGTTGAGGCAGTTAAAGAAATGAAGAAATAAGAATCTTTACCACTTAGATTACCCCCCATCCCCCCTAAAGGGGGGCAAATTAACTAATTGATTTTGAACCCCCTTTAGGGGGCAGGGGGCGAAAAAAGGCACCCTTTGCGGTTAAAATGTGATATAGATTGATTAACTGAAATTGTAAAAATGACAAAACAGATTGTTTTTGTATTAGTCTTGCTTGTTACAATCGGAGTATTCTCATTTACCATTAACAGGATTATTAAGTTTTTTAAATTTACCAGGCCTGCATTTCCCGTAAAAGATTTTGGAAAGAGAATTAAAGTGATGCTTACGGTTGCTTTTGGTCAGACAAAAATATTTCGCCGGCCTGTTATAGGTCTGTTCCATGCACTTGTCTTCTGGGGATTTTGCGTAATTATTTTCGGTAGCATAGAAATGGTTATCGACGGAGTTGCCGGTACAGACAGGGTTTTGCAGTTCCTGGGACCAGTATATAACATAATAATTGCTTCAGGCGATATTTTCGCACTTCTGGTTGCTATCTCAATTATTATTTTCCTGAGTCGCCGGCTCTTTTTTCATATCAAAAGATTTGAGGGTATTGAGATGAAAAAGATCTCTCATATCGATGCCAATATTGCACTTTCAATCATCCTTTTACTGATGATTTCGCTTCTGACAATGAACACAGGGTATATTGAATATAAAGCACTTGCAGGAGTGTCAGCAGTTGGCCTCTATCCGGTTAGCACAGCAATTGCAGGGCTTTTTACCGGAGGACAGGCGGAAAGTTTCAGGTTTATGTACGAAGCATCATGGTGGACACATATACTTCTGATATTTCTATTTGCAAACATATTACCCTATTCGAAGCATTTCCACGTGTTCATGTCCGTACCTAATGTATTTCTATCCCGGCTTGATCCGCTCGGAAAACTTCCGAATATGGACAGCGTTACCAGAGAAGTTAAGATGATGCTTGATCCGAATATGGCTTTGGCAGGAGCCAGTGGCGATGCTCCAATTGAACGATTCGGAGTAAAAGATGCAGAAGATGCCTCCTGGAAAAACTATTTTGATTCATTGGCATGTACCCAATGCGGCAGATGCACTTCTGTTTGTCCGGCGAATATCACAGGGAAGAAATTGTCACCCCGGAAAGTGATAATGGACCTTAGAGCAAGAATGAAGGAGAAAGGTCCGTTGATGGTTAAAAACGGACGGGAATTCAATGATAACCGGTCTCTATTAAGAGATTATATCTCTGAAGAAGAGCTATGGGCATGCACAACATGCAACGCCTGTGCAAAAGAGTGCCCGATCAATATCAACCATCCTACTTTGATAATTGATATGCGCAGATACCTCGTAATGGAAGAAGCATCAGCACCCGGTGAACTCAAAGCAGTTTTCAATAATATAGAAAATAATGGCGCCCCATGGCAATACTCAGCGGAGGACAGGTTGAATTGGGCAAAAGATCTGGAAATGATCACAAAGTAAAAACACAAAGTAACACAAAGGAAAATCAGATCAATTACTGTTAAAAGTTAACCAGATGAAAGATAGAATTTATGGAAACCCGGAAAATTGAGATCCCTGTGATGGCCGAACTCTTTGCAAAGGGAGAGAAACCAGAATACCTGTTCTGGGTTGGTTGTGCGGGAGCTTTTGATGACAGGTACAAGAAGGTAGTGAGGGCATTTGCAAAAATCCTCACTCATCTGAATGTAAGCTTTGCAGTTCTTGGAAAAGAGGAGACCTGCAATGGCGATCCTGCCAGGCGTGCCGGCAACGAAATGCTGTTTCAGATGCAGGCTCTTCAGCTGATAGAGCTATTCAGATTATATGATGTGAAAAAGATTATAACTATTTGTCCGCATTGTTTTAACACTTTTAAAAACGAATACCCCGATCTGGGCGGCAATTATGAAGTAATCAATTACCTTCAGTTTCTGAACAGAAATATTGAGGAGGGCAAATTAAAGATTGATCCTGTATCATTAAACAATATATCAATTACTTATCACGATCCATGCTATCTTGGGAGAGCAAATGATATATATGAAGAGCCACGTAATATTCTCAAGAGACTTACCGGCAACCTGGTAGAGATGCACAGGCACAAAAGTTTCGCATTATGTTGCGGAGCCGGTGGAGCTCAGATGTTTAAAGAAGCGGAAAAAGGCAGCAAGGAGGTTTTTATTGAAAGAACAGAAGATGCACTTAAGACCGAAGCTAAAGTGATTGCAACTGCCTGTCCGTTTTGTATGACGATGCTGACAGATGGTCTTAAATATAAAAATAAGGAGGAGGAGATCAGGAACCTGGATATTGCAGAACTGATTGCCCAATCAATTGAATTATAAAATGGTCCACTATAATTATCTGATAACATGGAAAACAGTAAACTCTTGAAAAGCGGTGAATTTTTAGTAAAAGAAGTTGATCCGAAAGATATCTTCATTCCTGAAGAGTTCAATGAGGAACAGAAAATGATTGCGCAGACATGCAGTGACTTTCTTGAAGCTGAAGTATATCCCAATCTTGAAAAAGTTGAGAAAAGTGACAGGGAACTGATGAAAAGTATGCTGAAAAAATCAGGTGAACTTGGATTAATGGGGATATCAATTCCGGAAGAATTTGGTGGATTCGGACAATCCTTTGTAACGCAAATGCTTGTGGCTGAAACAACAGGTGCCGGTTATTCATTTTCAGTAGCATATATGGCGCATTGTGGTATCGGCACATTGCCAATTATGTACTATGGGAACAAAGATCAGAGGGAGCGTTATGTAACAAAACTGGCATCCGGAGAATTAATCGGAGCTTACTGTCTCACTGAACCCGGTGCCGGAAGTGATGCAAACTCAGGAAAAACCAATGCGAAGCTAAGTGAAGACGGGAAAGACTATATTCTCAACGGGCAAAAAATGTGGATCACAAATGCCGGATTTGCAGACACTCTTGTGGTATTTGCAAAAATTGATACCGACAGGGTACTCAGTGCATTTATCGTCGAAACTAAATTCCCTGGCGTTGTAATCGGTCCCGATGAGCACAAAATGGGAATTAAAGGATCTTCCACCGCACAGATCTACTTCAATGATGTTAAAGTACCCGTAGAAAACCTTCTTGGAAAAAGGGGAGAAGGTTTCAGGATCGCTCTCAGTATACTACACATGGGTCGTCTTAAGCTTGGAGCTAATGTCATTGGCGCTGCTAAAAAAACGATCAACGATACTGTTAAATATGCCAACGAAAGAAAACAATTTGGTGTGCTTATTTCAACCTTCGGTGCACTGAAACATAAAATGGCCGAACAGGTTATTCGCCTTTTTGCTTCAGAATCAGCAGTCTACAGGGTAAGTTTTGATATCGATACCCTGATGAAGCAGTTGACCATTGACTGTGGTGATTATGGCAGAGCATCCATTGAAGCAATCAGTCACTACGCTGTCGAAGCTGCTATTCTGAAAGTTGTGGGATCCGAAATGCTTGATTTTGTTGCTGATGAAGCAGTTCAGATACACGGTGGCATGGGCTATTCAGCTGAAATGGCAGTGGAAAGAGGTTACCGCGACTCCAGGATCAACAGGATTTTCGAAGGCACAAATGAAATAAACCGTCTCCTGGTTGTTGATACTGCAATGAAACGTGCAATGAAAGGTGAATTTGATTTGTTCGGGGAAGCCGAAAAACTTTATTCAGGATTAAATAATATAACCGATAATAAAAAAGACGGGGAAAGCTTCTTCGAGGAAAAATCGAGATATATCAAAAACTTTAAGAAAGCTATACTTATCTGCATTCATGGTGCTTCAAAATGTTTCGGTAAAAGCCTTATTAACGAACAGGAAGTACTTAATAATATTGCTGAAATGATGATGGAAACTTATGTTTCGGAATCCCTTGCACTAAGAGTCGAAAAAATGTCGGCACTTAAGGGAGAAGTATCATTATATAAAGATATGCTAAATGTTAATGTGTTCGATACTGCCGGAATAGTCAGAAAATCCGCTCTTGAAGCAATTGGTTCATTCTCCACTCCTGAAAACTGTCCGTTGCTAATTAAAGCAATTGAAAATCTTTCAAGAGTGGAATGTTTAAATGTGAAGGATGCAAGACGCCGTATAGCCGACAAACTGATTGAAGATAATATGTATAAGTTCTGATATCTGAAAATTGAGGGGTAGCGCTGAATTCACTATCATGCGACTGGTAAGGCCTCGCCATGGCATGACCCTACCCTCCGAACAAAAATCGAATTATGTAACATCTACAATTCCGGGTCCACCAACCGGCGGACTCGGAATCCCATAATCAATTGTTTTGAGATTATTATAGATAACCGATACCAATAAAAACAAATATCACCATGGTGAGTGATAAAGATCAATTTTGAACATGATAAAGAGCATTGGCAATTCACTAAATTTATTGCTGATAAAAAACTATTAATGAGGATTTTCAGATATATTTGTGAATTAATTAACAATAATATAAATATGAATCTAAAATTTAATAGGATCAGGCAGATACTTGTTATACTGGTTCTTATTGCTGCTGTCGAAGGGTTTTCCTCATGCGAAAAGTATTCATATACTGAACGTCCGGTTGACCCTAATGCTACCTGGCACTTTCAAACAGATATACAACCTATCTTCAATTCCATTTGCATAACATGTCATGGCGGTGTACAATCGCCCGACCTTCGTACAGGAAAATCTTACCAGGCCCTCACAAAAGGAGGATTCGTTAAATCCCCGGGTGAGACCAGCATCCTGTATATTCAGATTACCACTCAGTCGGATCATATACCAAGAACAACGGCAGCTGAGAAACTTAAAATTCTCTACTGGATAAACCAGGGAGCCCTGAACAATTAAAAATATCTTAACCTGATAAAACCCATTAACATGAAAAAACTTCTTATCCTTTTTACTTTATCGTTATTTATGACTCCTTTGTTTGCACAGGCAGATACTCTGGCACAGGCATCATCAAAACCGGTACGGTTTACTTTTGGAACAACCACTTTGATTGATATTAATACTACCGAGACACCCTATAAAGGTGGTCTTCAGCTGGAGATCCATCACAGATTCAGCCTGATTGAAAATTATCATAATCTTTTTGGTATTTATGGTTCAGCCAATACACGGCTGGGATTAAATTATGGAATCACCGACAGGATAATGGTCGGTGTCGGAACAACAAAAGATAATAAGCTCCAGGATATTCAATGGAAATATCTTATTCTCCAGCAGACTGAAGATAATAAGATGCCAGTTTCCCTTTCATATTATGGCAATATGCTTATTGACTTACGTAAAGAAGAAGTATTCGGACCTGCTGAAAGTTTCAGACAAATCCACAGGTTATCCTACTTTACTCAATTAATCGTGGCCCGCAAAATAAATAATATGTTTTCGGTTGAGTTAGCCCCCTCGGTAGCCTATTTCAATTCTGTCCAGGAAAATGCTGATTCTACTTCAGGTTATAAGAATCTTAATATTGGTATATCTGCAGGCGCACGTGCAAATGTGTTCGGATCCCATTCAGTAATAATTGAATATGATCAGTTACTTACTAAACAGAATATACCAGTTCAGCCAAAACCAAATCTTTCACTCGGATGGGAAATTAATACTGCAACACATACTTTCCAGATATTTGCTGCCAACTATAATCAGATTATTAATCAAAGAAATCTTGTGTTCAATACAAATGATTTCAGAAAAAGCCAGTGGTTGATTGGATTTAATATTACATGTGAGATTCTAATTCAATCAAGTAATCAGGAATGAAATTATTTAAATTCCGTATTATCAACCTGTTCGCACTGATTTTTATATGTTCTTTCCCCTCCGCCGGCAGTTTCCTGTTAAAAACAGAGAATACAACGACTAAGGATACAACAACGAAGGATACGATATCCTTTGTTTCTTCATTTGAAGCAGATAACAATCGCTGTTTTAAATGTCACGGACAGGAGAGATATGAATACACAAATGAAACGCTTGGACGGCAGGTCAAAGCCAAAATGTGTTCAGAAAGTATAATACTTAAAAACGAATTTTATTCGTCAAATCATAAAAGTTTCAGTTGTACCGACTGTCATTCAACTGAATATGTAAAATTTCCGCATTCCGGAGAACTTAGAATGGAGCAGAAATATAATTGTATCGATTGCCATGGTGGTGATGAGAAGTTTGCAAAATATCATTTTGAAGATATAGAGGCTGAGTATAAGAAGAGCGTTCATTATAAAATGGAAAGCGATGGCTTTTCATGCTGGAATTGTCATAATCCACACACCTATAAGATATCAGTAAGGAACAGCACTAATCTGAAGGAAACAATTGCTTATGACAATGCTATCTGTCTCAATTGCCATTCCAACTACAGCAATTTCCGGCTTTTAAGCGACAGGAAAGAGATAAATATTATTCAAAAGCATGATTGGTTGCCTAATCAGACCTCACATTTTGCAAACGTGAGATGCATAGAATGCCACACAGAGATCAACAACAAAATTCCCGTGTCACATTTAATCAGGCCGAAAGATCAGGCTGTCAAGCTTTGTAATGAATGTCATTCGCAAAACTCAATACTTATGGCTTCACTTTATAAATTTGAATCAAAGGAACAACGTCGTGACGGATTCTTTAATGGAATCATTTTAAATGTATCATATGTTATAGGGGCAAACAGGAACGAATATCTGAACCTTCTGAGTCTTATTATTTTTATCGGTGTAATCCTTGTTATTGGTATTCACATCATATTCAGGATAAGGAAAAATAACCAACATTATTAAAGAAAAAAATGTATCTCTACCCCAAATGGATCAGAGCCTGGCATTTATTAAATGCTGCAATGTTTCTCATTCTTATTGTTACCGGGTTAAGCATGCAGTACACTGATAAAGAAAATGCAGCATATGTTGTCGGGTTTGCTAAAGCGGTAAAATGGCATAATTTTGCTGCTATTGTGCTGATTTTAAGCTATATATTATTTGTCACAGGAAATCTTCTGACAAATAATGGAAGGTATTACAAAATTGGCAGGAAAGATTTTTTGTCAGATCTGGTGAAGCAATTTAAATACTATTCAAGTGGAATGTTCAAAGGTGAAAAACATCCGTTTCCTGTAACTGAAGAACGCAAATTCAACCCGCTTCAGAAGTTAACGTATGTGCTTGCAATGTATGTGGCTTTTCCTTTGCTTATTATATCAGGTATCGGGCTGCTGTTACCGGAAATAACCATTACAACATTTTTCGGTATAAGCGGGCTTATTCTTACTGACATACTTCATATAACCATGGGTTTCTTCTTATCAATATTCATGGTGATACATATCTATACCTGTACTCTTGGAGCCAAACCTACATCACTTTTCTGGGGAATGATCTCGGGGTACCATCGGGAAGAATAGTGTAAGAGTTAAATAGAAATAAATGAAAGAGATGCAGGAAAATGGGGGTGAAAACTCATCGAGACGTAACTTCCTTAAAAAGGTTGGTATCGGTGTTGGAGCTGTCTCGATTGCCGGTATAGCCGGAACTTCAGTTATTGGGAGTAATAAATCAAAATCAGGAGAAAAGATTAAACTGCTTTCTCCCGATGGCAAACTTGTTGAAGTTGATAAGGATGATATTAAACCTGCCAAAGAGATTGTTGCCGAACTGAAATCAGAAGCCAGGAAAGGACTGAAGGGAAGGAAATTCGTAATGGTTATCGATCTGGCAAAATGCAAAAATGCCCGGAAGTGTGTTGAAGCCTGCCAGGAGGGGCATATGCTTCCTAAAGATCACGAATGGATGAAACTCTATCTTCTTCAGGATGATCATACTACAGCCCGTTATTGGTTCCCGCGACCATGTTTCCATTGCGATAAACCAATGTGTGTGAGTGTTTGTCCTGTCGGAGCTACATACAAAAGAGACGATGGTATTGTTCTCATTGATAACCAAAGATGTATTGGCTGTAAATTTTGCATGACAGGCTGCCCTTATTCCGTAAGGGTATTTAACTGGAAAGATCCGGAAGTTAAATTGCCTCCGGGTCAGGCTTATAATCCTGAAACAAATATTCCGCCTCTGGAGGGAACTGTAGGGAAATGCATCTTCTGTGCTGATAAATTAAGGAATAATGAATTACCGCGATGCGTTTCCGCATGTCCTATGGGGGTATTGTATTTTGGTGATATCCTGGAAGATACTGTTACCAATGGTAATGAGACTGTCAGATTCAGCAAGCTTATGACCGACAGAGCCGGGTACAGGTTCCGCGAAGATCTGGGAACTCTTCCCAGCGTCTATTATCTGCCTCCGACCGCAAGATCATTCCCTGTTGAAAGCGGATTGGAAGACACAGATGAATCTGTTAAAGGGAGATACAAAAATGCCGGACCAAGGTAAATTAAATCGGTAATTACGAAGTTATGCCAACAGAAAAACAATTGCTTCAGGATCTGACACCCGAAATAGAAAAAACGGGATTTAGATGGTATATTACCTTCTCGGTTTTCTTTTTGGTTTTTTGTGTAGGAATATTTGCACTCATTCAGCAGATAGATAAAGGTCATATTGTAACCGGGATGCGCGATAATGTAGTATGGGGATTATATATTGTTAATTTCATTTTCTTCATGGGGCTAAGTTATGCAGGTGCACTTATTTCGGGTGTTCTTCACCTCTTTCATACCGGATGGCGAAAACCTGTTATACGGTTGGCAGAGCTTATAACCGTTATCTCCCTGGTAATAGGTCCTTTTTTCATTTTCTTCTGTATCGGACGTCTCGACAGACTTCCTTTCCTTGTTATGTATCCCCGAATACAGTCGCCGATAACCTGGGATGTTATTGCCATAAGCACCGATCTGGTTGGATGCTTTATGTTTTTATATCTCTCATTAATTGAGGACTTTGCCATTCTCCGCGATTACAGCGATCTGGATGTTTCTCCCTGGAAAAAGAAAGTATATAAAGTTCTTTCTCTGGGTTATACCGGAACGGAGAAGGAAAAAAAGATTTTGAAAAATGCGAGAAATGTTATGGCTGCCATGATAATTGCAATCGCTATTATTGTGTATTCTGTACTGGCCTGGATCTTTGGAGTAACTCTTCAGCCCGGCTGGCATTCAACTATTTTTGGCCCTTACTTTGTTATTGCAGCCGTATTCTCAGGCACCGGGCTTTTGATAATCCTGATGTGGATCTACAGAAAAGTCTATCATCTTGAGGAATACATAACCAAGCGCCATTTTGTGAACGTTGGTGTACTCCTCACAGTTATTGCAGCATTTTATGGTTATTTTACTTTCAGCGATTATCTTACAAAATGGTACGGATCGATTAAAATGGATTCGATGCTTATTGATAAGCTCTTCCACGACTATTATGCCTTATTTATATTTGCCAACTATATTGGTATTTTACTTCCGTGCATAATTATTGCTTTTCCGAAATTCCGTACCATACGAAATATCACAATTGCAGCAGTTATTGCTGTTACTGCGCTATGGGTGAACCGCTATATTATTGTAATACCCACACTTGAAACCCCATTCCTTCCTATTCAGGATACACGGCCTGACTGGATACGGTATTCCCCGACATGGATTGAGTGGTCACTCACACTGGCAGGCATTTCAGTTTATGGAATGCTCTTTATGCTGGTATCTAAAATTGCACCGATTATTTCAATATCGGAGATGAAGGAAGAAGATAAAACAGAGATAATGAAGTAGGGGAGAAAGGTTAAAATGAAAAGAAAATTATCACTGACAGTATTACTTTTATCGTTACTCTCTTTGAATTCGATATTCTCTTATTCACAGGAGAAATCGAAAATCAGTCCTTATATTCAGCTTCAGTACTTCAAGGACAATGATGAGAACAGTTATCTGAAGACTACTCTTACGTATTCAAGGAACAGGATGGAACTTCCGCTGCCGGGTATGAAAATAATCTTTTATGACGGTCAGGAAAAGAAAACCAGTCTGGCAGAAATTGTTACTGATGATAAAGGTGTTGCGATATATAATCTTACCCATAAATCTGATTTTTTGGTCGACAAAAACGGCTTATGGCCTTTCAGTTCTGTATTTGAGGGTAATGATACAATAGAGAAAGGTGTGTCAGAACTATTAATCCGGGAGGCCAGTCTTAATATGACATTGACTGAGGTTGACAGCATCAAGACAATTGGGGTGAAGGTAAAAAAGATGGAAAAGGGGAAAGAAATTCCAGTTTCCGGTGATAAGGTTACTTTTTATGTCCCGCGGATGTTTAGTCTTTTGCCGATTGGTGAGGCTACTCTTGATGAATCTGGATCAGGTTCTGTAGAATTTCCATCCAGCCTTCCGGGTGACAGAGAAGGCAATATTACCATTATAGCCAGGATTGAGGATCATGCAGAGTTCGGGAATATTGAAAAGAAAGCAACTCTTAAGTGGGGTTTACCTTCAACATATTCCATCCCGCCGGGACACCGTGCACTCTGGACTAAGACCGCCCCCAAGTGGATGATTTATACTCTTTCTATTCTTTTGGCAGGTGTATGGGGACATTATCTTTTTGCTTTGATCAGTCTTATACGGATAAGAATTGCGGCTAAAAAGAAAGCTAAAGAAGAATACAGGGTTTGAACTTTTTTGCACGATATTTGTATAATATTGTATAATCAATATCATTTATTTATGAAAACTATTAAACTATTCTTTGTAAGTGTTGCAGTTTTGTTGTTTACGACAACTTTGATTGCCCAGCCAAAACCATGGGTTGTACCAGCTAACTTCAAAACAATGAAGAATCCTATTGCAATGAGCGATGCAAGTACTCAGGCAGGACAGGCACTCTACGTTAAAACCTGTGCAGCATGTCATGGGAAAACCGGTCTTGGTGACGGACCAAAAGCAAAGTCGCTTAAGACGACCCCTACTGACTTTTTAAAAGCAGAATCACAGAATCAGACTGATGGAGAACATTTCTACAAAACCAAAACCGGAAGAGGCGACATGCCAAAATATGAAGGAAAAATGTCGGATGATGATATCTGGAACGTGGTTAACTATATAAGATCTTTAAAGAAGTAAACAGGAGATATTCTTCTTAAATATATGAGGCTGTTCTAATCGGGGCAGCCTCTTTTTTTGGATTTAAACTGCCAATATTGTAGTTTTCAAATACGATAGCTATAGCAATCTTTGATAAAAAGGTAAAAAGTAAAAATCCCAGTGAAAAAATCATTACCGCAGTTCTGATCTCAATCATAGAGGGTGTGTAAACATATATCTGTCCTAAAACATCCGGGGTAAAGGCAGGAATAATCAGTGCAATTCCTTTTTCAACATAAACACTTCCATAAATAAGAACTGCACCAATGTTCAGTGTCACAAAGTTTTTCCGGGTTTTGGGAATTAAGAAAAGTACAAACGCGATACATCCCATGATAATAGAGGACCAGCTGTAGGGTACGATTTCTTTATGATCGCCTATTCCGAAAAGTAAGTACTTCCAATACAAAATATTTTCAGTTCCGGAATAGAATTCTTTAAAAAGTTCAGCAATAGTAAAAAACAGATATATGAACATTGCATACACCATAAGCTCAGCGATTTTCCATATAGCTTCATCTTTTATTTCGAATTTAGATGTTCTTCGGAGAAGTTGAAAAAGGATCAGGAGAATTGCAGGTCCAGAGCAAAAAGCTGATGCTAAGAATCTTGGAGCAAGCAGAGCGCTGTTCCAGAATACACGCCCGGGCAGAGCATTATAAAGAAATGCTGTTGTTGTATGAATAGCAACAGCCATCGGTATGCTGATCAATACAAGTGGTAAAACGATTGACTTATTATATTCTTTTTTATAAAAAATACAATATAATAAATAGGTTACGACAAATAAATTAATCAACAGATAGATGTTCAGAACGAAAAAATCCCAGGAGAGCATAGATGATGGAAAGTTCATAGTGCCTAACAGAGGCAGCATATGCCAGAATCTGAGAGGATTTCCAATATCTACAACTATAAATGAAATACACATAATTACGGCACAAACAGCCAGTAGTTCGCCAAAGATCACGATTTCCTTTATTGGTTTCCAATTATAAATATAAGCAGGGATAACAAGCATAACAGCTGCTGCGGCAACCCCAACGAGAAACGTAAAATTTCCAATATAAAAACCCCAGGATACAGAATCCCGCATGTGTGTTTCAATCAATCCGTGACTTAACTGATCTGCATAACCAATTCCTCCCCAAATTATTAATAACAACAAGAAGATCAGCCAGGCATAATATGCCTTGCTTCCACGGAAAATGATTTTTATACTGCCTGTTATAAAACGAATAAAATTCATATTTAGATCTGTTAATGATTTTAACTTATTTAAACTCATTCTTAATTTTACACTTTTATTTAGATACCGAAGAAATAGTAGAATTTAGGTTGCGTGTTTAACTCCTGTTTCAGTATAAGTACCCGTTTGTTTTCCAGGATGTATCTGATTTCACTGTCGGGGTCTAAAAGATTTCCAAATTTTCTTGCTCCTACGGGGCATATTTCAACACACGAAGGGTATTTACCTTCCCTGCTTCTTTGAATGCAGAAAGTACATTTTTCTACTACACCCTTCATTCTTGGCCTGTTACCCAGGTAATGCACTTCAGTATTTAATTCTTCAAGAGGCACTTCCGGCTCGCCCCAGTTGAAATGCCGTGCTCCGTATGGACAGGCTGCCATACAATACCTGCATCCAATACACCAATTGTAATCAACTACAGTAATACCGTCAGGTTCCTGCCATGTAGCTTTTACGGGACATACTTTTACACAAGGAGGATTTTTACATTGCTGGCATTGAATAGGCACATAAAAATATCCCTTTTCCGGAACTTTTTCAGGATTATACTGAGCAGTGGAATGAGCAAAATCGACCCCTTTCTCTTTTTCCATCTGAAGCACCTCAATATAATGAATTTGCGGGTCACGCGACTGATTGTTCTCTTTCACACAAGCATAAACGCATCTTCTGCAGCCGACACACCTTGATAAATCGAGGGCATATCCGAATAAAGTTCCATCAAGTGCAGGTTTGTCAGACACATGAAATTCCTTTCCGTATTTCTCTTTGTATTTAATTTCCAGATCTTTAATAATCTTATCCTTATCCTTTTTTGATAAAGTTTTAAAGTTCTTCTGAAGGAATTTGTCAAATGACATGGAATTACAACCCGAAAGTGCAAGTGCCGAGAATGTTGCTAATGAAATATTTTTTATGAATGATCTTCTTGAACTTTTGTTTTTCATTTCAACTGAATATACTATATGGTAGTTATTTAATATCTTCCTGTTTCACGGGTGGGGGATCCGGTATAATTTCTTTAAATCTTGGTGAGTGTGGATTATGACAACTTACACAAAGCAAATATTCTTTTTTCCCGTTCCAATAACCTGTTCTTTTACCATGAACCCCAACTTTCCAGTCTCTGTATTTTTCACCATGGCACTGTCCGCAAAGTTTATAGGATTCTTTAAAATCCAATAAATCTCCATTTGCAAGTCTTAAAAAATTTCTGTTCTTAAGATCATGGCAGTCGAGGCACCAACGGTTTTCACTGTCATGATTGAATATTGCAGTAATATCTTCGTGCCATGTTAAATTCCTTCTTACAGGATTTGGAGCAAAGTTTGCATGACAATCGTTGCAGGGATAAATGCCATCGCTGAACGGAGGCGGTTCTACGGCATATTGCATAGATTGGTCAGTTCCTGTAGTTTCTTCTATTGAAGTATTTACTTTATTTATTCCATTGATCTCTGAGTCTTTATTTTTACAGCCATATAGCACAATGAAACAAAGTGTTATAAGGGTAAAGGGTAATTTAATGTTTTTGGGGAATGAATACTTCATATTTAATTAACTTTTCAAATAAAAAAAACTTAATTGTATTCCAGAGAACCTCTTTATTTAATCGAACTGAAAATTATTAAGAGTCGTTTTCAATTATTGCTAATTGCCAGGAAATGTCATTGTTCTCAACAAGATTCCGGAACTGATTTATTGGGAACAACCAGGAAAAGAATGATTACAAGTACAAAAGCAATTATAACTTTAATTTTCTGTTTTCCCAAATATTTTGGTAGTTTTTGGTTATTTCAATCCAGAGTATTTCTTTATTTGATCAATGTTGTTTTACTTAATATATGTAACCGGTATCTTCCTATGTCATATATAGCACCCGGATTGATGAAATAATAATTATAAATTTTGTTTGCTGTTATCTTAGATCGTTGTATCTTTGTTTTAATCAGCCCAATAAGGATAAATTCCCTGTTTTACAAAAAGCCGGGCAATTATTATTAAATTTATACAGACATTAGCACGATAATTGCATTTATCACCTTAATTAAAACTATATTTATATGAAAACTTTGAAACTTTTATTCGTCAGCGCATCCGTTTTGATGTTGAGTGCATCATTGATAGCACAACCTAAGCCGTGGGTAGTACCGGCTGCTTCCAGTGCAATGAAGAACCCTATTGCTCAGAGTGCAGCAAGTACAAAGACCGGAATGGATCTCTATACAAAGAATTGTGCATCCTGCCATGGTAAAGCTGGTTTGGGCGATGGAGTAAAAGCCAGGGCGCTTAAAACATTCCCGGGTGATTTTTCCAAAGCCGAGTTCCAGGGACAAACTGATGGTGATCATTTCTTTAAAACAAAAACAGGAAGAGGTGAAATGCCAAAATACGAAGGCAAATTAGCAGATAATGATATCTGGAATGTTGTCAATTACATGAGAACATTTAAAAAGTAATTTCAGAACGGAATTCATTAAAATGCAAATAGGGACATGTGATGACATGTCCCTGTTTTTTATTAAGAAAGGCTGTCCTCCAACCGGAGGACAGCCTTTTAAGTATAATTATAGATCAGGTTAGAAAGAGTATGCTTTTAATTTGCTTTTAGCCAATCAATTGAATTCTGCAAAACCTGCATAGCATATGTCGGATTGTGAACACCAAGTGATAATTCGCTTGTGATGTAACCGTAATTGTAAGCTGCACCTAACTCTCCGTATTTCCATTCACGGCCTATTCTGTTTGCGTAATCATTATCAGTGGCTAATGTAACAGTATTTGCATAAACAAGTGTTCCAGATGTTGGTCCAACAGTATTTGCACTCACAAGCGCCGTAGCGAAAATTGTAGGAGATGAGGTAGTTGGGAAAAGAACTCCATAGAAATCGTGCGATGGTTCGGCACTATAAGATACAACGCCTGAAGAATTGGTGCTTTTCTTAAATATTTTTCTTGCAACCAGGAGTTCAGCTAATTCGATTCGTTTGGCATCAATGGAGGTTTGAATTGGTGTCAGTTTGTCTACTCCCTGATGACATGTTGTACATGCCTCTTCGTTAGCTATCAATGAATGACCTCCGGTTTGAGTATCCGGATTATATTCATTCATGTGACAATCGGTACAGGCATTTGCAGAGTGTTTCCATATTCTTGTATATGTCTTGCCAACATATTCATAAGCATTTATTCCTGCAAAAAGATTTGATTGGTTTCCATCATGAACAGCAAAGCTTTGTCCTACCTGGTATTTAACTGTAGTATTTTCTTTAGAGTTGTCAAGTGGGAAGAATGGAAGCTGACTAAATGTTTTTACAGCACCGGTAGCGTCCGTATAATTTACAGAAGTCACACCACGAATCTGGTGGCAGGTAACACATAAATTGTTTATCAGGCCAAAATCTGTAGTTGTAGCATTATTGTTATAATTTAAAGCTACAGGTGTAGTGGTTCTTAGAACAAAAGTAGCTGTGTCGTCTGCAAAATCAAATGCACGATGCTTATGGCAGGTCGTACAACTGATCCTTGTGCCCATAGGAATTTCAGAAGCTACAACAAATTTACCATCACCTGTGATCTCCTGAAACCTTCGCTGGTATGACATCTTGCACAATACTTTGTATTTCTGGCACTGGAGGTACCGAGATAATGTTTTGATAAATGGTATTCAGATAATTTTGCATCCTGATTTGGCGTATTATGGCATGTAAGACAAACCTGATTCGCATCTTTCCCGGCTGGACCCATTGGTCCTTCACATGCTGTAAACAGCAATCCAGCAGCAAATAAAACTAACAATAATCTGGTAAGGTTTTTCATATAAGGTTATTTATTAAAATTTCGTTCTGCAATGTAGTAATAACCTCTGTTATCTTATTAACAGTTAGTATGCTATTTGCGATATTTAAAATTGATAGATATAGTATCCAGGCATGACATTTATCAATTATTCGGGTGATATTTGTTAGCTTTGTGGTTTCCAGTGTTTTTAAAGACCTATTTTTAAACCCCTAAAAACGGAAATATGTCAGCTGTAAATTTAATTAATAGTTGTGAAACTTGTACCCACCGGTGGAAAAACTTTAAGCATCTGACAACGAGAGGAACTGCAACTTGTAAACGAAAACAGGTATGAAGCTGCATTTAAACCGGGTGAGATTATGATGAAACAGGGTTCTCCGACTTCAAATGCTTTGTTTTTGGCATCAGGTATGGCAAAAACATATATTGAGGGATTAAACGGTAAAAACTTCATTATGAGTATCGCGTTACCCGGCAGGTTGATAATGGGTCCGGGAGCATATGTAAATTCCAGGCATACTTATACGGTTGCTGCCATCACGGCAGTTCAGGCCTGCTTTATCAGTTTTGATATTTTTAAGCAGCTGGTACGGACTAACGGGGCATTTGCAGAGAGCCTTATTGAAGATATAAGTGCAAAATCGCTCGGATCGCTTAACCGGATGGTAAACCTGTCGCAAAAGAAAATGCCCGGCAGACTGGCAGATGCACTATTGTATTTTTCAGACCAGGTGTTCCATAAAGATGAATATGAAATGATCCTCTCACGCCAGGAAATGGGAGAAATGACGAATATGGCCAAAGAATGTGTCGTAAGGATCCTTAAGGAACTTGAGGATTCCGGAGTTATTTACTCTGATTCGTCACAGATTAAAATACTGGACAGGGAAAAGCTGATAAGGATTTCGCAAAAAGGTTAATGTTGGGAAGACAGGAACCAGAAGTCGGAAGTCGGAAGTCGGAAGGCGGAAGGTAAGAGACTAGAAGTAAAAAGTTGAGTAAAAAAGTTACGTACCGGAGCGGAGCTCGGCGAAACCAAATCCAGTTAACTGGGAACATAAGTAATGAGTAAGCAATATAGAATATTTATGAAATGAGATAGCTTGAGCTTCGGACTTCGGACTCCGGACTTCAGACTTCCGGCTTTTAATTGAATTGTTAAACAAAATAATATTATGAAGTATATAAAATTTCTTTTTTCCCCGATTTTGATGGGAGCTCTGTTTGTAATATTTGCAGTTGCCATGGCTGTAGCCACTTTTTTGGAGAATGACTATGGTTCATCTGCCGCTTACAACATGGTTTATAATACAAGATGGTTTGAACTCATTTTGATTCTTCTTGCCGCTAATCTTGTAGGTCAGTTGGTCATACTAAAGCTCTTCAGGAGATCAAGACTTCCGGGAGCTCTTTTTCATCTTTCTTTCATTATAATGATTATCGGAGCTGGAATAACCAGGTATTTCGGATGGGAAGGCACAATTCATATCCGCCAGGGAGAGATACAAAACGAGTGCTTCTCAAACGAAAAATATATTGGGTATTCTGTTAAAAATATAAATGGAATTACTCTGGCAAACCATTCCCAGAAATATTCAATGACCTCAGTTTCAGCCGATAATTTTCAAAAATCATTCAAAATAGATAACAGGGTATACGAACTTGTACTGGCAAAGATCCTCCCGAATGCCTCTGAGATTATCTCTGATAGTCCGGAGGGAGAACCTGTTGTTTCCCTGGTTGTAACAAAAAGCATGATGCCGGGCGAAACACTTACTCTGAAAAAGGGTGAGACAAAATCTTCAAACGGGATCTCTTTCGGTTTTGCATCACCTCAGCCGGCTGATATAAATATTTCAACCGACTCAGGAAAGTTTTATGTAACATCCCGATTCAACCTTGGCGAAACCGGTATGATGAACCAGGCAGTCACAGCAAACGAACCAGGCAAACAGATTGAATTGAATAAGATGCAGATCTTAACAATAAATGATATCAGAATTGTGGCTCAACAAATGTCGGTTGCAGGGGTTGTTAAAGCAATCTCAGTAAATCCTGAAGAACAGTCTACCGGCATGAATGCTTTTATTTTTCATCTTATCAGCGGTAAAAATTCGGCCACAGTTTATCTCTGGGACAGGGAGGGGGAAAAAGTGTCTTCGGCCTCCTGTGAACTGGATGGGAACACAATTGATATCAGCTATGGCTCGAAGTCAACAACTCTTCCTTTCGCCATTAAACTTAACGATTTTATTCTTGAGAGATACCCCGGTTCTTCAAGTCCTTCCGGTTATAAAAGCGATGTTGTTCTTATAGATAAAAATGAAAATGTTGAAAAACCTTTCATGATATTTATGAATAACATCCTAAAATATAAAGGATATCGTTTTTATCAGTCATCCTTCGACCGCGATGAAAAAGGTACTATTCTATCCGTTAATCACGATATGACTGGTATGTTGGTTACCTATACAGGTTATGCTTTGTTATTTCTTTTTATTATTCTTTCGTTGCTCAATAAAAACTCTGTATTTCATAATATTACTTCAGGATATTGGAATTCCGCAATCAGGAAAACAATTCCGGTCATTCTTCTGATTCTGTTTCTATCAGGATTAACAAGTGTCAATGCTCAGAAACTCGTTCCTGATAAGGCTATTGCCAACGAGTTTGGAAAAGTGCTCGTTCAGGATCAGAAGGGAAGGACCAAACCTCTTTTCACCCTTAGCAACGACATTCTCCGTAAGGTGACCAGGGAGAATGAATTCGAAGGACTTACATCCATGCAGGTCTTCCTGGGGTTATATTTCGATTTTAATAACTGGAAGGATGTTCCTTTAATCAGGATTTCCAATAGTGATCTCCAGAAGAAGCTGGGAGTAAGTGGGAAATTTGCTTCCTTTTCCAACCTTGTTAATCTTGAAGGAAACGGCGCCTATAAGATTTCCGATGAAGTTAATGCTGCTTACGCAAAAGCTCCGGGGGAGAGGAGCAAGATGGATAAGGAGATTATGAAAATCGATGAACGGATAAATATAGTGTACATGATATATAAAGGAGATTTTCTGAAACTTTTCCCTTTGAAGAATGGAACGCACGATTGGGGATCACCCCAGGAGGCACTTCAAAAAGCTGTGAGCAAGGATGATTCACTTTACCTGAAAAGTATTATTCCTGTTTTGGAAGAAGCTTTGCAGACGAACAATATAGCCTCAGCCCGTCAGGTTTCCGTATCGATAAGTGATTACCAGAAAAGATTTTCACAATATGCTCTTCCTTCGGAATCAAAAACTAATGCAGAACTTTTATATTATAAATTAGGCATATTTGAACGACTCTTCCCTTTTTATGCAACTATCGGACTGATCATGCTTATAGGACTCATTACAATGGTGATCAAAGGTAAAAAAGAAACCTCCTTATTTGTAAAAGTTCTTGGCTGGCTGCTATTTGCCGGATTCCTTTTCCACACTCTCGGACTTGGTCTCAGATGGTATATAGCAGGTCATTCACCGATGAGCAATGGATATGAATCGATGATTTTTATTTCCTGGGTCACACTCCTGGCCGGATTTATTTTCAGCCGTAAATCGGCGTTTGCTCTTTCTGCAACTGCTGTACTTGCTTCAATGACTTTAATGGTAGCTCATCTCAGCTTTATGGACCCTGAGATCACAAACCTCGTCCCTGTTCTTAAGTCATACTGGCTTACCCTGCATGTTTCGGTTATTACAGGCAGCTATGGGTTTCTTGGTCTCGGCGCCATACTCGGACTCATTACCCTGATACTGCTTTCTCTGTCAAACGATAAGAACCGGGAGAGGATTTCAAATACCATCGATGAGCTCACTGTTATCAATTATAAAACCCTTACTCTGGGGCTCTATTTTCTTACAATCGGAACATTCCTTGGTGCAGTTTGGGCAAACGAATCATGGGGAAGATACTGGGGATGGGATCCAAAAGAGACATGGTCGCTGATAACAATAATTATTTACAGCATAGTTATTCACAGCCGTCTTATACCCGGAATGAAAGATATCTTCACATTTAATCTGCTTTCACTCTTCGCATTCTCATCGGTACTTATGACATATTTCGGTGTGAACTATTATTTATCAGGACTTCACTCTTATGCAGCAGGTGATTCTGTTCCTGTGCCGGCATTTGTTTATATTGTCGTTATTATTCTGGCAGCGCTGTCCTTATTTGCATATTCAAAATATAAAATCAGGAAAGGGACCGGGAATAACTAATATACAAGTAGAGACGCGCAATTTGCGCGTCTCTACTTAATTTTTTCTGCAACACATTTTGTGGATTTACTTTTTAAATGGGGTGGAAGATGGGGCTCGAACCCACGACCTTCGGAACCACAATCCGACGTTCTAACCGACTGAACTACATCCACCGTTTCAGGAGTGCAAAATAAGATCAAAATTTCTATTCCGCAAAATTTTAATTTTATTTTCTCATACTGAAGTCTATTACTATCTTTGGATAGTTCAAAAAAAATGAACTTTCCGGTGCAATTTCTAACCCTGACAATTGTTATCAGGAGGTATTTGTATAAGATCCTTTAGGTTTGAAAAAAATAAAATTTATAGATAACATTTCAGGATTGCAGCTTTTCCAGTTGATGAAGCCGGTTATCTTCCTTATTATCAGCATTGTTTTTACCAAAAGCAGTCTTACACATCTTACACGTTCTGCAATTGGTCAATGGGAAATGTTCATGTTCATTGCCGGATTGATAACCTTTTGGTGGGTAACCGGCATTATTCAGTCGCTTCTGCCTCTTTATAACAGGAATCGTACTTACAGGAAAGTCGGCGATAACGGCACTGTAAAATCCCCTGAAATATTTAATGCTTTTCTCTTATTATGTTTTTTCAGCCTGTTGATTTTTTCACTTGGTCATGCCTTAAAAAACAGTTTTTCGGTTTTTCATTTTTCAGGCAATGTTCCATATATTAATCTCTTATTGCTGTATATTCTCTTAAGTAGTCCGGTTTGCCTGATCGAATATATTTATCTTCTGAACAACAGGTCATACCGTATTATTCAATATGGCCTTTATACATTTACAGCACAACTGATCTTCATCATTACACCGTTATTATTTGGTAAAGACATTATCTGGTCAATTTACGGATTGCTGGCAATAACCGGATTCAGATGGATATGGTTGATTATACTGTTAAGACGATACACCGAAATAAAGGTATCGGTGAAGTTTATGAAGGAACATCTTTACCTTGGTATCCCATTAATATTGACATCTCTTATCAGCGGTTCGCCACAATATATCGATGGGGTCATCATATCTGCATATTATAAGGACCCTGCAATATTTGCCTGGTTTCGTTACGGTGCCAAAGAGTTTCCGCTTGTGCTTATGCTGGCAACCGGACTCAGTAACGCCATGCTTCCGGAGTTTTCAACCCGTGAGAGAATGAGAGAATCTCTCGCAAAAATAAGGGTTAAGTCAGAGCAAATCATGCACATCCTGTTCCCAATCACAATGATTATGATGCTTTTTTCAAAATGGATCTATCCAAGGTTATTCAACTCTGATTTTCAAAAAAGCGCCGACATATTTCTTATATATTCTTTATTGATTATTCCGCGACTTGTCTTTCCCCAGACGGTAATTGTTGGCAGAAAAAAGACTCATATTACCCTTATTGTTGCTGCCCTGGAACTGGTATTGAATATCACATTAAGCCTTTTGATGTTAAAATGGGGATATAAACTGGTGGGAGTGGCACTTTCGACATTTATTGTTTACACATTAGAAAAAATATTCCTGGCCGGCTACCTGTGGGTTAAAATGGATATTAAGCCATCTTTATACATTCCGGTAAGAACTTATGCAATTTACTCTGTATTAATAGCAATCCTTTTCATTCTGATAGACCACGGAATAATTTATATACATTAAACAGTCGACAGGCATCGGGTTACAGGCAACAGGCCTATGGCTTTATGTTCTTAAAATCTGACTATATTTGCACCCGGCACTAAATTTATCCATTGAGAAAATCAATTGTCGGCTGATTTTCATATATATATTTTTATGAAGGTAGTTGAAGTCAGAACAAAACAGGATAGAGATAAATTTATAGATTTTCCAAAGGAATTGTATAAGACAGACCCTTATTGGGTATGTCAGCTTGATTCTGCTGTCGAATCTGTTTTTGATCCATCGAAGAATCATACTTTTAAACACGGTGAAGCAATCCAATGGATCCTGAACGATGATAATGATCAGACAATTGGAAGAATTGCAGCTTTTATAGATCAGGTAAGATCAGCTGCAAACAGACAACCCACAGGAGGTATTGGTTTTTTTGAGGTTGTTGAAAACAAAGAAGCTGCATTTATTCTTTTCAATCTGGCAAAAGAATGGCACTCTTCGCATGGAATGGAGGCAATGGATGGTCCGATAAACTTCGGTGAAAATGACAATAACTGGGGTCTCCTGGTGGAAGGATTCGTGCAACAGGGTTTTGGTATGCCGTACAATAAAAAGTACTATCAGGCTTTTTTCGAAGAATTTGGTTTTAAAAATTATTTTGAACAATACTCGTATCACAGGGAGATTAGAGGAAAAGATAATAAGATTGTTAAGTTTCCTGACCGGATCATGAAAATTGCCGAGTGGCTCTCAAGAAGACCCGGTTATTCATTTCAACATTTTGAATTCAGAAAAAAAGAAAAATTTGTGAAGGATATTGTCGAAATCTACAATTCGACATGGTCGGTATTTAAAGAAGATTTTACCCCTCTTGACCCGGCTATTCTGGAGGAGTCGCTTGAAAAGGCAAAATTAATAATCGATGAAAACCTCATCTGGTTTGCATATTTCAATGATAGACCCATTGCTTTTTTTGTCCTGTTTCCGGATCTGAATCAGATACTTAAGCATTTTAACGGGAAACTCTCATTTTGGAATCTGATCAGGTTTGCATATTTTAAATCGACCCACAAAATGAACAGAATGCGGGCTATCGTCGGAGGGGTTCATCCTACCTATCAGAACAGCGGAGTAGAATCTGCGATCTTTTTACAGCTTTACAAAGTATTCGTTAAGGAACCATGGTTTAAGGAACTGGAACTTTCATGGGTGGGTGACTTTAATCCCAAAATGATTGCAATTTATGAAGCCATTGGTGCTGAAAAGGCTAAAACGCATATTACTTACCGGTACATGATCAATCCTGAACTGAATTTCATCAGGTATAAAGATGAAATGTCAGATAGACAATGAATTAAACAGTAAATTACATAACATGATCAATAATTTTGCAATTACTTTTGCATTTTAAAGAATGTTAATTAATTTTGCAATCCCTAAATAGGGAAAATTTATTTGATTAATTAGGTAAAAAAATATTGAACAATGAAAAATGGTATTCATCCAAGTAACTACAGGTTTGTAGTTTTTCAGGATATGTCAAACGGAACTTCTTTTCTGAGCAAATCAACTGCACCCTCCAGAGAGAATATTAAGTGGGAAGATGGGAATGAATATCCTCTTATTAAGCTTGAGATTTCAAATACATCTCATCCCTTTTATACCGGTAAAATGAAACTTGTTGATACAGCAGGAAGGGTTGATAAATATATGAACCGGTACAAGGATCATATCGGGAAAAAGCAATAACTGTAAGATTAAATATTTTAATATAGGGACATGTCATGGCATGTCCCTTTTTAATTATCTTAATATTATGGCACAATCATTGCATTGCTCAATTTCACATAAGTTGTAAAAATATTATGTAATTTTGGCATTCCGGAAAAGGTCAAATATAATAGGCGAATGACAAAAGTGAATGCAAAACCGGGACTGTTTGAAAAGTCCTTCGTGACCCTTCGTGATAACCTTTGTGTTACTTTGTGGTAAAAACTGAAAAATTAAACCACGAAGGACCACAAAGTACATCGCAAAGGAACACTAAGGGGAAAAATCAAAAACTACTTTTTCAACAGTCCAGGTGAAGCAGGTTAGAAGATATAAAGCAGTAAAAAGTAGGAGTAACATATAGATGGAAAAGAAATTCAGAAAACCTGTAAACGAGTTATTACTTCCGGATATTCTTGATGGAGAAGGAGATATTATACCCATAATTGCCGACGGTGACGATGGTGAACTGGAAGATGTAGAGGTTCCGGAAGCTATTCCGATACTATCACTAAGAAATACTGTGCTTTTTCCCGGAGTCGTTCTTCCGATTTCGATCGGTCGCCCAAAATCGATCCAATTGATTAAGGATGCATACCGTAACAACAAAATAGTAGGGACTGTTGCACAAAGGGACCCTGATATTGAAAACCCTGAATTTCAGGATCTTCACACTGTGGGTACAATCGGGCAGATAGTTAAGCTTCTTGAGATGCCCGATGGATCAACTACCGCAATTATCCAGGGACGAAAAAGAATGGTATTGCAGGAACTTATCTCCGATGATCCCTATTTTATTGCAAAGGTAAAGACAATACCTGAAACAAAACCGGAAACTATAAGTAAGGATTTTGACGCTATTGTCGGATCCCTGAAAGATCTGTCTCTTAAAATAATTAAAATCAATCCTAATATAAGTCCCGAAGCCTCATTTGCCATAAAAAATATTGAGAATCATACATACCTCATAAATTTCATCTGCTCCAATACCGATATAAAGGTTCAGGATAAACAAAAGCTCCTTGAAATTAACACTTTACGCGACAGGGGTTTTACGTTGCTTGAGTTTCTTGTTCAGGAGATTCAGGTTCTGGAACTGAAAAATGAATTGCAGTCAAAGGTCAAGAGTGACCTTGATCAGCAACAAAGAGAATTTTTACTTCATCAGCAGATGAAGACCATCCAGAATGAACTGGGAGGGAACCCCATTGAAAAAGAGATTGAAGAGTATACTAAAAAAGCTGAAACAAAAAAGTGGAACAATGAAGTCAAAAAGGTATTCGATAAAGAACTGGATAAACTACACCGTCTGAATCCCGCCGCGGCTGAGTATTCTGTTCAGGTAAACTATATTCAGACTCTTCTTGATCTGCCATGGGACTTTTATACTCCAGATAATCTCGATCTTAATAATGCCCGGCATGTTCTTGACTGGGATCATTTTGGACTCGATGAGGTTAAAGAAAGAATCCTCGAACACCTTGCGGTCCTTAAACTTAAAGGTGATCTGAAATCCCCTATTCTATGCCTTTACGGCCCTCCGGGTGTGGGTAAAACTTCTCTTGGCAGATCCGTAGCTAAAGCGCTCGACAGAAAGTATGTCAGAATGTCACTTGGAGGATTGCATGATGAAGCAGAGATAAGAGGCCATCGAAAAACATATATTGGTGCGATGCCGGGAAGAATAGTCCAGAATATTAAAAGAGCCGGTTCCTCAAATCCTGTTTTTATTCTTGATGAAATTGACAAAGTCGGACAGGATTTCAGAGGCGACCCCTCTTCAGCCCTTTTGGAGGTACTTGATCCGGAACAGAATAGCACCTTCTTCGACAACTTCCTTGAAATGGAATACGATCTGTCGAAAGTGTTATTTATTGCTACTGCCAATAATCTTGCTACAATCAGTCCGGCCCTGAGAGACAGAATGGAACTGATTGAAATTACAGGTTACCTGGTTGAAGAGAAACTTGAGATCGCAAAACGGCATCTGTTTCCGAAACAACTTGAAAATCATGGTGTAAAACCCGATCAAATTACCATTGACAATAAGGTAATGGAGATGCTTATTGAAAAATACACCAGAGAATCAGGAGTACGTGAACTCGATAAACGCCTTGCAAAAATTGTCAGGGTCACTGCAAAAAATATTGCATCTGATACCAGGTACGACACAGCTCTGTCACAATCGGTGCTCATTGAAATGCTCGGCCCGCCAAAATATACACGTGATCTCTATTCTGGAAATGATCAGGCAGGTGTTGTTACAGGTCTTGCCTGGACAGCCGCCGGAGGAGAGATCCTCTTTGTTGAAACCAGCCTGAGTAAAGGTACGGGAAAGCTTACTTTAACCGGGAATCTTGGAGAGGTTATGAAAGAATCGGCTATAATTGCACTCGAGTATCTGAAATCAAATGCAGAAATGCTTGAGTTGCCGGATAATTTCTCAGAGAACTGGAATATTCATATACATGTCCCGGAGGGAGCAATCCCAAAAGACGGACCATCTGCCGGAATTACAATGGCAACTTCCATAGCGTCTGCTTTTACACAGAGAAAAGTAAAAAAATACCTCGCAATGACAGGTGAAATAACCCTGAGAGGAAAAGTTCTTCCTGTTGGAGGGATAAAAGAAAAAATCCTGGCGGCAAAGCGGGCAAGCATAAAGGAGATAATTATATCGGAAGAGAACAGGAAAGATGTTGAAGACATTAAGGAAATTTATATCAGGGGATTAAAATTCCATTATGTGCAGACAATAATGGGTGTTCTGGAACTTGCATTGCTCAGGCAAAAGGTCAGGAATCCCAAAAAAATATCATTTGAATGAAGAAGATAGCGGTTTTTCCCGGATCATTTGACCCTTTCACCATCGGGCATGAAGCAATCATCAGGCGCGCAATGAGCCTGTTTGATGAGATAATTATAGCCGTAGGTGCAAATGCATTGAAAAAGAATTATTATTCTCTTGCTACAAGAAAAGAGATGATTATCAAAGTCTTCAGGAATGAACAAAAAGTAAGAGTAGATCATTACGAGGGACTTACTGTTGATTATTGTAAAAAAAACGGAGCCCGTTATCTTCTGCGCGGACTCAGGACATCATCTGATTTTGAGTTTGAGAGAGCCATAGGGCAGGTTAACAAATCTATGGAACCTGACATCGAATCAGTATTCCTTCTTACAGCTCCTGAACATTCATTCATTAATTCCGGTATAGTCAGGGATATTATTATAAACGGAGGCGATGCTTCCAAATTCGTACCTGCGGCAATAAATCTTAAAGATTATAAAGGAACTGAGGAACAAGAAATCATACCTTTAAAATAGAACAGTTGATGAGGTCCATCAGTGACAGCCATGCACTGCTTTTAATAGAATTTAATTCATCGGGGAAAAGCCATTCAACTTTTGTAATACCCTCTGATTTCTGAGGTTCTGTAATCATCTTCCCATCGTATTTCATAAGATACCAGCTTGTTTTCTTAAGATAGGAAATTCCTTCCCAGGTATATGTATGATAACTGGGATAAATCGGCTTTAAAATTGTATGCCCTGAGATCCCGCATTCTTCATTTACTTCTCTTAAAGCACATGCCTCCGGTTCCTCACCCTGCTCAATATGTCCTTTCGGGAGATCGAGCTTTCCTTTCTTTTCTATGAAAAGATATCTTCCGGAGGTGTGTTTTACTAATCCACCTGCAGCGCCTACTTCTGTAAAATAGATTCTGAAAATCTTCCAGATATGTTTAATATCAGGCCCATAAATATTAATTGCAGAATTGCTCTTGTCAGATTGAAATTCGGCTATAATTTTATAAAGTTCGTCCGTGTCATGGAATTTATGGAATAAGCCGTATTTTTGTAACCTGTCAGGTTCAGGGCTTATCATTATAAATCTGTTTTCGAAATGAACTTTATAACAACTCATATGGGGAAGTATGCAAAAATAACAGCTGAAAATCTTTTGCAAATTAAAGCAATTAAATTGCAACCGTCAAATCCTTTTACATGGGCTTCGGGATGGAAATCGCCAATATATTGCGATAATCGCAAAACTCTTTCATTCCCGGAAGTAAGGTCATTTATCCGCGATTCCTTTGTTGAAATGATAAAGGATCTCTATCCCGGGGCAGAAATGATCGCAGGTGTTGCAACGGGTGCGATTGCTCATGGCGTTCTGGTTGCTGATAAACTTGGATTACCATTTATTTATGTCAGATCGGGTGCAAAAGAACATGGTCTCGGAAACCAGATCGAAGGTTATTATGAACAGGGACAAAAGGTGGTAGTAATTGAGGATCTGATATCTACTGGTAGCAGCAGCCTGAATGCAGTAACGGCGCTCAGGGAAGCAGGTTGTGATGTTCTGGGTATGGTCGCAATATTCACCTACGAATTTAAAAAAGCCTCTGATGCATTTGCTTCTGAACATTGCAGACTGAATACTTTAAGCAACTATTCAGAATTAATTGATACAGCTCTGAAAACAGGTTTTATCGGTCATACAGAAGTCGAAACTTTGAAAAAATGGAGAATGGATCCTTCGACCTGGGGAACTGTAAAGTAATTTTAATGAGCTGAATAGGCTCAGGAGAAAGCCCCAGAAATTCCTTTAGATTCAGTGTGAAATTAATCAGATCTTCAGGAATTATTATAACTTTATTTATTCGTATCCGTATATTTTAATTATTAATATATTTGAGAATCAGTTATCAATAATAAATTCAAAACAATTGATTATGAGATTCCTCGTCCGCCGGTTGGCGGACGCGGAATGACAGTATTTTATGTGGCATAAGGGAAGCAGTGGCGATTCGCTCAGCGAATCGCCACTGCTTCCCCATCACACTACACCAATTGATGTTGTCATTCCGAACGAATCCCGCGAAGCGGGAGAAGTGAGGAATCTCCAATTAAGAGAAACGATATCCTGGCAAAAAAAGAAATTCGTATTATATGCATGATTCACCAACACAGATATTAATATATAATGACCGATCTATCATATTTTGAAAGCAGGACAGGAAAGCTTACATGCAATGCCGGCGAAGTTTTTGCTTTTGTAACAGATATCAGGAATTTCGAAAGATTTATCCCTGGCGGGATTATCAGTAACTGGAATGCTGAAAAGGAGTCCTGCAGTTTCAGTGTATCAATGCTGGGAACTGTAACAGTCAGGCTTTCTGAAAAAGAGAGGTTTACTAAAGTTGTTTTTAGCGGAGACGCTTTGAAGAAAAATGATTTTTTGCTGACCCTGAACATTACAGATAATGTTGGTGATCACGCCGAAGTAAGGATTTTACTGAGTGCCGAACTCAATCCAATGATGAAGGTGATGGCAGGCAAACCAATCAGACAGTTTCTTGAAAGACTGATAAATGAAATGGAAGGCTTCAGGGATTGGAAAAGCACTAGAGAATAAATTCCGCTTCTTTAAAAGAATATTCACTTATTTCCCCGTTTTGCTTTTCAATAATTAACCTGCCGTAATCACCGACAGTCAAAACTCGTCCGGTAAACAGGCCATTTTTATCTCTGAATTCATGCCACTCGTTCAATCGATAAAGTTTTGAAACATACTCCTTCTTTATCTGTCCGTAGTTTCCTCCGATCAATTGCTTATACCTTTTATCCAGATCAGATGCCAGTTTCTCAAGAGAGGAAGGGAGGTCATATATTACACCGGTTAACTGATTCAGAGAAACCGGATTGGGAGCGTCGCTTAAGAACCTTTGCTGATTAATATTAAGACCTATACCTGCCACTGTAAATTCAATCTGTTTGCCCGTCAGGGAGCTTTCTATCAGGAGACCTGCTATTTTGTCATTGTTTACCCAAATGTCATTGGGCCATTTTATTGAACATTCAGGAATAAATCTCATCAAAAAGTCGCATACTCCGAGTGAGATTACCATTGAAATATGGAACTGATCTTCCGGCTTTATAAATGAAGGATAAAGTATAATGCTGATTAATAAGTTCTTACCATCCTCGCTTTCCCATTTGTTTCCTGAATAGCCTTTTCCTGCTGACTGATAATTGGTATACACAATCGTTCCCTCCGGAGGGTTATTCTTTTTTAAAAGGTCAGCCGCATGAATATTTGTTGATGGCAGGTCTTCAAAAAATAATAAATTTGAGCCTATTATCATGATTAAAAGCTATTTATATGAAAACAAATCGTTTTAACCATCGGTTTTTTCAATGTGGTTAAGATTGGCATTGAAATTGCAAAAGGGAATAACAGTAACAAAAATACAGATTAAAGTGGTACTTTTGCGACTTAATTCAAACTGATAAATATTGATGAAGAAAAAATCTGACGGAGCTGAGGTCCTTTTAGCGAGTGTATTAAAAGGGATTTTTGAGAAGAAAGGGCAAAATGTTCTGAAAATTGATTTAAGGAAACTTGAAAACAGAATTACAGATTATTTTGTGATTTGTCATGCCTCTTCAGGCACGCAGGTCAGTGCTATTTGTGATTCAGTTGATGACACAGTGAGAAAGGAAGCAGCGGAAAAACCATTACACGTGGAAGGACTTGACAATTGTTTCTGGGTACTTCTCGATTATGGTAACGTAGTGGTTCATATTTTTCTTGAAGAGTACAGGAATTTTTACAGCCTGGAATCACTCTGGGCAGATGCAGCAATCGAAACTATTGAAGATAAAATACAGTAAGTTAAATATATATGGCAGAAAATAATAACAATAATCAAGTGCCGGGGAAAAAACCTGATAAGAATGCAAAACCACGTTTTAATACCAACTGGATTTTTGCAGTTCTTGCTTTGTCTTTGATTATTTTTTCGTTTTTCAACAACGGAAAAGCAGTACAACAAACTACAACAAGCGAAATAAAAACAATGATCGCAAATCGCGATATTGAAAAAATAACTGTGGTTAATAAGGATCAAGCCGAAATATACCTTAAAAAGGAAGCGCTGGAATCAGGAAGATATCCAAAGCTGGCAAAACCCGGAACCGGTTTTGGTATTTCTTTGCCCAAACCTAATTTTACCTATAATATTGGTGATATAAGCAGTTTTGAACCATTCATTATCGAGGCTCAGAAAACTGCAGGTTACACTGAGAAAGAACTTATTTATCCTGATTATCAAACGCGTAAAAACTGGTTTGGCGATATACTCTCATGGTTATTGCTACCGGTCTTATTAATTGCTTTCTGGCTGTTTATGATGAAACGGATGTCAGGTGGCGGTGCCGGTGGAGCCGGTGGTATTTTCAGCGTTGGTAAATCGCGGGCGCAGATATTTGATAAGGATACTAATGTTAAACTGAACTTCAACGATGTCGCTGGTCTTGAAGAGGCGAAGACAGAAGTTATGGAGATTGTTGATTTCCTTAAGAATCCGAAGAAATATACTAACCTTGGAGGTAAAATTCCAAAAGGAGCCCTGCTGATAGGTCCTCCGGGTACAGGTAAAACTATGCTTGCTAAAGCTGTTGCCGGTGAAGCAAACGTGCCATTCTTTTCTATTTCAGGTTCTGATTTTGTGGAAATGTTTGTTGGGGTTGGTGCCTCAAGAGTAAGAGATCTTTTCAAGCAGGCAAAGGAAAAAGCGCCCTGTATTGTCTTTATTGATGAAATAGATGCAGTGGGCAGGGCAAGAGGCCGCAATGCAAATTTTGGATCAAATGACGAGAGGGAAAATACTCTTAACCAGCTTCTTACTGAGATGGACGGTTTCGGGACGAACATGGGAGTGATAATCCTTGCTGCCACAAACAGGGCAGATATTCTTGACCGTGCATTGATGCGTGCCGGACGTTTTGACCGTCAGATACATGTTGAACTTCCTGATATCATCGAAAGGGAAGCAATATTCAAAGTTCACCTTCGTCCGATTAAACTTGAAAAAAGTTTTGATATAGGATTCATGGCCAAACAAACGCCTGGATTTTCAGGTGCTGATATAGCAAATGTCTGTAATGAAGCTGCCCTTATTGCAGCAAGGAAAAATAAAACTGTTGTTGAAAAGCAGGATTTCCTCGATGCTATTGATCGTATTGTTGGTGGTCTGGAAAGAAAAACAAAAATCATTTCACCCGGTGAGAAAAAAACAATCGCATATCATGAAGCCGGGCATGCAACAGTCAGCTGGTTACTTGAACATGCCAGTCCTCTGCTGAAAGTGACAATCATACCTCGTGGAAGGGCTCTTGGAGCAGCGTGGTATCTTCCTGAGGAAAGGCAACTTACGACTCGTGAGCAGATTCTTGATGAAATGGCATATGCCCTGGGAGGGAGAGCTTCTGAAGAACTTATTTTCGGAAGAATTTCGACCGGAGCACTTAATGATCTTGAGAAAATTACCAAACAGGCCTATGCGATGGTTTCTTTTTTCGGAATGAGTGATAAGGTTGGTAATATAAGTTTCTACGATTCATCGGGGCAATCTGATTTTGGTTTCACAAAACCATATAGTGAGAAGACTGCAGAACTTATAGATGAGGAGGTTAACCTTATAATTGCAGAATCGTATGTGAGGGCAAAAGAGGTTCTTAAAAATAATATGAAAGGACTGACAGAGCTTGCCGAGCTGCTTCTTGAAAAAGAAGTCATATTCAGTGAAGATCTTGAAAGGATCTTTGGCAAGAGAAAAGCTGACTTATTGAAGGAAGAGAAAGAGGCTGAAGTCAAACTGGCCCTCTCAGCAAAGAACGATGAAAAAACCAGGGAAGATAAAAAAGACAAAAAATCAGTAAAATCTCCCTCTGAGAAAATCAAAAGTCAAAACGGATCAAAAAGAAGCTGTCACAGAAAAGGCAAGTACAAAAAAAACTGTGAAAAAGTCAAAGTCAAAAAAAAAGGAATAATATACTGAAGTTTTGAATACTTTATTCAGACGGACCTTAACCGGCGCATGGATTGTAATATTCGTAATGGGAGGTTTTTGGCTTCATCCTGTCTCCTTTTTTCTTACCGGACTGGTCATGCTTATTGGTACGCAGTATGAATATTACCTGATGATAAGGAATACCGGTGTGAGGCCACAATTAGTTCCGGGTATTCTTGCAGGAATCTCTGCCTATGTTATTTCAACCTTGATTGCTTCAGGTTTGGTTCCGAAGAATTCATTCCTCGTTCTTATCCCAATGATGCTGGTAATAATGGTTGCCGAGTTGTACAGAAAACAGGATAAACCTTTTGATTCGCTGGCACATACGTTTTTTTCAGTACTCTATACTGCACTCCCGTTCTCGATGTTCCCTTTTTCAGCATTCTCGAGAACAGGACTTAATTCATTACTTCCTCACGACAACATCATTTTCTCACCCGGAATAGTTATTGGCTTTTTTATCCTGATATGGGCAAATGACACAGGTGCATATCTTACAGGTATGTCTTTAGGCCGTCACAAATTGATGGAGCGTATCTCACCCAAAAAAACATGGGAAGGATTCATTGGAGGCATCATTATAGCTGCCCTTGCTGCCTGGTTTCTTTCGGGCTGGCTAGGTGTTGTTGATAAAATGCACTGGGTAATCATTGCAGCAATCGTCTCTATAGCAGGAACATACGGAGACCTGATCGAGTCGATGCTTAAAAGAAGTGTAGGAGTAAAGGATTCCGGAAAAATAATGCCGGGCCATGGTGGCTTTCTCGATCGCTTCGACAGTGCAATAATATCTTTCCCACTGGTATATCTTTTTATATCACTTTTTGGTTGATTGGCTGTACTTGATTAGTTTTGTGCAAATTTTATAATAATGAGGATTCATATTCATAAGGAGGGTTACAAAATATTAGCTATAGGTTTGGCAGCATTGGTCATCCTGAATATAGTTGTGAATATAATATGGGCCGATCTTGGAATTGTGAAATGGGTCTTTTTCATCTGCTCATTTATGCTTTACATTTTTTTGCTCTTTTTCTTCAGGCTTCCAACAAGAAACTTTGAAACTGATCCGGGACTTATTTATGCACCGGCCGATGGGAAAGTTGTGGTTATTGAAGAGACAATGGAAAATGAATATTTTAAGGATATGCGTCTGCAGGTTTCGATTTTTATGTCCCCTTTTAATATGCATAGTAACAGATACCCTGTTTCAGGAAGGGTAAAATATGTTTGTTATCATTCAGGTCAGAATATGGTGGCATGGCATCCTAAATCTTCTGAACTGAACGAGAGGAGTACAATAGTTATAGAGACTAAAGAAGGCACCGAGGTAATGGTCAGGCAGATAGCAGGAGCAGTAGCACGGAGGATAGTGACTTATGCAAAAGAGAATTTGGATGTTCTCCAGGGTGATGAACTTGGTTTTATCAAGTTTGGATCGAGAGTCGATATATTCTTACCGTTAGGAACCGAAGTTGAAATTCCGATCCTCCAGCAGGTGAAGGCAAATAAGAGTATTATTGCCAAAATCTGAAAAATGATTGAAAAATATGAATAAAAATGATGATAAAATAATAGACATAACCCCTGATGTCAAGTGGATAGGTGTGATGGATTATGATATCAGGACCTTCGATATAGTAATGCATACCGATCATGGTACAACCTATAACTCGTATTTTATTAATGCAGATAAGAAAACAATCGTTGAGGCTGCAAAAGAAAAATTCAGTGAAACATATTTTCGCAAACTAAAAGCAGTCACTAATCCTGAAGAGATTCAGTATATTGTTCTGGATCATACTGAACCTGACCATTCAGGTGGTCTGCGGAAACTTCTTGAGCTTGCACCTTCAGCAATAGTAGTTGGCAGTGGAAATGCAATAAGGTACCTGGAAGATATTGTTAATATCCCGTTTAAGTCTCTGATAGTAAAAGATGGCGACACTCTTGACCTCGGGAACAAAACCCTCCGGTTTCTGTCAGCTCCAAACCTCCACTGGCCAGATTCGATTTTAACATTGCTGGTGGAGGACAAGGTATTATTTACGTGCGATGTATTTGGGGCCCATTATTGTTCTCCCGAAATGTACAGTGATTTTGGCACACAGTATACAGAAGCTTTTAAATACTACTTTGACATCATCATGAGACCATTCAGCAGGTTTATGCTGAAAGCCGTCGAAAAGGTAAGACCACTTGAGCTTGATTTCATTTGCCCGGGACATGGACCGATTCATAAGGAGAACATCAGAAAAGCACTTGATCTTACTGAAAAACTGGCAGGCAACTATATGCAGATGGTGTCAGAAAATAATAAGATGACTATTCTGATCGCTTATGTTTCAGCTTATGGTTATACAAAAGATGCCGCACTTCTTATTGCAGACGGCATACTTGAATCTGAAGGTATCACCGTGGATATCACAGATATTGAAAATATTGCATTGGATGAGTTGGAATCAAAGCTAATAAAGTCCGACGGGTTACTTGTTGGCTCACCAACAATCAATCAGAATACACTGCTGCCGGTATATAAGTTATTTGCACTTATCAATCCTATACGGGATAAAGGTAAATTAGGAGGAGCATTCGGATCCTATGGATGGAGCGGTGAGTCACCAAACTTAATCCTCGAAAACCTTCGTATGCTTAAACTGAAAATTTTTGAAGAAACAGCCGCATTTAAATTTTCTGCGGATAACAACAAAAAGGAAAATTTAATAGAATTCGGAAGGAACTTTGCCCAGAGATATATTCAGGAATGTGGCCACATAAAAAATCCCGGCAATTAGCCGGGATTCTTTTTTAATGATTATGAAATTTCAATCTTTCTTGTGACTTTGGTTTTTTCCTCATCCTGTTTAGGAAGCGACACTGAAAGAACTCCATCTTTATAATTTGCTTCTATTTTTTCCCTGTTAACGTTTTCGGGAATGTAGAAACTTCTTGAGAATGCCGAGAAGCTGAATTCTTTTCTTCTGTATCCATCTTTGCTTTCCTCTGATTCGTTTTTAGTCTCATATGATACTGTCAGAACATCCTCATTTATATCAATTTTCAGATCTTTCTTGTCAATCCCCGGAGCTGCCAGGTCAAGAATGTAATTCTTTTCATCTTCCCTTATGTTTACAGCCGGCATCGAGCTGGTCCTGTTTGAAAGTACTGGGTAGAAATCATCTTCAAAAATATTCGGCATGAAAAATGGCCTGAAACTTCTTCTTGTAATTGTTGGTAACATAGCTTTGTCCTCCTATAATTTTAGTTTAACATTTTATCATTTCACCAATATATTTTCAAACTTCGTTCCAAATCATTTAATATGACATAATGGCGTAGATAATTGATTAATAGCAGACAATATGGCAGTACATGTTCTATGAATTCACCTCTTTTCGATCCGAATTTCCTTTGTCTCATACAAACTCACCCCCATCCCATAGCCGTCAACTTCGAAAGAGGCTGTGTGATAATCAACTCTTCAATTCTTCTTGTCTTATGCTACTCTTTTTGCAGATTTTAAAATTGAAGTTAGGAGATCTATTCGATCTTCCAGTTAAATTTTCCCACTTTCTGGAGTAAGTTCTCCATATTTTCTATGTTTATGAGCCTTTTTAGATTGTATGCGGTTGTATATAGGTCAATTTCAATCTGCACTTTGTGTTTTTTCCTTAATAGGAAGCAAAATTTTCCCATCATTGTTTTTATTGTTCCAAAGGGATGTTCAACTACTGTTTTTCGATGCTGGACTTTTTCCATATTTTCTATCTTGCCTATCCATTCCCTGTAATTATCTATCCATATATGATTTACGTTTGCTTTTATTGCCCTCCCCGTTTTTGATATTGTACACTTACCCTTTATCGGGCACTCTTTACAATCATGGCATTTATAAACATTATAAGTTTGATCGTCCTGTTTGTAATTTCTTGAGTGTTTTTGTAATGTTTTATTGTTTAGACATGTAAAAGTGTCGTTATCTGGATTATATATAAATTTTATTCCATTTTCTCTGTCCTGTCTTTTTGTTGGTGGTTCTGGCATTGGAATATAACATGTTGTACCTGATGTTTCCTGTATCTCTCTGATTTGAGTTGCGTTGCCATAACCCTTGTCAGCTTCAATTTCATCGGGAGTAAAGCCCAACTGCTGTGTTAAATTTTCCAGATCGGGTTTTAATAAATTGATATCACATTCATCAGTAGTAACCTCTGCCAGTGCAATCATGTGATGTTTCGTATCTACCCCGGTTTGTATATTATAACAAGGCATCTTCCCATCCCTGCATTTCATCACGTTTGCATCAGGATCACTTGGTGATAACTTTCCTTTCTTGGTTTCCTTTAGTTGTTTTTTAAATTCTTCCAGTTTCTCTTTCTCATCTTCAAGCTTCCTGATCTTTTTCTTCAAATCAACCTTCTCATTTGAGTCTTGTTCCAGTCTGTCCTCTAATTCATCTGTCTCTTCCACATTATCCAGATATTTTTCAAGAGTCTGCTCAATGTTCTCTATCCTGTTTTTTAATCTATCTACTGAATAAACATCACGGCCAGCATAAGCCTTCATTTTGCTTCCATCAAACACAATTGATTTACCTTCAATATAACCACTCTTTTTTAAAAACTTTCTGAACTCAATAGCTACTGAGCGTATCATAGCCAAGTTTTCCCGACGGAACTTACAGATTGTCCAGTGATCTGGTTTCAATTCTCCCAGCAACCAGATTACCTCAATGTTTCTGTATGTTTCATTTTCCATCCGGCGACTTCCAGGAATCCAGTTGAAATAACAATACATTAATAATTTGAGCATTGTTGATGGGGAGTAACTAGTACAGCCTTGATCACTATGGCCTCCCCAGGAACAAACAGTCGGATTTTCTTCGACGAACTTTTCTATAACTAGATCTATTAACCGTACTGGACTATTCTGTTCAACCCATAGCTCAATGTTCGGGTAGAGTAGAAGTTCGTTTCTATCTTTTGGTTTTTTATAGTGCATTGTCAGTTACTAAATATGCTTTGAAACAACATCTTATCTAATTGTAAGATAGATATTTAAAGCATATTAGATAAACAATCTAACAACGAATTTTTAACAATTTTGCAAAATTATTAACCAATCTATTTTCACACAGCCTCCTAAGCTTTGGGGGATGAATGCGAAACTGCATAAAAAAGTTTCCCCTCCTTTTGAAGGAGGGGTGGTCGGGACGATTGATTATCTTATATATACAGAATTTTATTTCCCGACCGGGGTGGTTGATTCATTGCTTTCTTCTTACCTTTATTGGTATGAAAAACCAAAACCTCTTTAACAGGGAAAGCCTTAAATTCTTCAGATCATCTATTAGGAACAAGTCCACTTCTGATGAGGCTGAGTTATGGAATATGTAATTGAGCTTGATGGAAATCCGCAACAATCAACCACCCCGGCCGGTATCAACATTTGTATCATAATTAAAAAGTGGTCCGGCCACCCCTCCTTCAAAACTAATCTTACATCACATCTTTTCATATTAGCTTTTTTGTACTCACCCCCTAACCCCCTCTCTACTTCGTAACTACCCTTTATACACATCTTTTTGGGAGGGGATTTAGAGTGTTGATAAGTTAGTTTGAATTGTTAATATAAGTATCTGGATATCAATGTATTAGATTTGTTTGTCTTGTTTGTTTTTTGTATCTTAATTGCATGAAAGACAAACAGTTCGACGATTTTTTTAAGGGAATTCTGCCAGATTCAAGAATTGAAAAACGAGCAGAAAAAGTTATGGTAGATATGTTAGATTTTGGTAATGTTGTAGTTAATAAATTCTGTGCAACAAGCACAGAAAAAATTGGAGCCTACAGAATGCTGGGAAACGACAGTATTGACCATAAGGATCTAGCTGAGGGGGTGTACCGGGCATGCAAAAACAATGACCGTCCTGTGCATATGCTTGCTTTTCAGGATACTAGTGAAGTAAACTTCAGTAATCATATGGGCAGATTAATGAATGATGAAGATATCGGACCTGTTACAAAAAAGAACAATGCAGGCTTTTTTTGTCATCCAGTTTTAGTAATAGATTCTGAAAATCAACTTCCTATAGGCATATCTTCAGTAGAGATATGGAACCGACCCTGGGATAGCCCCGATAAGTATGAACGGGATTACCATAATCAGAACATAGAAGATAAAGAATCATACAGGTGGATCACAAGTGCTGAAGCGACTAAGAAATTGCTCACAAAAGCAACTTGCCTTACAATTATAGGTGACAGAGAATCTGATATTTATGATGAATTTGTGACGGTTCCATACAATCAGACTCACTTGTTGATAAGGGCAAAGATCAATAGAAAGTTGTGGGGTGAAAATTACAATTTATTTGAAAAGCTAAGTTCGTCAGAGCAGAAAGCAAGTTATACTCTTGATATCCGCAATAATCGGAAAAGGGTAAAGCGAAAAGCAAAGATGTCCTTAAGGTATGAGAAAGTAAAAATAAGGCATCCTAAGAATAGGCCTCTTGAGAATAGACCGAGCTATGTTGAGATATGGGCCATTGAAGCAAGAGAACTCCCAGAGAGTGTACCTGGGAAAGAAGATCCTGTATTATGGAGATTGCTAACAACGCATCCAATTGAATGCGCTGAGAATGCGCTTAAATGCATTGAATGGTACAGTCAAAGGTGGTTTATTGAAGAGTTATACCGTGTTTTAAAGAGTAAGGGTTTAGCTATTGAAGAATCACAATTAGAAACAGGCGGAGGACTTAAAAAGCTTGCTATCATGGCTTTACAAGTAGCATTGACTACTATGATATTGAAGCTGTCACTCACGAACTCTCATAAAATTAATGCCAACATAATGTTTTCAAAGGGACAATTACACTTCCTTTCAATTTATATGGAAAAGCTTGAGGGGAAAACGGAAAAACTCAAAAACCCATATGAAACTGGTTCCCTTCAATGGGCCACTTGGGCTATGGGAAGACTAGGCGGATGGAGTGGTTATCAATCTCAGGGACCACCTGGATATATATCAATAAAAGATGGAACTGACAGGTTCTATGATAAGGCAGACGGCTTCCAAATGGCCCTAGAATACTTAAAAGGAAAAGATGTGTATAAAGGGTAGACTTCGTAAAGAGGGGGCAATTCACAGATATGCTGAACATTATGCATCAATACTGAGAAACATATTTATTTTTATATTTCAAAATATTGTCTTAGGAAGTGAAACAAAAAACACTCTAAAAGGTAGCAACTCTATCATCAGATCTGAATCTTTATCATGTGATCTCCCCTCTTTACGAAGTAGAGAGGGGATGGGGGTGAGTATGTACGAGACAAAAGAACCGAACGAAGTAAGCCTAGCGAAGCTAAATTCCCGATGAAAAGATGTGATGTAAGATTAGCCTTCAAAAGGAGGGGAAATGTATCAGACATATATTCAATACTTTACATTCTGTTTTGTACTTAACTTGCTCACTATTTTACTATATCGAGCTCCTTAAGTTGACTGCTTTAGGGAGGATGGGGGGCAAAAACAAGGACGGGGAAGGAGTACAATTTTTCCGAATTCCAAAAATTTCGATTAGGTTTGTAATAAGAATTGCCTTTTTGAATGACCGCAACATTAAGAACCATTCTAATCTTCCTTGGAGTTTTGCTCCTTTTAGCCTGTGCCTGGTTTTTCAGGAATATTGTGGTTTATATATTAGTGTCAGGGGTACTCTCTATTGTTGGGAGACCACTTGTTGATTTGTTTTGCAGAATCAGAATAAATAAATGGACCTTTCCCCGTTCCCTGAGTGCACTTATAACCCTGTGTTTAATATGGGGACTGATAATTCTGTTTTTTGTTACTTTCGTCCCTCTCGTGACCAGGCAGATTGATTATTTTTCAACTATCGACAGCGAAAAAATTGTTCAGATAATAGCAGGTCCGATCAATAAGGTTGAAAGTCTGTTCAGGGCATTTAACAAGGATATTGCGAAAGAACTCTCGGTTCAGGACTATATAGTGGGAAAAGTTGCAGGAGTTCTCAATATTAACATGATACAAAATTTTATTGGTTCAAGTATCAGTGTTCTTGGCAATGTCCTGATCGCAGTATTTTCAATCACATTTATTACATTTTTCTTTCTGAAAGATCAGCGGTTATTTTTCGAATCCATATTAATGTGGGTGCCGGATAAATATGTCGAACATGTGACCCGGGCATTATATTCGGTAAAAAGACTTCTTACAAGGTATTTCATTGGTATAGTGATACAGAGCACCTGCATAATGATTCTTATTACAATTGGAATGACAATTGCGGGCATTGATTTTCAACAGGCCCTGGTAATGGGTCTCATTCTGGGAATTTTAAATGTTATCCCCTATGTGGGTCCCTGGATTGGTTTGTTTATTGCAATTATAATGGGTGTTGCTTCGCACATTAATCAGGATTTTCCCACTGTTGTGATACCTCTCGTTACATATATGATAATAGTTGAAGCAATAACACATTTAATTGATAATGTTTTATTTCAGCCTGTTATATTTTCCAATAGTGTTAAAGCTCATCCTCTTGAGATCTTTATTGTTGTACTGGCTGCCGGATTTGCTGCCGGAGTACCGGGAATGATATTTGGAATACCCGCTTATACCGTCCTGAGGGTTTTTGCCCGGGAATTCTTTTATAATTTTAAAGCAGTACAGAAAATCACTTCCAGCCTGTCTGCAGAAAATATTGGAAATAAAGACCAGATAACAATTCATACAGATGAAGAGCCAGGGATCAAATAGATAATTATTGAATACATGTAATTCACTTAAATTTAAAATACTTTTCTTCTGAAACAGTAACAGGAAAAATGAGGCCACACTTTTCTATATTATACCGGGTATTCAATTTCTATTATGACGGATTCAGGAATATTTCCGACTGGGGAAGAAAAGTCTGGATTATAATCATCATTAAACTTTTTATTTTGTTTGTTATATTAAGGATCTTCTTCTTTCAGAATTTTCTTCATAAGAATTATGCAAATGACATGCAAAGAAGTGAACATGTCATGGATCAATTAATAAATTCATCTGACAGACATGATTGAAAATATTGATTTAAGCCTGGTCGACTGGTCAAGAGCTCAGTTTGCCCTGACTGCGATTTATCACTGGCTATTTGTACCTCTGACTCTTGGGTTATCCTTTATACTGGCAATAATGGAGACAATTTATGTCAGGACCGGTAAGGAGGAATGGAAACGTATTACTCAGTTCTGGATGACTCTTTTTGGCATAAACTTCGCGATTGGTATTGCAACAGGCATTATCCTTGAATTTGAGTTCGGAACTAACTGGTCAAACTACTCATGGTTCGTTGGCGATATTTTCGGTGCACCTCTTGCGGTGGAAGGTATTCTGGCTTTCTTCCTTGAATCGACGTTCGTTGCTGTAATGTTTTTCGGCTGGAATAAAGTAAGTAAAAAGTATCACCTGGTTTCAACCTGGCTGGTTGCTGTTGGAGCCAGTCTCTCAGCCCTCTGGATCCTGGTTGCAAATGCCTGGATGCAAAATCCTGTAGGGATGATGTTTAATCCTGATACTGCCAGAAATGAAATGGTTAACTTCTGGGCGATTCTCTTTAATCAGGTTGCTGTCGACAAATTTTTACATACAATTTCATCCGGATTTGTTCTTGCATCAATGTTTGTACTTGGCATAAGTGCCTGGTTCCTGTTAAGAAAAAGGGAAGACCTTCTGGCAAAGAGAAGTATACTTGTTGCCGGCGTTTTCGGACTTTTATCTTCTCTGTTAGTCGCTTTCACAGGAGACGGTTCTGCCAGAAGAGTATCAAAAGTGCAGCCTGTTAAATTTGCATCGATGGAAGCACTTTATGAAGGTAAAAATAATGCCGGACTGATAGCTTTCGGAATACTAAAGGACACTGAAAAGAAAATCGGGGAAAAAAGTGTCAAGGAATTTGCATTCAAAATTGAAATCCCCGGATTACTTTCAGTTCTTACCGGCGGTGACAGAGATGCATATGTTCAGGGACTTACAGATCATATGTCGGGTAATGAGAAATTGGGGATTATTGTCTGTCCCTGATAAGATGCAAAGTGGCATTTTTGCCAGGGATGCTCTTACATCTTATAAAAGTGCAAAACTTGATTAATGATACGGCTACAGATTGCGGCTCTAAAAAGAGTTTTTAATGACAAAGACTTCCATGACAAATATTTCAGATATTTCGGTTATGCTTCTATTAATAAGCCTGAAGATGTAATCCCGGACGTGACAATCTCGTTTTATTCATTTCACTTTATGGTTATACTTGGTTTTCTGTTTATAATGATTTTTTCAGCAGCACTTTATTTGCTCTTCAAGGGAATAATTGAGGATAAAAGATGGTTTTTGTGGATTGCATTACTTTCAATACCGCTTGCCTTACATTGCAGGCGAGCTGGGTTGGATACTTACCGAGATGGGCCGGCAACCATGGATAATTCAGGATATGATGACTGTATCAAAAGCTGTTTCACAGATCAGCACCGGATCGGTGATTACAACATTCATTCTTTTTGCGGTTCTATTCGCCGGATTGCTCATTTCAGAGATATCAATTATGGTTAAACAGATTAAAACTGGACCCAAACATTAGGAGGACAAGATTATGACTGTAATGATTTCTCATCTGTTTCTGCAACACTACTGGTGGATTATTGTCTCGCTTCTGGCAGGCTTCCTGGTCTTTCTGATGTTTGTTCAGGGAGGTCAGATCGTTGATATATACACTTCCGCAGAATGCTCTTCAAAAGAGAATGATTGTAAATTCATTGGGGCGGAAGTGGGAATTCACCTTCACTACACTTGTAACATTCGGCGGAGCTTTTTTTGCCTCCTTCCCGCTTTTTTATGCAACAAGTTTCGGTGGGGCATACTGGGTTTGGATAGCAATACTGTTCAGTTTTACCATCCAGGCTATTGCCTATGAGTTCAGATCAAAGCCAAATAATGTTTTCGGACAGCAACACTTTCGATCTGTTCCTGTTTCTGAACGGTTCCCTGGGCCCATTTTTAATAGGGGTGGCGGTTGCTACTTTTTTCACAGGTGCAATGTTCAGCCTGAACAGTATGAATCAGGTACATTGGGCAACTCCATGGTATGGCCTTGAAGCCTTATTGAATGTGAGAAACCTTGCACTTGGTTTTGCAGTATTATTCCTTGCAAGAATTAATGGTCTGTTATATATAATCAATAGTATTAACGAAGAGAATCTGATCAAAAGAGCTGTCAAAAGATTAATTACCAATTCTATCCCTTTTCTGATCTTCTTCCTGTATTTTGTCATTTCGCTGCTCGTTTCAGATGGATTTGCAGCTAGACTCCTTAACAGGTAATATTATTACTGAGAAGTTTAAATATCTGCATAATTTCATTGAGATGCCGGTTGTTCTGGTACTTTTTTTAACAGGAGTAATTGGTGTTTTATCCGGTATCGGGGTTACACTACTAAAGAAGAGTATAACAGGCATATGGTTTTCCGGGGCAGGAACTGTACTTTCAGTATTCTCTCTGTTTCTGATAGCCGGTTTTAATGGAACATCATTTTATCCCTCTATCTATGATATGCAGAGCTCACTTAACTATCAGGAATGCCTCTTCGAGCCTTTTCACCCTTAATACAATGATGTATGTTTCATTTATTATACCTTTTGTTATAGCATATATATGGTTTGCATGGAAAGCAATTAACAGAACCAGGATTACTGAAGAGGAGATGAACTCGGATGGACATATGTATTAGGCAACGGGGAAAAACCTACACCCTACTTAATAAATAAGATATTTAGATAATTAGAAATGTATATAAGTCAAATTCTTCAATACCTCATCTGGCCGGGCTTTATTTTATTAAGCTGGTTTGTCATAAGAATTGCTTTATCGGCTTACGAAAAGAAATTTCCTGAAAAGGAATAACTTATTAAAAAATCCATTGAGTCCGGATATAGATCTCTGGCAGGGAGCAATCGAAAAGATCTGTAAAACAGGTGCTTAAAGGAGTGCTGCAGTACATCAGACAAACGAAGATCACTGGTCAGAAGAGCAGTGATAATGCGGAAGCAATTATATACAGAGGTATTATTAAAGGGAATGCATTTATTCTGAATATCGCAAAAGCAATCAGTACCATTCCAACCAGAATATATCTTCCTTCATTTCCTTTAAACTTCAGGTTTGCGACTTTCAGAGACAGTAGTGGTATCCTGCTGACCATTAAGAGGGATAGAATGATGGTAAAAAGTATCAGCAAAAAAGCAGAGCTGGTAAAGGAATTGAAAATCAGCGATTGTGAATAATGTCCCGCAATAACAACTGAAATCACTGCAAGAGCATTTGCAGGAATAGGTAATCCTTTAAACGTAGTAGTCTGGGTTGAGTCAAGATTAAATACTGCGAGGCGTAAAGCTCCACATACCGGCATTATTGCAGGTATAATCATTAGAAATGATAGTTTTATAAACTTCAGAATTTAAAACGGGTGAAGAACTTAATGACAGAGTATCATTAAGAAGGTGATAAATTATTAATCCGGTGCCACACCGAAACTTACAACATCGGCAAGACTATCAAGCTCTTTGCCTATTGCGGAATATGCTTTCAGTAAACGGGCTGAAAAACCATCAAGGAAGTCGAAAATCATCGCTGCAAGAATCAGCCATGAAGCTGTAATGATGTTCCCGTTCGCCGCAAAAATAATTGCAATAAATCCTGAGGCCAGGTTAAGTGAAGTAATAAAATTTGGAATTTGTTTCATGCTGAATTGAGATATTTGAATCCCGGAGGGGAGTAAATTTAAGAAAATCTTCTCTTTTATTATTAGATTTGTATCAATTTACAATAACTGAATGATTGACTTCACAAATATAAAGATTGCGGTTGATTTTGATGGGACAATAGTTGAACACGATTATCCGAAAATAGGTAAAGAAAAACTATTTGCCTTTCAGACACTTAAGGAACTGGAAAAACTGGGAGTAAGACTTATCCTCTGGACATTCCGGACAGGAAAAGAACTTGAGGATGCAGTTGATTATTGCAGGCTAAACGGGATTGAGTTTTATGCAGTTAACAAAAACTACCCTGAAGAGGTTTTTGATGAAACAGTTAGCCGGAAAATAGATGCTGACATTTATATAGATGATAAAAATATTGGCGGGTTTCCGGGGTGGAGCGGTGTATGGCAGATACTGATCCCCTATGAACTTCTTCAGCAGGAGGCTGAAAAGAGAATATCATCAGTACGAAAGAATATTTTTAAACGTTTATTTACCTGGAAAACTAAGACAAATGAGAACTGATTATCCCCGATATATTACTTCCTTTTCAGTAATACTGCTCTTAACATGGATACTTTCATGTTCAGGCCAGCCCGGATAAAAAGAGTGTCGCCGTGATACAACCTGCTCCGGTTTCAAATGAAGAGGTTTCCTCAACACTTATTAAAATTATTTCACCTGATGAAAATGCAGGTTTTAAGCTCCACGATCCAATAAAAGTGGTCCTGTCCCTTGAAGATAAGAGAAAAGCGCCGGACTCTGTGACAGTTTATTTTAATGGGACTCTCGTAACAACTATTAAATCAGAACCGTGGGAGTATTCTATCCCCTCCGTGCTTACCCCAACTACCGGGAGAAAATCATTAAAAGTCACATCTTTTAAAGGAGGAAAGCCTAAGAATACCGTTACCCGGTTTATAATTATATATTCAGATGTGATACCTGCAAAAAATAGTTATAAAGTGATTCATACATATCCTCATAGCAGGGATGCCTTTACCCAGGGTCTTTTTTATGATAACGGGGTATTATATGAAGGTACAGGGCAGGAAGCAGGTTCAACTTTAAGGGAAGTCGAACTTGAGACTGGCAAGGTTATCAGGCAGCTTGATCTTGATAATTCTTTGTTTGGTGAAGGAATAACACTTTATCACGACCGTATTTACCAGGTAACCTGGCAAAATAAGGTTGGATTTGTGTACAATAAATCGGATTTTAAACTGATCAATAAAATTTATTATCCCACACAGGGTTGGGGTTTGACAACAATAGATAACAAGATTGTAATGAGCGATGGCACAAATGTACTCTATTTCTTTGAGCCGGAGATGTTTACAGTTGTTTCAAGAATTGAAGTATATGATAATGAGAAGAAGGTCGACCAGCTTAATGAACTTGAATATATCAATGGTGAAATCTGGGCAAATATCTGGATGACCGATCTTATAGCAAGAATTGATCCTGTGAGCGGTAAAGTTCTGGCTTATATTGATCTAAAAGGTCTTTTACCCAAATCAGACCGCAATGAAGAAACAGATGTGTTAAATGGTATCGCTTACGATAAAATTGATAAGAAAATCTATGTTACCGGAAAAAGGTGGCCCAAACTGTTCGAGATAAAAGTTATCGAATAATTTTAGTTCCATAAACAATTTTAATACCGTCGGGTACAATACTGAATTCTACAGGAGTCTGACCAAGAGATTCTCCATCAGCCTCGGCATACATTACAGAATCTGAACTGACTTTTATGTTTTTACATTTATACCCGTCAATCTTTGGATGCTGAAGTATTGTACCATCATAAAGGATCTTCAGATTTCTTATTATTTCAAACTTTCCCATCCCGTTTATTATTGTCACATCAAGCAGCCCGTCATCAGGTAACGCATTGGGAGTCTGTCTCATACCTCCTCCGCAATAACGGCCATTACCAACATTCAGTGAGAAAACATCTGCGCTGATCTTTTCGCCATCTATAATAATCTCCGCTTTTGTATTTTTGTATGAAACAAGACTCATGAGCAGGTTGTAGAAATATATCAATTTACCGCTATGGCCTCTGTCTTTCTGATAGTTGGTCCTTTTTACAACAACCGATTCAAATCCCAGTCCGGCAATATTTATGAAATATCGTTCCTTCTTCTCCGATCCATCATAGAAGCTTATGAGACCGACATCATGAAGCATCAGTTTATTTTCACAGATAATACTTATTGCTTTTTTATATTCAAGAGGAATCCCAAACATCCGGCCCCAATCATTTCCTGTTCCGACAGGTATAAGTGCCAGGGATATATCGGTAGCGGGACAGACTTTGCTTAAAAAGACACCGTTAACAACTTCATTCAGAGTCCCGTCACCACCCACCGTAATAATTTTCCTGTAACCAGCAGCAATACCTTCAAGTGTAATACTTATTGCATGGGTTTTCCGTTCAGTGAATTTTACAGTAAAAGGTAAAGACGCATTTTTCAGGAGAACAGAAATTTTATCCCAGTCTCTTTTACCTTTTCCATTTCCGGCATTCGGGTTAACAATGACCAGCCATTCATTCCGGTCTGAATTTTGATTCATCTGACGATTTGGTTAATTGGCAGGCAAAGATGGAAATAAATAGATTAATTTTAATAAATTCTATTTAATATCATCCTAATGATCTCTTTGTGAAGCAAACTGATTCTAAATCTCATGAGAAAATGCAGTGTCACTTAAATTTGCTAAAGAGATAAATGTTCACAAAATCAAAGAGATACGTTTTTATAAGAAATACGCTAATGTTAATAAGATGTTGAAAACCCCGAAAAAAATGTTTACAATTACATCTTTTACTACCGGTAGCTGAAGTGCATAAATAGTAAATTTGAAGCTCAAAATATAACTCAAATAACGAAAGGAACAGATGGGAAGGATTATAGCAATAGCAAACCAGAAGGGCGGTGTTGGGAAGACGACAACAGCAATAAACCTGGCGGCAAGTCTTGCTGCACTCGAAAAAAAGGTGCTGATTGTCGACGGAGACCCTCAGGCAAATGCAACTTCAGGGATTGGAATTGATACACGACTGATAAGATGCACTATTTATGATTGCCTAATCGACGGGAAAGAGCCCGGAGAAGCATTGCTCAGTTGCGAGGTTGAGAACCTTTCAATAATACCTTCAAATATTGACCTGGTAGGAGCAGAGATTGAGATGCTTGACAGACCTGAAAGGGAAAAAATTCTTAAGGTGGTCCTCAAAAAGATCCAGGGTGATTATGATTATCTGCTGATTGACTGTTCTCCATCTCTGGGACTGCTTACTGTTAATGCACTCACTGCATCAGATTCGGTAATAATACCGGTTCAGTGTGAATATTTTGCATTGGAAGGGCTGGGTAAACTTCTTAATACGATAAAAATTATTCAGAATAATCTTAATCCTGAACTTGAGATTGAAGGTTTCCTCCTTACGATGTATGATTCCCGGCTCAGATTGTCAAATCAGGTTGCTGAGGAAGTAAATAAACATTTCCAGCAAATGGTTTTCAAAACAATAATCCAGAGAAATGTAAAGCTTTCCGAAGCTCCAAGTTTTGGTCAGCCGGCTATTCTCTATGATGCCGATTCCAGAGGTACGGTAAATTATCTTAACCTGGCAAAAGAGTTGATCGAGAAACAGGAAGAAAGAGTTAAAAAATAAGTACTGGATTTTTCAATTACCGGATATAGAAATGAATATGACAAAGAAAAATGCGTTGGGAAGAGGTCTTGGTGCATTGATAGATGGTGTGGAAAAAGAGGTCCTTGAGAAAAAAGTGGAAGCAAACCTTGATATCTCAGTCGATTCGATTGAAGCTAACCCTTTTCAGCCGAGAACAAGCTTTGATGAGCAGGCACTTGAAGAACTTTCAACTTCAATAAAGAAACTTGGCATAGTCCAACCACTTACAGTGCGTGAGATTGGTACCGGCCGATTTCAGCTCATCGCAGGAGAGAGAAGACTCAGGGCCGCACGTCTGGCAGGACTAACTCATGTTCCTGCTTTCATCAGAACAGCAGACGACCAGGCGATGCTTGAACTGGCACTCGTTGAAAACATTCAGCGTGAAGATCTTGATGCTGTAGAGGTGGCAATTAGTTTCCAAAGGCTGATCGAGGAATGTAAACTCACCCAGGAACAATTAAGCGACAGAGTAGGCAAACAAAGATCAACTGTGGCAAATTATCTCCGGCTTCTTAAACTGCCTGCTGAAATCCAGCTGGGCATAAAGAACAAACAACTGATGATGGGCCATGCACGTACACTGGTAAATATTGAAGATCCGAAAAAACAAATAAATGTTTATTATAAAATCATCGACGGTGAACTCTCTGTGCGTCAGGCAGAAGAGCTGGTCAGACAACTGCAATCTGAAAAGAGCAAAGATCCCGGCAAGATTGAAAAGAAGAGGAAACTGAATGATGATTTTACACAACTTTCGGACCATCTTAATAAGATATTTTCCGCGAGGGTAAACTTCAGAATAAACGAAAACGGAAAGGGTAAGATCGTAATCCCATTTGAAACCCCGGATGAGATGGAACGCATTTTAGGAGTATTTGACCGCCTGAACTCCTGAAAATAATTATCTTTATCGCGCCGTTTTACTGGTTTTAGAATATAAAGACCGGTTTGTGTTTATATTGAAGACATTTCACAAAATACTGATTATAATTATCCTGCAATCGTTTTGCTTACAACAGAACATGTTTGCCCAGGACTCACTTACTGTTGCCAAACCTTTGAAGCACAGGTTTAAACCTGAGACACTTAAGGCAACAATGATGGCTGTATCCTTCCCTGGTCTGGGTCAGATCTACAACAGGAAATACTGGAAAATCCCGGTAGTTTATGTTGGTTTCGGTGCTCTTATATATTCTGCCCAATTAAATTCAAAGAATTATATATTGTATCTGAAAGCATATCAGGATTTTACAGATAATATAAAATCAACGAACAGTTACCTGAAGATTATTTCGCCCGATGTCCCTCAGAGTTCATATGACGCAGTCGTATATCCCAATCCTGGCAATTCTGACTTAGTATCTTTATATAATAATTATAAGGATGCAATGCTCCGGATGGTAGATTATTATAAAAGATACCGTGATCTTTCGTATATTGGCATCGCCGGATGGTATCTTATTTCGATACTTGATGCAAATGTTGATGCAAGTCTTTTCAACTATGATATAAGTCCTAATCTCGATATTGCAGTCGCCCCGATGCAATTATCATTACCCGGAGGGTTTGTCGGGGCAGGGATAAATGTGAGCGTGAAAATAACTTTTTGAAATATTTTTTATTATGAAATTTACAGCAGTATTAATAATTTTTTTCTTTGCAGTTCTGAATGCCAGCGCAGCATCTGAATCAGACACTATCATTATTAAATCGGACAATAGCAGTGAAAGAATTGCCCGGGATCTTGATAGCCTGGTCAATACTTGGTATGTTAAAATAGCCATCAAGAATAACCTGAAAGAATATCTGGGTGACTCTGTGGGATTACAGTGCCCTGATACTTTGTACGAAAGCAGGCTGAATAAGATTAATTCCATAATCAGCCTGCCTTTCAATAATATCATCCGGAATCACATTGAGGTTTATACTATCAGGCAAAGGGAGAAATTCAGCGCAGTTCTGGGGCTGAGAGATTACTATTTCCCCATGATCGAAGACGTATTCGACTCCTATGGGCTTCCGGCTGAACTAAAATATATGGCTGTGATAGAATCGGCTCTCAATCCGAGTGTTGTCAACGGACGTTCGGGAGCTACCGGTTTGTGGCAGTTCATGTACAGTACCGGCCGGATGTACGGGCTTACTATCAACTCGGTTGTTGATGAACGGAGGGACCCTCTAAAGGCTACCCATGCTGCAGCAAGATATATTAGGGACCTTTATAGTATTTATAATGACTGGGTCCTGGTTATTGCTGCGTATAACTGTGGTCCGGGAAATGTAAATAAGGCAATTAAAAGATCAGGGAATAAGAAGGATTATTGGGGTATATATTACAAGCTACCCAGGGAAACCAGAGGATATATTCCTCAATATATTGCTGCAAATTATGCAGTAACCTATTATGCCGAACATAATATACAGCCTTTGCCCCTGAATATTCCTGTTGCCACCGACACTATTATGGTTAACAAGGATATTCATCTGGCACAGATCTCTGAAGTGATGAGAATTCCATTAGGCGAGCTCCGGGCACTTAACCCTCAATATAAGACCGGCCTTATCCCGGGATCTTCAAAACCACAGGTTCTTACTTTGCCAATGAACCATCTTGGAGATTTTATTGATTTGAATGATACAATAAGACAATACAAATCAGATGTTTATTTAAGGCAATCAACCCGTATTGCCGAACCAACACGCTCTTCTTATGTTCCTGCTGATATAAAAGGCAAAACAAAACTGATTTATACGGTCAAGGATGGTGATAACATAGGATTCATATCTGAGTGGTATAAAGTAGGGCTGTCAGATCTCAGGAACTGGAACAATATTTACCGAAACACTATCAGGGTAGGACAGAAACTGGTAGTTTATGTTGATCTTTCAAAAACCGAATTCTTTTCCAAGATCAATATGATGTCATTTGAAGAAAAACAGACTATGACAGGAAAAACAGCAACATCCAATTCCCAGACGCTGGCTCCGATGGCTCCTGTTGAAACTGATGGTGAATTTATTACTTATACGGTTCGTAATGGAGATACGATATGGGATATCGTAAAAATGTTCGATAATGTTACAACGACCCAGGTACTTGCATTGAATAACCTCACTGATCCGGGTAAGATAAAGATAGGGCAGAAGCTGAAGATCAAGAAAAAGGACTGATTCTGTTTTAATATATGCGCCCTCTAAGGTCATTCCTGTTGTTACTGATCTTTCTGGCCTGTTTCACCGGTCTTCATTATATAATTCCTGCAAATCAACTTTTTCCTTCTGTTTATGAATTTATTCCTGCTGAACTTGTAAGGGATTTAATATCAGAAAGTAAGAATCGGGATATAATTCAAAATTATCCCTCAGATACTGTTAAACTGATCGTTGCAGACATTCCGGCAGCAATCGATTCATCTCCTGCAATTCCTGGAAATCCGGCAGTTAATCCGTTAGAGAAGATTCTTGATTCTCTCAGGTTCTCAAAAGGACAGGTTAGGGTGATTTATTACGGGGATTCGCAAATTGAAGGTGACCGGATCACTTCATACCTTCGTCAGACATTAAGAAAAGGACGGGGAGGAACCGGCCCCGGACTGTTTTTGCCGTTGATACCTGTAATGTACACTAAATCATTCTGGTTACGATCATCTTCAAACTGGAAAAGATATAACTATCTTTCTTATAAAAGCGGTGAGATTTCGCACCGGAACTTCGGTCCATTCATGGCAATTTGTCGTTATTTGCCGGACGGAGAAACAGCATCTGAACCTGTAAAGGCTTTTGTAAGGATCAGACCGTCAAAAGTTGCAGACAGTGCTTCAGCTCAGTATGATAATCTGCGTATATTCTATGGAAACACACAAGGTATTGTAAATATTGCAGTTAAAGGTGACAATAAGGAACTGTTTGCAGATACATTAATGAGGGGGGGAGGTTACAATGAGGTCAGATGCCCATTAAACGGGGCAAGGGATATTCTCATCGAATTCGAAGGAAAGGTAAGCCCTGATATTTATGGTATCAGTATCGAAAGTGAAAAAGGTGTTGTTGTAGATAATATACCTCAACGTGGAAGTGCAGGACTTGAATTTACAATGGTTGGCAGGGATAACCTCAGGAAATCTTATGAAAAGTTATCTCCCGACCTGTTCATTCTGCAATATGGCCTGAACATCGTGAAGAATGTAAGAAACAATTATTCATATTACCAGAAAGGATTGGTCAGGCAGATCTCGCTTCTGAAGGAAATTTCACCTCATACGCCAATATTAGTTATTGGTGTGACAGATATGGCAGTAAATGAGGGCGACAGTATAATATCCTACAGGAATATTCCTGCAATAATCGATGCTCAGAAAAGGGCAACTATGAAGGCTGATGTGACTTTCTGGGATTCATACCAGGCCATGGGTGGCAAATCGTCGATCATTAAATGGGCAGATAAAAAACCTCCTCTGGCCCAGAAAGACTTCATTCACTTTACATATTCAGGAGCAGATACACTCGCTGGTATGCTGGTGTCTTCCCTATTTGTTAAACCGGACATCGATACCAATAAAACGGCAACGGATATTGTGCCCAAAGCCTATGTCCCGGTTGCACCAATGGTCATTATAGATAATAGCCAGTCTGAGACGGGAGAAAAAAGCCGTATTGCGACTGTAGTAAAATCTATCTTAAATTATAACCCTGATAAAGCGTTTGTCTTTACATCACCTGCTTTTTGGATATTCTTTCTTTTTGTGCTGGCCGGATATAGCCTGGTATATAAGAAACTGATGTTAAGAAACGTGTACCTGTTTTTGATAAGCCTTTTCTTTTATTATAAAGCAGGCGGATTTTTTTTATTTATACTGATTTTTGTAACTGTAATTGATTTTACCTGCGGATTATTGATCTATAAATCCAGGAGTACTTCCGGGCGAAGGTTTTTTGTTCTTCTAAGTATAATCTCAAATCTCGGACTTCTTGGTTATTTTAAATATACCGGATTTATTATCAGCACGATAAATGAGCTATTCGGAACACAGTACAGAGTTTATGACCTTCTGTCAGGTTTTTCAAATTCAATACTCGGAACATCCTTTGATATCAGTTATATAATACTTCCCGTAGGCATATCCTTTTTTACTTTTCAATCTCTTAGCTATACATTTGATGTCTACAGAAAAAAAATGGAGCCGGTCAGGAATATAGTCGATTTTGGCTTTTATGTTTCGTTCTTTCCTCATCTCGTTGCCGGACCTATTGTCAGAGCTTCTGTTTTTATTCCTCAGATATATCAGGAGTTTAAGCTTTCCAGGCATGAATTCAGCCATGCCCTTTATATGATTTCAAAGGGATTAATTAAAAAAATAGTTATCTCCAATTTCATTGCAATTAATCTTGTTGACCGTGTTTTTGATGCTCCGTCTATTTATTCCGGTTTCGAAAATCTACTGGCAATATACGGATATGGGCTGCAGATTTACTGTGATTTTTCAGGCTACACTGATATTGCAATCGGGGTAGCATTGATTCTTGGATTCAGATTACCTGTAAACTTTAACTCACCATATAAAGCAAGTAGTATAACAGATTTCTGGAAGAGATGGCATATTTCTCTGTCGCAGTGGCTTCGTGATTATCTCTATATTTCATTAGGGGGAAACAGGAAAGGAAAGATACGTACCTATATAAACCTGATGGTCACCATGCTACTGGGGGGTTTGTGGCATGGCGCTTCTTTAAAATTTATCATTTGGGGAGGGCTGCACGGTATTGGACTGGTAATTAATAAGATATGGAGTTCTGTTTTTAAAAGGCCGGTGAGAAGAAGATGGATTGGAAAGGCATTAAGTGTTTTTATAACCTTTCAGTTTGTAAGCTTTTGCTGGATCTTTTTCAGAGCTTCCGATCTGGATACCGTGAAGATTATGCTAAAACAGATACTTGAGAATTTTTCTCCGGGATCATATATGACTGTTCTCCCTGCTTATAGCAGCGCCCTTTTATTAATGGTTGTGGCTTATATTATTCATTTTCTGCCGGAGAGAACAAAAGAATCATACAGGGGACTGTTTATCAAAATCCCCATGGTAGCTCAGCTGGCTGTTATCATGCTGATAGCAATCCTGCTGTTTCAGATGAGGACCACGGAAATTATGCCGTTTATATATTTCAGGTTCTGAACTGGTTGCTGTTTACTAGGTTGCTCAGATGTACTCACCCCCTTCTTTTCCCCCTCTCTACTTCGTAAAGAGGGGTAAACTAATTGATATAGTGTTTCTTACGCCCCCTCTTTGCGAAGCAGAGAGGGGGACGGGGGGTGAGTTCATTGAATCCAGAGAGGGGGCTGGGGAGTGAGTTAATTAAATAGGTTTGAGATTAAAGATATGTATTGGAATCTCTTCTCCCTTTTACAAACGGTGCTATTGCCCTTTCGTAAATACCCTGTACATACGCGATTGCCATTCCATAATTGGTAACCGGTACTCCTGCTGTAATTGCTGACTGTAACCTGTTATGAAGTTGTTTCCTGGTTATCATGCAGCCACCACATTGTATTACAAGCGAGTAGTCAGTAATGGATCCGGGCAGAGCATCAAGTCCTGCCACAATATCATATTCAATCTTTTTGCCGGTAAAATTGGTTATCCAACGGGGAATTTTAGTTCTTCCGATATCATCGCAGGAGACATGATGAGTACATGATTCGAGAAGAAGCACCCTGTCACCGTCTTTTAATCCTGATATCTTAGGGGTACCTTTGAGATAATTGTCAAAATCACCTTTGAAACGTGCTAGTATTATACTAAAGCTTGTCAGCGGGATATCTTTCGGAATGGATGCATCGGCTTTTACAAATACCTGAGAATCGGTAATAGCCAGAGCCGGTTTTATCTTTGTCTTTTTCAGGAATGTATCAACCTCTCTCTCTTTTAAGACTATGGCAACAGCTTCATTGTCAAGAATATCTCTGATGGCCTGCATCTGTGGAAGAATGAGCCTTCCGGCAGGAGCTTCAATATCAATAGGGGTAATGAGAATTACAATATCCCCATAGCTGATGAGATCACCAAGAAGAGTCGGATTTTTATATGAGTGTTCGGGAATTGTATCGCGGATGAGGCTTATAAGCGCCTCATAATTTCTTTTATCGATAGATGAAAATTCAAAGAGTGAGGTACCCGTAATTGATAATATTTTCTTTTTGAACTCAGCCTCAGGCTCCTGGATATCAGATTTACTGTGTATTACAATAAATGGAATATCATGATCATTAAACTTTTTCAAAAGTCCGTCTTCAAATTTCCCCCATGAATTCTCAGTGACAACAAGCAGGGCCAGATCAATAGTTTCAAGGGTCCGGATCGTCCGGTCCACTCTCTTTTGTCCGAGTTCGCCGGAGTCATCTATACCTGCAGTATCAACGAGGATCACCGGACCAAAACCTGTGATCTCAAATGATTTTTTTACGGGGTCGGTTGTTGTACCGGCATGCTCTGATACTATAGCTATTTCCTGACCTGCAAGACAGTTGATCAGGCTGCTTTTCCCATTATTACGACGTCCATAAATGCCAATATGTGGTTTTGACTCTCTTCCTTTAGAAATCATTTTGAAAAATTTGATGCAAAATTAACAATTTATTCGTCATGTAGAGGCTGTCTCAAAAGTCAAAAATTGCTGTAACTCTTTCTCTGTGACACTCTGTGTCTGCTCTGTGAAACTCTGTGTAAAAAAAAGAAGAACTTACACAGAGGGCCACTGAGGAGACACAGAGAAGCACAGAGATAAATCCGCATCGGGCGAGGCTATTCCTCTTTTAAAGCACTGAGTTTACCCCCCTTTAGGGGGGCAGGGGGGCTACAGATCATCGAGAGAAAAGCCCAGTTTTAGCAGATTTCCCGGTTCCAGAATGGAACGGAGTTTTGTTTCATCTATCAATTTCAGAATGTTATTGGCCTCAAAGATATCAATCTTCTTATCCTTCATCAGTTTGGCGAGCTCAGCTGCCTTATGGTAGCCAATATGAGGACTTAAAGCAGTTGTAACCGACGGACTATGTATAACAGCTTTATACCCTGCTGTTTCGTTAATAATCAATCCTGTGAACAGGTTGTTTAATAAGGTTACATTACACGAGATGAGCAGATTAATGCTTTCAATAATTGAGCATCCGATAACCGGAAGATATGCATTTAGTTCAAGTGAGCCCTGTCCGCTGAGCGAAGAGATAAGTACATCGTTGGAATAAATTTTATGTGCAGAGGAGATGACAAATTCCGGTATAACAGGATTAATTTTACCAGGCATTATGGAGCTTCCGATCTGCCGGTCAGGAATTGAAATTGATTTATCACCTGCTAGGTCGGAAGACAGAAGCCGGAAGTCCGAAGACATTTTTTCAAGATTCACTGCATGGGCTTTTAATGTTGCATGTATCTCTACCCATTTGTCCATATTGGAGGTTGCATCGGAAAGATTTTCACTGTGGGCCAGTGGGAGTCCGGTAAGGTTTCTTAATTCCGGAACAACCTCCATTATAAAAAACCGTGGAAGTGATAATCCGGTTCCTATAGCTCCTCCGCCAAGATTAACCTGTTTGATCCTTTCAGAGCATTTTGACACTCTCCACCAGTCACGTGAAAGAGCTTCATTGTAAGCACTGAAGAGTATTCCGAACGAAGAAGGGACCGCTGTCTGCATTTGAGTATATCCCGGACGAAGATTCTCCCTGTATTTTTTCTCAAACTCTTCCACCTTCTGGCGAAGTATGTTTATTTTTTCCTCGAGGGATTGTAAGAGATACATTACAGCAACAGTAAGAGCTGTTGGTATTACGTCGTTTGTTGACTGGTATATATTGGCATCTTCAGTTGGATCAATATGATTATATTCCCCGTATTTCTTTCCTGTTTTAAGGAGTGCAGCATTAGTTATGATTTCATTGATATTCATGTTTATGCTTGTGCCGGCACCTCCCTGAACAGCAGGAATAATAAAATTTTCAAAATGGTCACCGGCTGACACTTCTTTAGCAGCTGAACTCAGTGCAAAAAGGATATCGTCGCTTAATATTTTAAACGGAAGATCTTTCCCTGATTTTTCTGCAGCGGCTATCCGGAATTTCCTATAGGTGTTATAACAGGCAAGTTTTGTGATGCCAACGGCCCTGTACCATTCAACAGGAAACGGAGTATTTCCGGGGAAATTCTCTCGGGCTCTCACAGAATGAATGCCGTATAGAACATCTGAAGGAATATGTTTCTGTCCAAGACTATCTTTTTCTATTCGATCCATTTTGAAATCCGTTAACCGCAAAGGTCGCAAAGTTTTTACGCAAAGGTCGCAAAGAACTTCTTATAAATCCTATTCTTTATTTCCATCCTGAGAGCGAACCCCCCTTCAGGGGGGCAGGGGGGCAAAAGGGTCCAAAGAGTTATACGTTACCACCGGAAACAGGCAAGGCATAGGATTGCACGTCTTTCCCGCCAATTTCATTCGGGCAGAGTATTATCAGTCTTTCAAGCACATTCCTGAACTCCCTTATATTTCCGGTCCACTGGATTTTCTGAAGCTCTTTAATAGCCTCTTTCGTAATTATCTTCTTGCTCATGCCGTATTCGTTGCAGATCAGGGTATTGAAGTGTTCAGCGAGAAGGGGGATATCGTCTTCTCTTTCATTAAGTGCAGGAACATGGATCAGAATAACACTCAGCCTGTGATACAGATCCTCACGGAATCCGTTGTTCTCAATCTCCTTTTTAATGTTCTTATTAGTTGCAGTGATTACCCGTACATTGACATGAATATCTTTATCGGAGCCAACCCTTGTAATCTTGTTTTCCTGAAGAGCTCTCAAAACTTTTGCCTGTGCCGAGAGGCTCATATCGCCTATCTCGTCAAGAAAAAGAGTTCCTCCGTTTGCCTGTTCAAATTTGCCAATCCTTTGTTTGATAGCTGAAGTGAATGAGCCTTTTTCATGACCAAAAAGTTCACTTTCAATTAGTTCTGATGGGATTGCTGCGCAATTAACTTCAATAAAGGGACCTTTTGCCCTGTTGCTTTTCTCATGTATCTGATGGGCGACCAATTCTTTCCCTGTTCCATTGGATCCTGTGATAAGGACTCTGGCTTCAGTAGGAGCTACCCTGTCGATCATACTTTTGACCTTTTCAATAGCCTCCGATTCACCTACAATCTCATACATCTTGCTCACCTTGTTTTTAAGGACCTGAGTCTGTGTGATAAGAGTCGATTTATCCATTGCATTACGGATCGTAATGAGGAGCCTGTTAAGGTCAAGTGGCTTTTCCAGAAAATCGTATGCTCCTTTTTTTATTGCTTCAACTGCCGTATCTATATTACCGTGACCGGAGATCATTATAACAGGAGTGTCAGACGATGTCTCTGAAATTTTACTGAGGACTTCGATGCCATCCATCTTAGCCATCTTGATATCGCAGAGAACTATGTCGTATGAATTGGCAGAAAACATATCAAGTCCTTTTGGGCCGTCTTCTGCAAGGTCAACCTCATGTTTTTCATATTCAAGCACCTCCTTCAGAGTATTCCGGATTGCCCTCTCATCGTCTATGACCAGTATTTTCGACATACATGCTTTTTTTGAAATCCATTAACCGCAAAGTTCGCAAAGTTTTTACGCAAAGTTCGCAAAGTACTTCTCAAAATCACCTCTTCTTCCAGCCTGATTTTTAACCCCCCTTTAGGGGGGGCAGGGGGGCAAAAAACACAGAGGGCCACGAAGGGATCACAGAGATAGTTTTGTAACAAGATTGCCCTGTGCCCTGAGCTCTGAGCTTTTTTATCCGCTGTACCTCAGCCACTTCCACATCTCCTTCCAGGAGGTTTTCTTTCCATACATAAGAATACCTGTCCGGTAAACTTTAGCTGCCATCCACACAAATGCGAGAAAAGTTACCAGCATTAATACCATTGAAACCCCTATCTGCCAGTACGGAACGCCAAAAGGAATACGTGCCATCATAACGATAGGAGAAGTAAGGGGGATCATTGAACACCAGAATGCCAGAGGACTTTCAGGGTTTTGCATTGTCCCCATCGCCACCATAAGCGCAAGTATAATCGGTATAGTTACCGGAAGCATGAATTGTTGTGTCTCGGTTTCATTATCGACCGCTGATCCGATTGCAGCAAATACTGAGGCATAGAGCAGATAGCCTGTTATAAAATAAAAGACAAAGCAAATTATTATTAAACCCCATGGCTGATTCATTGCACTATCGAACAACCTTGAGAATTCTGCAAGCTGGGGTGACATCTCTGAAGTTTGGGCTGTTGTCCCTGCGTTCTGCTGATTTCCTGACATGAGATTCTGCGGACTAGACTGTGAGATCTCTGTAACATTTGATTTCGGAAGAATGGCGGTTTTAAGAACTGTAACAATTCCAACAGTAAGGAAGATCCAGATAAAGAATTGCGTGAGTCCGACCAGAGCAATGCCTATAATTTTCCCCATCATCAGCTGTATCGGTTTCACGGATGAGATTATAACCTCGACTACCCGGCTTGTTTTTTCCTCTATCACTCCTCTCATAACCTGGGCCCCGAAAATGAAAACCAGCATATACATCAGAAAACCAAATATGTATGCCAAAGCCATTGCAATACCTGTGCTTGTCTTTTTGACCACACCTGATGAATCGATCTTTATGGTCTGAACAGATACATTTGTCTCGACGTTTTTCATTATTTCGTCAAGATTCTCAATCTTGTACGCCAATAACTTTTGCTTCTCAATCTCCTTCTTCAGGGAATTTTCAATATACTGAAGGAGTCCGATAGCAGGTTGTTGCTTCGAAATAAGTTGGACCGCATTTGGGGTATTTATCAGTTCGGGTGAAATATAGAGAATCCCATAATACCCGTCTTTCTCAAATGTTTTTTTAAGGTCTTCAACTTTAGTATTTTCAAGATACACAAATTCGGCATCCTTTGTATTTTTAATAACACCTTTAAAAAGATCGGAGCTATCTTCGATTACTGCGATCTTTTTAGATTCACCACCCTGGCTCATCATTATGAGTGTGGGTACAGTAATTATAGCAGCCATGAGAAGAGGGGCAAGAATGGTCATTATTATGAATGATTTTTTTCTTACCCTTGTTATATATTCTCTTTTAATAATTACGGATATTTTGTTCATGATAGGAAGGTTTCAATTTTAATAAAAGGTTTTAATTACGGGCTTCAACTACTCTGATAAAAATCTCATTCATTGAAGGAAGAGCAGGGTTAAAAGAGATTATGTTGCCCGATTTCATAAGGTTTTGAAGAATATCATTTGTGTTAATATCGCTGGTAGTCTTTAGCCGTATAATACTTTTCTTATTGTCTGTCTGCTGTTTCAGAATATTATAATGACCATTCCCTTCTATTTTCACATTACCGTCAAAAACAAGATCAAATTCGTTGGCAGCCCATTTACTGCGAATCTCATTAACACTTCCTTCAAGAATTGTTTTTGCTTTGTCAATAAGAGTTATATTGTCACACAGCTCCTCAACTGATTCCATGTTATGAGTCGAAAAAATAATTGTAGCTCCTCTTTCACGCAGGAACAATATTTCATTTTTTACAATTTTAGTATTCAGGGGGTCAAATCCCGTAAATGGTTCGTCAAAAATCAAAAGTCTGGGTTCGTGAAGGATTGTCGTCACAAACTGGACTTTCTGTTGCATCCCTTTTGATAGTTCTTCCACTTTTTTGCCCCACCAGTCAATTATATCTAGTTTTTTAAACCAGTATTTAAGTCTTTTCATTGCTTCAGCTTTTGAAAGTCCTTTGAGCTGGGCAAAATACAAGGCCTGTTCACCGACCTTCATTTTTTTATACAAACCTCTTTCCTCCGGAAGATAGCCAATTATCTGAACATCAGAAGGTATAAGCTTCTTACCATTAAGAAATAATTCACCGGAATCTGGTCCTGTAATCTGATTGATGATCCTTATCAGTGTAGTTTTTCCGGCGCCATTAGGTCCAAGCAGTCCGTATATGGATTGTTCCGGAACAGACATGCTTACATTATCGAGCGCCAGCTTATCTCCGTATTGTTTCGTGACATTCTTTGCTTCAAAAAGTGCCATAAGGAATTAATTTAAATATTTTAAAAGACCTGTAAATATAAAAAAACTCCGTGATTCCATGATTATATTTGGATTATGTTATTCTTCTCTGTGAACCTCTGTGATCCCGATGGCTATCGGGACTCTGTGGTTCTCTGTGTAACAAAAGGAATGTGAACTGACACAGAGTTGCGCAGAGAAGCACAGAGTTAAACAGAGAAAAGCTATAAATATAGATCAGATTTGATCCTATTCAAAATACCCCTTCATCCTTTCGAAAAAGCCCTTATCGTTTTTGTCGGGATTAGGTACGAATGTGTCGGAGTCCTTAAACTTCTCAAATATCTTCATCTCGTCCTTGTTCATGCTTTTGGGTATCCACACATTAACATTGACCAGCAGATCACCGCGCCCATATCCATTGACCTCTGGTAATCCTTTTCCGCGGAGCCGTAAAATTTTCCCGGGCTGAGTGCCAGGTTCTATTTTTATTTTTACGTTATTATCGACAGTAGGTACTTCGACATGTGTGCCGAGCACAGCATCAGGTATGCTTATAAACAGATTAAAGATCAGATCATTACCTTCTCTTATAAGGTCAGGATGCTCTTCTTCATCAATCACGACCAGAAGGTCTCCATTAACTCCGCCTCTCCGGGGAGAATTTCCTTTGCCGCTGACAGTCATCTGCATTCCCTTACCGACACCGGCAGGGATATTGATTTTGATGATCTCTTCTTTTTGTACAATCCCTTCTCCATAGCAGGCGGTACATTTTTTGGTAATAGTTTTGCCCTCTCCGCCACATGAAGGGCAGACAGATGTTGTCTGCATCTGACCAAGCATAGTATTGGTCAGTCTGGTGACATGCCCTGATCCGTGACATGTTGAACAGGTTGACATACTTGATGCATCGGCTGCTCCGGTACCTCCGCAGGTGTCGCATGTATCGTATTTATTGACTTTGATTTTCTTTTCTGCTCCCGCTGCAATTTCCTGAAGAGTAAGTTTAACCTTGACTCTCAGATTACTGCCCTTATTCACCCTGTGTCCTCGTCTGCCACCACCTCCAAATGCACCAAATCCGCCAAAAGCATCGCCGAAAATATCGCCAAATGATGAGAAAATGTCATCCATTGTCATTCCCTGACCTCCGAAACCGTTCCCGGCACTTCCCATTCCTGCATGTCCATAACGGTCGTATCGGGCTTTTTTTTCATCATTACTTAAAACCTCATAAGCTTCAGCTGCTTCCTTGAAATTTTCTTCTGATTTCTTATCTCCCGGATTTTTATCGGGGTGAAACTTTAAAGCCTGTTTCCTGTATGCTTTTTTTATCTGCTCCTTTGTGGCCTCTTTTGATAATCCAAGCACTTCATAATAATCTCTTTTTCCCATTCTTCCTGATTTTTATTTTATTCAGCCACTTTCCCTGACTTCGGTTTCATAAATATAATTTATTCGCCGACAACCACTTTCGCAAATCTCAAAACTTTATCCTGCAGATAATACCCCTTTAATAATACATCTACAACTTTCCCCTTTTTATCGTCCTCTTCGACGGGAGTTTTAGCAACAGCCTCATGAAGATCAACATTAAAATTACTGTTCATGGATTCAATTTCCTTTATACCATTTTGTTTAAGAAATTCGCTGAACTTTCCATAGATAATATCAATTCCGTCTTTCATTGCAGCACAATCACCAGCTGTATCCATGTGTTTCAGGGCTCTTTCAAAATCGTCCATTAGCGGGATGATACCAATGAGCACATTTTCACCGGCATATTTTGATATTTCCATTTTCTCCCGAAGTGTTCTTTTCCTGTAATTATCAAATTCAGCAGAGAGACGAATATATTTGTCCTGCATTTCTGCCAGTTTTTCTTCAAGAGGATTAACATCGGGGACAACTTTGTCAGAAGCAATGCTTTCCTCTGCTAAACCATCAGATGAATGTTCTCTTGATCTTTCTGAATCGGAACCCTCAGATTTTTCTTTGTGTTTATTATTGTGATTAGTAGTATTTTCTTTATTTTCAGTTGTTTTGTCAATATAATCCTGGATAGATTCTTCCTGATCCTTAATCTTTTTTTTCATCATCACTCACTGTATTTCATTTTCTTATCATTGACCAACAAATTGCCTGCCAACCTCGATGATTTGACAAATTGGCAGGGGAGAAACGGTGCAAAGGCGTAATGGCGCAAAGGCACAAAGGCAGGAATTGAGATCATTTATAAGCCATTGTGCCGTTGCGCCGTTGTGCCGTAGAGTCTTTAATCTATGGGATTCGTTGAATATCTGCACCTATTGCATTGAGTCGTATATCAATATTCTGATATCCCCGGTCGATCTGCTCAATATTATGAATAACACTTTTACCTTCTGCAGAAAGGGCAGCAATGAGCAGGGCTACTCCGGCTCTGATATCAGGTGAAGACATGATGGTACCTTTTAATCTTATCTTTTTATCCTGGCCGATTACAGTTGCTCTGTGCGGATCACAAAGAATTATCTGAGCGCCCATATCAATAAGTTTGTCAACAAAAAACAGTCGGCTTTCAAACATTTTCTGATGTATAAGAACTGCACCTTTTGCCTGGGTGGCAATAACAAGGAATACACTGAGCAGGTCGGGAGTCAATCCTGGCCAGATGGCATCAGATATAGTCATAATTGATCCATCTATAAAAGTCTCAATTTCATAATGTTTCTGACTTGGGATGAAAATATCATCGCCTCTTCTTTCGAGTGCTATTCCAAGACGGCGGAAAGAGTCGGGAATAATTCCAAGGTTTTCGTAGGAGGTATTTTTAATAGTGATCTCCGATTCTGTTATAGCAGCCAGGCCAATAAATGATCCGATTTCAATCATATCCGGCAGAATGGTATGGATGCATCCACGAAGACTTATAACTCCATCAATATAAAGAAGATTGGATCCAATCCCGTCAATTTTTGCTCCCATGGACACCAGCATTCTGCAGAGTTGCTGAATATATGGTTCACAGGCAGCATTATATATTGTTGTACGGCCTTTTGCAAGAACTGCAGCCATAATAATATTTGCAGTACCGGTCACAGATGCCTCATCGAGATGCATATATGTACCCGTTAATGACTGTGCTTCAACTTTAAAAAAAGGATCAGCGGAATCAAATTCAAATCGGGCACCAAGTTTTTGGAAACCGGTAAAATGAGTGTCAACTCTTCGTCGGCCGATCTTATCACCTCCGGGTTTTGGGATAAAAGCTTTTCCAAACCTGGCGAGAAGGGGACCGACTATCATTATCGATCCTCTTAAACTGGAACTCTGTACCCTGAATTCACTTGTCTGGAGATAATCGAGATCGACATTTATTGCCTCGAAGCTTGTAACTGAACCAGGTTCTTTTGTAACCTTGACACCCATGCAACCGATCAGTTCAATCAGCTTATTAACATCGCTTATATCGGGAATATTCCTGATTGTGATTTTTTCCGGAGTAAGAAGGGTTGCACAGATTACCTGCAAAGCTTCATTTTTCGCTCCCTGAGGAGTTATCTCTCCCTTAAGCGACTTACCTCCTTTAACAATAAAAGTACTCATTAATGTCTGCTGTGACCTTTTTTCTTGACGAATTGTTTGTTTTGTTGCTTGCCATGAGGTTTTCCAAGAGGCTTTCTTTTGACCGGAGGCAGCAGTTCCCTGACTTCAAGAATTTTTACTCCATCGGTCATTTTCAATTTTCCGGCAGATAATAATTTCATGTCTTTTATTATCACCTCATCAGCAACCTGGGCTCTGTTCCATGTGATATATGATTTCTTCATCTGATTAACAATCAGAGTAGTCAGGTATTCCTTTTCACCTCCTTCTTCCAATTCACAGGCAGCATCAATCATCAATTCAATAATGCGGCCATAATGGAGAAATCTGATATCACCCTGCTTGTAAGGCACCTGTTTGGGCTTCTCAACAAACTTCGAAGGTTCAGGAACAGCATATGGTGAGTCGATATCCAGCTCAAAGCTTGCAATAAGCGCCAGATGATCCCATAATTTGTGCTTAAAATCGCCGACATCACGAAGATGGGGATTAAGGTTGCCCATAATTGAAATTATGGTCTTTGCAGCACGGTTTCTCTCAACTCTGTCCTCAATGGTCTTAATATGATCGACCATCTTCTGAACATTTCTTCCGTATTCAGGCAAAGCCATTCTTTTCCTCTGAGTGTTGTAATCGTAATTCATTATGTGCAAATTAATTTATGCAAAGCTAGCAATTTAAAGTAAAATCACGAAAGGTTAGGAATTGAACATCATACACAACAAATTAGAATTTAATCTCTCAGTTGGAATGACTCTCCTTATTGCATTATTAGTTAAAGAGTCAGAATATTGAGGGCTCAGGTATTGCTATAGCCCAAGAAACTGAATAGCAAGACCTGAGAACAAGATCATCGCTCCTGCGATAACATGACTGTATTTCTCGACTGGTTTAAGATTTATCTTATTTAGTCCAAGTTTAAAAGCCAGTACAATCGACATCATAGTAATAATTGTGACGATGGCAAACAGGATAGATACTGCTATTACTCCGGAGATATTATTTTCGGCAGCAGGATACATCACTAAAGGAATTAATGGCTCACAGGGACCAAAAACAAAAATCAGGAAAAGAATCCAGGGTGTAGTTTTAAATGCTTCTTCCTCATGAATATGAGTATGTTCATTTTGGTGATCGTGTTCATGAAAATGTTTCTCACCATTGAAATGGAAATGAGAATGGCTGTGTTTCTTTTTCCTCACGAGGTTTCTGATGCTGATAATCATATAAACCAGCCCGAATGCTATAAATAACCAGGCTGCAATATTCCCCCGGAATGATTCTACGGATATAAGTCTGGTCACAGATATTCCGACAGCTATACCGATCAGCCCCAGAATTACAGAACTGAGAACATGCCCGATACCGCAAAAAAATGTTATTATCATTGTTTTTCTGAGTGACCATTTTTTTGCCTGACTGAGTACAACGAAAGGAAGGTAATGATCAGGCCCCAGTAGGGTATGAATAAAGCCAATTGAGATAGCAGTTATTGAAAGAAGTGTGATAGAATTATTCATCTCTTAATTTTCTGGGTTTTTACAAATAATTCAATATGCAATTATATTTATAAATGCTGAGATAATTGAGCTATTTGGTATTAAAAATTATTTTAGTCATTTTTAGTTACTTAACAACCACTCTCGACCATTAAAAATATACTCCTTGACATTTATGTTTTGTTCATTTAGAAGTTTCCTGGAATCGCCGATGAATTTTTTCATCAGGGTGAAAGCCTCCGGTTTGTCGAAAAAGTCCGGCCTGTTTTCAAACTCCGAGCATGGCAGGATAAAGAATTTTTTTCTGTATTTCTCAATAGGCGTATAAACCCATGTAAGATAATATCCGGCATTGGAAATAATATATTTATCGCCATTTTTTGTAAGCTCAACTCTCACCATTGATCCACCATCGGTTTTAGGTTTCCTTTGATTTGAAATAAAATTGCCCAGCGAGTATACCACCAGCCGGTCTTTCATGTTACCGTCATTTTTATACCAGACCATTTTTTGCAGTACATGAGGATGAGAACCAATTACCATATCAACTCCGAGTGATTGAAAATATTCTGCAAGATCTGTCTGGGTCTTCGCAGGAATCGTATCGTATTCTGTTCCCCAGTGCAAAAACAGAACAATAATATCAGCCTTTTTATTCTTAGCTTTATTAACATCATTGGTAATCAATTCTTTATCCAGCATATTGACAATCACAGGTTCGGGTACTTTAATCCCGTTCGTACTGAAAGTATAATTGAGCAGGGCAATAGACGCTCCATTCCTGTGAATCATCAGAGGAGTGAGACTATCGCGACATGCTGTATTAAGAAAGGTACCTGTATGCGGGATGCCGATACTATCCAGTTTATTGATGGTACTTATAATCCCTTTCTTACCCCTGTCTGCTGCATGATTATTTGCAGTAACAAGGTAATCGATGCCGGCATTTTTGCAGGCAACTGCCAGATCAGCCGGTGAACTGAACTGGGGATATCCCATATAAGGAGGACCGGCCAGAGTAACCTCAAAATTAGCAATGGCAATATCTGCTTCGGTTAAAACTGGTTTTATTAATCTGAATACATCATCATAATTAAATTCATGTGTCTCGCGGTTCTCTGCCGACCATATCTGTTCATCATGACCCATAATATCACCTATAAACAGAAGGGAAATTTTGTCTTTGGCTGAAGGCTGACTCTGGCTTTGCACTGGAAGAAAGACAGAAATAAAAAGGAATAGAAAAAGTAAGGATCTGAGTTTTATAGTTGTACGATTCATATTTTCGCTGTTATCATGTTGGGGATTATCAGGTTATAACATCTGATCTGACATTGGTCTGTTCAAAGATACATTTAATCGGTAAAGGGATTAATTCCTTGTCAAATATAACTTATCTTTCATATGTTTTTGATAGAATTGCCTGCTGAGATTGGATTGTATATGGTTGGCAATCATTTTGTACTTTTAGGAATAAATATTTTGCAGAATTCCAAATGCTTATTATTTCAAATAAACAGCGGAAATGACTCAGGAGAAACAGGCGCAGAATATTGGTGAAGACAAGGCGAATTTTAGTGCAAAAAAAATTATTTTGTTATCATGGCCTTTTTTTATTTGTGCACTGGTTTTTTTGAGCACAATCTTTGCTGTCAGACACTCCGGATTAGTTGAGCATTACTATTCGGAAGGAATATATCCTTTTATTGCAAAGTGCTTCTCCTTTTTTAGCAGTCTCATTCCTTTCTCTCTATGGGATGTTTTTTGGATATTGACTATATTATTGATAATTAGCGGATTAGGACTGGTAATTTTCAGAAAAATGAAATTCGGCAGGTATATCCTGCGAATCGCCCAATTACTGGCTTTACTTTATTCATTATTCTATATATCATGGGGTTATAACTATTTCAGACCCAGGATTGAAACCCGGATTGGCTGGGAGAAAACAAAAACTGATGAAATGATTTTTCGGTCGATCCTCGATTCCTTAATAATACAGACCAATTACAATTATATTGTTTTTTCCTCTTCCGATTACTCTGATATTGATATGCTTGTTGAGGAGTCTTACCGCAAAAACAGTCCGGAATTAGGAATCAATTATCCAAATGGCAAGCGACGACCGAAGACTATGCTTTTAAGTTCTTTATTCATAAAATCAGGAGTAACCGGCTATTTTGGACCCTTTTTCAACGAGATACATGTTAATCATTATCTGCTGCCCGTTGATTATCCTTTTGTGCTTGCCCATGAGAAAGCGCACCAGTTTGGAATCACAAGTGAAGCCGAGGCTAACCTGTGTGCATTTATTGTTTGTATTACCTCGGAAGACCAGCGTCTGAGATATTCAGGATATCAGTTTTTACTGCTTTATTTTATCAGCGATGCAACTCATATGAAGGATTATAAAGACTATTTAAATAAAATCGACAACAGGGTCAGAAAGGATTTACGTCTTCGACAGGATTATTACCAGGGTAAGCTGAATAAAAAACTTTCTAAGATGCAAACAGCTGCGAACAATACTTATTTAAAAGTAAATCACATCGAAAAAGGAGTTAAGAATTACAATCAGGTAGTCTCTCTGGTGCTAAGCTGGTACAATAATTCAAAACTCAAAAAAGAAAGCAATTAAATTGGCTGATTAAAAATTTATTCCGAAAAAAATATTACTTAAATGCCGGTTCTTAAAATCCTAATAATTATTAACTTTGGCCGCTTTATTTTAAAAAAGTCCTGATAAAAATACAGGAAAAATTCATGGCAGAAAAAGAACATCGTTTTGATATTAAAAAGCTTTCGCTGGCCGGTGCCATAGTGACAATGGGAATTGTGTTTGGTGATCTAGGTACCAGTCCCCTTTACACTATGAGGGCAATAATTTCAGGGACGTCTGGCAGGATGGATGAATTGCTTATTTATGGTGGGTTATCATGTATATTCTGGACACTCACACTTTCTACCACCATAAAATATATAACAATTACATTAAGGGCAGACAACAACGGAGAGGGGGGTATTTTTGCACTTTTTGCCCTGATAAAGCAAAAATCTTCATGGGCAGCTGTACTTACTATGATAGGAGGTGCAGCTTTGCTTGCCGATGGTGTAATAATGCCTTCGATTACAGTAACATCCTCAATTGAAGGGTTAAGACTTTTTAATCCTGATATTCCGGTTGTTCCTATTGTTCTTCTTATCATAGGAGTTATATTCTTTATACAGCAATTCGGAACAACATTTATCGGCAGTTCATTCGGACCAATAATGGCTATCTGGTTTATAACTCTTGGAATTCTTGGTTTTTCTCAACTGTTAATGTATCCTGATATTCTCAAGGCAATTAATCCGGAATATGCTTATCGTTTCCTTTCAGAATATCCGGGAGGTTTTATCCTGCTTGGAGCTGTTTTCCTGTGTATCGCCGGAGCAGAGGCACTATATGCTGATCTTGGACATTGCGGGCGAAAAAACATACGCGCATCATGGATATTTGTTAAGACTGCTTTGCTTCTGAACTACTTCGGACAGGGAGCATGGTTAATGATGAATCTTGACTCGGGTTCAAAAGTTAATCCCTTTTTTGAAATAATGCCGAAATGGTTTCTTTTACCGGGAGTCGCGCTGGCAACTGCGGCTGCAATTATCGCAAGCCAGGCTATAATCAGCGGATCATTTACTCTGATAAGCGAAGCTGTTTCACTTAACTTCTGGCCAAAAGTAAGGATTTTGCATCCCACTTTTATCAGGGGGCAGGTATATCTGCCATTTGTCAACTGGTTTCTTTGGATTGCCTGCAGCGTGGTTGTTTTTTCATTCAAGGAATCTAATAATATGAATGCGGCATATGGTCTGGCAATCACAATAACCGAGATAATGACAACCTTCCTGCTATCATATTATTTATATCAGAAAGGGGTGAACCACCGTCTGATTCTTTTGCTTATTGTAGTTTATTTAACCATCGAAGGCAGTTTCCTTATCGCCAACCTTCATAAATTTAAGTCTGGGGGATGGTTCACTCTTTTACTTGCATCAATGTATTTTATCGTTATGGTCGGGTGGTATTTCGGCAGGAAATTAAAAAACAGGTATGTGACCTTTACGAACCTCTATAATTATCTGGATCTATTTAAAGATCTGTCCAAAGATAAAACCGTTCCTAAAACGGCAACTAATCTTGTATATATTATTAAGGCCAACCGGATTGATCAGGTAGAATCCAAGGTTATCTATTCGATATTCCGGAAACAACCAAAACGGGCAGACACCTATTGGTTCCTTCATGTTGACAGACTCGATGAACCTGACAGATTTGAATATCAGGTTACACCGATTATTCCGGGAGTATTAATAAGAGTTGATTTCCTCCTGGGATTTAAAGTAGAACCTAAAATAAATCTATACTTCAGGGAGGTGCTGGAAGACCTGGTAGAATCTGGTCAGATAAAGATAGAAAGCAATTTCGATTCACTTAAAAAACATTCACTCCCGGCAGATTTTATGTATGTTCTGATTGACCGGGTAATGCCACGCGACTATAAACTTTCATATATTGAGAATCTCACGCTGGCACTTCACAGTGTTTCAAGACTGCTTTGTATTTCTGACGTTAAAGCTCTGGAGCTTGATTCCTCCAATACCATTGAGGAGCAGGTTCCAATTACGATTGACCAGCCGACAGACTTCAGGATCAGGCGTATACACTAATTTGGAACGAATATTTTTTAAATAATAAATTCTGGCGATTCTTTGGGAATCGTTTGACTAAGCAAGCCAGGGGATGAAAGGAACGGATCAGCATATTAATATAAATAAGGTCTCTTTTGCAGGTCTGTTAGTTACCCTTGGTATCGTGTTTGGAGACATTGGAACCAGTCCTCTTTATACAGTCAGGGCAATTATTGATAATTCCAAAACATTTAACGAGCTCCTGATCTATGGATCACTGTCGTGTGTTTTCTGGACATTGACTCTTCAGACCACTATCAAATATATTGTGATTACACTTCAGGCAGACAATAAAGGCGAAGGCGGCATTTTTGCACTTTTTGCCCTTATCAGAAGAAAGTCAGCCTGGGCAGCTATCCTCACTATGATAGGCGGAGGCGCGTTACTGGCTGATGGTGTAATAACTCCGGCGATAACAGTTACCTCATCAATTGAAGGATTGAGGCTTTTTAATCCGGGTATACACGTTTTACCAATAGTCCTTATAATCTTTGCAATTATCTTCTTTATGCAGCAGTTTGGGACTAATTTTATAGGAGTGGCATTCGGCCCCATGATGGTCATATGGTTCTTAATGCTTGGCATCCTGGGGTTTTCACAGGTAATTCAGCATCCCGCCGTTCTGCAGGCTCTCAGTCCTCTTTATGCGATACGTTTTCTCAGCGAATACCCGGGCGGTTTTATTCTTCTCGGAGCGGTTTTCCTTTGTACTACGGGAGCTGAAGCTCTTTATTCTGACCTGGGCCATTGCGGCAAGTCAAATATCCGGGTGTCGTGGATTTTTGTCAAAACAACTTTGCTTCTGAACTATTTTGGACAGGGAGCATGGGTAATGATGCATTATACTCAGGGGTCGGAGGCGACTCCTTTTTTCGCATTAATGCCAAGATGGTTTCTTCTCACCGGAATTATCATCTCTACTGCTGCCTCTATAATTGCCAGTCAGGCACTTATAAGCGGATCCTTCACCCTGATCAGTGAAGCTGTTTCGCTTAACTTCTGGCCGAAAATAAGGATCATAAATCCCACATTTGTAAGAGGCCAGGTTTACCTGCCTTTTGTAAACTGGTCTTTGTGGATCATGTGCAGCCTGGTAGTTATTTTCTTCAGAGAATCGTCAAATATGGAAGCTGCCTATGGACTCGCCATCACCATAACAATGATAATGACTACATTATTATTATCATATTACCTGCATCAGAAAGGAGTCGACCGGAGATTGGTAATTTTACTGTTGCTGGTTTTTCTCACAATTGAGGGAAGTTTCCTTATCGCAAATCTTCACAAATTCCAGTACGGAGGATGGTTCACCCTGATGCTTGCTTCCGTCTATTTTCTTATAATGTTCAGCTGGTATTTCGGAAGGAAAATTAAAAACCGTCATATCTCATTTTCTAACCTGAGCGACTATATCGAATTGTTCAAAGATCTGAGAAATGATGAATCAGTGCCGAAGATCGCGACTAATCTTGTTTATATTATTAAAGCCAACAGACAGGAACAGGTTGAATCAAAAGTGATCTATTCCATATTTAATAAGCAGCCAAAAAGAGCTGACAGGTACTGGCTTTTACATATTGACAAGGTGGATGAACCTAACCGGATTGAGTATAAAGTCAATCATATTATCCCGGATATTCTTATCAGGATTGATTTTCACATCGGATTCAAGGTGGATCCGAAGGTAAATCTTTATTTTAAGGAGATAGTTGAAGACCTGGTTGAGTCTGGCGAGATAAAGATTGAAAGCAGTTATGATTCCCTGAAACGGTATGGTTTACCAGGTGATTTTAAATTTGTTCTTATAGAAAGAATAATGCTTCATGATTTTAAATTGACAAAAACCGAGAATTTTATTCTTTCACTCCGAAGCCTCGTACGATATATAAGTATCCCCGAAGTCAGAGCACTGCAGCTTGACTCTTCAAATACAGTGGTCGAGCAGGTTCCGATAATATTAAACCGGCCAATTGAAAAGAGGATCAGTCCGGTAAAGAGTGACTAATAATCAGCTAAATTCTGATATATGAATGCAATGCCATTTGTTATAGGGACAATTGCTTTTTTTGCAATAGCTTACAGGCTTTATTTCAGTTTTGTAGCTGCTAAGGTTGCGGTAAGAAATGATTTAAGCGAAACTCCGGCTCACCGGTTATTTGACGGTCAGAATTATTATCCGATGAACAAATGGGTATTATTCGGGCATCATTTCGCCGCTATTGCAGGTGCTGGTCCGCTTGTTGGTCCGGTTTTAGCTGCTCAGTTCGGCTTTATGCCCGGATTTCTATGGATGCTTATCGGTGCTGTTATGGCAGGAGCTGTACACGATTTCGTAATACTCACCGCATCAGTACAGCATGACGGGAAATCGCTTGCTGCCATTGCCAAAGCTGAGATAAATAAAGTCAGCGGTGTTACTACAACATTTGCAATTCTGCTGATAGTCGTTGTTGCACTGGCCGGATTAGGTCTTGTTGTAATAAATGCGCTTGCCGAAAGTTCATGGGGTACTTTCACTATAGCCTCAACCATACCGATTGCCCTTTTAATGGGTTTCTGGATGTTCAGGATAAGGAAGGGTAAGACAGCTGAAGCAACGGTTTTTGGAATTATAATGCTTGTAATGGCAGTCGTAATTGGCAGATATATACCTGATTCTCAGTTTGCTTCATGGTTTACTTTCAATCATAAAACTCTTACAATACTTATAGCTGTCTATGGATTTCTTGCATCTGTTCTTCCTGTCTGGCTTTTACTTACCCCTCGCGATTATTTAAGCTCGATTATGAAGATTTCCGTGATTGGTTTACTGGCTATCGGATTAATTATCGTAGCCCCTGAAATCAAAATGCCTGCATTCACCGAGTTTGGAAAAGGAGGCGGACCTATAATTCCGGGAAGACTATTTCCATATCTTTTCATAACCATTGCCTGTGGAGCAATTTCAGGATTTCATTCGCTTGTAAGCTCAGGAACAACTCCAAAGATGATAATGAAGGAGGCTGATATCAAGACAATTGCCGTAGGTTCAATGCTTACAGAGGGGGCTGTAAGCATTATGGCGCTGATTGCTGCGACCAGTCTGCTTCCTCTCGATTATTTTCAGATAAATGTGCCTGTTGAGAAGTTTCAGGCAATCCTTCCACATCTTCATGCGATGGGATTTACAGAATCAAATCTCAGTCAGCTCTCATCAAGTGTAGGTGAAAAGATTGCAGGGAGAACCGGCGGAGCAGTTTCATTAGGTGTTGGGATGGCTTATATCTTTTCTTCGATTCCCGGTATGAAACATCTGATGTCCTACTGGTACCATTTTGCAATAATGTTCGAAGCTCTGTTCATTCTGACAACCATCGATGCAGGAACCCGCATCGGAAGGTTCTTATTGCAGGAAGCGCTTGGAAAGGTGTATAAACCTTTTCAACGGACAAACTGGCTCCCGGGGAATCTTTTAACAAGCGGAGTGATTGTTTTTGCCTGGACATATTTTATTTACACGGGTTCCGTATCCACAATCTGGCCGATGTTTGGTACTGCCAATCAGTTACTTGCAACGATTGCACTGACCGTTGGTACATCTTTTATTATTAACAGAGGGAGGATTAAATATGCCTGGGTGACAATATTGCCGATGGTTTTTGTTGGAGTTACAACCATGACAGCCGCCTATTTAAATATTAAAAACATTTATATACCTCAGGTAAAAGAAACAGCAACATTTATTCCGGGATTGATAAATTTAATACTGACCTTATTAATTATTATTTGCGTTGTGATAATTATTTATAATGCTGTTCCTCAATGGATAAGAGCCTTTAGAGCCACATACCTGACACAGTCGGAGAAGATCAGACCCCTCTGAATATCTCCTCCGAATTCAGGAGCAACTCTACATATTGTGCACGTTTGTAAACAAAAGGATCACTCTGGAGCTTATTCCTGGAAAGCTTGCCTCTGAACTCTTCAATGGTTTTATAGTTTTTACTGTCCATCCATTCCTCAAGCTCCTTTACGATAGCATTGATTTGTGCAAATCCGTTCTTGTATAATGTACTCACAATCTGGACACATGATGCCCCGGACAATAACAGCTTAATTACATCAGCCCCACTGAATATCCCGTAACTGCTGCATATATCAGCTTTGATGTTATCAAATAACAATCCTGAATACCTCAGTGATTTCTTATAGTCTCTCTCATTACTCAGATGAGATGTTTTAATATGCTTTTCGCTATAAACATCAATATCAGGCTGGAAGAAGGAATTAAAGAGCACAAAGGCATCAGCTCCGGCTGCGTCACTTTTTTTAATAAAATTCAGAATGTTTGAGTAGTCGGTACTCAATTTAAGACTTATAGGTATGGAAATACTTTGTCTTACCTCTTTCAATATATTAATCTGTTCGTCTTCTATGTCTTTCGCAGTCTTATCAAAATCTGAAGGGATCTGGTAAAAATTCAGTTCAATCCCATCTACACCGGTTTCACTTAATAAACCTGCATATTTAATCCATGTATCATTGTTAACCGCATTTAGGCTGGCTATTAATGGAATAGATAAGCTTTCCTTTGCCTTTCTTAAATTCATCAGATGTTCATCAGGGCCGGCATGTTTTATATTGGGATGAGTAGAAATCATTTCCGCATTTAGATCGTTGAATTCAGTCAGCCTCTCATCCAGTTGAAATCTCTCGAGTTGAATCTGTTCTTCGAATAAAGACTTATAAACTATTGCAGCAGCTCCATGTTCTTCTGCTTTCTTAAGGTTATCGAGATCTGCTGCCATTTCAGAGGCTCCAATAATTATAGGATTCTTTAATTCGATTCCCATGTAGGTTGTTTTAAGTTTATTCATGTGCATATTTTTAATTTGTATAGTCTTTCTGTTTTTTTCATTCCCCATTATCCTCATCCAGATCATTATGCTCGTCCCCTCCTAAACTGTAATAGTTATTCTCTTCATCTTCACTTCCAATAATTTCCAGATCATCATCCAGTTCTGAGCCGGGAATATCCAGATCGCTGCCTGACAGATCATCATCAAAATCTTTTTCGTTAAATGTTCCGTTTTTAGGATTTTTATCTGGTATCTTGATTCTGGTAGGATCCTCAGGATTTATATCCTTCTCTTCCTGACATTTACTGTAAATATCATCGCTGGCTGAATATGGAGGGTATCCGTTCTGATTATCATTATTCTGCTCCTTTTCCCCACGATTTTTCCTGGAAATATTATCACTTTTATTTTTCATGTCAGTTCATATTAACAGTGAGACTAAGTTGATCAGCTCAAAAAAGGATTATCCGGGTTATTACTCATAAACAATTTCACCCCCTTTATTGTTCTTTGTTTAAATGGATTTTCTAAGCTGCAAAAATTCAGTTTATTATTATATTTGTATTTACAGTACTTAAATAACCTGAACGGTTTAAATCAGTATCAGCTTGGACAAAAATTAAAGTAATAAAATTTATTCAGCACTCTGTTAATTATGTTGTTGACACAAAATATTACTTTCTGGCCTTTTATAGCTTTCGCGTTTATTGTAATCTCCCTCATTGGAATAATGTTAGGTCTCTCATATGTACTCGGTGAGAGGCACAATGAAAAAACTACGGATGAACCATATGAATCAGGGATCCCCCCGACAGGTGACGCCAGGCTAAGGTTTTCATCCGGTTTTTATATAATAGCCATGTTCTTCGTTATCTTCGATCTTGACGCAGCTTTTATAATGTTGTGGGCTGTATCGTTCCGTGAGCTTGGACTTCCCGGTTATATAGGAATATTAATCTTTATAGGGTTATTGATTGTATTGTTGATATATGAACTCAGTATCGGAGCTCTTGATTTCGGTCCAAACGGTAAAAGAATATTGAAATACAAAAACAGAATTAAATGAAGACTTCGATTATAAAAGGCAGTGTTGGAAATTCAAAAATGGAAAAGGAGTTGAATGAAGAAGCTATTTCCAGATCAGTATTGCTTGGTAAACTTGATGATATGATCTCGTGGGGAAGAAAGAACTCTATCTGGCCGTTTGGTTTTGGTCTCTCATGTTGTTTCGTTGAAATGGCTACTGCCCTGACAAGCCGGTATGATATTGCCCGGTTTGGCGGTGAGGTAATCCGCAGCACTCCCCGGGAAGCTGATATGATGGTTGTTGCAGGCACAGTTTTTCTTAAGATGGCGCCAATCATACAAAGGTTGTATGATCAGATGATGGCTCCAAGGTGGGTAATTTCCATGGGATCGTGTGCAAATTCAGGTGGAATGTACGATATTTATAGTGTCGTTCAGGGTGTTGACAAATTTTTACCTGTAGATGTTTATGTATCGGGTTGCCCTCCCCGTCCTGATGCATTTCTTGAAGGATTACTTCTGTTGAGGGAATCAATAGGGAAAGAGGCACGACCTTATAGTTGGATTATCGGACCTCAGGGAATTCACAAAGCTGAAAAGATAAGTATGCGGGATAAAAAGCAGGAAGAAAGATCAGGAATGGGTACTATCCGGCCAATGAATGAGGTTTAATTAAATGTTCAGAAGGTAAATGTTCTTATGAGCAATAACGGTACAAACGTAATTTCTGACATCGGATCCAGATTTGGAGACCAGGCTATCCTTTATCAACAATTGACCAAAGATGGTACTCCGACAATATGGACTGATAAAAGCAACCTGGTTCAGGTTTTAAAATACCTTAAAAACGAAATTGCCCTTCCTTACAAAATGCTATATGATCTGACCTGTATTGATGAGCGTACCCGAACAAAGCGCAATGGTCAGCCATCATGTGATTTTTCCATAGTTTACCACCTTACCTCTTTTGAACGGAATGAGGACCTCCGGCTTAAAGTGGCTCTTGAAGATAAAGATCCGAACATCCCAAGCATAACAGGCGTTTGGGAATCAGCAAATTGGTATGAACGTGAAGTATTTGACATGTTTGGGATTAACTTCAATGGCCATCCGAGACTGACAAGAATACTAATGCCTGAGACATGGAAGGGGCATCCTTTAAGGAAAGAACATCATGCCAGGGCAACAGAAGTGGATCCATTTGTTTTGACAGATCAGATAAGGAATGACGAGGACGCAAATCTGAAGTTTAATCCTGAAGAGTATGGATTAGACACAAAAAGTGAGGATAGCGATTTCATGTTTCTGAATATCGGGCCACAACATCCGGGTACACACGGTTTATTGCGGCTTATCGTTCAGCTGAACGGGGAAGATATAGTAAACATTATACCCGAGATAGGGTTTCACCACCGCGGAGCTGAGAAAATGGGAGAAAGGCAATCGTGGCATACTTTTATTCCTTATACCGATCGCATTGATTATCTGGGAGGGGTGATGAATAATCTGGCTTATCTGCTCTCGGTAGAAAAATTAGCCGGAATTGAACCTCCTGAAAAAGCTCAGGTGATAAGGATTATGATGAGTGAGCTTTTCCGGATTGCCAGTCATTTGGTATGGTTTGGCACATTTGCTCAGGATATGGGACAGATGTCACCTGTTTTCTATGCCTTCAACGACAGGGAACGGATCTTTGATATAGTAATTGCTATTACCGGCGGACGGATGCACCCGTCATGGTTCAGAATTGGCGGGGTTGCTCATGATTTGCCTGACGGATGGGATAAGCTCATGCAGGAGTTTCTTAATTACTTTCCAAAGCGTCTTAAAGAATTTGAAAATGTTGTGATAAAAAACCGGATATTCAAAGCACGAACTATTGGTATAGGAGTATTTACCTCTAAGGAGGCCATTGAATGGGGAATTACAGGTGCCGGACTCAGGGCGACCGGTTATGACTGGGATTACCGGAAGAAACGGCCTTATTCGGGAATCGATAAATTTGAATTCGATATTCCTCTTGGGCATAACGGTGACTGCTACGACAGGGCACTTGTACGGATGGAAGAGATGCGGCAGAGCCTGCGAATAATTCAGCAGTGTATAAATAATATGCCTGCAGGTCATTATAAGTCTGATCATCCACTTGCGATTCCACCGCGGAAGGATAAAACCATGACAGATATTGAAACACTTATCACTCATTTTGTAGGTGTATCATGGGGTCCGGTAATTCCTGCCGGAGAAGCTATGGTACCCATTGAGGCCGCCAAAGGTAGCAACGGATATTACCTTATAAGTGACGGAGGTACATCGTCATACCGGTCACGCATACGAACACCTTCATTCCCGCACTTGCAGATGTTGCCGTTTATCTCAAAAGGATACACAATTCCGGATTTACTGGCAATTCTTGGGGCAATGGATTTTGTTCTGGCAGACCTTGATAGGTAAGGAGAAAGGGAGAAGGGGAGAAAGGGCGAAGGGGCGAAGGGGAGAAAGTTGAGGAACGAAAAGTTAAATGACATTTCGAAAAGCAACATATTTCTATCCATTTCAACATATATCAATTTACTAATTTGCGATGCTTAGTGAAGATGAAATAAAAGAGATCCGGAATGAGATAAGCCAATATCCCTTTCCTGCTGTAGCATGTATTGATGCTTTGAAGATAGTACAGCAGCATCGCGGATGGGTATCTGATGAGTCTGTCAGGGATGTTGCCCGGGTGTTGGGAATTTCAAATGAAGAGGTTGATGGTGTGGCAACATTTTACAGCCGGATCTACCGGAAACCTGTCGGCAGAAACGTAATACTTGTCTGCGACAGTGTCAGCTGTATGATTATGGGATATGAGTCATTATATGAATTTATCTCAAAGAAACTCGATATCTCTTTCGGAGAAACTACATCTGACGGACGTTTTACTCTGCTTCCGATCTCATGCCTGGGTGATTGTGATAATGCGCCGGCTATGATGATTAACAATGATCATTATAACAGATTGACCATTGAAAAGATCGATGAATTGCTTGCCGGTTATAAATAATCAGAGATGGAAAGGCCACTGACAAAACATATCACACCCGGTTCTGCTCCGCTCAATCTTAATGATTTCAGGAAGGTAGGTGGGTATAGCAGCATCAATAAAGCTTTGAAAGAAATGTCTCCAGCAGATATTACAGGGTTGGTTAAGGCTTCAAATCTGCTTGGAAGAGGTGGTGCAGGTTTCCCGACTGGTGTTAAATGGAGTCTTGTTCCGGTTGATAATGATAAATCAAAACCTAAATACCTGGTATGTAATGCAGACGAAATGGAACCAGGGACATTTAAGGACAGGTATCTTCTTGAAGGTAACCCTCACCAGCTTCTTGAAGGAATGATCATTTCAGCCTATGCCATTCAGGCTCAAAAAGCCTATATATTTCTCCGGTGGGCTTACAAAAAAGCTGAAGCAGCACTCCATAAAGCCATTGATGAAGCTTACAAAGCCGGATATCTCGGCAAAAATATTCTGGGATCAGGTTTTGACCTTGATTTGTATGTACATTCAAGTGCGGGCAGGTACATGTGCGGTGAAGAGACGGCTTTGCTGAATTCGCTTGAAGGCAAAAGAGCCATTCCACGAACAAAACCACCTTTTCCGGCTATCAGCGGACTTTTTGGAAAGCCGACTGTAGTGAACAATGTCGAAACCCTTGTGTGGATCTCTCATATTGTAGAGAATGGAGCGGACTGGTTCAAAGGATTAAGCCTTACCGGTACAGGTGGAACAAAGCTTTATGGGATAAGCGGTAAAGTGAAAAATCCCGGAACATGGGAATTGCCGCTGGGAACAACGATGCGTGAACTTCTTGAGGAACATGCAGGCGGAATGGCCCCCGGACACAGGTTCAGGGGAGCCTTGCCCGGTGGAGCCTCTACCGACTTTCTTATTGAAGAACATCTCGATGTGAAAATGGATTTTAAGACTGTAGCTGCTGCAGGCAGCAGACTCGGGACCGGAACAATGATTGTGCTTGACGACAAAACATGTCCCGTTGCTTTTGTTCATAATGTGGAAAAGTTCTTTGCTCTTGAGAGTTGTGGCTGGTGTACGCCATGCCGCGAGGGACTACCATGGGTTGAGAAGATGCTCGCATCTATAGAAGCGGGGACCGGTAAAATGGAATATCTCGATCTGCTGAAATTTAATGCAAAATATATGGGTCCGGGAAATACTTTCTGCGCCCACGCTCCCGGTGCTGCTGAACCTTTACAGAGCGGATTAAATTATTTTTATGATGATTTCGTAAGGCATATTAATGAAAAAAAATGTCCCTGGAGGTAAATATGACTAAGATCCGGATAGACGGAATAGATTACGAGGTAAAACCGGAAAAGAATCTTCTTGAAACTTGTCTGGCTCTTGGGCTTGATATACCTCATTTCTGCTTTCATCCTGCTCTTGGTTCAGTCGGTGCATGCAGGCTTTGTGCGGTAAAAAAATTCAAGGATAAAGATGACAGGAAGGGTCGTATAGTTATGTCGTGCATGGAACCGGTAACCGATGGATTGATTGTTTCGATCGAGGATAACGAGGCGAGAGGCTTCAGGGCATCAGTGATTGAAAGTCTTATGACAAATCATCCGCACGATTGTCCGGTTTGTGATGAAGGCGGTGAATGCCATTTACAGGATATGACAGTGATGACCGGCCACAATTACAGACGATTTGATTTCCCCAAAAGAACCTATAATGATCAGAACCTGGGCCCATTTATAAATCATGAGATGAACCGGTGCATTCAATGCTACAGGTGTGTCAGGTTTTACAGGGATTATGCCGGTGGTAAAGATCTGAATGTGTTCGCCTCCAGGAATCATGTTTATTTTGGACGGCATGAAAATGGAACACTCGAAAATGAATTCAGCGGTAATCTGGTTGAAGTATGTCCAACTGGTGTTTTCACTGACAAGACGTTGAAGAAACATTTTACGCGCAAATGGGATCTTTCAAATGCACCATCGATATGTGTTCATTGCAGCCTTGGATGCAATACCATTGCAAGTGAACGCTATGGATCGCTTCGACGCATAATGAGCCGGTATAACGGAGCTGTTAACGGATATTTTATTTGTGATCGGGGCCGTTTCGGGTATGAATTCGTGAATTCAGAAAAACGGATAAGAAAAATAAAAATCAGATTTGAAAAGAATGCCTCGCAGGAAGAAACAGAAAATAGTGTTGTTTTATCAGCTCTTCATGATTCTTTTTTGAAAAATAAAAGGATAGTTGGAATCGGTTCTCCAAGGGCATCACTCGAATCGAACTTTGCATTGGCTTCTTTTACGGGAAGAGGGAATTTTTATCATGGCATTTCAAAAAAGGAACATCTCCTGACAAAAACTGCTTTAGATTTTTTACGACATAGCGGCGTATATACTCCTTCATTAAAGCAGATAGAAAGAGCCGATGCAATTCTGGTTCTCGGTGAAGATCTGACAAATACTGCACCCATGATCGCGCTGGCTCTGCGACAGGCTGTCCGGAATGCACCGAATGAAGAAGCAAAGGGAATGGGTATTCCGTTATGGAATGATGCTCCTGTAAGAGAATTGGCACAGGATACAAAAAGCCCTCTTTTTATAGCAACGCCATTTAATGATGCTCTCGATCTGATTGCAAAAAATACATTCAGAGCTTCTTATTCTGATATTGCTGACTTAGGAAATACCATAGCAACATTGCTTTATGAAAAGGCTCCGGATACACAAATTGTTAAAAATGATCAGCAAAAGCTTGCAAAAAAAATTGCACTTTCCTTGAAAGGTGCAAAAAATCCCCTTGATCATTTCAGGTATAAATTGTGGTGATGAAGCGGTTGTTCATGCAGCTTTAAAAATAAGTACTGCACTCTTATCACCCGGAATAAAACCCATGCTGACTATGGTATTTCCCGAATGCAATAGTCTGGGACTTGCTTTAATTCCGGGAGAATCATTTGAAGATGGAGTATTATTGACTGAAAATGAAGAGATTGACACACTGATAATACTGGAAAATGATTTGTACAGAAGAGCGGATGAAGAGTCAGTCGATAAACTCTTTAAGAGGAGCAGGCAGATTATTGTTCTTGACCAGCTCACTAATAAGACCACTGAACAGGCTGATATATTATTACCGGCGGCAACCTTTGCCGAATCGGAAGGTACTCTGGTAAATAATGAAATTCGTGCACAACGTTATTATAAAGTAATTGCAGATAAAGATCAGGTGAAGGAAAGCTGGAGGTGGTTAGGAGACTTTATAAAGATCAGGGATAAGAATAAGACAGTCGCCTGGAAGAAGTTTGATGATATTGTTGCTTCAATGGTTGATGAATTACCGGTCTTTATGAAGCTGAGAAAGTATATGCCTGATGCTGATTTCAGGATGCTGAACTCGAAGATTCCAAGAGCGGACAATCCGTTACAGTGGCAGGACTGCAATGAATGCAAATATAGCTGTGGCTGAGTCAAAAATTTCTCAGGATCCGGATTCACCATTAGCGTTCAGCATGGAAGGACAGCCTGAAGATCCGCCATCCTCACTGGTACCATTTTACTGGACCCCGGGATGGAACTCGGTCCAGGCTATGTACATTAATTACCTTGAAGAACCTGATGCGGCCATGAAAGGAGGTGATCCCGGGATCAGACTAATTGAACCTGTTACAAAGGGTGATAGCAATTATTTTGGATAGAAGGATCATAATGATGATGCTAAAAAGGATGAGTTTCAGATTGTTCCGGTATACCAGATCTTTGGAAGTGATGAGCTAAGTTCGTTAAGCCCTTCTGTTGCGCAAAGAATTAAGGAACCCTTTGTTCTTATGAATCAGAGAGATGCAGAGATTATTTCAGCCGCAGACGGGGATCTGATTCAATTGGAAATAGCTGGAAAGAAATTAAAAGTAAAATTAAATATTGAAAATGGTCTTCCTCAGGGAATAACTGGTTTATCAGTAAATTTAGCTGGAATACCCTTTATTGATCTGCCATGTCGCGGAAAGTATTCATAAAATCTAACTATCTGTTTATGAGATATGTCTTTATAATAGCAGGAGTACTTTTAATAGCATTGTCGATTGCTGCCGGTCTGATTTGGGTTGAGCGAAGACTTCTTTCAGTATGGCAGGACAGGCTGGGACCTAACCGTGTAGGTCCGTTTGGTCTTTTCCAGGTGATTGCCGATACAATTAAATTGTTTTTCAAAGAGGATTGGATCCCTCCCTTTTCTGACCGGCCTGTTTTTGTTCTGGCTCCGGGAATATTGATGATAACTATACTGCTCACATTTGCTGTGATACCTTTTGGCCCGGATTTTTATGTTTTTGACTCGAATATCGGGATATTGTTTTTCCTTGGAAATTCATCACTTGGAGTTTACAGTATTGTTCTGGGTGGCTGGGCTTCAAACAATAAATACTCATTGATAGGAGCAATGAGGGCTTCTGCACAGATGCTTACTTATGAGGTATTTATGGGACTATCACTTATGGGTGTTGTAATGATGGCTGACAGCTTCAGCTTCTGTAAAATTGTGGAAGCTCAGAAGGGCGGATGGTTCTTCATACCCCAATTTATTGGTTTTGTAGTTTTCTTTATTGCCGGAATCGCAGAAACCCACAGGCTTCCATTTGATATTCCTGAAGCTGAAGGTGAACTTGTTGCAGGTTATCATTCGGAATATTCAGGAATGAAATTCGGGATGTTTTTTGTTGGTGAATATCTCGGCATAACACTGATATCTGCAATTATAGCTACATTGTTTTTTGGGGGATGGCTAGGACCTTCATTTCTTCCGCCTGTTTTCTGGTTTTTATTTAAGACCTTCTTTTTTATATGCGTATTTATCCTGCTCAGGGCATCATTGCCCCGACCAAGATATGATCAACTGATGGAGCTGGGCTGGAAGTTATTATTACCGCTTTCATTACTTAATCTGTTGATAACTGGTGCAATACTGATATTTTTAAAATGAAGACAAATTTAAATTAATACATTAATATAGAATAAATTAACCACAAAGTTCACAAAGTAGAATCTCAGACAGTAATTCATGGTCTTGACTTTGTGCGCTTGTGCTCTTAGTGACTTTGTGGTTAAATTTTGAAATCAAACTGAATCATTAAAATATAAATGATATGATCAGCATTCTTCGAAGTATGTGGCTTACTTTTCTTCATGTGTTTCACAAAACGGAAACAGTGGAATATCCTGAAGTGAAGCCATATCTGGCTCCGCGTTACAGGGGACGGATTGTCCTTACGCTCGATGCAGAAAAGAAAGAAAGATGTGTTGCATGTTATCTATGTGCAGCTGCCTGTCCTGTGGATTGTATTTCACTTCAGGCTGCAGAAGATGAAGAGGGCAGGAGATACCCTGAATTTTTCAGGATAAATTTTTCAAGATGCATATTCTGTGGTTTTTGTGAAGAAGCGTGTCCCACTTATGCCATTCAGCTGATACCTGATTTTGAGATGGCTGAATATGACCGGCAGAATATGGTTTATGAAAAGGAACATCTGCTTATCAGCGGTGAAGGGAAATATCCGGGATATAACTTTTATAAGAATGCCGGTGTTGAAATAGGGGTAAAAGGAAAAGGGGAAGGAGATAATGAGGAAATGCCAGTAGATATCAAAGAACTTATGCCTTAATTCAATACAGATAAAATGAATGTATTTTTTTATATAGCAGCTGCTGTAGCAATAATCTCAACAATAATGGCTATTTCCGGCAGGAATGCAATACATTCCCTGCTTTATCTGATTTTATCTCTTCTGGCGATTTCTGTGGTTTTTTATTTATTGAATGCGCCTTTTATTGCAGCTCTCGAAGTAATAATCTATGCAGGTGCAATCATGGTACTTTTCATTTTCGTGACTATGATGCTTAACATTGGCATTGAAAGAGAAACTGAAAAGAAATGGTTGAACCCGCGTATGTGGATCATTCCATCAATATTGGCATTAATTCTGCTTGTTAATCTTATACTTGCTTTGAAAAATGTAAAGTCAGTACCGGCTGATAATAATGTAATATTGCCAAAACAGGTTGGGATTTCATTATTCACCACTTATCTGCTGGCTGTTGAAATTGCCGCAATACTTCTTATGGCAGGTGTAATAGGAGCCTATCATCTGGGAAGTCAGAAGAAAAAAGTTAAACATCGTTTTCTTGAAATAAAATAGAACTATGCTTACAGTATCCATAGAAACACAAATATTGTTTGCAGGAATACTCTTCTTTCTTGGACTGATTGGTTTGCTTGTACGCAGGAACATGATCTTCATGCTCATGTCAATTGAGATTATGTTCAACAGCGCCGGGCTTGTATTTATTATTGCTGGCACACACTGGAAACAACCCGATGGCCAGGTCATGTTTATTTTTATACTGGCTGTAACTGCGGTAGAGGTATCTATAGCTTTAGCACTGATCCTGCAGGTTTATCATCATTTTAAAACACTTGATGCTGATGCAGTTAATAAATTAAAGGATATGATTAATTTACCCCCCAACCCCCCTAAGGGGGGCTTGAACTGTGGAGTTTTTGTTAATTTCAAATGACGGCTAAGTACAAACCCCCCTTAGGGGGGCAGGGGGGCAAAAAGAAGGAAAATTAAATTAGTTTAAAATATAAAATGTCAACAATTATTGCCCTCATACCTGCCATCCCCTTTCTGAGTTTTCTCATACTGGCTCTTTTCGGACATAAACTGACCCGGAAGATTGCAGGTATTATTGGCGCCGGTTCGATTGGTATTGTTGCCATTCTCACATTCATAATTGCAATCGGATTTTTCAAATCATTGCCTGAGGTCAAATCATATTCAGTAAATGTCTGGGAATGGATAAATGCAGGTAACCTGAAGGTTGACATATCATTCAGTCTCGATGCCCTTTCACTCGTATTCTGTTTCGTTATCACTTTTGTAGGATTCCTTATCCATCTTTATTCAATAGGGTTCATGGCAAAAGATGAAGGATTCTCAAGGTTTTTTGCATATATGAATCTCTTCATCGGCTCAATGCTTATACTTGTCCTGGCCGATAATATTTTACTTATGTATCTTGGATGGGAGGGAGTGGGTTTATGCAGTTACCTGTTGATTGGTTTCTGGTATAAAGAGCCTGCAAACGGTTATGCTGCCAGAAAAGCCTTCATTATCACACGTATCGGTGATACTGCAATGATAATAGGAATTTTCATTCTGTTTCTGAATTTTGGTACAGTTAATATAAATGAACTGATGCAGCAGGCATCTGAAAAATGGGTTGCAGGATCTTCAATAGCGGTTCTGACGGCAGCATTATTCTTGGTGGTGCATTGGGAAAGTCGGCCCAGCTGCCTTTTCAGACCTGGCTTCCTGATGCTATGGCAGGCCCATCTCCTGTTAGTGCCTTGATACATGCTGCAACTATGGTTACTGCAGGTGTTTATCTGATTGCCCGGACTCATGTTTTATTCAGTCTCGCTCCGGTTGTTCAGTCTGCAATAGCCATTATTGGTGCACTTAACATTGCTGATTGCCGGATTCAGTGCACTGGCGCAACACGATCTGAAAAGAATTCTTGCTTATTCTACTATAAGCCAGATAGGTTATATGTTTCTTGCTCTGGGAGTTGGTGCATGGTCGGCAGCTATATTTCATTTCATGATACATGCTTTTTTCAAAGCTCTTCTTTTCCTTGGAGCAGGGATTGTAATACTGGTACTGAATGAAGAGCATGATATTTTCAGAATGGGTGGTCTGAGAAAAAAAATGCCGGTTGTATTTATACATTTTTGATTGGTTCTGCTTCTCTTTCTGCACTTCCTCTCATAACGGCAGGCTTTTACAGCAAGGACCAGATATTATGGTATTCCTTTTCATCACAGAGCGGAAATTTATTGTTATGGCTGGCAGGAATCATAGGTGCATTGCTGACTGCACTTTATTCCTTCAGAATGATATTTATAACATTCTATGGTGAAGCTAAAACCCAACCGACCTTCACTTCCGGGTAAACTTATGACTGTTCCTTTAATTATTCTTGCAGTTTTATCGCTTGTCGGAGGATTTGTGGAACTGCCGGCATCAATTGGGAATATTCATCTTTTTTCAAACCTGGTTGATAATACTTTACCAGCTGTTGTTATTAAAAGTGAAGACATCAGGAATTATTATTTCAGATGCTTTCCGCAATAATTGCATTGTCAGGAATTTATATTGCATATTTGATATATTTGAAAAAACCTTCTCTTTCAGAACCATTCAGCCACAGCAGGATAAATAAATTTTTTGAAAAAGGTGGGGCTTCGACAAACTGTATGATATTCTATTTGTAAAACCGGTAGTGTGGCTTTCAGTAATTGATAAAAATGATTTTTTTGACTGGTGGAACATTGGATTATCAGGCTTGCACTATTATTCAACCGGCTGCTTAGAATCACTCAAAACGGGAAAATGAGATGGTACTTGCTGTCATTTGCCATTGGTATTGCTTTAATATTAACTTATATGCTAAGCAAATGATACTTATTTATCTTATTGTTATATTATTAGCAGGAGCTTTTCTTGCATGGATAACAGGAAAGCAGAATCCTGTCTGGCCGCGTATTATTTCACTTACGCGTTGTCTGTTGATCTGATTATTATTATTTTATATGTTAGCATCTTCCAACCGATAAGGAATGGCTGATTGATATTAAGTTTGACTGGATCCTGATTTCGGAATAAGCTTACATCTTGCCCTTGACGGACTTAGCCTGGTTCTGCTTATTTTAATCTTTTCCTCGGAATAATTTCAGTCATAATTTCGTGGAAAGAGATAGACTCAAAAGTTGGTTTCTTCCATTTTAATCTTCTCCTGATATTAGCAGGAATTACAGGTGTATTTCTTTCTCTTGATCTCTTCCTTTTTTATTTTTTCTGGGAACTGATGCTGGTACCAATGTATTTTCTGATAGGCATCTGGGGACATGAGAACAGGACCGCTGCCTCGAATAAATTTTTTCTTTATACCCAGGCAAGCGGGCTTCTGATGTTTATCTCAATAATTGCTTTATATTTTGTGCATGGACATTCACCGGATATATACATTTGATTATCTGCAACTGCTGGGAACAGAGATGCGCTTCGACAGCATTGCTTGATAATGCTTGGCTTCCTGGCAGCATTTCTTGTAAAACTGCCTGTTGTACCTTTGCATAACTGGTTACCCGATGCTCATACAGAGGCGCCAACTGCAGGAAGCCTGATTCTTGCTGCTTTGCTTTTAAAAACCGGAGCATATGGTCTTCTCCGATTTATTGTCCCGTTATTTCCTTCAGCATCAGTCACATTTGCCCCCATCGGGATGTTACTTGGTGTTGTCGGTATTTTATATGGTGCAAAACTGGCATTTGCTCAAACCGATCTGAAACGACTGGTAGCTTATACCAGCGTCAGCCACATGGGATTTGTAATTCTGGGTGTTTTTTCATTTAATGAGATTGCGTACCAGGGGGTTGTTATTCAGATGATTGCACATGGAATCAGTACCGGCGCTCTTTTTATATTAGTTGGTCAGCTGTACGAACGAATTCATACCGAGATATAAATAAAATGGGAGGGCTCTGGGAAAAGGCTCCGGTAATGGGTGCAATCGGTACTGATTTTTTCCATGGCATCACTTGGATTACCGGGATTAGGAAATTTTATAGCAGAACTCCTTATTCTGATCGGAGCTTTTAAAGCAAATATACTGATGTCATGTCTTGCAAGTCTTGGACTGATTGCTGCAACAATATATTCTCTCAGGATAGTTCAGAAAGTTTTCTGGGGAATAAAAACACTGACTGGAAAATGAATGATCTGACAATCCGTGAAAAGATTGTTTCAGCTTCAATGGTAATTGCGATCGTATGGCTGGGTCTGTTTCCTAAACCTGTTCTTAATACAGCCAAACCTGCTATTTTGAAGACATTGAAGAATCAAAAAGAAATAACCTTCAAGTTAGTACCCCCCAACCCCCCCAAGGGGGGGCTGAAACCAAAATTGATCTCAGTGTCCCCCTTGGGGGATTTAGGGGTAAAAAAGACAAGGATCGAAATTTTTTATAATCAAGCGAGTTTCACACTCAACCCCCCTTTAGAGGGGGAAGGGGGGTAGAAACAAAGTGACACAAAGGAAGATACAGGACAACTAATGCCTTTGAAATATGACCTAAAAAGATTTTTTGTGTTTAATGCCATTCCTCATTATAGCCACGGCTCCCGTGGTGATTATGATAGTAATTTCAATATTCAGAAATTATAAAGTTGTTTATGGTTTTTCTGTCTTGTCATTATTAGTTGCATTTTCTTCGATTTTTTTTATTCTTCCTTCGGTTCCTCATACAATTGAACCCTTGTTTATAATTGATATTTACAGCTTGTTTTTTCTCGGAATAATTATCATTTCGGCATTACTTGTGACTTTTCTTTCTTACGATTATATAAACCAGCTCGAAGGAGTCAAGGAAGAGTACTATATTGTTCTCTTTACATCGACTCTGGGTGCAGCATTGCTGGCTGTTGCAAATCATTTTGTACTGTTCTTTCTTGGTATTGAAACACTTAGCATTTCCCTGTACATACTTATAGCATTCCAGAGATCTAAAAATAATTCAATTGAGGCAGGAATTAAGTATCTAATCCTGGCTTCAGTCTCATCAGCATTTTTATTATTTGGTATGGGCTTGATCTACACTGCATTCGGGACAATGCAATTCACTGCAATAGTAAAAGCACTTGGAACTCTGGCGAGTTGTCTCCGCTGGTTATCACAGGTTTTGGAATGATGATGGTAGGTATAGGATTTAAGCTGGCACTGGTTCCGTTTCATATGTGGACTCCGGACGTTTACCAGGGAGCCCCTGCGCCCGTTTCAGCATATATAGCTACAGTATCAAAAGGAGCAGTAATGGCAATTCTGATACGATTCTTCTTTAATCTCAGGGGATTCGATAACCATTATTTTTTCATTACAGTTTCGGGTATAGCAATACTTTCGATGTTCGTCGGAAACATACTTGCTATAAGGCAGCAGAACATAAAAAGATTATTAGGATATTCATCAATTGCAAATATGGGATACCTGGTTGTAATATTACTGACAGGCAGCAACAGGGGAATTCAGGCTTCAATATTTTACCTGATATCATATTTTGTAACTACAATCGGGGCATTTGGTGTAATATCACTTCTTTCAACATGCAAAACTGAAGCTGAAAATATAGAAGATTTCAGAGGTCTCTTCTGGAAAAGACCATGGATCGCGATAGTATTTACGCTTTCATTATTGTCTTTGGCCGGGATTCCTGTAACTGCTGGTTTTATAGCAAAATTCTATATCATTCTCGAGGGGATGAAAGCCGGGCTTATGGTACTGGTATTTTCAATGATAATAAACAGTGTTATAGGATTATACTATTACCTGAGAATTATTACAGTACTCTTCTCTGCTGCGGGTGATACTAAATTGCCTGAACTGGCTGTTACCGGGAATATTACACTTGCCATTGTCGGGATAAGTATATTAATATTAGGTATTTATCCGGGCTGGCTCATCGACATGATAGTCAGATTCGTAAATCTTTAAAAGAGTTTAAATGCAAGGATTCAGGCACTCTTGCACCTCTCACTCATCATCAATCAATCAATCAATCAATCACCTCAACCTCAACCTCAACCTCAACCTCAACCTCAACAACCCCTCCCAACCAGGGGTGTTGAAAAAGTAGTTTATATTGATTCCCTTAAAAATTCCTTTGTGTTCCTTTGTGATGTACTTTGTGATAAAAAAAATAAAAAAAATTCATTAACCCAGACAGGATAGTTCTCAAAGGTTTAAAACCAAAGTTCGCAAAGAAATTTTACTATTTTCTTAACCTTAACCTCAACCTCTACCACTTAATTCACCAACCTCCTTCGTCTTTTTACCCCCCAACCCCCCCAAGGGGGGACTAAATCTAATGAAAAATTATCTTTAATATTATGTCTTTTACCTCAACCTCAACCTCAACCTAATCCTTCCTGGGGTTTTCCGCATGTTGAAATATGTCAGTATTACCGCGAAAAGAAGTGGTAATACCCCGGCAACGATAAATAAGATATCAGCTGGTAATCTTAGCCATGCCAGGTTAATAATATGTTGCTGGCCCGAGAATTCAAAACTTCGTGCATGCCAGTATCCATTTTTAATTACATCAAGTAATTGAAGAACTCCACTGGGAAATAGCTGTAAAATTACCATTCCGGCAAGACCGATATTCAGTCCCCAGAATGAAATCTTTACATATTTTTCAATTTTTTTCCAATGTTCAGCAGAAGAAACCTGCCGGATTGCGAAAACCAGAAAGGCTATTCCAAGCATTCCAAATACTCCCATAAGCGCTGCATGTCCATGGTTTGGAGTCAGGTTTGTACCTGTTTCATAATAGCTGATAACCGGAAGATTAATTAAAAAGCCAAAAATTCCGGCACCAATAAAATTCCAGATACCTACGGCTATTAAGAAGTAAAATGTCCATTTATGAGGAAAATCGATTTTGTTTCCTTTTTCGTCTGTTTTTGAGCGCATTAGTCTTGCAAAGTCTGATGCTTCAAGGGTAAGCAGAATTAAAGGAACTACTTCCATTGCTGAAAAGGATGCGGAAATGGCCATTGAAACGGATGTCTGGCCGTTCCAGTACCAATGATGTCCCGTTCCCAGTATACCTGCACCCAGAAATAAAACAGCATCGAGGTAAATGATACGCGTAGCAGTTTGTTTTGCTACAAGCCCAAGTTTATAAAACATAATTGCCACCATAACGGTTGCAAACACTTCAAAAAAGCCCTCCACCCAAAGATGAATTATCCAGAATCGCCAGGTGTCTACGGTTGAATAATTGGTAGAAGAACCAAAGAAAAAAGCAGGAATATAAAAGAAGGGAATTGCAAATGCTGCAAGCAGGAAAAGAGTTTTCAATTCCCGCTCTTCAGGTTCAGTTTTGGAAGGTCTTACTGATCTGAAAAGCAGAAAAGCCCATAAAATAAGGCCAACTGCCATTAAGATCTGCCAGCCACGGCCTATTTCAAGATATTCCCATCCCTGGTTGCCCAGCCAGAACCATAATTTTTTTAATAGATCCTTCACACCGATATATTCTCCAAGCAGGCTTCCGAACACCAGAACTGCAAGGGCAATAAACAGAAAATTAATTAAAGCAATCTGCCCTTTAGGTTCCCGTTTCGATAATATGGCAGAAACAAAAATACCTCCTCCGATATAGGCTGTGGCAATCCATAGAATTGCAGACTGCAGATGCCATGAACGAAGAACATTTGATGGGAAAAGCGATGACAGGTCAAATCCAAAAAATCCTTTTGGGTCAGCAAAGTAATGAGCCATTGCACCACCGGCAAATGTCTGAAACAAAAGAATAAATATAGCTACAAGAAAGAATTTAATTGAGGCACGTTCGATTGCTGTCGGGTTACCCGGTATCATCTGAGGTGGCATTAAATCTTTTCCCTCACGCCAGCCCAGATAATTGAACCGGCCAAAGAAAAAGAGTATCAAAGCAATACCTGCAAGAAGGGTAATAAGACTTAGGGCGCTCCATAATATAGTGGCGCTTGAAGGTCCATTCCCAATAAGTGGTTCATAAGGAAAATTATTTGTATAGGAATAGTTTTTACCGGGTACATGGCAGCAGATGCCCATGCAGCCCATGCAAAAAAGGAAGTCAGTTGTCTTATTTCTTCCTTATCGGCTATCAAAGTATTTGGTAATCCCCGGTTTAAAGCAGGTTTTTGAAAATAATCTTTCCAGTAAGCAATCTGGTCATTATAAGATTTTTTTTCAGGTTCAGTAAATAAAAGATTATGACTTTCATAGCTATAACGATTTTTAGCGAGAAAATCATGGGTTAAACCTACAAGGGATTCTTTCTGTTCTGCGGAAATGTCGGAAACGGAACTCTTGTACTTTTCTATTGCAATAAACCCCGGTAACTTCAAGAGCAAGATTATGCAGATACTGGGCAGAAAAATCAGGACCCAGATATGCACCATGACCCCATATACTTCCATTATCCATAAGTGCCTTTTTCAGAAAGACCTGTTGGCCATTTTGAATATCAGTCCTTGTAAATACTACCGAACCGGAACTGTCTACAACTTTTTCCGGAATGGGAGGTTTTGAATTCCGGTAATAAGAGCCGGTTGTTACCCATATAAGTACTGCAAATTCCAGGAGAAGAATGATAACAATTCCTCTCCTCCACCAGAGAGATAATTTCAGGTTTTTTGAGGATCATTAGAGTTTTGCATAGGACATATATTTAATTATCTGTTATTCTATACCTGAATAAAGTTTCATAAACTGAACTCTTTCGATAGCAGCCGGATTTTCGAGATTTGACTTGCTTAATTTACCACTGAATGAATCAACAGTATCAAATTTATGTTTCTTCATCCATTTTTCAGTATTCTTAAGAATATCGGGTATAACATCAAATCCCTCTTTGTACAAAGCAGAAGCAATCTGAACCGTAGTTGCACCTGCCAGGATCTGCTTGATGAAGGCCTGATAATCATGTACTCCTGTTGAAGCACATAAATCGCAATTGACATGACCCGATAGTATTGATATCCAGCGGAGTGTATGAGTATATTCTTCAGCGTTACTATAGATTGGTCCGTGAGTAAGTTCGACAGTATCAATATCTATATCAGTATTATAAGGTCTGTTAAAAAGAACCAGACCTTTAATTCCACACTGAGATAATTTCTTGGCTGATTGTGCCAGAGATGAAAAATAAAATCCGGTTTTAACAGCTATAGGAATATTTACATAGTCTCTGACTTCTCTTATAATATCAAAGTAGATCTTTTCATTGTCTTCACCACTTCTGCGCCAGTCAGAAGGAAGAATATAAATATTAAGCTCAAGTGCATCAATTCCGGTCTCCTCAATTTTTTTGGCAAAAGAGTGCCAGTCCTGATTTGATACACAATTTATACTGGCAATTACAGGAATGTCAACAGAATTCTTTGCCTCTGTAAGAAAGTCAAGATATTTTCCAAGAGTATTGCGTCTGGCAAAATCGTAGATATAGGAATAGGCTTCATCGTAGTCGTATATTCTTTTGCTTAATAATGTGTCAGGTGCATGGTTAAAGGTACTGACTCCATCCTTGTCATTTTTAATAACTTTTTCGGTTTCAATATGTATCTGTTCCTCAAAAAGAGATTTGACAACAACCGCCCCGATACCTTTTTTTGCCAGTTCTTTAATATTTGAAATTGAATTTGTTAATCCGCAGCTTCCTGCAATCAGTGGATTCCTGAGTTTTAACCCTAAATAGGTTGTCTGTAAGTTTTCCATAAAAGAAAAATGTGAATGTTCAGATTTTATTATCAACAAAGTTAGCAATTCAGAATGAATCTTACTTATTTTATACGGGTCAGAAATCTAACATTACGAACTTTAAAAAAAAAGCGTTGGCAATAACAGGTAAAAAGATTAATATTGCAATTGATAGGATTTCGGTGAATGGTTTTATAAACAAATTAAGAAATAAGATATGGAGTTTTTTCAGACACTATTTGATTGGTATATGGCCAATCTGAATTATTTCACTATTGCCCTGCTGATGGCAATTGAAAGTACATTTCTCCCTTTACCATCAGAGATGGTAATTCCTTTTGCTGCCTATAAAGCCGGACAGGGCGATCTGAATGTTTTTATTGTTGTATTATCCGGAACAATGGGGGCTCTGTCAGGTTCATTAATCAATTATACTCTTGCATATTATCTTGGACGTCCGTTGGTTTACAAATTTGCCGGTTCAAAACTGGGAAAGTTGTTTTTTTTATCGGAAGAAAAAGTTAAACATGCAGAAGATTATTTTATAAGAAATGGAAAAACATCGACATTTATCGGCCGGCTGGTTCCGGGAATCCGTCACCTTATTTCAATTCCTGCAGGGTTGGCCAAAATGAATCTCCGCGATTTTATGTTGTTCACATTTATTGGAGCAGGGATATGGAATATAATTCTGGCAATTATCGGTTATTATTTATATGCGATCAGAGAACAGATATTCCCGTATATTGGACATATTCTTCTTGGAGTCGGTGTGTTATTTGTAGTTTACCTCATTATTAAGGCCAGGAAAAACCGCAAGATGTAACCTTGTGGTTAGTGGGATCCAGATTAATTTAAAATCTTAAAGATAAGCAACTTAATCCACCGTCAATCTTCCTGAATTCACTAACGTTCAGCACTATAGTATCATATCCTGCTTTTTCAATTTTTCTTCTTGTTTTTGGAAAACCATCGGGAACAAGCACTTTCCCATTTATCCACAAAGAGTTTGCAGCATAACTTTCATCCTCATCAACTATGATCCTGTTATATCTCTCAAATTCTTTTGTTTCTATGAATTCACCGCAAACCAGCATATTGTTGTTTTCAAGATAAGAGGCTCCGGATTTCAGATGAAGCATTTTTTTCAAAGGGACTTTTGATCCTGTCAATCCAAATTTTTTCAGAATATTTATCAGCTGATCTGCTCCCTCAGAATTTGTCCGGCGTGAAATGCCAATAAAAAAATGACTGCCGACCATCATTACATCTCCGGCTTCAAGCGTTGCCGGGAGACTGATCTCCTCAATATTTCTGTAATATTCTGTCAGTACTTCACGCATACCTGTTATCTCATCGCGTCGTGATGCGGCTCCCGGGCTGGCGATTATAGCGCATAATGGTGTGCAGAGAGCTACATCTTCTATAAAAGTTGAATCCGGAAGCAAATCTTTTCCAGGTAGTATCTGTACTTTCAATCCCAATTGTTCAAGAGTCTTAACATATTTAGTATGCTCTTCAAGTGCCAGTGAATAAACAGGTTTTCCCAGGTTGGAAGATGTAATACCATCGATTATTGCAGGACAAGGGCTACATACGATTGCATTCCTGAACATTGTACCGGGTTTGAAATATTATAATACTGACTATTTTGCCCTGAGGTTCTTAGCGGTTTCATAAAGATCCTTATCTTCTTCAGTTAACGGATTGATCTCCAGGAAGTGCGGAGAAGGTCTGGTATCTTCATCAACATGAATGAAAGTCACAAAACCATCGACCAATGGTTTTTCAGCACCATTCTTCTCAACATGGACATATGAAGTAAGGCTGGTGTTACCTGTAAAAACAACTTTTGAAGAAAATTTCAGAACATCACCCGATACGGCGGGTTTAGTGAAGAACATCCCATGTATCTTGAGGCAGACAACATTTTGTGGATTTAACAATGATGCAGCAGCAATAAAACCTGATTCAACAAACCATTCTGCTGTGCGACCGGCAAAGAGAGTGCCGTGATGATTAAGGTCTTCACTCTTGACAAGTCTCATTGTCACCATACATGAAGGACAAATAACTTTTGTTTCCATTCGATTGCGACTGTTTATAAATAATTAAGTTCTCGCAGAACTTTTCTGAATACAGGATTGGCACGATATCCTCCATCCGCTATATCGTTTCCCGTGATCTCATAATCCGAATTTCCTTCAATCATTACGGGCCCTGTCTCTCCAATACCCACATCCCAACCGACTATGCGTAGTCCTGGCATATAGCTTGCCGTTCTTATTGCCAGTTCTTTAGCCTCGTGGAAAAATGGGATTGCGAAATTTTCAAAAACCACATTCGTTACGGATGTGCAAATAATACTTTTACTCCACTGTGTCTGAAATCGAGATATGCCTCTCTTTTTAGTTTGCCTGTATTAATGTCGATACCAACATAACACCCTCCTGAACTGGAATTGTCAACGCAAAGGTTATTTATACTCATTCGCATATATCCCGACATGATCTCGATTTTACCATCAGGATCTATAAATGTATCAAATCTGATTGTGTTTAAACATGAAGGATTAAGTACATTTAAGTCAGGGTGCTGTTTTATGGTTTCCTGAAATAAAAAACCTGATTTGATGACTTCAGAATATAATTCATTGATAGTATCAGTTTCTTTGGCAATTTCATCAGCATATATCTTAAATATTTTTGCCCCTCCGTAGCTCCAATATGTTTTTTTGATCATCAGAGAGTCATATGATGGATATTGTTTAAACAACTCTTCCAGAAGCACTTTAAAATCCCGGGCACTGTTTATTTCAATACTCTTTTTATCAAATACAAACATCTTTCTGAAATTGTACATAGGAATTTTTGGCATTCTTATATCAAACTGATTGTAGAAGAAATTGAAGTATAATTTATTTTCCAACACTTCCCTTACTTCATTTTCATTCAGAAAAGGCTTGATTTTGTAATATAGAAATTTGGTAGGGAAAAAGTCCCTTATGTTAATTCTCCACTTTTTAAATAAATAACTTGAAAAATAATGACGAGGGACGCGTTTAAATACAAAAGCAAGATATAATATCTCTGAAATCATCCTGGGAATGGGCTTACGGTCAGGATCTTTCAAAACATCAATAAACAGATGAGCAGGTGATAGTATTGTATTGTCCGACATTCTATTTGGTTCATTAATAATTTTGTATATAATTGGATTTATGATTTTTTCCGGTTCATCCCGGTCTCAGTTCATTGCCAATTTTTGACCTTGGCATGGTATTATTGTTCATCTAAAATATTATTAATGTAATATTTGGTTGGATTATCTCTTTGGATAATTTTTGCAGGATTTCCGATGACCAGGGAGTTGTCCGGAACATTGAAATTCACAAAAGTATTTGGGGCAATTAAAACATTTTTTCCAATACTAATATTCCCCACTAATACCGAACCTGTTCCAATCCACACATAATCGTCAATTGTCGGACGACCTATCTTTCCATCTTTATAAGCTCGTCCTATAGTCACACAGTGACATATGTTACAATACTTCCCAATTTTTACCGGACCAATTACAACAGGTCCGCAATGGTCTGAAAGATAAAAACCTTCACCTATTTGAGCATTTGCACTTATTTCAAATCCATATTTAAATCTGTACCGGCGTTTTAGCATTTTATAAAAAGTACGCATTAATGGATTCTTTTTATATTGTACAGTTTTTCTGAACAGGTAGGTATAACGGAACCCGGGCCTGTACCATCCTTTAAAAAATCCTTTCATACCTTTAAGACCTTCATGCCGGTAAAGATCAGCCTTAATGATTCTATTCAATGCACTATTTTTTGTGAACATTTATAAATAATTAAGTTCATGAAGAACCTTTCTGAATACAGGATTGGCACGATATCCTCCATCCGCAATATCATTTCCCGAGATATCGTAATCCGAATTACCTTCAATCAGTACCGGACCTGACTCTCCAATTGCAACATCCCAGCCGACTATGCGTAATCCAGGCATGAAGCTGGCAGTTCTTAATACAAATTCTTTAGCCTCAGGGAATAAGGGAACCGTGAAATTTTCAAATACTGTATTAGTCACAGGATGAGCTGTCAGTACTTTTACTCCATAGTTTTTAAATGTTAAATACGCTATTTTATTCAATTTACCGGTATTCAGGTCGATACCAACAAAACATCCACCAGAACTAATGTTGTCAACATGAAGGTTGGCAATGCTCATTCTGATATATCCCGACAAGATTTCGATTTTCCCATCGGGATTTATAAATGTATCAAATCTGATTGTGTTTAAACTTGATGGATTAAGTTTATTTAATTCAGGATGTTGTTTCACGGTTTCCTGAAATAAAAAACCTGACTTAATAACTTCAGTATATAATTCTTCGATAATTCCGGGTTCTTTTGTAATTTGATCTGCATATATCTTAAAGATTTTATCTCCTCCATAGCTCCAATATGTTCTTTTGACAATAACCGAATCATTTGATGGATTTTGTTTAAACATCTCTTCCAGAAGTGATTTAAAATCCTGAATACTACTAATTTCAATAGCTTTTTTACCAGCAACAAACATCTTTCTGTGATTGTACATAAGAATTTTTGGCAGACTTACATTGAACTGACTGTAGAAGAAGTCGAAATACAACTTATTTTCCAATACTTCCCTTACATCATTTTCATTGATAAATGGTTTAATTTTATCATATAAAAACTGGCAGGGAAAAAAGTCTTTAACGTTCGTTCTCCACTTTTTAAACAAATAGGCAGAAAAATATTGACGAGGGAAACGCCTGTAAACAAAAGTAAGATAAATAATCTCTCTGATCATCTTAAGAACAGGCTTCCGATCAGGATCTTTCAGGAGATCAAGTAACAGAGCAACCGGCGACATAACTTTTACTTTTGCCATGATATTATAGATCGTTTTATTAATTTGTTTTTAACTGATCGCTGATGGATATTTTTTCATTTCGACCTCAATTAAAACTGATAATTGGTTTTTAGTAAATCAGGTCTTTTTGTCTTTTAAATATTGAATACTTTGTTTGATTGGTCGTTTCCGTTGTCCTGATTATTTTATTTCTATTTTGATTTTACCAATCGATATCCGGTATAAATCTAATCATATATATTGAGACATTCCCTAAAGAACATTAATACATGATCCCATTTGAAGCATCAGAAGTGTAGTATGAATGCACCAATGATTCTCCATACCCTATAAACAGAGCCGGTTAGCTTAAGAATAATCATAATTAAGACTCTATATCCCTGAAAACAAGATCTGGCGAGAATGCAGGAAGGCATACAGCAATGTATTCTGCCCCGCCTTCAAATGGAGTACTGTACCTTACCCATTCATCCTCAGAGGTCATAATTCCCTGGCCTTCCGAAACCACGAACTCTTCATTTTTTGTAGTGATCATCAGTTTCCCTTTCAAAACAACTGTGTATTCATTGAACTTCGGACATTGACCAGGTTCCTCCCATCCTTCCGGACTTTTCATCCTGGCAATACTGACTTCACTTGTTTTACTGGTTACATTGCCAAAGAATTCCTTTATGATTTTTTCTTTATTCCCGGCAGCTTTGACGATAGTTGGTTCTTTGATAAATAGTGCCATTTGGTTAATATTATTGTTGGATTATTTCATTGTCATATGTCTCCTCTGAAACAGAATCATTCCAATGAAGAAATATATAGCTGTAAGTATTAGTAAGGAAATTATTTCCGGTATTATATCACCTAATTTCATCTGCATTATCATAATTTTATTAAGTGCTGAAATAGCATGTGTAGGAGACATCAATCCCTGAAGTGAAACAGGATAACCAAAAAGTGTAAAAAGACCCTCGCTTTTGAATGGGAATGCTGCCCCTGTAAAAAACATAAATAAAAACAGAGGAAAGTTGCCGATTACCAGAACTTCATTTGCAGTTTTTGTCAGAGCGGCAACAATGAGACTAAAAGCTATTATTGACAAACTTGTAAGAATCGCAATGAGAAGAAACAGAGCTGCCGATCCATGGAAATCAAACCCCAGGATGGCTGCCGTCAGGAGTGTCAGCAAAATTGAAATTATGCCTACTAACAACTGGACAAGCGTTATTCCGGTTATATATTCAAAAGAGGTTATCCGCGAAAGCTTTAATCGTATTATGGTTTTATTTTCTACTTCGGAAACAAATGTTATGGTTGCGGTGAACATTAACATAATTACGGAGAGAATTAAAAGGCCAGGCACAATAAGATCGAAATCTGATATATTTGAAGAGGATCCAATACCGGTTTCCGTTATTTTTATAAGGTCTGCATATCCAGTTGATTTTTTAATAAAAGCGCTCAATGTTTCATTCACCCACAGTGCACTTATAAGATAACCGGTACTTGTAAGATCTCCGTAGAATTGAATTTCTGCAGGTGTCGCACTATTAATGTCGCGGTGTTCAATCAGCTGTTTTGAAAAACCTTCCGGTATTATAATAAAAGCATCGCTCTTTTTTGTTTTTAGATCAGCCAGAGCCTCAGAATTGCCATTACTTTTTCTGATAGAAAATGGTGTTTTAACAGAATCTTTTACATTTGAGGTGAAGAATGTTATAAACTCCTCACCTTTGTTGACAAGACCTGAATCTGACGGATAACCTTTATCATAATTTAATATTGCAACATCATAGTGAGTTTTTGAGGATTCTATAATAAGGTAATATACTGATATGAAGAAAGGACCCATTGAAAGGGTTAACAGCAGAATCCAAAAACTCCTCCACTGTTCCTTCAGGCTCCTGACTATTATGCTCAATAATTTCATTGTCTTAACATTCTTCCGGTAAGATGTATGAATACATCTTCCAGAGTGTTTTCCCTTAATTTTATTTCTTTTATTGTCAGTCCGGAATCTTTTACGGATGAAGTTATACCGTGTATTTTATCAATCAGACGGGCTGCTTTTATTATCAAAGAATTTCCGCTTTTAATTACATTGTACTCTGTCTTTAGTTCAGCTAATAAATTTTCTGTTTTACCACCGGTATCTTCAGCAATCTCAATTTCAAGAATATCGCCTTCCCCAATTGAAGTTTTAAGATTATATGGAGTATCAGTAAGCATAATTCTTCCATAATCCATTATAGCTACTCTGTCTGCCAGCCGGTCCACTTCGTCCATATTATGACTGGTGAGTATGATTGTTTTTTCCTTTGAAAGCGATTTTATGAAATTCCGTACCATCACCCTGCTTTGGGGATCGAGTCCGGCTTCAGGTTCATCAAGTATCAAAATCCGGGGATTATGAATAAGAGCCAAAGCTATATTAAGGCGTCGTTTCATGCCTCCCGAAAGGTTTCTGGCATAAACTTTTGATTTGTTGCTTAAACCAAGCATATCGAGTAATACCATCCCGGCAGGTTTACTTTTATCTGAAGATATTCCATAGATATTACCCATAAAGACAAGTTGTTCCAGACATGTCAGTTTCGGGAAATAAATATTTTCCTGAGGACAATAGCCAATAACAGATTTGATTTCCCGGATGTCGTGTGATTGATATTTAATGGTTCCGGAAGTTGCAGGCAACAATCCGCATATCATATTGATTGTGGTAGTTTTACCAGCACCATTAGGCCCTAATAATCCGAAAATTTCACCTTTGCGGACGTCAAATGAGATGTTGTCTACTGCAGTAAGGTCTCTGAAGTTTTTTTTCAGACCGGTAATTGTAATTTCAGCTTCCCCGGGTATTGAATTCATTAATTCAAATTATTTCCACCAACTAAGAACTGGAGATGAATAGTTCAGCAGATCTGTAGTGTAGTAAAAATACAAACTAGCCTTGTAAAAAAAAAATATAAAGGATTATTTACCTGCTAATCTTCCAGATAACCAAATTTCCCATTATTATAATCTTCGTAAGCAAGCTTTATTTCAGCTTCTGTATTCATCACAAACGGTCCATAGGATGCAATTGGTTCATGAATTGGATCACCGCTTAAAATAAGAATAATACTCTTTTCAACAGCTTCAATTTCAATATCTTCTCCGTTGTGTCCGAAAAGAATAAAATGATTTTCGGGGGCAGTATTGGAATCATTGATTTTAATTTCACCTTCAATTACCAGAATACCAGTATTGAAGTCTCTGTTGAAACTAAAACTTGTCCTGGTACCCTTGATAAGTTTTGCATTAAAGAGATTTACCGGAGAGAATGTGGAAGCAGATCCTTTCATACCATTATACTCACCTGCAATTACTTCAATATTGCTTTTCCCATCACTCAACAGATACTTTGATATGTCTTTATTCTCAAGCGACTGATATTTTGCCGGCGTCATTTTATATTTTGCCGGAAGGTTGACCCATAATTGAACCATCTGAAAAATACCTCCTTTTCTACTGAACTCCTTTTCATGAAATTCTTTGTGCAGGACTCCTGCTCCGGCAGTCATCCATTGTACGTCTCCTTCGGCTATGACACCGCTGTTACCCGCGCTGTCGTGATGTGCAACCTTACCATGATATGCAATAGTGACCGTCTCAAATCCCCTGTGCGGATGAACTCCGACACCCTTTGGAATTTCTGAAGGAGGAACCAGCCATTTTGAACCGTAATCCAAAAGAAAAAACGGACTCATTCCGTTAAGTCCGATTATTGGTTGAGAAGGGAAAAAATTATGCACTCTGAAGCCATCGCCCACCATATGAAAATGAGGTGGCGGCAGAATGGTTTCAATCGATTTTATATTCTTATTCATCTTAATGTTATTTCCAGATAAAATAACAAACAGCTGATGATTATTGTTTAAGATGAGGGAATACTATAAACAACTTCTTTTACATATTGAGCCCACTCATTTTGCGATTTTATATTACTAAAGTATTGCCATGGAATTGGTTTTCCGAAAGTGAGAGTAATAGTTGAATTCCGTTGATTCATCATCTCCCGTGGCAGGAGCAGGGTCTCGATATATAGTTTAATACCAAGCCATTTCCTGAGACTTGCAGCAAAATAAAAAGAATTAGAGTTTTTCCCGCTTATATACACAGGTAGAATATCTCTTTTAAACTGGACCGATTTGGTAATAAAGGATTTTTGCCATACAGGATCTGAGATGGCTCCATTATTACGTCGTGAGACCTCACCTGCCGGAAAGATCATTATCTGTGAATCTGACTCAAATAAGCGATTCAATTCTTCTATAGTCTCTTTTGTATTTCTTCCGAAGACGTTTACTCCCAGTATTACCGGTTTGAGTTGCGGAATATAACCAAAGAGTTCATTTGAAGGCGAGACAACATTCGGGAAATACCGGTAGATAGCACTCAGGAATGAGAGGGCATCGATGCCTCCAACAGGGTGGTTTGCAACAAAAACATATCTTCCTGAGACAGGTATGTTTTCATCTCCTTTAACAACGACTTTCACATTCCATTCATCCAGGACGCCATTAATAAAAGGCACCCCTGATTTGTCACGATTCCTGTGAATAGTTGAGTTCATTTCATCCTGATGGATGGTTTTTATAATCAGTCTTATTATGAATTTAGGAAGGGAACGTACAAATCCGGATTTACTGCTTTTAATAACTTTCTCAATATCAACAGTCCTGGTAATATCTTCCATTTATCTTCCGGTTTTTTTCTGACCAATCGGACAAGAAGCAACACATATCCCGCAGATGCGGGCATCCATTCCCAGTTTAATCCTCCCAAATTCAGCACACTGAACGCGGCATTTCAAGGGATCAGAAAAACCATAAATATGATTTTCTGCAGGAATAAGATGCCTCTTAACAATTTCATCAATAATATGTGTCATCGGTTAGTTTTGGCTGTCATCCAATAATTTATCTGACAATAGTATTCCACTCAGCTCCTCCATTTCCTTATGAGCATCTTCAAAATTACTATACTTATTCAGAACAATTTTTTTTGTACCGTTCCTGTTAATTAGAATTAACTGGATATCTGAAATATCCATGTCAAATCTAACGTTAGCACGACTGTACATAGTGTATTTTTTCCTTGCCTTTATTATGCTGAACCGTGTGAATTGGTCTGCATTAATCCACTTGCCGCTTCTGATAATTCCAAACAATGAAGTGTAGGGTTTTACCTTTTTTTTGTCAGTATCTATTATAGTTCCGTTATATGTAAAAGCCATAAAAATACCAGGAATAATCAGTGTGAGCGATAGTAAAGAATATGTTGCTGCAAAAACACCACATGCTATAAAAACATATCCCATATAACTTGAAGAAGGACCAAAGAATTTACCAAGATTATTATTTCTGACAGGCATTGTTAAATGGTTCAGTTGATCTTTCTCTATGCACTATCATATTACCTGGGATTCATCTCAACCCTGAGCCATTTTTCAGCCAGGAGAGGCCAGGTTTCTGCGGCAGTGTTTCCTGGACGTAATCCATAACCGTGACCACCTTTAGACAGCATATGCAATTCAACCGGAAGTTTTGCATTCCTAAGAGCGCCCGTCATTACAAGAGAGCTATTTCCATAAGGATCGTCTGCAGTCTGAAAGATAAACATTGTTGGTACCTCTTTACTTAATTGCAATTCCGGAGTGAGTGAGAAGTCAGTGCCCTGATCAAGGTATGCAGGATAGATAAGCATGGTAAAATCAGGCCTGCACGACAGGCTGTCTGCTTTATCGACCGCCGGATAGGTCCTTTTATTGAAGAGAGTGCTGGCTCTTGCGCTCAGACTGCCGCCTGCTGAAAATCCAACCACCCCTATCTTTTCAGGATTGAGATTCCATTTTTGGGAGGTGCTTCTTACAAGTCTGATTGCACGCTGGATATCCTGCAGAGCGCCGTCTTTCTTATCAGGAATCCTGTATTGCAGAACAAATGCTGTGAATCCCAACTTATTAAGCCATGCGGCAATCTCGGTACCCTCTTTGTCGTAAGCCAGTATTTTGTATCCTCCGCCGGGACAAATAATTATCGCAGATCCGTTTTTAGCAGAGGGATCTGGAAGAAATAATTCAATTGCAGGATTAGTGACTTCATTGTATCGCAGTACATTATCTTTCCTGATAGTATCAATTGTTGCAGGCTGCTTTTCCTTCAGTTCTCCAGGTACTTTACCCGGCCAGAGATAGATAAGATCTTTTTTTTGAGATAATGCACCCAGTGAGCACATCAGAAGAATAACTATAAATAATTGTTTCATAATTTGTTGTTTGTAAGTATGTTTTTGCCGGTTCTTTTGCTTCACCCCCTCTTGTCGGGGATGTTGAAAAAGTCGATTTTATTGATTTCTTCCTCTGTGTTCCTTTGTGACGTGGAGTGAGGCCTTCAAAGATTTATTCCACTATCTCAGCATTATCAAATCTCTGAGACTGAACATTAACGCGGCTGCGTCTGACTCTATTTGCGCCTTTGCTACCGAAGAATCCCCAGCCGCCGCTGCCAAGAAGAAAACCCAATGCATATAATCCGCCATTGTTGTTCTGGGCATACATGGTAATCTTTTCATTAAACAGCATCCCTATAAAATCGAAAGGAGCAATAAACCCATGCCATAAGCCGCCTAAAAAACCATAAGTATGTCCGGTCAAACATTGTTTTACAGCTTCATTCTGAGCACATCCTGTAAGCAGGATTATTAACGAAAATAACACGAGTAATAAGAAGTTCTTTTTAGTAATAAAGGTTTTCATTTTATACCAGATTAAATTAAGAATTTGTATATGAAAAAGATCAGAATAATGAGAGGTCTATTGCTTTTCCCGAGTATTTTTTTTCATGATCCAGCAGCCACTTCTTTCTCTTGAGTCCGCCTCCGTAACCTGTGAGATGCCCGTCGGACCCTATAACCCTATGACAGGGAATTATAATAGAAATCCTGTTCATCCCATTTGCATTTGCTACAGCCCGCACCGAATCGGGTCTCATTAAAGCGATTGCCTGTTCCTGGTAAGTTCTTGTTGTTCCAAACTGAATATTCTGAAGTTCTTTCCATACCAGCTGTTGAAATTCCGTACCCGGAGCAACAAGAGCAATGGTAAACTCTTTTCTCTTCCCATCGAAATATTCTTTCAACTGTTTCCTGAGTGTTTTAAGATGTTTGTTTTCTCCGTCCTGAAAAGTTGTTTTCAAAAGCTTTAGAAGATCCTTATATTCAGTTGGTAACATTCTTCTGTCACTAAACTCCAGAAGGCAGACTCCTTCTTCAGTTGCCCCTGCAACCATCTCTCCGAGAGGAGTTTCAATCTTTGTAATTTTTATCATCTTAATAAGGTTTCGGATTATGGAATGTGGATTAAAATCCGAAATTATTTACTAAACCGGCCTGAGACAGACTTGATATATTTAATATTCCGGAATCTTAATGCCGACCAGTCTGCATTAATTGTAACCATACGGACACCATATAGTCTGGAATCATTAAGGATTTTCCATCCATGGTCGCGGTCAATGTCGGTGCTATATTTTTTTGAGGTTTTTTTGGGATAACAAAACCATAAGACTCCGTCAGCCATAAGGTTATGAAGAGCCATCGGAGCCAGGAAATCGAGTTCAGAAACCTTTGTGACAAATAAAATAATGAATTCATACGGATAACGCGGATCAATTTCCTGATCAATAATTACATCTTTAAGTTCACTTGAAATTGAACTTATGAAGCTTTCTTCTGCATTTATAACTGATATTCTTTTCTGTCCTTTATAATTAAGTTTGGTCAAAAGAGATTTCATTTCTGCTTATGGATTTGAATGCTAATTTAACAAAAAATTGATAATTCAACAAAAGGTCTTACCTTTGAGGTGTCAACAAATGGGGTGCCTTATAATCACGGGCTGAGATCATACCCTTAAACCTGATCCGGATAATGCCGGCGGAGGGAATAGAGTATCCAATAAATCAGCTTTTCATAACAACCTCATTTTCTTGATATTAAATTCTTGTCAATTATGTCAAAGAGGAAATTGTTATTTATTATAGCGTTTATCGGATTGAATGGTATATCACAAGCAATTGCATTTCAGAGTAATGGCTCCGTGATAAAGGGCAAAGTGACTGATATCGGAGGATCTCCTTTACCGGGAGCAAGCATAACAATTGAAAACACATACCTTGGCGTCCTTACCGATTCGGAAGGGAATTATACCCTGTCTGCATTAAAGAACGGAGTTTATCAACTTCATTTCTCTTTTGTTGGGTATGAGTCTCAGATCAGGGAAGTCAGACTGAAAGGTGATACTGTTTTGAATATTGCCCTGATAGAGAAATCATTCATGACAGAGGAGGTTTTTGTAAATGCCACAAGAGCAGGAGAGAAAACCCCAATGACATTTTCAACTGTTTCTAAAGAAGATATTTCGAAGAGTAACATTGCCCAGGACATCCCGTATCTCTTAGGCTATACTCCGTCTTTGGTTGTATCATCAGATGCCGGAACCGGAGTAGGTTACACAAATATCAATATACGGGGAACTGATGTGAAGAGGATTAATGTTACAATTGACGGAATACCTGTTAACGATGCTGAATCACATGGAGTATGGTGGGTTGATTTGCCTGATCTGGCATCATCTGCAGATAACATTCAGATTCAACGCGGAGTCGGGACTTCGACAAATGGAGCAGGTGCATTTGGTGCCACTATAAATTTTCAGACGTCCGCACTGAACAAAGAACCTTATGCAGAAGTCAACTCATCCTATGGTTCATTTAACACTTCAAAAAACACAATTAATTTTGGCACCGGATTGATTAATAAAAAGTTTGCAGTTGATGCACGCTTATCAAAAATATGGTCAGACGGATACATCGACAGAGCTTTCAGCGATCTGAAATCATTTTATATCTCCGGATCAGTTTATGGGGAAACGAGTATTTTAAAACTTATGATTTTTTCGGGAGTTGAACATACCTACCAGGCATGGCTTGGTGTTCCAAAAGACTCACTGGCAACTCACAGGACATTCAATCCCTATAATTATAAAAATGAAACTGATAATTACTGGCAGGATAATTACCAGCTTCATTATTCAAAAGAGATAAACAGTTATTTGCATGCCAATATAGCATTGCATTATACAAGGGGTAAAGGATATTACGAAAACCTTATTCAAAACTCAAAATTCAGCTCATATAATCTGCCGGACGCAATTTTTAATTCAGATACAATAACAAGCTCTGATTTTATAACTCAAAAATGGCTTAAGAACGATTTTTATGGTTTTACATACTCACTCGATTACACGAAGAATAAAATAAGCACCGTAATTGGAGGTGGATGGAATCAATACTCAGGCAATCACTTCGGAGATATAATATGGGCTAAAATTGTGACTTTCGATGGCAATGAATACCGTTGGTATCAGGGGACCGGAGATAAAAAAGACCTTAATACATTCTTTAAGGTCAACTATTCATTGACAAAAAGAATAAACCTTTATGCCGATCTGCAATTCCGGAATATAAACTATTCAATCGGAGGATTTGATGATAATCTGAAAGATGTAACACAAAATCACAAGTATAATTTTTTTAATCCAAAGGCCGGCTTTGTGTATAATTTTGCTGAAAAACAAAAAATATATGCTTCGTTCGGAATTTCGCAAAGAGAACCCGACAGAGGGAATTTCACCGATGCAGACCCGGGGAAAACGCCGGTGCCAGAAAAATTATTCGATTATGAAGCAGGTTACGAATTTAATTCATCAACGTTGATGCTTAAGGGAAACATTTATTATATGAACTATGCAGATCAGTTAATTTTAACAGGCAAAATAAATAATGTCGGCGCTACGATTTTGACAAATGTGCCAAAAAGTTACAGGCAGGGAATTGAAATAGAGACCGGAATCCGGATACTTGAAAAATTAAACTGGTATGAAAATATAACACTCAGCCGGAATATCATCCCGGTATTTGTTGATTACACAGATAACTGGGATACAGGGACTCAGGATTTTGAAACTTTGAAAAACAGAACAATATCTTTCTCTCCGGCTGTAATAGCGAGTTCAGTAATAGATTATATCCCGTTTAAAAATTTTCATTTAAGTGCGAATACCAAATATGTCGGGAAACAATACATTGATAATACACAAAATTCTGAAAGAATGTTAAACCCGTATTTGGTTCAGAATATATCATTTCAGTACACGATGCATAATAAAATATTTAAAGAGATTACATGCCAGTTTGTCATTAATAATCTTTTCAATAAGAAATACGAAACCAACGCCTGGGTATATAAATATAATGAAGGAGGTTCACAGCATGTCATGGATGGCTATTTCCCGCAGGCTGTAATAAATTATATGTTTAAAATTGGAGTAAAATTTTGACAGTCAACCGTTTACAATGGAAGCACCCAGTTGGTTATCAAATAATTACATAGAAATATTCGGGGCGGTTACAGGGATAATTTATGTATTTCTGGAAATCAGGCAAACTATCTGGTTATGGCCGGTAGGAATTGTGACATCGGCTGTTTACATCTGGATTTTTTTTACGAGCAAGATATATGCAGATATGAGCCTCCAGGCTTATTATCTGGCGATAAGCGTTCTTGGCTGGTATTGGTGGACCAGGGGCGAAGGGCAGAAAGATGAAGAGGAGAAGGGGAGAAGGGGAGAATGGGAGAAAGGGAGAGGGGGAGAAGGGGAGAAAAATGATTTACAGGTAACACGGTTAAAGTTTAAGACAGGTGTAGTTCTGGCAGGTGTTTTTGTTTTGTTGTATGCAGTAATGTGGCTTGTTCTTACAAGGTTGACTGACTCACCGGTTCCTGTCAGGGATTCATTTATTACATCTTTGTCAATTATAGCTACGTGGATGCTGGCAAAGAAAATATATGAACACTGGTACTTATGGATTGTTATAAACTTTGTATCGGCTGTTCTTTTTTTGACAAGGGGACTTTATCCGACTGTAATACTGTATGTTGTTTATGGGATAATGTCGTTTGCAGGACTGATTGAGTGGAAAAAAACTATAAAAGCGATTTGAAAACTTTTAATTCATTTAACCACAAAGGATCACAAAGTAAGACACAAAGTAACACAAAGGATAAGAACAATAAATTTCATTTTCAGAGAAATAAAAAATGAACGATTTTCAGTTTGAATCATATACAGTAATTGTTGCTGATGGTATCTTTCCTCAACATCAGATCCCTCTTGGCTACCTGAAGAATGCAAAACATATAATCTGTTGTGACGGAAGCGTACAAAACCTGATTCTTGCCGGTATGCAGCCTGAGGCTATTGTTGGAGATCTTGATTCCCTGAATGATGAATTGGCAAACAGGTTCTCAGATCGTATTTACCTTGATGAAAGTCAGGATACCAATGATTTGACAAAAGCCGTTTCGTGGTGTAGCGAAATGGGCTATAAAGATATTGTGATCGTTGGCGCCACAGGGAAACGGGAGGATCATACAATCGGTAATATTTCCCTTCTGGCGGAATATATTAAAGAAATGAATGTATTTATGGTAACTGATACCGGAATATTGCGACCATTTTTGAAAAGCTCTGAAATATCAGCATTCCCGGGTCAGCAGGTTTCGATCTTTTCAATCGACCCTGAAACGGAAGTAACATCATCCGGATTACGATATCCCCTCAACAGAACAAAAGTAAAAAACTGGTGGATAGCTACATTAAATGAGGCACTTGGAGATAGTTTTTCTCTTGAATTCAATAAAGGGAGGGTGATAGTTTATTTGAAATTTGCCTGATCACCGGCTATATTACCTTCAATTCTTTTACCAGATATATAAGCTGAACGCGGCTTTTTACATTGGTTTTAATATAAATTCTGTGTGTATGATCTTTCACAGTCTGCAGGCTGATAAAGAGTTTATCTGATATTTCTTTGTTGCTTAATCCATTGCATATTTCACGCACGATGTCAGTTTCACGCGGAGATACTTCAAATTTCTTACAGAACTCTTCAAATGAAAGATCCCTTACCGGCTCAGCAGTAAAGACTGTAAGGAGTGTTCCATAATTCAGATATATGGGAAGAAAAGTATTGCCTGCAAAGAATGTAAAAATAAAAATTACAGCAATATATGGTTGTGAGTTATAAAATAAAAGTGGTACACATTGTAAGATCATGACCATGAGAATTCCCACAGTAATCCTTTTCCGGTCATAATCGTGGATTACCGGTCTCCCTTTCCCGGGAAATGCGATCAGCAAAGAAGAAAGGAGTGAATAAATAAAGTTCATGGAAATGAAGTAATACTTTATAAGTGCTACTGGTTTTAAGGCACTTGTTTTCGCTATTAAATATCCAACAATTACAATGACAGAGAAATTCAATAACAGAAACCAGAATACAAACCAGTTACTGTTCTTTTTTCCTGAAAGTCCATATGAAAACTGAATTAGCATTAACCAGGCAAAAACCAGAAATGGCAATCCGAGAAGCATTGCAATATCTGAAAACCTGGTTAGAAGTTCAGCGGAAATATAGGTTGAAAGAAAAGCTTTGATCACTACTTGTCCCCAGATCCCATAGAATCCGAAAGTAAAAATGAAAACCTGAAAATAGAGCAACATTGATAGGATTTCGTGCCGGTAAGTATTCCTGAGTTTTGATGAAAGGACTACACCCCCTGCGGCAAGAGCAACAGACAAAATAAAAATTAGATATCCAATATACTGCAACATTTTATAAAGATATAAAGTTCCTGCAAATCCCAAAGTTTAAAAATAGCCACTACCTAAGTATTGTGATACATACTTAAGTAGGAAAATATAAAATCACTACTAAGGTATGAAGTCTGGAAATTTTCAGTGACCTACATTTGTTTCAGAGAAGTACATAAGATTTTTTACTTAATAATTGTAAACATGGAAACAAATAATGAATACAAATTAGTCCCTGATTTTGGCTATTGTTTCGGAACAGGCTGGAGGGTTATGATGGATAATTTTCTCAGGTTATTCCTGGTAGTTATCATCCTCGCCATAGTAACTGCACCTTTTAAAATGTTCAACTACCATTTTGATCTGTCTGATTTTCACAGAGACTTCTGGCATTGGGGAAACGATTGGGGGCATAACCTTTTCAGATTCGGGACATTTGGAATATTTGCCGCTTTTTTCGGATTGCTGGCGATGCTTTATGCATTTCTGGTTGCTCCAATATTTGAATACGGCGCGAATATGATCTTTGTTCAGGCGGTCAGGAAAATAAAACCTGATTTTGAGTACCTGATCAAAGGATTTATGGAAAACTATCTTCATATTATTCTTGCTAACCTGCTTGTATTTGCGCTTGTAGTTCTTGGATTATTTGCTCTCATTATTCCGGGTATAATAATTGCGTGCAGGCTGGCCTTCGTCTCCTATATAATAATGGATAAGAAGCTCGATCCCATAGAAGCTGTAGAGTTAAGCTGGAAGCTTACAAGAGGATACGGGTGGCAAATATTTCTGATGGGTTTTGTATCTATTTTCATATTTATCTTCGGGCTTATATTATTAATTGTCGGAGTCTTCCCGGCAATGATATGGATATTCAGTTCCTTTGCCTCACTCTATGAATCGGTTCTCAGGGAGAAAGAGAAACCGGCAGAAGCAGTAGCGGCATAATCAGAATTATATCAGCAGTACTAATCTGAAGTCAGGCTGTCCGAAAGGGCAGCCTTTACTCATATATAAGGGTTGTTGAAAAAGCTGAAATCCATTAACCACACGCTTCGTCAAGCTCAGGGTTGGTCACAAAGTATTTACACAAAGATCACAAAGCGCTGAAACATAGGTTTATACCTTTGTGTGCTTTGTGCCACCTTTGTGTACTTTGTGGTTAAAGAAGACTTTTTCAACAGTCCCGATTGAGGGAGGGTTAAGAAACAAAGAGAAGATTCATAGATGAACATTCAGTATAAAAAATAGGTGGTTAATCAAAAAGAAACATTCTCCGCCGTAAAAATCCGGGAACATAAGTATTTTATATAAATAGTTTATTAATTTTAGGTTTCATCATACCAATAATTCTTTCAGACTAACCTGTTTATTAAGATAGATTACCTTATTTTCATGACATTAAGAATAAAACCGATATTAAAATTCTATATCTGCTATCCATTTATTAACCAAATCAGCATTAAAATGAAATCAGTGTCTAAATTTTTCATTATCGCTTTAATGATAAGCGTTCCTCTTGGTTTGAACAGTCAGGTCAAGATCGATCTTAAGAAACAAATAATATCCATTGACAAGAATGCAAAAGCAAATGTCAGGAAAGATGCTCCGAAGGATCAGGGAAAGGACGCAAAACAAAATCAGGGAACGCAGGATAAGCAGGTCACTTCTGAAAAGAAGGATAGCAAGTCCAATGAAGAATTAAAAACAAGTGCTGACAGCAAATCTGAAACTCAGGAGCAACAATCGATGCAATCCTTTTCAACGTATGATTTTGTCCCCGGGGATAAAGTGATTTTATTCGATGATTTCAGCCAGGATGCTGTTGGCGATTTTCCTGCATTATGGACTGCAAATGCCCCAGGAGAGATCAATACATTGAATATTGCGCCGGGGAAATGGCTCAACCTGAATAGTACAGATGGAAGTTATTATCTTTTGAAAAGCATTGATTTTCCCAAGAATTTCATCATAGAATTTGATATTGTCCCTAAAAAAACCGGAGGTCGAATTGCTGCAGGTCTTATATTGTACGGAGAGGATAAGCCTAAGGAAATGGACACTAACCCTCATCCTGGCAATAGTGGTATAATGATCTCAATTGAAAAAGAACGTTGGAACACAATGGGATACAAAACAAGCGAAAATACTGCAATTACAGGATCCTCAGCAATAAATCCCGTTGAACCGGAAAAAGTGAATCATGTCATTATCTGGGCACAGAACAGAAGATTCCGGATTTATCACAAACAGGCAAAAGTGCTGGATATGCCAACGAATGTTTTTGATGGAACAAAATTTAACCGCTTATGTTTCAGATTATCAAGAGGGGCTTCCTGCGGTTCTTACATTTCCAACCTAAGAATTACAAGTGCTGCACCTGATATGCGCAGCAAGCTGCTTACGGAAGGGAAACTGATTTCTTATGGCATATATTTCGATGTGAACAAAGACGTAGTAAAACCTGAATCATACGGTACCCTTAAGGGAATCGCTGATGTACTGACCGAAAATCCTGATGTAAAAGTTAAAATCGTCGGACATACCGACAGCGACGGAGCTGATGCTGCTAATCTTGATCTTTCGAAGCGTCGTGGCGGGGCGGTAAAATCTGAACTTGTTAAGAGTTTTGGCATCGATGCTTCACGACTGGAGGCTGACGGTATGGGTGAAACCCAACCTGTTGCACCTAACGACACCCCTTCCAATAAAGCCTTGAACAGAAGGGTTGAACTTATTAAGCTGTAACATTATAATGAATGGATAATAAATAATTTTTAAAATCAAAACCCATGAAAAATCTTTTATCTAAAATTCTCTTCGCAGTTTGTATTTCCCTGGTATCGTCATGTGGTAATCAAACAGCTAATTCCAAGTCATCAAGCCAGTCAAATTCGGAACAGGCAGTTAAGAAAGAACTGGGAAAGAAGAGCCCGGTTGGAACTTACAGCGCTGTCGAAAACGGTAACCCGATGCAGTTTGTACTCAAAGAAGATGGTACCGGTTTTGAAAACTACCAGGGTACAGAAAAACGTCCATTTAATTGGAAAACAAAAGATGGAGGAATCTTCTTCACCTATGAGGGAGAGGCTCAGGAATTTAAATTGCCGATCGATCTGGCAAAAGGTGAAATAGCTTATGGATCTCTCTTATATAAGAAAGAATAGCCGAATATAATAACCTTCTTAAATCTACTATTATGAATATTCAATTCACATTTTATAAGAACAATTCCGCTAAAATCAGGGTGTTTTTTAAAATTTGTCTTTTATTCCTGGTATTGTGTTTTACAGTGCCGTTATACCTGACCGGACAGGTTAAAACAACCAGTGTAAAATCAAAAACACAAACGACAGTGACCTCGTCGAAAACAATTAAAACTGTACCGACAACTGTTACTACTAAAGAGATGATTCTGATTTATGATACTGATGCAACATGTAAATTCAGTGTGACCGGAATGAATTTCACTGAATGCGGTGTTTGTTATTCCACTAAATCAGGTCCAACTATTGAAGGTGCAAAAGCTAAATCTTCAGGCACTGAGATGGATCAGCAGATTAAACTAAGTCCTCTGACTCCGGAGACAAAATATTATGTTCGTGCATATCTGAAGGAAGGATCAACAATTGTTTATGGAAACGAACTGACCTTTACCACACAGCTTCCGCTGAATCGGGAAAAGAAAACAAAAACAGAACCACAGAAGGGCACAACTAATCCGGGTTAACTGTAAAATACCATCTGAAAATAGAAATTATGACTAAAATTAAATATAATGAAAAACAAAACAATCATTTTAGTATCGTCAGTTCTGCTAATTGTAATGCTTAGCGGATTTACCAATACGGGTACGGGGGAAGCCGGCGTATCAGTTAAGACAGCCGCGGTAAAAAATATAACTGCGACAAGTGCCGAGAGTGGTTATACTCTCACAATTTCAGGTGTCATTATTTCTAAACATGGAATATGTATGAGCCCGAAGCCAAGTCCGACTATTTCAAACACCATATATGGCGCTGATAAAAGTCCCGGACCAAGTTTTATTGTTAATATGACAGGTCTGAGGCCAGGTGTTAAGGTCTATATCAGGGCGTTTGCAACTACGAAGGAAGGTGTCACAACATATGGCAACGAAGTCTCATTCACGACTTTGCAGACAAAAAAATAGCACGATGTCAGATATAAACAGATTACCTGTTTCATCTGATATTTATGCATTATTTTTGTTTAGCGACAAATAGAAATGCCTGAAGGCAACTATCCTGACATATCGTTGTTATTATTTATATAATTACCGGCATTTATTGTTATACACAGTTTTGTAACTTTATACTATAATTAAATAATATTCCAAATCATGAAAACTAGATCAATAATTCTGCTTCTTTTATTGGCAATTGTGTTGCCTGGAGTCTCAAATGGACAGGGTTGGATTTTAAGAAGAGCTATTGACAGAAAGATCGACCAAAAAGTTGATTCGGCTGTTGATAAAAGTGCCAAGGACAAGGCTAAAGAAAAAGAAAAATCCGATCAGAATCAAACGGACCAGACTACAACAACCGAAAAAAAAGGTACGAAGGAAACAGGTCGCGGACTTTTTGGCGGGAAAATTGACATCAAATACGATGATGAATACAAATTTACGGGCCGGATATATATGCAGATGGAAAGATACGATAAAAAAGATGTGTTGAAATCGGACTTTTATACCTATTTTAACAGTAATACTATGAATGCCGGAATCGAAGTATTGCCTGTCGATCAAAAGGAAGGAGATAAAGCTTTGCCAACAGTATTCCTTTTTGATAATGACAACAGATGCTTAATGATGCTTATAGAGAATAAGGATTCTAAAACCGGTATGATTTCGACTATTCCTTCTGATTCGGCAATGGCAGCCCAGGCTAAGTCACAGAAAGGGCCCAATCCGGAAAAGGCTACTATAACAAAAACCGGGAGATCGCGTGTTATCGCCGGATATAAATGTGATGAATATAAAATAGTTGATGCTGAGAAAGAAGGCTATTCAAATGTGTGGATGACGAAGGATGTCAAACTGAAGGCTGACAAAAAGTATTGGGGTAAAGCTGGTGTGCCAACCTATTATAACTATCCTGGTTTTGAAGGATCTATGATGCTTGCGATGGAATCATTCGATAAAAGCAATAATCCGGAAATGAAAATGGAGACCAAAGAAATCAGTGAAAAATTCAACCATTCAATATCTACTGTAGGCATCACGTTCATGAAAATGAATTTCGGTCAGGCCGGTAAGAAATAGTCTTTTGCCTGCCAATCCCAGGGTTCTCTCTTTTTTTGCCTGGTAACCCCAGTGTTCTCTTTTTTTTGCCCCCCAACCCCCCTAAAGGGGGGCTTGTTCAGTAAAATTTATAGAACCTATTTATGATACGAGTACGAACCCCCCTTTAGGGGGGCAGGGGGGCTATACTTTACGGAGTTTTGCAAATCTCAGAAGCAGTTTCTTGCTTCCGTCCTTTTCGAATTCCACCGTAGCAGTGGTGTTTGGCGGTTGTCCCTCGATGGATATGATTGTTCCTTTGCCAAATCTCTCATGTTCTACGGTATCACCCTCTGAAAAGAGAGAGGAATCGCTTCCAACAAAAGGAACTTTTGCAGTAAGATCTGGTTTCAGGATCTTTTTGAGCCGATCATCCTTTGAATAGGAAAGAGCCTCTTCACGAAGAGATGGTTTTATTCCAGGTTGATTATGGTTCTGGAATGGCTTTCCGCCGGTCTGTGGATAATGCAGAAATTTCTGATCAATCTCACGAAGGAACCGGCTTGGACTACATCTTTCCAGATTCCCCCACTTATATCTGTTAAGTGCATAGCTGAGTGTTGCCTGTTTTTCGGCCCGTGTAACCGCCACATAGAACAATCGCCTTTCCTCTTCAAGTTCGCGGGCGCTTCCTGAAGACATGGGAGATGGAAACAGAGTGTCTTCCATTCCTACTATATATACATGCTTGAATTCTAATCCTTTAGCTGAATGCATTGTCATCAGGGTAACCTTATTGCGGTCTTCTTCGTTCTCAGTATCCTGATCCGTCAGCAATGCTACATTGGCCATATAAGCTTCTAATATTGAAGGCTCCCCGTTAGTTTCAGCTGCTTCAGTAAACACTTTTATTGCATTCAGCAGTTCTTCAAGGTTTTCATAACGACTTACCTCCTCAGGAGATTTTCCATCCTTAAGTTCTCTCATGATTCCTGAACCGAGTGCGATTTCCCTTGCTTTTACAAAAGCATCCGCAGTGTCAGAATTCAGACGCAGGTTATTGATCACAGAAACATACCCCGATAATTTTTTGACTGTCCCTGAGTTAAAATGTTCCGGATATTTTCCGGCTTCAGGCAGAATACTCCATGGAGTAACGTTAAAAACGGCAGCCAATTCAAATATTTTCTGAATTGTAGTATCTCCGATTCCTCTTTTTGGATAGTTAATGGATCTTTTAAGTGCCTCTTCATCTTCCGGATTAATAACCATCCTGAAGTAAGCCAGAATATCTTTTATCTCTTTGCGCTCGTAAAATGATAACCCACCGTAAATTTTATATGGTATGTTTTTTCGCCTAAGGGTCTCTTCAAAGATCCTCGACTGGGCATTTGTTCTGTATAAAATTGCAAAATCCGACCAGTTAATCTGTTGTGAGAACCGCTTGTCAAAAATATCAGATGAAACATTAAATCCCTCCTCTGAATCAGTCATCGCCTGCATTACCTGTATCTTTTCCCCCAGCTCGTTCATCGAATACACTTTTTTCTGGATCTGACCCTCGTTATTTGCAATGATTGTGTTTGCAGCATTTACAATAATCTGAGTTGACCTGTAGTTTTGTTCAAGTTTAAAAAGCTGATAATCAGCATAGTCGTTTTTAAACTCAAGAATATTCTCAATTCTTGCCCCTCTGAATGAATAGATACTTTGTGCATCGTCGCCAACTACGCAGATATTCTGATGCGATGCAGCAAGTTTTTTAACTATAAGATATTGTGAATAATTTGTATCCTGGTACTCGTCAACCAGCACATAATTAAACCTTTGCTGGTAGGATGAGAGGACATCAGGAAAATCCCGGAAAAGAATGTTTGTATTCAGTAAAAGATCATCGAAATCCATTGCATTGGCTTTAAAGCAGCGCGAGGCATAAGTTCTGTATACATCAGCCAGTAATGGCATCCGGCTCAACTTGTCATAATCCTGCATCGAAATATCTGAAGCATACATACTGGCAGTTACGAGGTTGTTTTTTGCAGTCGAGATCCGTGAAGCTATAACTCCCGGTTTGTATATATTATCATCCAGATTAAGTTCCTTTATAATAGATCTGATGAGACTCCTGGAATCTGATGAATCGTAAATGGTATAGTTCGATTTATATCCAAGTCTTTCACCCTCCATCCTCAGGATCTTTGCAAAAATTGAATGAAATGTTCCCATCCACAGGTATCGTGCTATTTCGGGCTTTACTATCCGGGTGATCCGTTCCTTCATTTCCCTTGCCGCCTTGTTTGTGAAAGTCAATGCCAGGATCTTACCGGCCGGGACTCCCTTTTGAAGAAGATGAACGATACGGTATGTGAGTACTCTTGTTTTCCCTGCGCCTGCGCCAGCAATTACAAGAGAAGGTCCCTCAGTATTAATAACTGCTTGTTTCTGAGACTCATTCAGATCATTCAGATAATTGGTTGTCATACGTTAGCTTGAATTACAGCGTACCAGGCGGGGCAAATTTAGCAATAACCCTGTCAGAGTCATATTATAATGAAAATTAAATCGGAATTATTTATTAACAGTAGAGACGCCCAATTTGGGCGTCTCTACCGGATTTCCATATATTTTCTTATTATTGTATCAGATATTTGACAATCTTCGTAAATATGTCATTTGGACTGAACCTGAATATTGCCCTAATTGTATTATAATTGCAGAAGAGAATACCAAAAAGATCCTTAAAGCGTTTTAAATTCAAAGATCTGATTGCCTGTGCGTTATTTTTTCTTAATAATAATTTTATTTCTGCCGGCTATTTCTGAAGCTCAGCTTTCGGCGCCCGGAATGAACGCAGTACGATATACTTCCTATCCTTCAGCACCTACTGTCAAAGATCCTGTTTTTATATATTGCAATACATCAGGCACGCAAAAAGGCACACTAAATGCCACTAGTCCGGGAGGAACCGGTCCTTTTAATTTCACATGGTATAAATGGAGTGACATCACAAAAAATTTCAGCATTTCTGTTAAAACCGAATCAGGAGTATCAACTTCATCAATAAATGATCTTGATGATGGTGGTTACAAAGTTATTATCAGCGGGGGATTTGATGCAACCCTCACCGGCTGGATCTTTATCGATAAACCTTTTTCTTCAGCAGCTCTCCAGAACAGGACATGTGATTATGTTGCATTAAAGGGTCAGGCAGCAATTGATACTTTCTACTATAGAAATATTTCTAACGGAATTCCTGTAAAATTGCCCAACACGATAAGTTTTTTGTGGTCATCCGATCCGGCCTCCACAATACCATATCCCGATCTATACTTAAATCCTCAGACATTTGATCCTCCCCTGGTTGATGTAACCTATAATCTTCATGTAAGCGATAGTTTTGGCTGCATCAGCGAATCATCGTTCTCCTATCAAACCATTCGGGTTAAAGCTGACTTCACTGCAGATCCTTATACAGGCGAAGCTCCTCTTACTGTAACATTCACCGATAAATCGGTGAGAGCTTCTTCATATAAATGGGAATTTGGTGACAGTATTGCATCCGCCGCAACTATCAAGCAACCTTATAGTTCAGTTTCACCCAATCCCGATCCTCATACTTATTATATACCGGGAATTTATTCGGTAAAACTTACGGTGGAAAGCAAAGAGCACTGTATTGATTCTCTGCGGCTTGATACAAAAATATCGGTCGATCAATCAGAACTTCATATCCCAAATGTTTTTACTCCAAATGATGACGGGATCAATGACAATTTCATGGTTGAATCCAAATCGCTGAGGTATATAAGTGTCGAGGTCTTCAGCCGAAGCGGTCTGAAGGTATATTCCTTTTTTGGTGAGGGCGAATTGCTCAGAGAATGGAAGGGATGGGACGGGGATGTAAATGTTTCATCAGTCAAAGCCGCTCCCGGAGTCTATTTCTATCTCATCCGGGCATATGGCTGGGATGGTGTTAACTATGATGGTAAGCTGTACAGAGGGTTCGTTTATCTCTACCGATAATCAAAAAGGGCTTTTTACCTCATCCTCCATCTCCTTCTCCTTAAGGAGAAGGAGAGTATCTAAATCATAATCAGTTATATACCCCTCTCCTGAGGGAGAGGGGCAGGGGTGAGGTAATAACTGCCACAGGCCAATAATCAACCCCATAATAGTCAAGCTGATAATAAAAATTCCCACGCATTAATAACAATGCCGTGACGGCATAAAAAATCAAATCGTAATTTACGATTAAGTAATATTTGTATCAGATATTGATCTTTCTTTTTCTGGCTTCAACATCCCATAGTCCAGTAACATTATGATCGTTAATTACATAAACTTTATCATGCCGGTCAACGGTAGGACAGATGTGCCATGGAATGCAATACAGAAAATCACCGGTTTTATGTTTATTTGCTTCAGAAGTCCTGACGACCATATGTTCTTCATTATGACTTATAAATGCATATTTCTCTATTCCCAGGATTTTGATACGTGGCGGAAGCATCTCCGATGCAACCGCTTTATGACCCAGATCGAGACATATCAAGTCTTTTGCCGGTTTGCTTATAATTCGTGTAAGTAATACTGCAGCATGTAAAAATTGCATATCGGAAAATGAACTGCTATATCCATAGTCCCATAACAATAATGTACCCGGGCTGGATTCTACTCCTTTTCGCAAGGCATGAACCGGAAATGTCGGAGTCCCTCCGGCAACTATTTTAACAGGGTAGATTCCATCATTTTTGAGCTCGTCAACCAGGTTCATTACCGGAAGAAATGCATCATTGCATTTTTTTTGCCGGAGTTCAAAATCCGGTTCATTAATATGACCATCATAAACATGAAGACCTTCTGCAACCAACATCGGCGAATCAACGATTCTTTTGAAGAGCCTGGCAGCTTTTCCTCCGGGTGTTATACCGGTGCGGTTCATGCCGTTATTTATATCGAGCCATACGTGTGTTTCAAGTCCCGTTTTCCTGGCAATATCTGATAATTGTATTATAATCTCCTCATTATCAGCGATGCAAGATATCTTTGTATTTTTAAATTCTTGTTTTAATTTAAAGAATCTCCCGATATTTGGTCCCACAGGCTGTATTGCAAGCAGGATATCAGCTGCCCCACAACTGGCGACCATCTCTGTTTCTGATATTGTGGCACTCTTAAATTTATTAATACCGAGTTTCATCTGCAGTTTGATGATTTCGGACATTTTATGTGTTTTGACATGGGGTCTTAATTTATCCACGCTTCCGGCCATATCAATCATTCTTTTAATATTGGCTTCAATGCGGTCAGGATAAACAAGGAGAGAAGGAGAGATGACTTCATCTGCATTGTTGATCAGGTACCAACCGTTATTTAGATCAGGACTATTTTTCATCAGATGAAGGTTATCATAAGTATAAAACAACTAAATTTTTTCCTTTGAGTTACTTTGTGCCTTCTCTTTGTATCTCTGTGTAATTTATTAATTTATAGTTACACAGAGGTACACAAAGGTTTCACAGAGAGTTCACAAAGTAAAGAAATCATATCTTTTTCAATAGAGTTCAAACATAGCTTCAACTTCTACAGCTATATTTGAGGGAAGGATTGCTCCAACTGCACTTCGTACTCCAACCCCGTTATCTTGACCAAAAACTTCAGACATCAGTTCACTGAATCCGTTAATTACCGCAGGATGACTATCGAAAAGGGCAGTGCTGTTAACCATGCCAAACACTTTCACTATCCGTTTGATTTTTTTTAATTCTCCAAAATGAGCTTTTATAGTTGAAAGCATCGTCAGTCCCACCTGTCTTGCGGCCAGCTTCCCTTCAGTAATATCAAGGTCAGCGCCTAGCTTGCCTTTAATCATTGTTCCATCGGACAATATTGGTCCTTGCCCGGAAACAAAGAGGAACTTCCCTGCTACCAGGACAGGTTTGTAAACTCCAAGTGGTTTTGGAACTGGTGGCAGGATCAGACCTAACTCAATGATTCGTAAATCGGTATCTTGTTTCATATTCAGAAATTTTGGATATGTGAAATATACAAAATATTTCCAAAATCACAATGTGTAGGGACGTTGCATGCAACGTCTCTACTACGAAAATCATGTGGTTAATTTATTTCATTTAAACAAACAATTCTGCTTTAAATATGGTTGTCGCCTGACCTGAAATCTCAACTCTGTCCTCTTTTAGTGATACCTTCAGAATGCCTTCCCTTCTTGATACCTGGTGGGAATTAAAATCTTTTCTGCCGGTTTTCTCAGCCCAGAAAGGAGCCAGGGCGCAATGGGCAGAACCAGTTACCGGATCTTCATCAATTCCAACAGCAGGAGCAAAACAACGAACGCAGAAATCGAATGACGGATCATCTGAAACAGCGGTTACTATCAGATCGCCGAAAACAGAATCTTTCATAAGTGACATATGAGGTCTCATATTTCTTACCTCTCCTTCACTTTCCATAAGGGCAAGAGTCCATCCGAATCCGGCCTTATATAATTCCTTTGCTTCAGCACCTGTAACTCTTTCAAATTCAGAAGTTGGATCCATTCTTTCCAGAGGGTACGCCGGGAAATTCATTGTTATCCAGTCACGGTTTTTCTTTATAATCAATTCTCCTGCTTTGGATGAAAACCTGATTTCCTCCTTGCTCCTTACCATTCCTGTTTCATAAAGGATATGGGAGGCAGATAAGGTAGCATGACCGCAAAGCTTCATCTCAATTTCCGGAGTGTAATATCTTATTATACGACAATCATCACCCGGGAAAACAAATGCAGTTTCGGAAAGATTCATCTCCATTGCTATATTCTGCATCCAGTCTGAATCAGGCTCCTTATCGAGAATACAGACACCGGCAGGATTCCCTTTAAATGATTCGGTAGTAAATGCATCAACCTGGTAGATAATTTGGGGGCTTTTCATGATATAATTTTAAATTTGTTAAATGGCACAAATGCTCAACGGCACAAAGGCTCAACGGCAATAACAAAATTTGGGAAAAGTATTTTACCGTATGCTAAAATATTTATAGGCGTTATTCGTCTACAAATTTATATACTATTTTACTTATTGAAAAGTTATAATGGCCCATCCTGATTTTAGAACTTTTAAACCGTTACAGCTTTGCACCTTTACGCCTTTGTGCCCATGCGCCGTTGCGCCGTTTTCTCCATTCACCGGTAAAAATAACAGTTTAGCAGAATTTATCCGAAACTAAACAAATAAAACTTTATAAACCTGAATAGTTTTCACATTTTTGTATTCTAAATCTGAAAATTAATGGATATAAGAGACCGCCTTATGAATTGTTCTCGAGACGCGATGTTGTCAAAAATATATTCATTAATTATCTCAGGGGAATCGCAACCCTTAAAGGTCTTGCTCTTACTGATAAACTAGAAAAAAATTTTATAGCACAATCCTAAACAATCAAATACTGACAGGTAACAAATTATTAAAATGAAAAAGAGAAAATTACTTACAGTTTTACAATTATTCTTATTTGCAGGTGGAATTATTCTTGCACAGGAGAAAGGCGGTGACCTGAAGCTTTCGTTGAAAGAGGCGCAGGAATATGCAATTCAGAACAACAAGATAATGCTTACTTCAAGAATGGAGGTTGAGGCATCGAAGGTTGCTGTGTGGGAGACTATTTCGAACGCTTTGCCTCAGGTAACTGCATCCGGATCATTTACAGATAACCTTAAACTGATGACAACACTACTTCCTGACTTCATAGGAGGAACTGATAAGAAAATACCAGTTACTTTTGGAACACAGTATAATTCAGGAGCAAGTATCCAGGCAACCATGTTGCTATTCAATGCACCGCTTTATATTGGAATTGAGACTACCAAACTGGCAAATAAACTTAGTGAAAAAAATCTGGCAAAAACAGAACTTGATACGAAGGAATCTGTCAGTACAGCCTACTTTTTAATTCTGGTTTCTGAAAGATCACTCGAGATCCTTGATGGAAATATTGCCAACCTCAAAGAAATCCTTAAATCAACAAGGTCGATGTATTCTGCAGGTATGGCAGAATCTACGGATGTCGATCAGATGGTTTCCAATGTTACAATGGTTGAGAACACCCGTAGTACGATGCAACGCTCAATAGAATTAAATTATAATCTCCTGAGATTTCAGCTTGGGTGTTTCTCCTGAAACCCGGCTAACACTAACTGAAACGCTGGAAGGTCTGACGTCTCAGATAAATATTGAGACGCTTCTGTCACATCAATTTGATCACAAGCAGAATATCAGATTATATGCTTATTGAAGGGCAGGAAAAAATGTCATCACTGGCACTTAAGTCGCAAAAAGCTTCTGTATTACCTACTTTATCAGGTTTCTACAGTTATGGTGTAAATGGTATGGGAGATAAAATCTCAGCACAGCAATGGTTCCAGAATTCAATGACAGGTCTGCAGCTATCCATTCCGATATTTGCCAGCGGGCAGAAATACAGCCAGATAAGAAAGGCACAGATAAACCTCAATAAAGCCGTTACAACAAAGGATATGGTCACAGAGCAACTTCTTCTGCAGGAGAAACAGTTAAGGTATAACCTGGTAAACGCTAATCTTCAATACAATAGTCAGAAAGATAATGTTGAAGTATCGAAAAGGGTCTATACAAGCACAGAGAACAAGTTCAAACAGGGAATGGCTTCAAGTCTTGAGCTTACCCAGGCCAATTCATTATACCTGCAGGCTGAAAATAACTACGTTTCATCTCTTATGAATCTTCTTCAGACCAAGCTTGCTCTCGACAAACTACTGAATAACATGTGAAAAGAACAGGTGCAAATGAAATAAATTGAAATAAGTTGAAATAAGTTGAAATAAATAGAAACAAAAATAAAAACATTTAATAATGAAGTACTTAAGCACAATTCCGGTAATTCTGATCAGTGGGCTCTTACTTTCAGGCTGTTCTTCAAAATCCAATAAAGCAGCAGATCCAAAAACCGATTCTGCTCCTGCTGTTGAAAAGGCTGTAATTCCTGTAAAAGTTACGACCCTGACAAAAACAAAAATAGCGCGAACAATAGATTATACTGCCAATATACTTCCTTTTGAAGAGGTAAATATGGCTCCTTCAACGCCTGGCAGGATTGACATGATTTATGTTGAAGTGGGGGATAAAGTCAACAGCAATGATAAGTTATTCCTGATGGATCGCACCCAGCTGTATCAATTGAAACTTCAGTTAAGCAGTCTGGCAAAGGACCTGTCGAGGCTCGATACCCTGCTCAAATCAGGAAGTGCAAAACAGCAGCAATACGACCAGTTGAAAACACAGTATGATGTGACAAAAACAAATGTTGATTTTATGGAGTTAAATACTCTGATGAAATCTCCATTTGCGGGTATCGTTACCGGTAAATACTTTGAAGATGGTGAAATGTATTCGGGAGCACCGACAACACAGTCAGGAAGATCAGCTGTAGTAACAGTTCAGCAGGTCAACCCTTTGAAAGTAAATGTCAATATTTCTGAGCAGTATTATCCGTTAATAAAAAAAGGTATGAAAGCTGAGATCACAGCAGATGTATATAAAAATGAAAAATTCACTGGTACTGTTTACAGGATTGCTCCCACCATCAATCCGGGTGCAAGATCATTTAATGTGGAACTTGAACTTCCTAACAGAAATGATCTCCTGAAACCCGGCATGTTTGTCAGAGTGTCAATGGACCTGGGAGAAGTTGAAACATTTGTAGTGCCGGCGAATACTGTTTTGGTACAGGAAGGAACAAATACAAGGTTTGTATACGTTGAAAAAGCAAACATTGCGCAAAGGGTCGAAGTCCTGATAGGGAAAAGATTTGATGACCAGCTTGAGATAATTTCCGATAACCTTAAGGAAGGTGATAATCTTGTGACACAGGGACAGGCAAGGCTAATAAATGGTGACAAAATTGAAATAGTAAAGTAATTATCAGAATTTCAACTGTAAAAAAATGAGTATATATAGTGCTTCCGTAAAAAGACCCGTAACAACCATTCTGATTTTTGTCGGTCTTATGGTTATGGGGATCTATTCACTTACGCAATTACCTGTGGATCTTTACCCTGAGATGGAATTGCCATATGTAGTGGTTTTTACAAATTACCCGGGGGCAAGTGCTTCCGATATTGAATCTAACGTCACCAGACCTCTGGAGAATGCCCTGAACTCAGTAAGTAAACTTAAGGAGATTACGTCGACCTCAAGTGATGCAACGTCTGTGGTATTTATGCAATTTGAATACGGAACGAACCTCGATGAAGCTTCGAACGATATAAGAAGTGCACTTAGTTTTACAGAGAGGGTACTTCCTGAGGATTGTGATAAGCCGACAATTATTAAGTTCAGTACCAGTATGATGCCTATTATCTTCTATGCCATAACAGCGAAAGAGAGTTATGCGGGTCTTGAAAAGATACTTGACGAAAAAATAGTGAATCCCTTAAACAGGATTGAAGGTGTAGGATCGGTAGCTCTCGCAGGTGTTCCCGGTCGCAAGGTCTATATCGATGTCGATCCGAGAAAGATGGAGGCTTATAACCTTACAATTGAGCAGATAGGTAATGTACTCAGATCTGAAAACTTAAATATGCCGGCAGGTTATATCGAAATGGGAAAAACTGACTACCCGTTGCGTATTCAAGGCGAATTTCCTGAAAGTGAAGTTGTTAAAAACCTGGTTGTCAGTAACTACAATGGCAGCAGTGTCTATCTGAAAGATATTGCAGCAGTCCGTGATACCATCCGTGAATCAAAACTGGTCACAAAGATCAACGGAGCCATGGGAATGAGTTTATATGTACAGAAACAGTCAGGGGGAAATACTGTTAAGGTCACCAAAGAGGTTGAAAAAACACTTGCTTCCCTTAAGAAGGATCTGCCACAGGATGTAAAAATTGAAAAACTGTTCGACAGTGCTTCATTTATTAAAGGTTCGATCAGTAACCTGACTGAGACTTTAGGATATGCGGCAATATTCGTTGTTCTGGTAGTTTTGTTTTTCCTGGGAAGATGGAGAGCCACATTTATTGTCATACTTACTATTCCTATCTCCCTCATTGTTGCATTTATTTATTTATTTGTAACCGGAGCTTCAATAAATATAATATCGTTAACATCCCTGTCGATTGCAATCGGGATGGTGGTGGATGATGCTATTGTTGTGCTCGAGAATATCACAAAACACATTGAACGGGGAAGCAGGCCCAGAGAAGCGTCAATTTATGCCACCAATGAAGTATGGCTTGCTGTTATTGTAACCACGCTTACTGTCGTTGCCGTATTCTTTCCGCTTACGTTTATCAAAGGCCTTACCGGTGTACTTTTCAAGCAGTTAGGTATGATTGTAACGATCACTATCGTTACATCGGTATTTGCAGCTATCACTCTTACTCCAACACTTAGCTCTCTGCTGTTAAAATGGTATCCTATTAAGAAAGATGCTAAATTCTGGACATACGATGGCAGTATAAGGAAAGGACTGGATAAATTCGACCATTTTTATGAAAAAACCTTGCGTTGGGCCCTTCACCATAAAACAGTCGTTTCAATAGGTGCTGTAGTAATTTTCATAGGATCAATGAGTCTGTTCGCGGTTATTAAGACAGAGTTTTTCCCACAGGCAGATGAATCAAGAATTTCAGCTACTATTGAGTTGCAGACAGGGACCCGGGTCGATCAGACACTGCAGACAGCTGATTTTTTTGACGATTTTATTAAAAACAAGTATCCTGAAGTTAAAATAATTTCGACATCAACAGGAACAGATGACCAGGGAGGATTCGCATCAATATTCAGCGCAGGTGGTACTCATACAATCACATATAATCTAAGTCTGGTACCTATTGAAGCCAGAAAAAAATCTGTTTTTGAGATTGTTGAAGAGATGAGGGCTGATATTGCCAAAAGGCCTGAGATTATCAACTTCACTCTGAGCACCTCCGACAATATGGGAAGCTTTGGGGGAAGCACGGTTGATGTTGAGGTTTATGGATATAATATCTCTGAAACCAACCTGGTTGCTGAGGAACTTGCAAATAAGATAAAAACTGTACCCGGTGCTAAGGATGTAAAGATAAGCCGTGCAAAGTCAAAACCTGAACTTCAGATAATCTTTGATCAGAACAAAATGAGCGCAAACGGGCTTAATACTGCTATGGTATCTGCGGCTGTCAAGAACAGGGTGGACGGACTCACTGCAACCAGGCTTCGTCAGTTTGGTGATGAATATGATGTGGTTGTGAGGTTTAAAAAAGCATCGAGGAGTACTCTGACTGATATCGAAAACATTGGAATAACAAATCCGATGGGCCAGGTAATAAGATTGGGAGAAATAGCGCAGATAAAAGAATACTGGTCGCCGCCAAGTATCGAACGTAAACGCAAGGAACGTATTGTCAGGGTATCTTTTACACCTTATAAAAGATCACTTACCGATATTCAGGTGGATGTACAGAAAGCTATCGACACAACAACTTTACCATCAGGTGTGATGGTTCAGATCTCAGGCGCTATTAAAGAACAGATGGATGCATTTATGGATATTGCCATGCTGATGTTGATAAGCCTTGTTCTGGTTTACCTTATAATGGCTTCGCAATTCGAGTCACTGAAAATGCCATTCATTATAATGTTCTCAATTCCTTTTGCATTCTCCGGAGTCGCGATAGCGTTGTTTTTAACCAACACCACTCTTAGTGTGATCTCCGGTATCGGGGCAGTAATGCTCATAGGTATTGTCGTGAAGAACGCAATTGTGTTGGTCGACTTCATAAACCTGATGCGTGAGAGAGGTCATGAGTTGTACGAAGCTATTGCTATATCGGGCCGCTCACGTCTGAGACCCGTTATAATGACTTCAGCAACAACAATTCTGGGTATGTTGCCACTTGCCATGAGCAAGGGATCAGGTTCAGAACTCTGGAGTCCGATGGGTATTGCTGTTATCGGCGGATTGGTTTTCTCTACTATGGTGACACTGGTTCTTGTGCCTGTTGTTTATGCAATCTTTTCAAAACATGGTGAGCGTAATAAAAACATTGCCGTTTATTCCGAATTTGATTTCATGAATGGGAATGGGGATAGTAAAAAATGAAATAATAACCGGACATTAAATTTTAAGATTATGAAAGCAATAATGATAATATACAACCAGGCTCATACCGAAAAAGTAGAGTACCTTCTTGATAAACTTGGAATAAAAGGGTATTCGCTCTGGGAAAATGTGCAGGGAAGAGGGAGCAGTACCGGTGTCCCTCACCTGGGTACACATGCGTGGCCTGAGATTAACAAAAGTGTGCTGACCGTGGTTGATGATGAACTTGTGGATACTGTTCTTGAAAAGGTAAAAAAGATTGATGCTGTAAATGAAGAAGTAGGTATCAGGGCATTTGTGTGGGATATTATGAAAATGGTATAGTCAATCTCATATTATTAAAATAGAGAGGGTTTCATTAAGGAACCCTCTTCTACTTTTAAATATACTTGTTATTGAGCTTTTTATTGAGCTTTAGAAAATGTTCCGTTAATGTTTTACAATCAACGTGCCCTGCCAGATTGATTTATTATCGGTCACGGTAACAATATAAGTACCATCTTTTATTCCTGAGAGAGGTATGGTAAATACTTTTGTTTCTGTATTTGAAGCATATACCTTTTTCCCGAACAAATCTATAATACTTACTAAATAGTTTTTGTAAGTTTCGGATTCCTGGATATTTGATGAAATAGATATATCATCAACATTTGTTTCAATCTCAGTAATCAGGCTAACCTGAGTATTATCGGAGGCAGGATTTGGGGAAAGTGCCAACAGAGTCCTGCATTCACCGGTTTTTGTAATGCTGTTACTAAAAGAAGAAGTACCACAATCATTTGTAATTTTACATTTTATTGTTTTTGATACTCTGCAAGGGAAATACCATTCAAAGGAATTGTCAGGATATGAAGAACTAGAATTAAATACATTATTGACATACCAGTTATATGTTGAACCGGGATAAAGAGATGCAAAGAAATCATAAGTAGTAGGTTCTCCGCTTCCTGATGTTTTTACTGCGGTAATAGCAGGAGTGGGTGAACCAACAACTACAGGATATTGTGGAAGGGTAACCGAACCGCATGAAGAACTAACAGTTGCCTGTATCCAACCCGTACCATTGCCATTGGCTGTGGCTACAATAGGATTGGTGGTTCTGTCTGTTGGTAATGTTATATTGGAACTTTTATCCCAGTAGATAGTACAACCTGGTGGGACATTAACTGTGAAAGTTGCACCTGAAGAGCAGACGAGGAAGGGGCCGGAATAAAAATTGTACGTTCCCGGGTTTCCATAAATGGTTCTAATACCATCAATGTCATCCTGATCCAAATATCTATGAGATGCAGAATAATATGCATACATTAATGCATTTGGTACAGTAGAGTGGTTTAATCCAAGAGAGTGACCAATTTCATGAGCGGCAATTGTGACTAAATCAATAGGTTGATCGCCATTAGCTCTAGTGTCAGTGGTCCAAGTCTCTGCATCATCAAAATGAACGTCTCCAGCATAGGTGCCATTTGGAGGAGGGAAAAATCCATGAGCAAGAGTACCATTAACTCCATCAAATGGATAGCCATCCCCGTGGTCTCCAGTTGCCCATAAAATAATTATGTCTGCATTGGCCGAATTGCATACCTCTAAAAATCTAAGATCTGTTTGATCTTGCCAAAGACCAAAAGCTGTACGAACAGATACCTGTTCATCATTTCCAGAAATATCTTCAGTACCATTACTGAAAAAGTATGTGAGAATTCTATGATCCCAAGAATTTCCTTGAAGGACATAATCCGGAGATATTCCTGGCTGTTTGACGATAATTGGACCATTATCGATTAATCTTTGTGAAAAGATAAAAGAGGTAAAACACGAGAACACCAAGATTAAAAAACTCCTTTTCATTGTCTCTAATTATTGATTAATAATACTAATCTTTTTTAGCGAAATGTGAAATATTTTTTGCCCCCCAATTTCTGGTTTAGGTAAATCATTACCTGTAAAGAGATCTCCACTAAACTGTACATTTAGATTTATTACTTGCAGATCATTAGTTAATACACATGGATACAAATTATATACTTCATCAATAGTTCCTTCAATATATTTGCTAATAAAGTATTTTTGAAAACTATTATTGAATCTAATAACACCTGTAACGTTATTTAATGAAGCGGAGGTTACATAAGATTCAGAACAAGGATCAATCGGAATAGAGCGTCGTTCTTTCTCACAACTAAATGCGGTCATTATAGTTAAAGCGCATGCGAATAAAATTTTTTTGACTGTTTTCATAATCTCTCAAATTAGTTAATAACTTCTACTCGAATATATAGGCCGGAACAGTCATATTAATCCTGTTCCGGAAATTATTATCAGAGTTTAACAGGCTCTTACATCTATACATCTCAAAAACCCTGCAAATGTGACACGGTTTTCGTCTCTTTTTTACACTATCTTTTTAATTTAAATGTATTCTAAATAATACATATTAAATATCAACGAGATGATGATTTTTTAGCTGACCGGTTTTCATACAAATAGTTATGAAGGAAATTCCGGTGTTCATTACTTGGGTAACGAGTGCATGGATTGAAATAATTAAAAGCGCATTTACAATAGTTTGTGATGAACTTGTCGATACAGTCCTTAGCAAGGTAAAAAAGATTGATGCTGTGAACGAAGAAGTGGGTATACGTGCCTTTGTATGGGATATTATGAAGATGGTATAGTCAATCTCATATTATTAAAATAGAGAGGGTTTCATTAAGGAACTCTCTTCTACTTTTAAATATACTTGTTATTGAGCTTTTTATTGAGCTTTAGAAAATGTTCCGTTAATGTTTTACAATCAACGTGCACTGCCAGAGTGATTTATTATCGGTCACGGCAACAATATAAGTACCATCTTTTATTCCGGAGAGAGGTATGGTAAATACTTTTGTTTCTGTATTTGAAGCATATACCTTTTTCCCAAACAAATCTATAATACTTACCAAATAGTTTGAGTAAGTTTCGGATTCCTGGATATTTGATGAAATAGATATATCATCAACATTTGTTTCAATCTCAGTAATCAGGCTAACCTGAGTATTATCGGAGGCAGGATTTGGAGAAAGTATCAACTCATTAGGAGATCTGCTGCATTAGCAGGTTTTTGTAATGGCGTTACTAAAAGAAGAAGGACCACAGTCATTTGTAATTTTGCATTTTATTGTTTTCGATACTCTGCAAGGGAAATACCATGAAAAAGAATTGTCAGGATATGATGAACTATAATTAAAAACATTATTTACATACCAGTTATAAGTTGAACAGGGATAAAGAGTTGCAAAAAAGTCATAAGATGTAGGTTCTCCGCTGCCTGATGTTTTTACTGCGGTAATAGCAGGTGTGGGTGAACAAACAACTACAGGATATTGTGGAAGGGTATCAGAACCACAAGTTGTTGATACGGTAGCCTGTACCAACCTGTACCGCTGCCATTGGCGGTAGCAACAATAGGATTGGTGGTTCTATCTGTTGGTAATGTTATATAAGAACTTTTATAACAGTAAACAGTACTACAAGAAGGGACATAACTAACGGTGAAGGTTGCTCCTGAGGAGCAGACGAGGGTGGGGCCTGAGATAACAGGAAAAATACTTGTACCTGTGCACAAATGATTACACGATGATAGGACCGGATTCCCTGCAAGTTCTGCTAATAACCAATTACCATTATACAGGGTAAACTGGATGTGGTTTTCACTTATGGCAGGATTTGTAAAGAAATTTTGAAACGGTATGTTTTTTGGTGATGCAGGCGGGCTTACGACTGAATAGGCACAAGTTACATCGGATAAAACAATTGTTTGCAAACCACTGCCTATATACAGGCTGCTATATGTAGGAATAAAGTTAAAGCGTTGCTCCAGGATGTACTGGGAAATCTCTGGCGGCAGGGAAACAAGCTGGGCAATATCGTACACACCACCGCCGGCGTTATCAAGGGGAAGCATACTTGCAGTTGAGTTCAGAGTTTTCTCATAGATGAGCGGTTCTTCAATATAGATAAAACACAGAACTTGCTTCTTAATGTATATACTGCAACGGTATATATGCTGCGATTGCTGATAGGGTAAAGCACGCATGGTAAACTGGGCTTTGATATCCGTATTGGTTGATACGAGAGAACTAATCTCTTTTAAGGGAGTGAGTGAAATACACTGTAAAAGAAGTCCGATAAAGTAATATAAATCATAAGTATAATCAATGTTAGACAGTACGCTATACGGTTGGAAACACAGTAGAGAAACGCATAACGATAGATCGGAGATAGAAATGCAACGGATACCTCACTGCGTGGGATAACCTATGACTGTGTACTAAGACACAAATGATAGTCGCAGAGAATAGGTGGTATAGGCTATGGAACTGCAGGTGCAGCTAAGCTGGTAGATAAGCATCTGCTGGGCGGCAGGAGACTGCAATATAGACATGACATAGTTAAGGTCAGGGGACAGAGCAGTGATAGAAATGTCAATGCTGCAGAGACCAAAAAGAATAGGCGAACTCACAGACTAGAAGGCCAGGTGCCTTACCAGAGACTGGAAAGACAGAGGTACATAGGACAACTGGTGCGGGACATCGTGGCTGATGTATAGTTTAGTATAGTGCGTATGCCCTGTCTGCTACATGTGGCGCAACGCATAACGCGCCACCAGCAGCCCATACTCATGCCCAGCACCACATTCTTCTCGCTGCCCACCTTAAGTCCGTACACACATACAATTACCTCCTCTACCATGTAGGCATAACGTTGTATATAATCCATGCTGTTACGGTAGTTATAAATACAAGGTCATAGTTTCATCTACAATAGCTTCGTAAAGAGAATAAACAGCACTTGTAGGATCCAAGTAGATATATAAAGAGACAGGGCTTATATAGTTTGTGGCTACAACTAAATCATAATAGATAAAATCATAGAATGGATCAAAAATAAAAACACTATCAAAGGTTTAGTAAGTTGGGAGAGGACAGAGGCAAGCTCGATTGTTACTTCACCGGTGTCAGAGGCGCCCAGGTACTGATCTCCTGTATGAGTTCCTTATAGCGGAATAAAATACTTCAGTTGAACCTGCTACAGGGTGTAGGTGGAATGTAAGTAACATGGATTTTGGAATGACTATAGAGCGTGGCGCCGCCATTATACAAGAACTTTACCTTCAGTTCGTATACGACGCCAGTATTATAGGTAACATTTACCGTATTATCCAACGCTATAGTCTGGTACCTCTGCCCATCGTCAAAGTCTGCCTGCACATAGCTGAGAGTCAGCGAGCTGCTGGTATAGATAATTGAGTAAGTACGTAAGTACGTGTTTCATAACGAAATTTTTTGGTTTGACAAATAGGGTTATCTGATATTATTACGGAGAGTATTGCATATCAAAACGTCCTTCCGTGATCCTAATAGTATCACATCCTTGCGTGACAGTTGAAAATTCGAATGTGCCGGATATAATGTAATTAATTCGATCTATCTTTGAAAAAACTATTGATCCATAAAAAGTGTTTTTAAATTCATATTGACAAATTGAATTCCCTATTATCAAAGTATATCCGGCATAATAATTATTCCCATCAAAGTATATTATTTCATTCTCATTTAAGGGACCTATGAGGTTCATGCTTATGCTCTCATCATTATCATTTTTGCCGATAGTGGCACCTAGCTGAAGTTGTCCTTGTTCAAGTATGGCTACTTGATTATAAGTATTGCTTACAACAAAAGCCTTCCCATTCACCAAACATCCAAAGGTATTTTTACCCTCTTGCGTGATAGGAGGCAGCTTTTCCAGCTCGGTTTTCGGTTCGGTTTTGGGGAACAACAACTCGCAGGAAGAGCAGCAGGTTGTTAAGATAAGTATTGTAAGAAAAAGTACAGGTTTCATAACGAAACGGTATTAGTTAAGTCACATTTGGTTTGAGCAAAACCCGGGTCGAAACATAACTTTTTGTCGCTTTTATTTGTAACAGAGAAGTAGGAGGGAAAATTTTCACCTTCGTTTAAAGAAGTTTTAGCATCTCCGGCTTCATCAATTAAACAGAATTTAAAATATAAAAGACACAACAACTACACATGTCAAAAATCCTGCAAATGTGACACCGTTTTCGTATCTTTTTATCAACATTTTTTAATTTGATTATATTCTAAATAAAAAATATTGAATATCAATGAGATAATGATTTTCTAGCTTCTCAGTCTTTATACCCGTAGTTATGAAAACACTACCGATATTCCTCACTTGGCTACCCATGAATGGCATGATATAAATAAAAGCGCATTTACAAAAGTTTGTGATGAACTTGTGGATACTGTTCTTGAAAAGGTAAAAAAGATTGATGCTGTTAATGAAGAAGTGGGTATAAGGGCATTTGTATGGGATATTATGAAGATGGTGTGATCATTGTAGGGCCACGCATGCTGGCCCGGATTTCAACCGACCGAAGGGAGCTCGCCGCAGGCAAATCCGCGCCAGCGTGGTAGGGACGTTGCATGCAACGTCCCTACAATCCTATTCGTCCTCTTCCTCCTCAGAGTATGCCTTGATAACCTGATCCTGTACGTCTCCAGGCACCTGTGCATATTCAGCAAACTTCATAGAATACATTGCACGGCCACCTGTTATGGAGCTAAGTGCCGTGGAATATTTATTCATTTCGGCAAGCGGTACTTTTGCTTTAATAACCTCGAATCGTTTTTCACTTGCCATTCCAAGAACCATCCCGCGGCGTCCCTGAAGATCACTTATGACATCACCCATACGATCAGATGGAACCATTATTTCAACATCATATACTGGTTCCAGAATTTTAGGTCCGGCAATTTTGAAAGCCTGGCTAAATGCATTTCTTCCTGCAAGACGGAAAGAAATCTCATTAGAGTCAACCGGGTGCATTTTTCCATCGTATACATAAACCCTTATATCACGGGCGTATGATCCGGTCAGAGGGCCAATTTCCATCTTTTCCATTATTCCTTTAAGGATTGCCGGCATAAAACGTGCATCTATTGAACCTCCGACGATACTGTTTACATATACCAGTTTTCCGCCCCATGGAAGAGTAATCTCTTCTTTGTCACGGACTGAGATCTTAATATCTTTACCATTTATCTTTTGCATGGTGGCTTCTTTTGAGCCCTCTTCGAATGGCTCAATAATCATATGAACTTCACCAAACTGTCCGGCACCACCTGATTGCTTCCTGTGTCTGTAGTCGGCCTGGGCAGACTTTGTAATTGTCTCACGATAAGGTATTTTCGGAGGATTAAAGTTGGTGTGGATCTTATAAATATTATCGAGGTGCCACTTCATTATATTAAGATGGTATTCCCCTTGTCCATGAACAATAATCTGCTTAAGTTCCTTAGAATATTCTATAATTATTGTTGGGTCCTCAAGATGTATTTTGTTTAAAGCTTCACCAAGTTTTTCATCATCGCTTTCGCTTTGAGCCTTAATTGCTGTACGGTATTTGGGTTCGGGGAAATTAACTCCTTCATATTTCCAGTCGTTGCCCGGAACATTGAGTGTATGGCCGGTCTTGGTGCTTTTAAGTTTGACAAACGCTCCTATATCTCCGGGATTAAGTTCGGGAACCCTTGTTCTGTTCTTTCCTGCGCAAACATACAATTGTGCCAGTCGCTCTTTGGTGCCGTTGTTGCTGTTAATGACATCGAGGTTTTCGGTAACTTTTCCGGAATAGACCCTGAAATAATGTATCTCACCTATATGTTCTTCGATTGATGATTTAAATACATAGACCGATGCCGGTCCGGCAGGATTTGGTTTAACTTCAATCCCTTTGCTGTTAACCGGGGCAGGCATATCTGCAATTGAGGGTGCTTCAGAAACGATGAATTCCATTAAACTGTCAACACCGATATTGTTTTTTGCTGACAGGCATAATACCGGGAACATACCTCTTGTTCTTATACCTTTTGCAATCCCTTTTTTTATTTCTTCTTCTGTGAGAGTATCATTTGAAAAAAACAGTTCCATCAGAGATTCGTCGCTCTCAGCTGCTTTTTCGACGAGGGCACTATGCAATTCAGCAGCTTTTTCTGCCTGGTCCGCCGGTATTTCAACTATTTCCGCTTTCCCGCCATCTTTTGAATAACGGAGCATCTTCATTTTAAGAACATCAATGATAGAATTGAATCCAACTCCTTCGTTAACAGGATACTGGATAAGTATTACGTTGTTACTTAACCTTTCTTTAAGCATCTCGAGAGATTTCTCAAAGTTGGCTTTTTCGTGATCCAGACCATTAATTACTATAATAAGCGGTTTGTTTTCTTTCTCGGCGTGCCGGAAATGGATCTCCGTACCAACCTCAACACCATTCTGTACGTTAATCGTCATAACAGCTGCATCAGATGCGAAAAGAGAGGAGATAACGCCACCACTGAAATCATCCAGGCCAGGGGTATCAAAAATATTTATTTTATGATTTTGAAATTCAGTATACATTACTGTCGAAAAGATTGAATTTCCGTTTTCGTGCTCAATCGGACGATAGTCAGAAACTGTATTATTTCCTTCAATTGTACCTCTTCTTTCGATTATGCCTCCATTAAAAAGCATTGCTTCCGCAAGGGTTGTCTTTCCTGACCCCGAGTTACCCAGAAGGGCAATGTTTTTAATCTGGTCCGCCTGGAATGTTTTCATATTTTTCTGGATATTATATTTTATACTTATTTATTATATACTGGTATGAAGAGGGGACAAAAATAATAATTTTTTAAAAACAGCGTAGGAAAGAGGTGAGAATTCCAATTTTTTTATTTTCTTTGCACCAGTTTTTTGAAATACAGGAGTACCGGTTTTTCTTTCAAAGTAAGTTTACAAAACGTTTTTCTTATGGAAAGGTCGGGAAGGAACCTGTTAATAACTTACATTTTTAGTAAGATAAGTTGTTTCTGAACATGATTTAAGGTGTCTAAAGGCCTGAATATTTATTGTCGTCGGGCATTTTATGTACATGTTCTATATTGTTTGAAAAAATAATGCAACCTGAATTTGATTTTTAAAATAATAACAATACCTTTGCAAACCATTTTTTTAAGTAAAATTTAATGCTAAAATAATTGGAAATATGCCGACAATTCAGCAACTAGTAAGAAAAGGCAGGAAGAAACTGGTAGATAAAAGTAAGGCACCAGCTCTGGATTCATGTCCACAGAGAAGGGGTGTTTGCGTACGTGTTTACACCACAACACCAAAGAAACCTAATTCAGCTATGAGGAAGGTAGCCAGGGTAAGGCTTACCAACCAGAAAGAAGTCAACGCTTATATTCCAGGCGAGGGTCATAATCTGCAGGAACACTCGATCGTTCTGATCAGAGGCGGCAGGGTTAAAGACCTCCCCGGAGTACGTTATCACCTGGTTCGTGGTGCTCTCGACACTTCAGGAGTTGATGGCCGTACTCAGAGAAGATCAAAATATGGTGCTAAAAGGCCTAAGAAGTAATAGTTAAAGGAATAAGATAATGAGAAAGTCAAGACCAAAGAAGAGGATTCTGTTACCGGATCCAAAATATAAAGATCCGTATGTAACAAGGTTTGTGAATAATCTTATGTTCAGTGGTAAAAAAAATCTTGCTTTTAAGATTTTCTACGACTCACTTGAAATTGTAGGAGATAAATTTAAAAGTGAAGGTAAGACTCCGCTTGAAATTTTCAAGCAGGCTCTTGATAATGTAACCCCTCAGGTTGAAGTTAAAGCCCGCAGGGTTGGAGGTGCAACTTTCCAGGTACCTATGGAAATCAGATCCGACAGGAAAGTAGCAATCAGCATGAAGAATATGATCTCATTTGCCAGAAAGAGAACAGGACATTCCATGGCAGAAAGGCTTGCTGCAGAAGTTATGGCAGCCTACAAGCTTGAAGGTGGGGCATATAAGAAAAAAGAAGATACACACAGAATGGCAGAGGCGAATAAGGCATTTGCACATTTCCGGTTTTAAGTGATTACAAGAGGAAGTAGTAGAAAAGATAGATGGATAAAAACCTGAAATATACCAGAAACATCGGAATCATGGCCCACATCGATGCCGGTAAGACCACAACGACAGAGCGTATTCTGTTCTATACCGGTCGTACCCATCGCATGGGAGAGGTGCATGATGGCAATGCCCAGATGGACTGGATGGTTCAGGAACAGGAAAGAGGAATTACTATAACGTCTGCCGCAACAACTACATACTGGAAATACAGGGGAGATGATTATAAGATTAATATTATAGATACTCCGGGGCATGTTGATTTTACTGTTGAAGTAGAAAGATCACTCAGGGTTCTTGATGGAGCTGTTGCAGTTTTCTGCGCTGTCGGAGGTGTTGAACCTCAGTCAGAAACTGTTTGGAGACAGGCAAATAAATATGTGGTGCCAAGAATCGCCTTTATCAACAAGATGGATCGCGCCGGTGCAGATTTTTATAGCGTGGTTCAGCAGATACAGGAAAAGCTGGGTGCGAATCCCGTACCGGTTCAGATACCAATTGGTGCTGAAGAGAATTTCACCGGAGTAATCGATCTCGTTCAGATGAAAGCTATCATTTATTACACCGATGAAGCTAATGCCACCACATTTAAGGTAGAGGAGATTCCTGCCAGTATGGTAGAGGAAGCCGAAGAGTGGAGAGGTAAGCTGATTGAAGTGGTTGCAGGTGTTGATGATACTCTTCTTGCTCGTTATCTTGAAGATCATGAGTCTATAACAGGCGAAGAGATTTTAGTTGCCCTCAGGAAATCAACTATTGACGGGCTCGCGATTCCGGTAATATGTGGTGCAGCTTTCAAAAACAAAGGTGTTCAGAGTCTTCTCGATTCTGTAATTGCATTTCTTCCGTCACCTGTTGATAAAGGTTCTGTTATTGGAATTGATCCAAGAAATGATGAAGAAATTATTCGCGAGCCGGATGATGAGGCTCCATTGGCCGCTCTCGCATTTAAGATAGCTACGGATCCGTTTGTCGGACGTCTGGCTTTCCTGCGTATTTATTCAGGTATACTCAAAGCAGGCGATACAGTATTGAATGTGCGTACAGGGAAAAGGGAACGTATAAACCGTCTCTTCCAGATGCATGCCAACAAACAGAATCCTAAAGATAGTATTTCAGCAGGCGATATATGCGCCGGTGTCGGGTTTAAGGATATTAAAACCGGTGATACATTATGCGCAATAAATAAACCCATCTTACTTGAAACGATGGATTTTCCGGAGCCTGTCATCGGAGTTGCAATCGAACCAAAAACTCAGGCCGATGTTGATAAACTCTCAATGGCTCTCAATAAACTGGCTGAAGAAGATCCGACATTCCAGGTCAGAACAGATCCCGATAGCGGGCAGACAATTATCCATGGTATGGGTGAATTGCATCTGGAAATTCTCATCGACCGTCTTAAAAGGGAGTTTAAAGTTGAATGTAATCAGGGAGCACCCCAGGTTGCATATAAGGAGGCCATTACCACCACTGCTGAATTCCGTGAAGTGTTTAAGAAACAAACGGGTGGCCGTGGGAAATTTGCGGATATGACTTTTGAGTTATCTCCGGCAGATATAAACGTAAGAGGACTTCAGTTCATTAATGAGGTTAAGGGTGGTCATATTCCGAAGGAGTATATTCCATCAATTGAAAAAGGATTCCGTGAGGCAATGGTTAATGGACCAATGGCCGGATTCCCTCTTGATAGCCTTAAAGTAGTACTCAAAGACGGTTCGTACCATCCGGTTGACTCTGATGCTCTTTCATTTGAAATTGCTGCCAAACAGGCCTTCAGGAAATTTGCAGGAAAATGCAATCCCGTGATCCTGGAACCAATCATGTCGACAGAAGTGGTTACTCCTGAAGAATATGTTGGAGATGTTATCGGCGATTTTAACAGGAGAAGGGGAAGAGTGGAAGGTATGGAATCGAAAGCAGGAGCAAGAGTCGTTAAAGCAAAAGTACCTCTGGCCGAGAAATTCGGTTATGTTACAGTACTCAGGACTCTTACCTCGGGAAGAGCAACTTCAACAATGGAGTTCTCCCATTATGAAAAGGTACCTGCAGATATATCAAACAGAATTGTAGAAATTACAAAAGGAAAAATTCTTTAAAAGATGAGTCAGAAAATTCGTATTAAACTGAAATCTTACGATCACAATCTGGTAGACAAATCTGCCGAGAAGATCGTAAAAACAGTAAAATCTACTGGTGCTGTTGTAAGTGGTCCGATTCCGCTTCCAACCCACAAAAAGATTTATACAGTACTTCGGTCACCGTTTGTCAATAAAAAAGCAAGAGAGCAGTTTGAACTCTCCTCGTACAAAAGGTTGCTCGACATTTATAGCTCAACACCAAAAACCATCGATGCACTGATGAAACTTGAGCTTCCAAGCGGAGTTGAAGTAGAAATTAAAGTGTGAAACCCACAGTTATGAATAGACAGATATTTATAATTAACATGTGGGTTCCATCAGACCATAAAAAATTAAACAATTCTGATGAAACCAGTAAACTATTAAAGAGATGCAGGGATTAATTGGTAAAAAGGTAGGAATGACATCCGTTTTTGATGAAAATGGAAAGAATATTCCATGTACGGTTCTGCAAGCTGGTCCATGTGTTGTCACACAGATCAAAACAGTGGATAAGGATGGCTATTTTGCTGTACAGCTTGGATTCGACGATAAAAAAGAAAAGCATACTACTAAAGCCGAAATGGGCCATTTTAAAAAAGTCAATACAACTCCAAAGAGGAAACTCGTTGAGTTTACTGGTTTTAGTGAAGGCCAGGTCAAAGAAGGCGAAGTACTTACAGCAAAGCTTTTTGAAACTGATACCATAGTTGATGTCAGGGGCTGGTCAAAAGGTAAAGGATTCCAGGGTGTTGTCAAACGTCATGGATTTGCAGGTGTTGGAGGACAAACCCACGGACAGCATAACAGGGGCAGGGCACCCGGTTCTCTTGGTGCATCATCATTTCCTTCAAGAGTATTGCCAGGAATGAGAATGGGAGGGCGTACCGGAGGAGACCAGGTGATGTCAATGGACTTGAAGGTCGTAAAGCTTATGGCTGAGGATGATATAATAATTGTAAAAGGATCAGTACCGGGTCCAAAAGGTGGTTACGTAATAATTACAAAATAATGGAATTAGCTATTCTTAATAGTAGTGGAAAGGAAACCGGAAGAAAAGTCGATTTGAACGATGCAATTTTCGGTATTGAACCTAATGATCATGCTATTTATCTGGATACAAAACAGTTCCTGGCCAATCAAAGGCAGGGTACTCATAAATCCAAAGAGCGTGGCGAGGTAGCAGGCAGTACACGGAAGATCAAAAAACAGAAAGGAACCGGTACTGCACGCGCTGGAAACATAAGGAACCCACTGTATCGCGGGGGAGGCCGGGTATTCGGTCCTAAACCAAGGTTCTATGGCTTCAAGCTTAATAAGAAAGTTAAACAATTAGCCAGAAGATCAGCACTTTCTTATAAAGCCTCAACAAATAATATTATTGTACTGGAAGACTTCTCATTTGAGTCTCCTAAAACAAAGGAGATCATCAAAATGGGAAATAACCTGAATATTGTAAATAAAAAATCAGTATTTGTTTTACCGGAACAAAATAATAATATATATTTGTCATCCCGAAATGTACAAGGGGTTGAAGTTGTAATAGCCAGCGAATTAAGTACTTACAGGATTATGAAGGCTTCAACATTGATACTTGTGGAGAGCGCAGTTGACGTTTTGCAGGCAACATTTGAAAACTAGAAAAATTTGAGTAATGAATATTTTGCTTAAACCGATTGTAACGGAAAAAATGACAAGCCAGGGTGATAAATTTAATCGCTATGGTTTTCTCGTTGCCAGAAGCGCAAATAAGTTACAAATAAAAAAAGCCGTAGAAGAGCTGTACAGTGTTTCAGTTGAAGCGGTAAATACGATGCGTTATGGCGGGAAAATAAAAACCCGTAATACCAAATCAGGACTTCTCACAGGAAAAACTTCAGCGACCAAGAAGGCTGTTGTTACGCTGGCAGAAGGTAATAAAATTGATTTCTATAGCAATATTTAATAACCTATATGGCAGTCAGAAAGATCAAACCTGTTACACCAGGTCAGCGACACAAAATCGCAAGCACTTTTGACACACTCACAAGTGCTACGCCGGAGAAATCCTTACTTCGACCGCATAAAAATTCAGGAGGAAGGAATGTTAACGGCAAACGGACTATGAGATACATCGGAGGCGGTCATAAGAAGATGTACAGAGTTGTCGATTTCCTGAGGGAAAAAGATGGAATGCCGGCAACTGTAAAAACAATCGAATACGATCCCAATCGTTCTTCGAGAATAGCGCTGGTTATCTATAAAGATGGTGAGAAAAGATATATAGTAGCCCCGGTAGGGCTTCAGGTCGGTCAGACTTTATTGTCTGGAAAAGATGCTGCCCCGGAAATCGGAAACACTCTTGTTTCTTAGTGATATACCGATGGGAACTATTATTCATAACATAGAGCTTAAACCGGGCAAGGGCGGAGCAATCGCACGAAGCGCAGGAACTTATGCCCAGTTATCGGCACGTGATGGAAAGTATGCCACAATAAAGCTTCCTTCGGGGGAAACAAGGTTGATCCTTACCACATGCCGTGCAACTATCGGTACTGTCTCTAATCCTGACCATAACCTCGAAAGATCCGGCAAAGCAGGTCGCTCACGCTGGCAGGGACGTCGTCCGAGAGTAAGAGGTGTAGTTATGAACCCGGTTGATCACCCGATGGGTGGTGGCGAAGGAAGAGCTTCAGGTGGCCATCCACGGTCACGCAAAGGTATTCCTGCAAAAGGTTACAAGACCAGAGATAAGAAAAAGTACTCTGCAAAATTTATTATTGAAAGAAGGAAAAAATAGCTGATATATTATGAGTAGATCAATTAAAAAGGGCCCTTTCATAGATTTCAAACTCGGAAAAAGAGTACTTGAAATGAATGAAGGACAAAAAAAATCGGTGATAAAGACATGGTCAAGAAGATCAGTGATCTCACCAGATTTTGTCGGACATACTATAGCAGTTCATAACGGGAACAAATTTATCCCCGTTTACATTACCGAGAATATGGTAGGCCATAAGTTAGGAGAGTTTTCACCGACCCGTACTTTCAGGGGTCACTCTGGTAATAAATAAGTAATGTAAACAATGAAAACAATTAGAAATGGGTGCAAGAAAAAGAAATACAGCTGACCAGAAAAAAGAGGCCGCCAGGAACAGGTACCAGGCGATACTCAGAAACTGTCCTACCTCTCCGCGCAAGATGAGATTGGTAACCGATCTGATTAGTGGAATGGATGTAAATAAAGCACTTGATGTCCTCAAGTTCAGTTCTCAGGAGGCATCGCGCAGAATGGAAAAACTTCTTCTCTCCGCAATTGCCAACTGGCAGTCGAAGAATGAAGGTGTAAGAGTCGAAGAAAGCAACCTCTTTGTTAAACTGATACATGTCGACGGAGGCCGTTCATTGAAAAGATTGCAGACAGCACCTCAGGGAAGAGCATACAGGGTAAGAAAAAGATCAAACCATGTAACTCTCGTGCTTGACAGTAAGATTAACGAAGTTGAAAAAACATCAAAATAGATCAGATGGGACAAAAAGTAAATCCGATAGGTAACAGATTAGGTATAATCAAAGGATGGGATTCAAACTGGTACGGCGGAAAAGATTTTTCCGGTAAACTTGTTGAAGATACCAAAATCAGGGAATATCTGAACGCCAGGCTTGCAAAAGCCAGCCTTTCAAAAATTATTATTGAAAGAACACTGAAGCTTATTACAGTAACTGTCAATACAGCACGTCCGGGTATCATTATTGGTAAAGGAGGACAGGAAGTTGACAAGCTGAAGGAAGAACTCAAGAAAATCACCAAGAAAGAGGTTCAGATAAACATCTTTGAAGTAAAACGTCCCGAACTGGATGCAAATATTGTTGCAAATAATATTGCACGCCAGCTTGAAGGTAAGATTTCTTACCGTCGTGCGATCAAAATGTCAATCGCTTCTACAATGCGCATGGGAGCTGAAGGGATAAAAATAATGATCTCCGGCAGACTGGGTGGTGCTGAAATGGCAAGAAGTGAATCATATAAAGAGGGCCGTATTCCATTACATACATTACGTGCTGACATTGATTATGCTCTGGCTGAAGCACATACAAAAGTCGGACTGCTTGGTGTCAAAGTATGGATTTGTAATGGAGAAGTTTTCGGCAAAAGAGATCTTAGTCCAAATATCGGAGCAAGAAATGCCAAGAGCAAGAGCCTGAAAAGAAAAGCAAAAAAATAAGAGACTTAGTAGTATATAATTTTATAACAATATTTGAGCAATGTTACAACCGAAAAGGACCAAATTCAGGAGAGCCCAGAAGGGAAGAATGAAAGGCAATGCACAAAGAGGCAACCAGCTGGCATTCGGGTCATTTGGTATCAAAGCACTTGAGCAGAGCTGGATCACCGGAAGGCAGATCGAGGCAGCTCGTCAGGCCGTAACACGTCATATGAAACGTGAAGGTCAGTTATGGATTAGAATTTTCCCCGATAAACCTATAACAAAGAAACCTGCAGAGGTACGTATGGGTAAAGGAAAAGGAGCACCTGAGGGTTTTGTTGTACCGATAACTCCGGGCAGGATTCTTCTTGAAGCTGAAGGAGTACCATATGAAGTTGCAAAAGAGGCACTTCGTCTCGGAGCTCAGAAACTTCCGATTACAACAAAATTTATTGTAAGACGCGATTACGGACAGGAATAAAAATTAGACAGAAATGAAAACTTCAGAAATAAGGGAATTAAGCACCTCAGATCTACTCGAAAGAATTGATACAGAGAGGACCTTGCTCGTTCGAATGAAGCTTAACCATGCAATCACTCCTCTTGATAACCCGCAAAAGGTTAAAGATGTGAAGCTTACGATTGCACGTCTGCTAACGGAATTGCGTACAAGAGAAATGAATAAGAAATCTAATAGCTAGATCAGCAATGGAAAGGAATCTTAGAAAAGAACGTATAGGTGTAGTTGTCAGCACAAAAATGGACAAATCTATCGTGGTCGTCATAAAAAGGAAAGTAAAACATCCTATCTATGGCAAGTTTATTAACAAGACAAAAAAGCTGATGGCGCACGATGAAGCAAATTCATGCAATGTTGGCGATACTGTAAGGATCTCGGAGACCAGGCCTCTGAGCAAAAACAAAACCTGGAGATTAATTGAAATAATCGAAAGAGCTAAGTAATCATGATACAGCAGGAAAGCAGATTAACCGTAGCCGATAACTCAGGAGCAAAAGAAGTTTTGTGCATCAGGGTGCTCGGTGGTAGTAAAAAAAGATATGCTACCGTAGGTGATAAAATTGTTGTGAGTGTGAAATCCGCACTTCCTTCAGGTGAAGCAAAAAAAGGTACAGTAAGCAAGGCAGTTGTTGTCAGAACAAAGAAAGAGATCCGTCGTCCCGATGGTTCTTACATACGATTTGACGATAACGCAGTTGTTCTTCTGAACAACGTTAACGAAGTACGCGGAACCCGTATCTTCGGCCCGGTTGCCAGGGAATTGCGTGATAAGTACATGAAGATTGTTTCATTAGCACCTGAAGTGTTGTAATATATTTAAATACACAACGATGCAGAAGAAAATACATATAAAAAAGGGAGATTCGGTTATGGTGATAACCGGTGAATCAAAAGGTCAGAAAGGCCGTGTTCTTGAAGTTGACAGAGATAAAAACAGAGCTATTGTTGAAGGTGTAAATATGGTATCGAAACATACCAAACCCAACGCTAAAGCTCCCCAGGGCGGAATTTTAAAGAAAGAAGCACCGGTACATATCTCAAATCTGATGCTTATTGATCCAACAACCGGCAAACCTACACGTGTTGGTAAAAAACTTAATGATAAAGATAAATTAGTGCGTTATTCAAAAAAATCAGGAGAGGAGATCAAGTAATGTACATACCTGCGCTACAAACCAAGTATAAAGACGAGATCGTCCCTGCATTGATGAAGGAATTCGGATACAGTACCATAATGCAGGTCCCAAAGTTGAAAAAGATTGTTATCAACCAGGGGGTAGGACAGGCTATAGCCGATAAGAAACTGCTTGAATTCGGAGTAAAGGAGTTATCGGATATTGCTGGTCAGAAAGCTGTTCAGACTAACTCAACAAAAGATATATCGAACTTTAAACTGAGAAAAAACATGCCTATCGGTATAATGGTAACATTACGCAGAGACAGGATGTATGAATTTCTCGAGAGACTTATATCTGTTGCTCTTCCACGTATCCGCGACTTTAAAGGCATCAATTCCAAACTCGATGGTCGTGGCAATTATACTCTAGGAATTACCGAGCAGATTATTTTCCCGGAAATCGACCTTGATAAGATAGCAAAGATCATGGGACTTCAGATAACCTTTGTTACCTCGGCAGATTCAGATGAAGAAGCATTGGCTCTTCTAAAGCAATTTGGTTTACCTTTTAAAAATATTAAAAACTAGTTATATGGCTAAAGAATCAATGATAGCCCGCGAAGTAAAACGCGCAAGACTGACCCAGAAATATGCTGCAAAAAGAGCACAGCTCAAAGCTGCCGGAGATTATGTCGGACTAAGCCGTCTGCCAAGAAATTCTAATCCTAACAGAATGCATAACCGTTGCAAATTAACGGGTCGTTCAAGAGGTTATATGAGACAATTTGGCGTTAGCAGGATAACATTCAGGGAGATGGCATCATTCGGACTTATTCCGGGTGTAAAAAAAGCCAGCTGGTAATTTTGAGAATAATTATAAACTATATTAAATAATAAAAGATGACTGATCCAATTGCAGATTTACTGACCAGAATAAGGAACGCCATTATGGCCGGTCATAAGATTGTGGAGGCACCAGCATCCAATCTTAAGAAAGAGGTTGCCAGAATTCTGTTCGAAAAAGGCTATATCCTCAGCTATAAGGTTATTGATGGTGAAGGACCCCAGGGTGTATTAAAAATTGCTCTAAAATATAATTCCAAGAGTAAGAAGCCTGCAATCAAAGAAATACAAAGAGTAAGCCGTCCAGGTCTCCGTCAGTATATCGGTGTTGATGAAATGCCAAGGATACTTAATGGACTGGGTATTGCGATTATTTCTACTTCCAAAGGTCTGATGACCGATAAAGAGGCAAAAAAAGAAAAAATCGGTGGTGAAGTATTATGTTATGTTTACTAATTAGGAGGAAGCTTAATGTCACGAATAGGAAAATTACCTGTAAACCTGCCTAAAGGAGTCACTGTAAGTGTCAGCGACACCAATATGGTTAGTGTGAAAGGCCCCCTGGGAGAGTTGACTCAGCCAGTTGACAAAGACCTTAAGGTCGAAGTGGTGGGGAACGAAGTTATATTATCAAGACCATCGGAATCAAAGAATCATAAATCGTTGCATGGTCTTTACCGTGCTCTGATTCACAATATGGTTGTTGGAGTTTCGGAAGGTTATAAGAAAGAACTTGAACTTGTTGGAGTAGGTTACCGTGCTGAAGCTAAAGGACAAAACCTTGAGATGAGCCTTGGCTTTTCACATGAAGTAATTCTTCAGCTTCCAAATGAAGTTAAAGTCGAAACTAAAACTGAAAGAAGGGCTAATCCAATAATAACCCTTACCTGCATCGACAAGCAACTTATCGGACATGTTGCTGCAAAGATCAGATCTCTCCGTCCGCCTGAACCTTACAAAGGAAAAGGTATCAAGTTTGTTGGAGAACAGCTCAGAAGGAAGGCTGGAAAATCTGCCAGTGTTTAGGGTATAAAAATTGTAAAAGTAAAAAATCATGGCCTTAACTAAGTTGGAAAGAAGAACACGGATCAAAATGAGGATCCGGAAAAAAATAAGCGGTACAGTGGAAATACCACGACTTGCTGTATATCGTAGCAATAAACAGATCTATGTTCAGGTTGTTGACGACCTGAATAGAGTTACTCTTCTGTCGGCCTGCTCTAAAGAAAAAGATATTGCAGCCCAAACAGGTATTAAGAAAATTGAACAGGCGAAACTCGTTGGAAAGCTTCTTGCTGCCAAATGCAAAGAAAAAGGTATTGAGAAAGTTGTTTTCGACAGAAGTGGATATAAATATCATGGCAGATTAAAATCATTGGCTGATGCAGCTCGCGAAGGCGGATTAAAATTCTAATGAATTATGGGAAACGGTATAAGAAAAGTTAAAACCAGCGATCTCGAACTCAAGGATAGACTAGTAAGCATCCAGAGAGTAACCAAAGTCACCAAAGGGGGACGGACATTCAGTTTTTCAGCAATTGTAGTTGTTGGAAATGAAGATGGTATTGTCGGACATGGGCTTGGTAAAGCAAGTGAAGTAACCACCGCTATTGCAAAAGGTATTGAAGATGCCAAAAAGAATCTGATAAAAGTACCTGTTATCAATGGGACAATACCTCATGAACAGGTTGCCAAGTTCGGAGGCGCTAAAGTCTTTATTAAACCAGCTTCGGAAGGTACAGGTGTTAAGGCAGGTGGTGCTATGCGTGCAGTTCTGGAAAGCGTAGGCGTGAAGAACGTACTTGCAAAATCGAAAGGATCTTCGAATCCTCATAACCTGGTGAAAGCAACATTTGCAGCTCTTCTCGAAATGAGAGACGCTTTCACGGTTGCTGAACACAGAGGTATCGCAATGGATAAAGTTTTTAACGGTTAGAAAAGAACATTACGATGGCAAAAATTCGTATCACCCAGGTAAAAAGTAAAAACGGAAAACCTGAAAGACAGAAAAGAACTCTCGAAGCTCTTGGAATACATAAACTAAATCATAGTGTTGAACATGAAGCTACCCCCCAGATATTAGGAATGGTAGTAAAGGTGAGACACCTGGTTAAAGTTGAAAATATTTAGGATATTAACCATATTTATAATATAAAGTTATGGATTTGAGTAACTTAAGGCCTGCAAAAGGATCAACAAAAAGTAGTAAGCGTCTTGGTCGCGGACAGGGCTCCGGCAAAGGGGGTACATCCACAAGAGGACATAAAGGCGCTAAATCCAGATCAGGTTATAGCAGGAAAGTAGGATTTGAAGGCGGTCAGATGCCGCTTCAAAGACGTGTTCCAAAATACGGTTTTAAAAATATCAACCGCAAAGAATATAAGGGTATAAATATCAGTACGCTTCAGACACTGGCGGAAACACATAATATTGAAAAGATCGATTTTGAAGTGCTTGTAATGGCCGGACTGGTTTCTAAAAATGCTTTGGTTAAGATCCTTGGTAAAGGAACACTCGAAAGGAAACTTGAGGTTCATGCCCATGCATTCAGCAAATCGGCTGTAGAAGCAATCGAAGCAAAAAAGGGAACCGCTGTAAAACTGTAATTTCATGAGACTGATACAGACAATAAAAAACATTTTTAAGATAGAAGATCTTCGCGCTAGGTTATTCTATACTTTCAGTATCATTTTATTATACAGATTGGGAAAATATGTTACTCTTCCGGGTATCGATCCTTCTCAACTGGCTAACCTCAAGAGCCAGACCTCTTCCGGTATCATGGGACTTCTGGATATGTTCTCAGGGGGAGCTTTTTCGCAGGCATCTGTTTTTGCTCTTGGTATCATGCCTTATATCTCTGCTTCAATTGTTGTTCAGCTTCTTGGAATTGTATTTCCATACTTCCAGAAATTACAGAAAGAGGGTGAGAGCGGCAGACGTAAAATGAATCAGTATACAAGATATCTCACTGTTGCAATTCTGATATTGCAGGCTCCTACATACCTGGTTAACCTTCACGCCCAGTTACCTGCATCAGCCTTCATTCTTACAGGAACATTCTTTACATTTTCTTCTGTGATAATCCTTACGGCAGGCACAATGTTTGTAATGTGGCTTGGAGAAAAGATAACCGATAAGGGAATAGGAAACGGAATATCCCTTATTATTATGATAGGTATCGTTGCCAGAATGCCGGCAAACTTTATATTTGAAGCAGGAACCAGGATGAATGGTGCAGGAGGTGCCATTGGACTTATTGTTGAAATATTGTTTTTGTTCCTTATAGTCCTTGGTGTAATTCTTTTGGTTCAGGGTACACGAAGAGTGCCTGTACAGTATGCCAGAAGGATCGTCGGAAATAAGCAATATGGAGGTGTGCGCCAGTATATACCACTGAAGGTAAATGCTGCAGGAGTTATGCCCATCATATTTGCACAGGCAATAATGATGCTCCCGATGATTATTGCAGGATACACTAATTCCGGTTCAGGCTTTATTGTTGCATTTTCAAATATGTACGGATTCTGGTATAATCTTGTAACAGCAATATTAATTATTGTCTTTACATATTTCTATACGGCAATTACCATTAATCCCGTACAGATGGCAGAAGATATGAAGAAAAACGGAGGGTTCATTCCCGGTATTAAACCCGGAAGGAAAACAGTGGAATTTATCGATACAATTATGTCGAGAATCACGTTCCCCGGTTCGATTTTCCTTGCAATAGTTGCCATTCTGCCTTCTATTGCAGTGAAAGCAACTGTCACGCCACAGTTTGCACAGTTCTATGGAGGCACATCACTTCTCATTCTTGTGGGTGTTATTCTTGATACCCTTCAACAGATTGAAAGTCATTTGCTTATGCGTCATTACGATGGTCTGATGAAATCAGGTCGGGTAAAAGGAAGATCTGGCTCTGTTACATCGATATAATAAGTTTAGCGTTCTTTGATGTTGTATTTAAAGACTGATGAAGAGGTCGGGTTGTTAAAAGAGAGCAATATGCTGGTGTCGAGAACACTTGCAGAGATTGCTTCGATAATAAAGCCCGGGATTACCACTCTTTATCTCGATAGAATAGCCGAAACGTTTATCCGTGATAATGGAGCAACGCCGGCCTTCAAGGGATATGGTGGTTTTCCGAATACGCTCTGTACATCTGTCAACGACGAAGTGGTTCATGGTATCCCATCAGATTATATCCTTAAAGAGGGTGATATAATATCGGTTGATTGCGGAGTGATATTGAACGGATGGTATGGCGACAGCGCCTTTACCTTCCCAGTTGGTCAGATTACACAAGAAGCAAGACGGCTGCTCGACTATACAAGAGCTTCTCTTGAAGAAGGGGTTAAAGCAGCGGTTGCCGGAAACAGAGTTGGAGATATCTCTAATGCAGTTCAAACCAAAGCGGAAAGCGGAGGATACTCTGTAGTCAGGGAACTGGTTGGTCATGGGCTCGGAAGAAAATTGCATGAACAACCTGAAGTTGCTAATTGGGGTAAGCAGGGAACAGGACCAAAGATGGAAAGAGGACTTGTAATCTGTATTGAACCTATGATAAATGCCGGGAAAAAAGAGACCATACAGATGAGAGATGGATGGACTATAAAAACGGCCGATGGCAAACCTTCAGCACATTTTGAATATGCAGTTGCAGTTGGTAAAGGGAAAGCCGAGGTATTAACAACTTTTGATTTTATAGAAAAAGTTTTAAATAAATTGTAATCGTATGGCTAAACAACCATCAATTGAGCAAGACGGTACTATCATCGAAGCCCTATCTAATGCAATGTTCAGGGTGGAGCTCGAAAACGGACATGTGATAACTGCACATATATCGGGAAAGATGAGAATGCATTATATTAAAATCTTGCCAGGCGATAAGGTAAAAGTGGAAATGTCACCCTACGATTTAACAAAAGGAAGAATAACATTCAGGTATAAATAAGAAATATTAAAGTAATGAAAGTAAGAGCATCTGTAAAAAAGCGCAGTTCTGACTGTAAGATTGTCAGAAGAAAAGGCCGCATTTACGTTATTAATAAGAAAAATCCCAAGTTCAAACAGAGGCAGGGATAATTTTAACTAATTTTGCAACTCATTTAAGAAAAGTTTTATATGGCACGTATTGTTGGTGTAGATTTACCAAGAAATAAAAGAGGCGAAGTTGGCTTGACTTACATCTATGGAGTAGGCAGGAGCATTGCACAGAGAGTACTCGATGAGGCTGGTGTTGACAGGAATGCAAAGGTCCAGGACTGGACCGATGAACAGATCAACTCCATCCGCAGAATTCTGAATGATAACTATAAGCTTGAAGGAGAACTTCGTTCAGAGACTCAGATGAACATAAAAAGGCTTATGGATATTGGCTGCTATCGTGGGGTTCGTCACAGGATAGGTCTCCCTGTCAGAGGACAGAGCACCAAGAATAACGCCAGAACCCGTAAAGGGAGAAAGAAAACAGTTGCAAACAAGAAAAAAGCTACTAAATAAATAGATTATGGCAAAGAAGACTGGAGCATTAAAAAAGAGGGTCGTTAAGGTTGAACCTTCAGGCCAGGCACATGTTCATTCATCATTTAATAATATTATTGTTACACTGACTAATAATTCCGGTCAGGTTATTTCATGGGCATCTGCAGGGAAGATGGGATTTAAAGGTTCCAAGAAGAATACACCATATGCGGCTCAAATGGCTTCTGAAGAGTGTGGGAAAGTGGCCTATGACCTGGGATTAAGGAAAGTAAAAGTGTTCGTAAAAGGTCCGGGTTCGGGTCGCGAATCAGCTATCAGATCAATAAGCAACGTTGGAATAGAAGTCACTGAAATTGTTGATGTAACTCCGATGCCACATAACGGTTGCCGTGCTCCCGGAAGAAGAAGAGTTTAAAGTGATTGCGTCCCGATAGCTATCGGGACGAAATAAAAAATAAAGTAACTAAGTTCAAAATTTTTATACAAAATGGCAAGATATACTGGCCCAAGAACAAGAATAGCAAGAAAATTCGGTGAACCTATTTTCGGTCCCGACAAGCACATGGAAAGGAAGAATTTTCCTCCCGGACAGCATGGAATGAATAAAAAAAGGAAGAAGACATCAGAATATGGTGTTCAGCTCAGGGAAAAGCAAAAGGCAAAATATACCTATGGCATGCTTGAGCGCCAGTTCCGTAATACTTTTGAGAAAGCCTCAAGAAGTAAAGGAGTTACCGGTGCAGTTCTTCTGCAGCTTCTTGAATCCCGTCTTGATAACGTTGTATACCGCCTCGGTGTTGCTCCGACAAGGGCAAGTGCACGGCAGCTCGTTTCTCACAGACACATAACTGTTAACGGAACTGTAGTTAACATTCCTTCTTTTCAGCTTAAGCCAGGTGATATTATCGGCGTCCGTGAGAAATCAAAATCTCTCGAGTCGATCGTTGATTCACTTACAACGAAAAAGTATTCAAAGCTTTCATGGCTCGAGTGGGATGACACGCAAATGGCAGGTAAATTTATGAACGTACCTGAACGTACTGATATTCCTGAAAACATCAAGGAACAACTGATAGTTGAATTGTATTCCAAGTAATAATATTAAGAAAAATTCTATGGCCATTTTATCATTCCAGAAGCCTGATAAAGTAATAATGCTGGAAGCGGACGACAAACGCGGAAAATTCGAATTCCGTCCGCTTGAACCTGGCTATGGTATTACTGTCGGCAATGCATTAAGAAGAATTCTTCTCTCTTCTCTCGAGGGTTTTGCTATAACAACGGTCAAAATTGAAGGCATTGACCACGAGTTCTCCACCATAACTGGTGTAATGGAAGACGTTACCGAGATTATTCTGAACCTGAAACAGGTTCGTTTCAAAAGGATAGTTGAGGATGTTGATCATGAGAAGGTTACAATTAAGGTCAGTGGTCAGGATGTATTTAAAGCCGGTAACCTTAACAATGCTCTGAGCAGTTTTGAGGTACTAAACCCCGATCTGGTAATATTCAGAATGGAACCGGATGTAAAAATACAAATAGACCTGTCTATCAATAAAGGCAGAGGTTATGTCCCTGCAGAAGAAAATGAACCTGTTGACAGTGAGTTTGGGCTTATAGCTATTGATGCTATTTTTACGCCTATCAGAAATGTGAAATATTCTGTAGAGAATTATCGTGTTGAGCAAAAAACTGACTATGAGAAACTTCTTTTCGAGATCGAAACAGATGGATCAATTCATCCTAAAGATGCTCTCAAAGAAGCAGCAAAAATTCTCATTTATCACTTTATGCTCTTCTCCGATGAGAAAATCACTCTCGATTCGGATGATAAAATGGCAAACGAGGAGTTTGATGAGGAAGTACTGCATATGAGACAGTTACTTAAAACAAAACTGGTTGATCTGGATCTTTCAGTCAGGGCACTTAATTGTCTGAAAGCAGCAGAAGTTGAAACCCTGGGCGACCTGGTTAAGTTTAATAAAAACGACCTACTTAAATTCAGAAACTTTGGTAAGAAATCGCTCACAGAGCTTGATGAATTGCTCGAATCCATGAGCCTGTCATTTGGAATGGATGTAAGCAAATATAAATTGGAAAAAGATTAATATAAACTGGTTAAGTAAATAGAGAAATGCGACATAATAGAGTTATTAACCATTTAGGAAGAACAAGTTCACACAGGAAGGCAATGCTTTCGAACATGGCTACATCACTTATCCTTCATAAAAGGATCACTACCACAACAGCCAAAGCCAAAGCACTTCGCACTTTCGTCGAACCGCTTATTACTAAATCCAAGGAAGATTCCACAAACTCCAGGAGAGTGGTATTCAGTTATCTGAAAGACAAAACCGCCGTATCTGAGTTATTCAGAGAAGTGTCCCCAAAAATTGCCGAGCGCCCGGGTGGATATACCCGTATATTAAAAATCGGCAACAGAATAGGAGACAATGCAGATATGTGCATCCTTGAACTTGTCGATTACAACGAAGCTATGCTCGGAGGAGAAGCTGCTAAAACAAAAACGACAAGAAGAAGAAAGTCATCAAAGAAGAAAGAAGATTCTGTAACAGAGGCAAAAGCTCCAAAAGCTGCCAAGGTAAAATCAGAAAAAACTGAAAAAACCGCCGCAAAAACTGAAGAAGCTGCAGAAGAATCAGTTCAAGAAGAAAAATAAGATGTTCAAAAAATACTAAAACGAAAAGGGATGAGTAATTAAAAACTTTATCCCTTTTTTTGTATATTTCATAATTGTTTAATATTAAATAAAAATTTATGGGTCAGATAGTTAGTGTTCATGCCCGCGAGATTCTTGATTCCCGGGGCAATCCAACAATTGAGGTTGATGTTATGACACAAAGTGGTTATTTCGGCAGAGCAGCTGTACCATCTGGTGCTTCTACCGGAGAAAATGAAGCTCTTGAACTTAGAGATGGCGATAAGAATCGTTATCTGGGAAAAGGTGTTCTGAAAGCTGTCCATAACGTAAATAACGTTATTTCCGAAGAAATTATCGGAATGGATGTTACCGACCAATCAGGGATCGATAAGAAAATGATCGATCTTGACGGTACAAAGACTAAAAGTAGCCTTGGAGCCAATGCTATATTAGGTGTCTCTCTTGCTGTCGCAAAAGCAGCCGCTGCATATCATGGGCTCCCTTTATTTCGTTATATTGGTGGTACCAATGCTGTTACACTGCCTGTCCCTATGATGAATATCGTTAATGGAGGATCTCACTCAGATGCCCCAATCGCTTTCCAGGAATTCATGATCAGACCAATAGGAGCTCCTTCATTCAGTGAAGGATTACGCATGGGAGCTGAAGTATTCCATTCACTGAAAAAGGTACTGAAAGAACGTGGATTAAGCACTGCTGTAGGTGATGAAGGCGGCTTTGCGCCCAAATTCGAAGGTACTGAAGATGCTCTGGAAACAATTCTTAAAGCAATAGCTGCTGCAGGTTACAAAGCAGGTTCTGATATTACAATTGCTCTCGATTGTGCAGCTTCCGAATTCTATAAAGAAGGTTTGTACAACTATTCAAAATTTGAAGGGCCTAAAGGCGCAAGAAGAACTTCAAAAGAACAGGTTGATTATATCGAACAACTTATAAACAAATATCCAATAGACTCAGTGGAAGATGGCATGGCAGAAGGGGATTGGGATGGCTGGAAATTACTGACAGACAGGATAGGAAAGAAATGTCAGATAGTAGGTGACGATGTATTTGTGACCAATGTTGACTATCTTAAGAAAGGAATTGATATGGGTTGTGCGAACTCGATTCTTATAAAAGTTAACCAGATAGGCTCTCTTACCGAGACTCTTAATGCTATAGAGATGGCTCACAGGGCAGGTTACACAACAGTCACTTCCCACCGTTCAGGTGAAACTGAAGATACCACAATTGCCGATATTGCTGTAGCAACCAATTCCGGTCAAATCAAAACAGGATCAGCAAGCAGAACGGATAGGATTGCCAAGTACAATCAATTACTCAGAATTGAAGAGACTCTCGGCAACCTGGCTGTATACGGATATAAGAAATGACCCCCCAATCCCGCTTAGGCGGGACTCGTTCTCGTTTATTTATGAAGTTTGTGCATGTTCGAGAACGTACCCCCCTTTAGGGGGGCAGGGGGTAAAAAAACATCGGGGGATGAGGTCTTTCCTCTATTCCCGACGTTATTAACAATTATTAACACTCTCTGTTTATATCGGGTGTATAACAACGGTTATAATTGTATTGTTTTTAAGAAATCATGGTGTAAATTTGATACTATCAGGTGAGCGATAAAAGACTGCTCAAAAGATGTGGAGACGGAAAAGGTTACTTAATTGAGACAAGATCCGTTTCGGTCAGACCTTCGGGTCTGCGCACCAGGAGAGCCGGAGCCTGAACTAAATGGACTTCGCGTCCACGATGTTCAGTAAGTCAACGAAAACCGGAAACGTTCTTTCAGCGATTGAGTCACAGGGCTTCAGAATATGAAGGGCTTCGGCCCCGGGTTAACTGAAACTGATGCAATATCCTTCGGGAAATATGTACCAGCGCCTGAATGACACTTCTTCCCGGAATTTCCGTCGCAAGACGGGAAGAAAGGAAAGCCGGAAGGTTCTGCTGTAACAGGCTAAACCTGAAAGCCAAGGGTTGCAAAAACTGGTCTTGTATCAGAAGAAGCGGCCGGTCAGAATAACAGTAATCTGACATCGTTAACAGCCTCGGTTGTAAACGGTGAATGGGAACTAATCCTCGTGAATAGTTCCCATTATTGTTTTTATACCTGTTGAAACGTTGTATGCATGCGTGTACGGACGTACATACCCCCAGAATTAGAAGGCCGGTTTATGCTACTCATATTGGCATATTGAATATCTTTGGATATTATAAAAACCCCGGTATGAGTTACTCAGGATTATCAGATTTTATTGCTGATCTGGAAAAGAAAAATGAATTGCACAGGATAAAACAGTTTGTGGATCCGGTACTCGAAATAACTGAGATAGCCGACAGGGTAACCAAATCAGGAGGAAAAGCGTTATTGTTCGAAAATAACGGAACAGGTTTTCCGGTTCTGATAAATGCTTTCGGATCCGATATCAGGATGGCAATGGCAATTGGCAGAAGCAGTCTTGATGATACCGGAGCAGAAATTGAAAGTATATTTAATAATGTATCAGAGAGCAAAGTGACATTTTTTCAAAAACTTTCCTCCCTCCCCACTCTAATTAAACTGGCCAGTTTCCTTCCTTCACATATTAAAAGAAAAGGCACTTGTCAGCAGGTGATCAACATGGCACCTGACCTTGATATCCTTCCTGTTCTGAAATGCTGGCCATACGACGGAGGTCGTTTTATAACTCTGCCGATGGTACATACAAGACATCCTGAGACAAACAGAACTAATATCGGAATGTACAGAATGCAGATTCTGGATAATAACACAACAGCCATGCACTGGCAGCGTCATAAAACAGGAGCCAATCATTTTGAAGCCTGGAAATTAACCGGTAAAAAAATGCCGGTCTCTGTTGCTCTCGGTGGTGATCCGGTTTATACTTATTCAGCAACAGCTCCTTTACCTGAAAATATCAATGAATATATTCTTGCCGGTTTTCTCAGGAAAAAAAAGGTAAATATGGTGAGATGCCTCACGAATGATCTTTTTGTACCGGAAGATGCTGACATCATTCTGGAAGGTTTTGTTGATCCGGCTGAAGATCCGGTATGGGAAGGTCCGTTTGGAGACCATACAGGATTCTATTCTCTGGCCGACTGGTACCCTAAATTTCATGTTACCTGTATCACTCATTCAAGAAATGCCATTTACCCTGCAACAATAGTCGGTATTCCTCCGCAGGAGGATGCCTGGCTTGCCAAGACAACAGAAAAACTATTCCTCTCGCCTGTCCGAATGGCCATACAACCTGAAATTGAAGATTTTCATATGCCAGATGCAGGAATAGCTCACAATTTGGTTATTGTAAAGATAAATAAGAGTTATCCCGGTCAGGGGATGAAAGTTCTAAGCTCGTTGGCCGGAGCCGGACAGATGATGTTTACCAAGTACCTGATTGTTGTAAATGGTAACATCAATATCAGGAACTACAGGGAGCTTCTGTCTCACGTTTTTGCCAACGTAGATCTCAGTAAAGATCTGTTATTCAGTCGCGGTCCCCTTGATGTTCTGGATCATTCATCAGATAATTTTTCTTTTGGAGGAAAAGTCGGAATTGATGCCACAATAAAGCAAACTGAAGAAAGCTCAGGAAGGCACAATATTTTACTACCGGACAAACGGGATATCTCTGCGATCAAAAGTGACTTTTTTGACCGGACTATCGTCAATAACTATAACCTGAGTCTTTTCAGATATAATATCCCCATCATTATAATTTCAGTTAACCGGACGGAGGATGCAGATATTATTGCAAAGGTAAAAAGTATGTTCTCAGCCATTGATCCCGGTAGTATCTACAGCCTAATTATTGTTGTTGATCATACAGTTGATGTAAATGATCTGTTTATGGTATCCTGGCAACTCCTTGGTAACTCTGATCCTCAACGTGATCATGAATTTATCTCCCCCTCATCACTTTTGATTGACGGTACAATCAAGGCTTACAGAAAGGGGGGATTTCCCAGAAAATGGCCGAATATTGTCAGCTCGGATACTGAAACCATTTCAGCAATAGATCAGAAATGGGGATCTCTTGGATTAGGAGAATTCACAAGTTCCCCCTCAATCAGATACCTGAGGTTATGCCGGAAGGGCACTGATGAAATTATCATTGAGTAGTTCCGGATCTGTTTTTCCAGCCCTGCTTATAACATATGGATAATTAGTCTAATTTTGCAATATCTCATGTTACTCTTACATACGACATATACTCATACTTTTATCATTGAAAGTCTAATAGGCTGCAATGGTATATTGATTGGTAAAATTTTCGATTTTTCAACCTCTGCTTTAAGATTACTGCTCTATGGGGCACTGGTAATTTCACTGTTCTATTTGTTTTATATTTTTCAGACAAGGAAACTTGTCAAAACGAGGAAGCTTCTAAAGGAGATGAAAAAGGCTCTAGATATTATTGAATTACAGAAGGGAGAACTGGAATTAAAAGATAAAGACATAACAGATAGTCTGATATATGCTCAAAGAATACAGGAGGCCCTTTTGCCTTCTGAATTATATTTCAGAAAACACTTTGCAGACTCCTTTATCTTATTCAAGCCAAAAAATATTGTCAGTGGAGATTTCTACTGGATAGAGGAAAAAGGTGATAAGGTTTTTGTTGTGGCAGCTGATTGCACTGGTCACGGTGTTCCGGGCGCACTAATGTCAATGATTGGACTGGAGATCATTGGAAAAACCATCAATGAAGACAATATTGAAGTTCCGTCTATGATTTTGGCAATACTGAATAAAGCTTTGGAAAAAACTTTCAGCAGAGAAAAAAATATTGGAACAATCATCCGGGATGGAATGGATATAGGACTTTGCGTCATCGACAGAAGAAGAAAAAAGGTAGAATACTCCGGTGCTTTCCTTCCCCTTTATCTTATCCGCGATGGAAGTCTGGTTGAGATAATGGCAGATAAGATTATTATTGGCATGAACACTGAAGAGATAGCTTATACCGATCACGAAATAGATCTCCTGGAAGACGATATATTCTATCTCTTTTCTGATGGATATGTTGATCAGTTTGGTGGAACTGATAATAAAAAATTTATGTACAGGCGCTTCAGGTACCTGTTATTGACAATTCACAGCTTCCCGGTTGATGACCAAAAAGCTATCCTTGAAGAAAATATAAAAACATGGATGGGAACGAATGAACAGGTCGACGATATGATGGTAATCGGATTCAGACCTTTAACAAAAGTAATTAAATGATCTTTTTTATCTTTTCAATGAGTGCCGCCGGCTGGAAAGGTTTACTTATATAATCATCTATGCCGGCTGACAGGCATTTCTCTTTATCACCTATCATAGCGTTAGCTGTAATTGCTATTATCGGAACATGTGAACTGGTTGTGGATTCCAGAGCTCTGATCTTTTCAGCCGCCACCAGTCCGCTCATTACGGGCATCTGAATATCCATAAGAATCAGATCATAATTAGTGGTTCCGAATTTATCAAGAGCCTCTTTACCGTTTGACGCAGTATCAATGCTCTGAACGAGAGGCTTGAGGGTTAGCAGAGTAATCTTCTGGTTTATGAGATTATCTTCAACGAGAAGTATTTTAAGGTTTTTGAGATCTTTATGAATTTTGTCTTTCTGAATAAGCTCCTCAATCTTTTGTGAAGCTATGCTCTGCTTCGCCTCAACGACAGGATTAGCATAAGGAAGAAAAATGTTCAAAACGGTAGAATTGGTTCCAATCTCCTGGCTGAACGTGCCCTTTCCTGATGAGATAAACCTGGCAGCCAGACTTTTTTCAACACCAATATCATTGATCAGAATAATGGGATTATCTGTTTGTATCCTCAGATCAATAATACTTTCAGTCCCCGATTCTTTAGTTTTCTTCAGGTTTATTGTAACCTTTGTTACTCTTTCTGATGCTTGTGTCTCAATGGTATTGAAAAGATCAAGAAATATCTGTTTAAGAATGATGGGGTCGCCAAAACATTCAAAGTCACTGAATTCCTTTTTATTCAATATGAAATCTATATTGGCTTTATCTTTAAGGCTATATAGCTCTATAGTGTTTTGAATAGTTGATAAAAGATTAAACTTTATTGCCTTTCTATGCTCATAACTAAGGTTTCCGGCAGACTGCATCGTTAATTCATTAACTGTAGTCACCATATTATTGGTTGAAGCAATGAAAGTCTCAAGTAATTCTTTTTGTTTTTTCTGAAGGCCCGATTCCATTAACATATCAGAGATAATAACCAGGTTATTTAACGGTTCTCTTATCCTGTGTGAGAAATCGATAATGACATCATCTTTTCTTTCATTCAGGGAAGTAAACTCACTTAAAGAGTCTCTGAATTTCTTATTAAGATCCGCAGTTTTTTTGAGAGTAATTATTCCAAGACTTGCAGCGGCGATAATCATGCATCCTGCAGGAAGTTTTAGATTAACAGAGATTAGGACTACAGCTGATATCAGACAGAAAAGCGCAATAATTGAGTACTTTTCTATGATCCTCCTTTTTATCTCGAAAAATTCCTCGGAAGATTTATTTAGACCATTACTATTAGTACTCCTTTCAGTTTCACTGATCATAAATCACTAATTTGAGCTTTTGTAAATTTACACAAAATATGTAATAAATATACACTAACTGAAATTAACAACCTTTGAAGGAAAACGTTAAATTTGTGCTTCCGGTACGAAATTTGAACTGACAAAGTTAAACTTCGAATGTTATGATAAAAGTACTAAGGATATTTATTTCAGTGAGTTTTTTCCTGATGGGTATATCCCTTCAGTATTTGTCGGGACAAGAGAAAGAAGGGATGGTTAAATACACCCCTGAGTTCAGGTTTAATGATGGTATATACCTCAATTTTGACCAGGTAAAATTAAATAGTCCTATTCCAAAAGCAAAGTTGCTCACTTCAATTGATTACAACGACAGAGAATTTTTTAAAAAAATTCTTGAGATCGATAAGATTTATTTCTATGACAATATGGGTGTGAGACAGGAAATTGCGAAAAATACCATCTGGGGCTATGCACGTAATGGAGTGCTCTATGTTCAGATTCAGGAGAATTTCAACAGGATTACCTTTATAGGAAGCATCTGTCACTTTGTTGCTGACATAACTACTTATGATTCACGTTATTATAACTCTCCTTATGGTTATTACGATCCTTACTATTCACCTTATGGGTACAGTAGTTATTATAATCCTTATAACTCGTATTATTCACCTTACAGGCAATCTAATATTGCCCGTAATGAATTGAAACAGTATCTGATCGATTTTGAGAGTGGTAAAGTCTTGGAATTCAACGTTGAAAATACTGAACTTCTTCTCATGAAGGATAGTCAGCTATATGAGGAGTATGTTCAACTGTCAAGAAAAAAGAAAAAAGAACTTATGTTTGTGTATATACGGAAATTCAACGAAAAAAACCCCTTGTATATACCTGTTGAACAATAGTATTGACATGAGAATATTATTTGTATACTTTGCTCTTCTTTTTCCGGTTGCACTATTGACAGGACAGGCCCCATTTCCTACCCGTGATGAAATCAAACAATTTAATGGATCGGTTACCTGCGTGGTTCTGGAAGATGATCCTTTTTCATCGTATAATATTTATATTAAAGAAGTTGTCAAAGATTCATGGAAGGTAACTCCGTATGAATTTATTTCAGTAAAAGACTTTAATGTCAGAAGATTAAATCCAGCTTACTCGTTTATAGTAATTACCCAGACAAATTTTGATGCCGACAAATCGCATGGTCTCTATAATTTTATTAATCTTCTACAGGGGAAAGATGTAGATAAACTTGCAGAAATGCCGGAGATTTGCGCAATACCTCTTTCCTTTGCAGGAGTATTTGATTTTGAATACAGCTATAAGCTTGGTCCTATATTGGCCTTTATGCAACAGCACGCGCGTCAGATATCAGATGACCCTTCACTTACACTCAGGAAATATCTTAAATACTATAACAAAAACATACCAGATATAAAGGATAAAACGATACTGGTGGAACAGGACGATCTTACACCCGAAATATCCACTATGGACAAGATAAGAAAATTCTATGCTAATAAGATCGAGATAGTTACAACTGATGAGGTTATGAGTTCAATTGAGAACAAAAAGCCTAATACTATAATTCTCCATAAGGTTGGTCCGAGGGGTGACAGGAGCTCAGGTTATTGTTTTGTTATGCTTTTAGGAATCGACGATGGTGAAATGTACTATTATAACTTACATTTGGTAGACAAAGCCAATCCGGATGGTTTGTTACCGGCAGATCTGAAACGGCTTGAAAAATAGCATGCAGCATTAGACGAACAAAACCGTCTTTTTAATAAATACTTAAATATCATGGAAGAGAGCAGAGTGTTATCAGAATCAGAAAGAAATTGGGCGATGTTATGTCACCTTTCAGCTTTTGCTGGTTTCTTTTTCCCATTCGGTGGTATTATAGGTCCGCTGATTTGCTGGTTAACCAGAAGAGATGAATCATCTTGGGTTAATATTAACGGAAAAGCATCTCTAAACTTCCAGTTGTCAATGCTGCTTTATATAATTCTGACTATTCCATTATGTTTTATCATTATCGGATTTCCTATAATCATGATTTTGGGAACCCTTAAAGTAGTCTGCGTAATTATCGCAAGCGTGAAAGCCCCAAAAGGAGAACTTTTCAGATATCCTCTGGTTATTCCGTTTATACAATAATACCCCAACCCCCCTTTCTTCTTCTAACGTACTCACCCCCCATCCCCCTCTCTAAGAATTAGAGAGGGGGCGTAATGCCCTGATTATGTGTAAATTCCCGCTCTTTACATGGCCGACTGTTAAGAAATTGCCTGGCAGGCAATTTTAAGGAGGCGCCTGACTTCAGGTGTGGCAGAGGGGGAAAAGAAGGGCGTGAGTACCTTAGATTTTAATTTCCATTTCCCATTTATTTTTGATAATTTTCTGTTTTATTAAAAAATCTCTTGCCATGTCTAGTAACAGAAATAAGAAACCAGAAAAATTAAGTGCTGTTGGAAAAGACGATTTATATCATGATATAGAACAGGAAAAGAAGAAGAAACTAGATGACAATGAATACGAAAAGTTGCTTTTGAATCTGGAAATTGAACTTGTAAAACTCCAGGAATGGGTAAAAGCAAATAAACTGAAGGTAGTTATTGTATTTGAAGGCAGGGACGCTGCCGGGAAAGGCGGAGTAATTAAAACGATTGCCGGATGTCTGAATCCCAGGATATGCAGAATTGTCGCCCTGGGCATACCTACCGAAAAAGAAAAATCCCAATGGTATTTTCAAAGATACGTTTCAGAGCTACCAGCAGGAGGTGAAATTGTTCTGTTTGACAGAAGCTGGTATAACAGGGCCGGTGTTGAACAGGTTATGGGTTATTGTGCCAATGATGAGTACGAGGAGTTTCTAAGATCGTGTCCGGAATTTGAAAGGATGCTTATCAGGTCAGGCACAATTGTTATTAAGTACTGGTTTTCAGTTAGTGATCATGAGCAGGAAAAACGTTTCCAGGATAGAATAAAGGACCCGACAAAACGATGGAAGATCAGCCCTATGGATATCGAATCACGCGATAAATGGGTTGAATATTCTATGGCTAAAGATAAAATGTTCTCCTATACCGATACCAAACAATCGCCCTGGTATGTTGTCCGTGCTGATGATAAAAAGAGAGCAAGACTCAATTGTATAGATCATCTTCTCTCAATCATACCTTATGAGGACCTCACGCCTAAACCCTTGAAACTTCCTGCGTTAAAACACGATGTAGCTTATGTCAGACCGCCTGTTACAGAACAGACTTTCGTTCCCGAAAAGTATTAATTTAGTTAGGTCGAAATAGTTACTAATAGAAGTAATTTCATTTAACCGCAAAGCACGCCAAGTCCACCTTCTCCGCCAGCTGGCGGATTCGGTGGGTAAAAAACGCAAAGTACGCAAAGTCAGAAATATATAAAGTACAATTCTTTGCGACCTTTGCGAAAAAACTTTGCGACCTTAGCGGTTAATGGATTTATATTCTCAGTATCTTTTATACTTTTGTCTTACTTTTAACTTTTATTTTTTGTCTCAATTAACTTTTATGTCATCCAAGCCATCAATACCAAAAGGAACAAGAGATTTCTCGACAGAGGAGATGCTGAAACGCGAATATATTTTCGAAACCATTAAGAAGGTTTTCAGATTATATGGTTATCAGCCTATTGAAACTCCCGCAATGGAGAATCTGACAACCCTTCTGGGAAAATACGGGGATGAAGGAGACAAACTTTTATTCAGGATACTTAATTCGGGTGATTTTTTGTCGTCAGTCAGTGATCAGGAACTCGTCAACAGGGAATCTGGCCGGTTATCCTCGAAAATCTGCGAAAAGGGATTAAGATACGACCTTACAGTGCCATTCGCACGTTATGTAGTGCAGCACCGGGATGAAATTGTTTTTCCATTCAAAAGATATCAGATACAGCCTGTCTGGAGAGCCGACAGACCACAGAAAGGCAGATACAGGGAGTTCTTTCAATGCGATGTTGATGTCGTCGGAAGCGACTCATTATTAAATGAGTATGAATTGATTAAGATCATTGATGATATATTTAAAAGATTTGGGATTGCTACGGTTGTTAAGATTAACAACCGAAAAGTCCTTGCAGGAATTGCAGAATATATTGGAGAATCTGAAAGGATTATTGATATCACCGTAGCAATCGATAAGCTTGATAAGATTGGTAATGAGAATGTTAATGCTGAATTGAGGAGTAAAGGATTATCGAATGAGGCAATATCGAACCTGCAGCCTATCCTGCAACTAAATGGTAATACCCCAGCTAAGCTTGCCACACTTAGTAACCTGCTTTCAATATCAGAAGTGGGAATGAAAGGGATAACAGAACTACAGACTCTTTTTGCTTATTTCGAAAATAGTTCCTTAACATGCGAGGTTGAACTTGATCTTACGCTTGCCCGTGGATTAAATTATTATACCGGAGCAATCATAGAAGTAAAGTCTAAGGATATGAGCATAGGAAGTATTTGCGGAGGCGGGCGTTATGATAATCTTACCGGAGTTTTTGGAATGGAAGGGGTATCAGGTGTGGGAATCTCTTTCGGCGCTGACAGGATATTTGATGTTCTGAACCAGTTAAATCTTTTTGATGACATCAGAGTTTCCTCCACCGAGATCATGCTGGTTAATTTCGGAGAGAAAGAATCATTATACGCGCTTAAGATTCTTGATTTATTGCATGACCTTAATGTGCAAAGCGAGTTATACCCTGATGCTGTGAAGCTTAAAAAACAGATCTCCTATGCCGATTCAAAAAAGATACCTTATATAGTTATTGCAGGGGAAGATGAGATCAGCAATAATCATCTGAAAATAAAAATAATGTCCACAGGAGAACAGAAAAATATACATCTGGATGAACTTGGAGCATTTGTCATCTCCGAAATTAAAAATTGATTTTCTTCGTTCACCCCGGCCCCAAGGGGAGCGAAGAAAATCAATTTTACTCCCCTTGGGGAAGGGTAAAAAAAATTGATTTTCGAGCTATCACAATTAAGAAATTAAAGTATGAATTTTAAGATATCACCCGCCGAACTAAAGCTTGAAACCATATGGAATATTCTCGATAAGGATGTAAAACTGTCCCTGTCAAAAGAATCTGTTGAGCTTATTAATGTTTGCCGGAACTACCTCGACCACAAACTGGAGAATAATACATCGCCTATTTATGGGATCACTACCGGTTTCGGGTCCCTTCATAATAAAACAATCAGTAAAGATCAGCTCAATAAACTACAGGAAAACCTGGTCATGTCGCATGCATGTGGTACTGGTCCTGTCGTAAGAGAGGAAATTGTCAGGCTTATGCTGCTACTGAAAATACATGCACTTAGTCTTGGAAAATCAGGTGTTCAGGTGGCAACAATTCAGCGGATGATAGATTTCCTCAATGAGGGAGTAAGCCCTGTCGTATATGAACTGGGATCTCTGGGAGCATCGGGCGATCTTGCACCTCTTGCACATCTTGTCCTTCCGTTATTAGGTATGGGAGAAGTGATGTATAAAGGAAAGATATGCGAATCCGCAACAGTTCTGAAAAAACTTGGCTGGTCTCCTGTTGAACTGAAATCAAAGGAAGGTCTTGCTCTTTTGAACGGGACACAATTCATGAGTTCTTATGGCGTATACATTATATCATTAGCTGAAAGACTTTCAGCAATTGCAGATATAACCTCGGCGATTTCACTGGAGGCATATGACGGACGACCTGATCCGTTTTTTGAGTGCCTGCATACAATCAGACCACATAAAGGGCAGATTACCACTGCAAAAGCCTTCAGAAAAATGTTGAAGGGAAGCCAGTTGATTTCACGCAAAAAAGAACATGTTCAGGATCCTTACTCTTTCAGGTGTATTCCCCAGGTTCATGGAGCAAGCAAGGATGCGATCAGCTATGCAAAATCCGTAATTCTTACAGAGATCAACTCTGTAACTGATAATCCCACAATATTTCCCGATGAAGACCTAATTATTTCAGGAGGGAATTTCCATGGACAGCCCCTTGCTCTGATATTCGATTATCTGGCAATAGCTCTTGCCGAATTGGGAAGCATTTCCGAGAGAAGAGTCTATAGATTGATAGCCGGCCAAAGGGATCTTCCTGAATTCCTGGTGGTAAATCCGGGATTAAACAGTGGCTTCATGATACCCCAATATACTGCTGCATCGATTGTAAGCCAGAATAAGCAACTTTGCACTCCGTCATCTGTGGATTCGATTCCTTCATCAAATGAGCAGGAAGATCACGTAAGCATGGGTGCTAACGGGGCAACTAAATTATTGCGCGTTGCGGAAAACCTTGAAAGGATCATAGCCATTGAACTCTTTACTGCTATACAGGCTCTGGAATTCAGAAGACCACTCAGGTCATCAGCTTTGCTGGAAGAAGTAGTAAAATCATTTCGGGATACTATACCTTTCATTAATGATGATAAGGTTATGTATACTGAAATTGAAAAATCAATAAATTTTATCCGGAACCTTAATCTGCAACAAATCAACAGCAGGTAGAAACCAGCCGATAACCTAAAAATTACGTCCCGGCCTTACCTTCTGTTGTTGCCTGACATTCTGCAACTCATTAAGGAGTTGAGCTTTATATTGATTTTCTGCCTGGTAATACATGATAACTTTTGATGGGGACAGAACCTCTCTCAGTTTTTTGTGAAATGCAACGGCAAGAGCAGACTCCTGGACAAGGCAATCAACATATTTATCGCCCATTTCTACCAGTTGATTATCACTCAGAGTACTTCCGTTTTGATTAAAGTTCCTGTTGATTTTCAGTTTTTCTAACTGTATCAGATTCCTTTTGCCCTGATATTCATTATACACAGGCCAGAATTTTTCTGCCTCCTCAGAGGTTAAATTAAGTTTTTTTGTAAAGAATCCGATTTTATAATTATTCAGTTTTTCCAGATTTGGATTCTGTGCTGCCACCCTTATAACCGGAAGCATTAATATTATTAGTAAAACAATGACTACTTTTTTCATGGCTTCAAATTTACAGATGTTCATATATATCATTTATTTCAATGTTTTCAAGCATAAGATAATCAATTATATCCTTTTTGCTTACTTCTGGCCCTTCTTCAGAAAGGACAACCGTTGATGCTTTTTCTTCAAGAGTAGAAATGTCAATTTCATTCAGGCAGGAATCCGGGTTCACGTCATAGAGAACTTCCGATACCTGAGAATTTGATTTACCAGGAGTCAAAAGCTTTATTGCAGCAAAACTGATAAGAATAAAGACGGCAACAGAAGCTGCAATAAGTAAGTAAGTCCTGAATCTGTAATAAGTACTGATCACTTTTACTTCCTGTTCAAAACCGGATGTAACAGAAATTATTTTTCGGTTTACCTCTTCAAAGTAGTTGTCAGGTACTTTAAAAGGATTTTTGTCTGGTTTGTCATTTAACTCTTTATTCATAATATAATCGATTTCAAAGATGCGATTGACCTCTTCCCGACAAGTCGGGACTCGGTTCATCATGGGATTAGATAGTTGATTATCAAAAAGGTTTAATCTTTGATTATTATTTTTTCAATTTTTTTTACTGCATGATGATAGGAAGCTTTTAGTGCACCCTCTGAAGTCTTTAAGACTTTGCTCATCTCTTCATATGTCATATCTTCGTAATATTTCAGATTAAAGACAATGCGCTGTTTTTCAGGAAGTTGGAGTATTGCATTTTGAAGTTTCAATTGTGCCGCATCACCGTCGAACCACATACTGCCTTCCTGTGAATTTACAAAATAGCTTTCTAAATCATCGATTGAAACGGCAGCATTTCTTTTTCTTTTATTTATTAATGCAAGCGCTTCGTTGGTGGCTATTGTATAAAGCCAGGTATAAAGCGAACTTTCGCTTCGGAAATTCCCGATGCTTTTCCATACGTTAATAAAGGTATTCTGGAGGGCATCATCTGCATCTTCATGAAGGATTACCAGCCTCCTGATATGCCAATATAGTTTTTGGCTGTAGGTCTCAACCAGAAGCCGGAAACCTTTATTCAGATCTGTCTTAAGTAATTCAGAAATATTATCGTCAGGCCTGATGTTATTCAATTTCAATAAAGATTTTCTCATTAGAGGGACAGAACTGCAAAAGGTTTAAAGATAGGAAGAAAAGTTTCGAGTGAGCTAAAGTAAAAGAAAAGTTTAGAGTGAGCTAAAGTTTGGAGTACTTAAAGTTGAAAAGTTGAAAAAGTTGAAAAGTTGAAGGAATGTTTAGAGTTAGAAGAAGTCCGGAATACATAACTTTTAACCCCCCTTTAGGGGGGCAGGGGGGCAAAACTTTAGGCACTCTAGTCACTCAATTATTGAATTATCCCCGGAATTGTGATAAATTTGCTGCCGAATATATTAATAGAATATCTGATGGCTCTTCAATGTGGAATTATTGGGATAACGAATGTTGGTAAAACGACTATTTTTAACTGTATTTCCAATACCAAAGGCGAAACAAATGCTTTTGCATTCAGTGCAACAAAATCAAACATGGGAGTTGTCCAGGTTCCTGATTCAAGACTATATGAGCTTGAGAAACATCAGGTTACTGACAGAATCGTTCATACTACAGTGGAGATAGTAGATATACCGGGCCTGGCAAAAGGATCCAATAAAGGGGAGGGTGTGGGAAATAAATTTCTTGGAGATATCAGAAACACAGATGCTCTGATTCACGTTCTACGATGCTTTGATAATGAAGCCCTGCCGCATATTGACGGTTCTGTTGACCCGGTTCGCGACCTTGAAACGATTGATCTTGAATTGCAGGTGAAAGATCTGGAATCGGTCGAAAAAAAGATCGAACGACTGGGGCGGGCTGCAAAAGCCGGTGATAAAGATGCAAGACATGGTATGGAGGTTCTTCATCTTTACCGTGAACATTTTGAAGAGTTTAAAAATGCCCGCACACTCGAAGTAAAGGACGAAGACAAAAAATATGTTGATGATCTCTTCCTTCTTACTATGAAACCTGTAATGTATGTGTGTAATGTGGATGAGAAATCGGCCATTACCGGTAATAAGTATGTAGAAAAGGTAAAGGAATTTCTTAAAGACAGAGATGCTGAAATTCTGGTTATTGCGGGTGAAATTGAAGCAGAAATAGCAGAACTGGAAAATATTGAAGACCGGCTGGCATTTCTGAAAGATGCGGGACTGGCTGAACCAGGGGTGGATAAACTGGTGAGAGCGGCCTACAAGATGCTGAACCTTCAGACATTCTTTACTGTTGGACCAATGGAGATCAGGGCATGGACAATTAAAACCGGAATGACAGCGCCTAAGGCAGCAGGAGTCATTCATAGCGATCTTGAAAGAGGATTTATCAGAGCTGAAGTTATGAAATACCACGACTTTATTTCACTCGGTTCAGAGCATGCCTGCAAAGAAGCAGGGAAATTTTATATCGAGGGTAAGAATTATATTGTTGATGATGGAGATATTCTGCATATAAGATTTAACGTATAGGATATTTATAGTGAGACGTTTCCTGATAATAGTATTTTTAGGCGTTTTATCAGCTCTGAAGTGCGAATCACAAAATATTAGTCTTGATGATAAGCTCCGCCGGATTATCATCCAGGATGGACAGGCGGAAGTCATTATTCCCTATAAAGACAGCAAAGCCATTGAGATACTTACTGCCAATGTTTCAATTTTATCAGTTAAAGATAAAGTTGTTCATATTAGTTTGTCACGACTGACCGTTGGATGGTTTATCCTGCAAAAGTATGATTACCAGATAGTAGAGAAGGTAAGTACTAAAAGTATTATTTCAGCATTAAATGTGAATCAGGCTTTGCAATGGGACAGCTATCCCACATACACCCAGTACAATTCAATAATGCAAAGTTTTGCAGCGCTATATCCTGCATTATGCCACCTTGATACAATTGGAACAAGTGTAAACGGCAAACTGGTTCTGGCGCTCAAAATCTCCGATAATGCTGCTGTAAATGAAGATGAACCCAGGGTGTTTTACTCATCAACAATACATGGTGACGAAACAGGAGGTTTTGTCCTTATGCTTCATTTAGCCGATTATCTGCTTAAAAATTACACAGTTAGCAGCAGGGTGAAAAACCTTGTTGATAACCTCGAGATATGGATAAATCCTCTTGCTAACCCTGATGGAACATACGGGACAGGTAATGATATTACTAATCCCACCCGCTATAATGCTAACGGATATGATCTTAACAGGAATTTTCCTGATCCCGTAACACCATATACTCCTCAGAATCTTCAGCAGAAGGAGACTCTGGGCATGATTAAATTCATGAGGAAGCACCGGTTCGTGCTGTCAGCTAATTTTCATGCAGGGGAAGAGGTTGTTAATTACCCATGGGATAAGTGGGCGAGATTACATGCGGATAACGACTGGTTTGTAAGTATAAGCAGAAAATATGCTGATACAGTGCATGTTAATGCTGTTTCGGGTTATATGACTTTTTTGCAAAATGGGATAACAAACGGGTTTAGGTGGTATCCTGTAAATGGAGGCCGACAGGATTTTGTAACATACGAACTTCAAGGACGAGAAGTGACTATTGAACTTGATACTGACTATGTTACTCCGGCAGATCAACTACTGACTCTCTGGCAGAATAACTGGCACTCATTGGTCGGGTACCTTGAAAATGCTTTATACGGAATTCATGGATTGGTCCGGAATATCAACACTCATGCTCCTGTACCGGCAAGGGTCTTTATTGAGGGTCACGACAAAGACAGTTCCCAGGTATACTCAGACACTCTAACAGGGAGTTTTGAGAGATTTCTGTCCCCCGGTTCATGGAATTTGTCCTTTTCGGCAGTTGGGTACCTGCCTAAAACCGTAAATAATATCATCGTGACTTCAGAGAAAAGGACTGATCTGGTTGTTGACATGTCAATAATTTCTAGTGTTATTGATACTACAAAATCTTCAGCTCATATTCTTCTCTATCCAAACCCTGCAAGAAATGCAATAAAGGCTTTGCTTCCCGATATTATGGCCGGGAAAATAAACGTCCGCATAATAAATCAGGCAGGCATGTTAATGTTGGATTTCAACACTTTAGCTGTTAAGGGAATTCCGTTATTAATTGATGTAAAATCATTATCTGCAGGAATGTACATTGTTGTATTCTCTGTCCCTGATACGGAAACCCGTTTTCATGGAAGATTCGTGGTTATTAAATAATCTTCATCACTTGCTTCTGTAATTAATTCAAGTATTTTTGCACCTTATTTTCATTAAGGGGAATCTGTAGTATATAGAAATTCGGAAATCTGCGTTTACTAAATATGAAGACAAGTCAGTTAGCAAAGAAAAGTTCTGCAGCAATCATTTTATTGATAATTGTTTTTTTAAAAACAGCTGGTCAGGGGGCATATCTTCCCCCGGACAAACCTCGTCTTGTAATCGGCATTGTTGTCGAAGAGATGAAGTATGATCAGCTCGAGAAGTTCAGGGACAGGTTAGGTGAGAATGGAATAAAGAGACTCATTAATGAGGGGACATATTTTAAAAATGCCTCTTATGGATATATGCTCACACAATCTGCTCCGGGTCATGCAACAATCTCAACAGGTGCCGAACCTTCATTTCACGGAATAACTTCTGATTACTGGTATGTTCCCCTTAAGAATGAATTAATAAATTGTACCAAAGATTTAAGCGTTAATTCGGTGGGGGGAAGTTTTGAATCAGGGTTACATTCACCTGTAAATCTGCTGGTATCAACATTTTCCGATGAGCTGGAGATGTCAACAAACAAGAAGGCTAAAGTTTTTGGAGTCGGCATGAGAGAAAGTTCTGCCATCTTTTCAGCCGGTCATGCAGCAAATGCAGCTTACTGGTTTGATAATACAACAGGAACCTGGATGTCGAGTACATACTATGTTAGTTCTCTTCCAACCTGGGTTAATGACTTTAATGCTATGAAGTTTTCAGACACTTATCTGAATTCTGCATGGAACCTGCTAAGGCCTGCTAAGGATTATGCTGATTGCCTTCCTGATTCAAACAATTTCGAAATGGGATTCAACAATATTAACTATTTTCCATACGATCTGAAAAAATTGAGAACAAAGGGAAGCTTTAATTCTAAAAATGATTACTCTTTGCTGAGAGAGACTCCATTTGCGAATTCTCTTACTACGAATTTTGCTATCAGACTTATTCAGAATGAACGACTGGGTAAAGATGATGTAACAGATTTTCTTTCAATTTGCTATTCAGCCACGGACTATATTGGCCATAGATTCGGGCCATCATCAGTGGAGATGGGAGACGCCATTTTACGTCTCGACGATGATATTAAGAACCTTCTCACATTTATAAATGACAGTATTGGCAAAAAAAATGTATTGATCTATTTTACTGCAGCTCATGGTATCTCTGAAATTCCGACGGTTCTGGAAATGAACCGGATCCCATCAGGATATTTTCAGCAGAACCAGGCCTTGCAATTGCTGAGAAGTTACCTGAATGCAGTTTACGGAGAGGGAGACTGGGTCAAGGGTTATTCGGAAAGACAGATTTTCCTGAACAGGACATTAATTGAAGATGCACGTCTTTCACTGGATGATGTACAAAAGAAAGTGGCCCGTTTCCTTGTTCAGTTTACCGGGGTTGAGGCTGCTTATCCTTACTCCGCTTTTGAAGCAAACGATTTCGGGAATGGCAATCTTAAAAGGATTATAAATAATTTCAGTCCCCAGCGATCAGGAGATGTTATTGTTACGTTGAATCCCGGTTGGGTGGAAAAGGAGAGTGATTATGTGACAAACCATAATTCACCCTATGAGTATGATTCTCATGTTCCGTTGATTTGGTATGGATGGACAGTTAACAGGGCTTCGGTAACACGTCAGGTGGATATGACTGATATTGCTGCCACATTATCAACACTCTGTAAGGTACCATATCCTAATGCCTGTACTGGTGAGCCGATGTTTGAGTTGTTCCGGTAATTCTATAATTCAGATTTTACGGAATTTATCCCTTACCCTGCATGCTTCGGAGAGAAGTTCTGGATTTTTCTCACAGCCATTTCCAAGTATAACCAGATCGGCACCGGCATTGAAGATCTCTTCAACCTCAGAACTATTTTTTATACCGCCGCCGACAGCCAATGGCGTAGAAATATTTTCTCTTACTGCTCTTACAAGACTTACCGGTACAGGCATTGTTGCACCACTGCCGGCTTCCAGGTATATCATCTGCAGACCCAGCATTTCGCCAGCTATGGCGGTAGCGACTGCAATCTCCGGTTTATCGAAAGGAATTGCTTCAGTCTGACTGATATATTCTACGGATGTTTTGTTTCCGCAACTTATAAGTATATATCCGACTGACATGAGTTTTTCCTTTACATCTTTCAGGTAAGGAGCTGCAATTACATGATTTCCAATTAGTAATTCCGGATTACGACCTGAAATAAGTGACAATAGAAGGATGATATCTGCCTTATGAGTAAGCTGAAGAAGGTTGCCAGGGAAAAGAATAACGGGAATTGAGCACATTTTCCTGATTTCACTTATCAGATTATCTATACTGGTAAAAGTAAGGCTGCCGCCGGCAAAGATGTAATCTGTTCTGCTCTCAATTGCAGTATTAATCACGTTTTGAAGCGAGTCTCCTTTGAGCTTTATCAGGATCGAGAAGCAAGGCAATGCTCTTTCTGCCAGGAAATTTATTTGTTTTCATTCGAAAATCTTTTTATTCTGAAGTCTGATATCTGTCACTATTTCCTTTCTTCAAAATGATCCGGATCAATTATAAAGGTTTCATAATTTTTTTTAGTCCACACTATCGCATAATTATCGTATTTCGAATAGTAAAGATCAAACGTCTCATTAATTTTAGTGGTATGAACCTGTCCCTTGATCTCTCCTGATTCCTTTACAATAAAAGGTTCAATTGTTATACTGTTTCTTATGCTGATACCTTCTTTGTCACAGATCTTATAAAGAGCCTCTTTTGCACACCAGTGAATGTAAAGGTGATATCTTCGTTCTTCTTTTTCTTTAGAAACTTTTTCCTTTCTGTTAATGAATTTAAATGCAAGAGCTGCAATGTTTGAGCTCATATACTCCAAATCAATTCCCACCTTTTCATTTGTACTCAGCAAGATTGCAGTAAGCTTATGTGAATGGGATATGCTGATAAACCTGGAACCATCTTTAAGGAATGGTTTGTTATTTTTATTATAAACGATCTTTGCCTCTCTTCCGATAAGTTCAGAAAGTAATGCCCTTACGCTTAAAAATTCAAGTTTCCGGGAATTACTGCTGAATCCCTTATATTTCTTCTTTTCATCATTATCAAGCAAAGCAAGATCGAGAAGAGTATTCAGGTCCTCTTCTATCTTCCACACCCCAAGGATGGAGAACTCATTTAAATAATGTTTTGTAATACAACCCATTCGAAACTATACGATGTTATTATTTCCACTTCAGAGTTTCAATCAGATGTATGATATCCTCCCTGAAGAAATCAATTACCGGAGCCAACGAATCCGCATTTGGCTCAGCTGCAAAATAAAGAGATCCTCTGAGGTAATGAGTAAGACTGTCGGTGACGTAAAACTCAACAGCTGAAGCAGTGTTCCCCTTTAAGTCATATAGAATTCCATAAACTTTGTTTTCACGATTGCTGAAAACCTGTTCATTAATTGCATCGGCTTTTGTAATATGGGATTTTACATTCAGATTATAGCTCGCCTCCAGAAGGCTGTCTAAATCATTTTTTACATCTTTGTATGTCAAATATATTTTGGCTTTATAGGATGGGAATTCAATATTAAACCAGCCTGGTTTTGAGCCAATCTCTTTCTGAAAAGTCAGGTGTCCGTATGCCGGATATTCGAATGATAAAGGAATCTTTACGTTTTTTCTGGTCTGATCGTTGTAAAGTATATACTGCTTTTTGGGAAGATCGATCCGGAAATGACCCTTCGGTTTTGGTACAGCGACTTCTCTGCAACCGAAAGAAGCGCTCAAGAAGATAAACAATATAAAGCTGCTAATCCTTTTTAATGTCACCATCATTCTTATTTATTTCGACACGGATCTCTTTTATCCTTCTTTTGTCTGCAGATTCTATACTGAAAACAAAGTCCCCGAATTTTATAATCTGACCTTTCTGTGGAATTTCACCAGTCAATTCCAGGATAAGACCGGCAAGTGTTTCCGATTCCCCTCTTATCTCTTCAAAAAGTTCCTCTTCAATATTAACAACCTTACAGAAATCATTCAGTAAGATCTTGGCTTCAAATATATAAGTCTTTTCATCCAGCTTACGGAACAATAACTGATCCTCGTCATTTTCATCTGTTATCTCCCCGACAATTTCTTCCAGGATATCTTCAAGAGATACTATTCCTGAGGTTCCTCCATATTCATCAATAACAACGGCCATATGTATCTTCCTTGTTTGAAACTCCTTGAGAAGATCATTTATCTTTTTAGTTTCTGGTACAAAATATGGTGGTCGCAGAAGAGCCTGCCACTTAAAACTATCCGGATTATTTGTATATGGAAGAACATCTTTTGCATATAGAATTCCTTTAACGGTATCAAAGGAGCCAGAATATACAGGAATTCTCGAAAATCCGGACTCAATGATCACAGGAACAATTTTATCAAATCCCGATTTGATATCAATTGCTGTCACATCTATCCTTGGGCACATAATTGCACTGACATTGATGTTTCCGAAATTCACAATTCCTTTAAGGATTTTTTCATCTTCCTGAAAGTCCTCAGATGTTAGTTCAAGGGCATCAGAAAGGTCATCCATACTGATGTTCGACCGCCGGGTTCCTGTTCTTTTTTTTACGAATTTGGAGGAGAATATCAGCAAAAAGGTAACAGGCTGAAAGACTTTTTCCAACAGAGTTAACGGGTAGGCCATAAACAAAGCCAGGGTAATATGATTCCGGGACGCATAAACCTTTGGCATGACCTCACCAAAAAAAAGAAGTAAAAAAGTGATTAATACAACATTTATGATGAATCCCAAAACGGGTTCGGAACTGAAATCAAATATTCTGGAACTTAGAAATGCAGCCAGTAAAACAATAGCTATATTGACTGTATTGTTTGCAACCAGTACAGTGCTCAACAGTTTTTCAGGATTATTATATAGCTTAAGGATTGTTTTTGACTGTTTGTCTTTATTCATTTTTAAATTTTCAATATCCTCAGGTCTGAAAGAAAAATAAGCAACTTCAGAGCCCGACATCAGGGCTGAACAAATGAGAAGTACAATAAGGATTATAAAACCAATAACTGATTTAAAATCAGGAACATTGACACCAATACCTGAAAGAGGTATTATGTATGAAAGTGGAAATACAGGTCCCAATTGAATTTCTATTAATAAATCTAACTAAAAAGGCAGATCATCTTCATTCTGAACGTTGCCTGGTCGGTTGTCCATGCCAAAATCATCATTGGTTGTATTGCCTTTGTCAGACCAATTCCTGTTATTGTTTTCATTGGTTGACTGATATGAAGCGGGCGGTTCATTTACCACCGATCCTGAATTTCCTTTGTCGTGTGGCTCACCCTTTGAAATATCTGTATTAGCAGCAACATTGCCAGCTGCCTGTTTTTTCTCAAGCAACAGTAAGGTATCTGCAAGGATTTCAGTTATATACTTATTAACACCTTCTTTATCAACATATGAACGAGTTTTAATTTTCCCGACTATATATACCTGTGAACCCTTTTTAATTGTTTTTTCAGCCACTTCAGCCAGAGCACGCCATAAAACTATATTATGCCATTCGGTTGAAGTTATTGTTTCTCCCTGTTGATTTGTATAAGTCTCGCTTGTAGCCAGAGGAAAAGTTGCTTTGGCTACGCCCTTATCAAAATAACGGATTACCGGATCTTTTCCGACATTACCGACAAGTATAACTTTATTGATTGACATGTAGTTATATATTTATAAAATATTCAATTTCCGGAATGTAAAGTTAATAAAAAAACCACTTTCTACAACGAAAGTCTGGATTAATTGATTAAAGCGCAATAAATCAATTCTTTAGGAATTGAGCTGTAATTTGTCATTAGCTATGAGTATATAAGAGGTTATTGTTATCATTTATCTATTTCATTGTATTTAAGGCATTAATAAAAATTTTAATTAAAAATTATTATGTAAGTGTTTCTATTTAAACAAATAATATTTTTATATTTGCACAGTTGAAAAAACGAATACTCAAAATAATTTGTTGAATTTTAAACTTCACGAAAAATGACTAAAGCAGACATTGTTAATGAAATTGCCAAGAACACTGGTATTGAAAAGGTAACAGTACAGAAAACTGTTGAAGCCCTAATGGAAACTGTAAAAGATTCTATGGTAAAAGGTAGTAATGTTTATCTCAGGGGTTTTGGAAGCTTCATCGTCAAGAAAAGAGCCAAGAAAACAGCAAGGAATATTTCCAAGAATACAACAATCATCATTCCTGCACACAATATCCCAGCCTTCAAACCAGCAAAATCTTTCATCACCAAAGTTAAATCACACGTTAAGAAATAATCCTCTATGCCAAGCGGTAAAAAAAGAAAAAGACATAAGATGGCCACTCACAAACGTAAAAAGCGTTTGCGGAAGAACAGACATAAAAAGAAGTAGCAGATCAGCAAGTGGTCAGTTGTTGTATATTTTAAACCTAAAGATCTGATGGTCTTTAGGTTTATTGTATTTGGATGTCGGATGTGAAGGCAAATATATTAACTCAGATTAATATAGTGAAGTGGTAAACAAGGACTTAATCATTGATGTTAGTGATTCCGAAGTTTCTTTAGCGTTGTTGGAAGACAAGCAGTTAATTGAATTAAACAAGGAAAAACGTAATGTTAAATTTTCAGTCGGGGATATTTACCTTGGTAAGGTAAAGAAGATCATGCCCGGGCTGAATGCTGCATTTATAAATGTAGGCTATGAACGTGATGCATTCCTCCATTATCTTGATCTTGGAGCACAGTTCAGAACACATAATAAGTACTATCAGACAGCTCTTCAAAAACAGGGGAAAGTACCGCCCGTTCACAAATTTAAACCTGAACCTGATATTGATAAAGATGGTAAGATTACAGATGTTTTAACCACTGGTCAGACTGTAATAGTTCAGATTACGAAAGAGCCAATTTCAACAAAGGGTCCACGACTTGCTTCCGAAATTTCTCTTGCAGGAAGAAACCTTGTCCTGATGCCTTACTCTGACAAGGTATCCATCTCTTCAAAAATTGAAAGTCTCGAGGAAAAAAACCGTCTTAAAGCTTTGGTTCAGAGCATCAAACCCCGAAACTATGGGGTAATAGTGAGAACTGTAGCTGAAGGTAAAAAAGTTGCGGTTCTGGACGCAGAGCTGAGGGAACTTGTCCAAAAATGGGAATCGGCTTTCACAACTTTAAGAAAGGACATAAAATCGCCAAAGTTGTTTATCGGAGAGATGAACAGAACTTCAACAATCCTCAGGGATATGCTTAATGTTACATTTAACAGTATTCATATCAATGAACCTTCGCTGGCCGAAGATATCAGGACTTATATAAGAGGAATAGCCCCTGAGAAGGAAAAAATAGTCAAATTTTATAAAAGCACTCTGCCTATATTTGACCATTTTGGCATTAATAAGCAGATAAAAGGTCTCTTCGGGAAGACAGTATCATTCAAACATGGAGCTTATCTTATTATTGAACATACTGAAGCACTTCATGTTATTGATGTCAACAGCGGAAACAGATCAAGATCGGGCAACGACCAGGAATCTAATGCCCTTGAAGTTAATATGGAAGCTGCAACTGAAATCGCCAGGCAATTGAGACTCAGAGATATGGGTGGAATTATTGTTGTCGATTTCATTGATATGCAATCGCAGGAAAACAAGCAACAACTTTATGATAAAGTGAAGGAAGTTATGTCAAATGACAGAACCAAACATAATATACTTCCTCTTACAAAATTTGGTCTGATGCAGATTACCCGGCAACGAGTCAGACCTGAAATGAATATAGTTACTAATGAAAAATGCCCTTCATGCCAGGGAACAGGCGAAACAAAGCCAACAATTCTTTTTACCGATGAACTTGAAAGAGGACTCTCTTTTATAGTAGATAAGATTAAAACAAGAAAGTTAATTCTTAATGTTCATCCATTTGTGGCATCATACCTTAAAAAAGGTCTGTTTCCGGTTTACAGGAAATGGGACTTTAAATATAAGGTCAGCCTTAAGATACAGGCAGTAACTTCGTATCATATGCTCGAATATCATTTTTACGATCATTATGATAATGAGATAGACCTGGCCTAAGTGCGGCTCAGGGCTCCAGCCTTCGCCAAGGCTTCGGCTGGCAAAGCAGGGTACACGTGTCCTCCGAAGCTTAAGCGAAGGAGGAGGGCGCAGGGCAAAAAAACAGAACTTTGCGTAAAAACTTTGCGACCTTTGCGGTTAATGGATTTTTTAATCAAATATAAACAACCACTATAATGAGAAAAATTATACTTATTATATCACTGCATACTTTCTACCTTATTTACATCTGCTCAGATCTATGACCCTGTAAAATGGGATTTCAGCTATGAGAAAAAAGGAGACAAACAGTATGACCTTATTTTTACTGCGACAATAGAGAAGAACTCTCATATCTATTCCATGGACATTCCTTCAGGTGGTCCGATTCCTACATCTTTCAGTATAGACACTCTGCCGGGATACAAAATTGATGGTAAAGTTTACGAAGTGACAAAACCGGTTGAGGTCCTTGATGATGCGTTTGGATTTAAGATCAAAACCTTCAGCAATACGGCAGAGTTCCGGCAGAAAATTACTGCTCTGGAATCCTCTTTTACCGTTAAGGGCACTGTGAATTTTATGGCATGCAATAATGTCACATGTTCTCCTCCGAAAGATGTTGATTTTACTATTCAGATAAAAGACATTACTGAAGGTCAGACTATCAAAAGTAGCATTAATACCGGTGTTGATACGTCGCCAATAAAATCCAACAGGGGTTTGCTGAAGTTTTTTCTTATTTCTCTTCTTGCGGGTTTTGCCGGAGTTCTTACTCCATGTGTATTCCCAATGATCCCAATGACAGTGGCCTTCTTTTCACAAGGTTCAGAACAGAGGAGCAAAGCTGTCTTTAAGGCCCTGGTTTTCGGAATTTCAATAGTTCTGATTTATTCATCACTTGGATTGATAGTTTCTCTTACAAGTGCCGGTGCAGGATTTGCTAATACATTGAGTACACACTGGATCCCCAATTTAATATTTTTTGCATTATTCATAATATTTGCAATTTCATTTTTCGGTGCATTTGAGATTTTGTTGCCAAACAGGTGGGTTACGGGAGCTGACTCAAAGGTTGATAAAGGTGGCATCTTTGCAGCATTTTTCATGGGATTAACAACGGTAATTGTCTCATTTTCATGCACCGGTCCTATTATTGGCGCCCTGCTTGTGGAGGCAGCAAGTGGTGACGTTTTAAGACCAACTATTGGAATGTTAGGATTTGGTTTGGCATTCGCGCTGCCATTTACAATTTTTGCATTATTCCCATCTGTAATGAACCGCATACCAAAATCAGGCGGATGGTTAAACTCGATAAAAGTTGTACTCGGGTTCATAATGCTTGCTTTCAGCATGAAATTTCTGATGACTATAGATAGTGTTTATTCCCTGGGGATATTATCAAGAAGTCTATTCATTGCTATATGGATTGTTTTGTTCTCCCTTCTTGGTTTATATCTTATGGGAAAGATCAAATTCTCTCACGACAGCGATCTCCCTTTTATTGGCACTTTCAGATTATTCCTGATAATCGCTGTATTTACATTTGTAGTTTATCTGATTCCGGGTCTGTTCGGGGCACCTCTGAAAGGGATATCATCATTTTTACCTTCTCCGGAAACATCTGAGTTTAATCTTCCTAAAATGATAATGGAAAACAGAACTTATTCAGGTCCGTCTGTTCAACCGGCAGCAACTACTATCCTTTGTTCTGAACCAAAACATGATGATATTTTTAATATGCCGCTGGGTCTAACAGGATATTTTGACTTTAAACAAGGTCTCGCATGCGCAAAAGAACAAAACAAACCAGTTTTATTAGACTTTAAGGGACATGCATGTGCCAACTGCAAAATTATGGAGGCCAGAGTATGGTCCGATCCAGAGGTGCTCAGAAGATTAAGGGACAACTTTGTGATAATTGCACTTTATGTTGATGATAGAACCCAATTGCCTGAAAATGAATGGATAGTCTCTGCAATTGATGGTAAACAGAAAAAGACAATTGGCAAAATATGTGAAGATCTTGAAATATCGAAGTTCAAGACGAATGCATTACCTCTGTATGTTATTACTGATCATGAGGGTAATCCATTGAATAAGCCAATGCCGACTAACCTGAATATCGAGGAGTATAAAAAGTGGCTGGATGAGGGGGTAGCTGCATTTAAATCACAAAATCAGAATTAATTGGATTTTCAAACTCTGTGTAACTCTGTTTTCCCTCTGTGTTACTCTGTGTTAGTTCTTGATTTTTTTTGTTACACCGAGTGTCACAGAGGTGCCACAGAGGGCCACAGAGAATTAATTTCAGAATTTACCGAACTTCAATGATATCGTATAACTTACTCCTTATCAGTAATTAAAAAACATAAGAGATTGAGATACCAATATCAACCGGCATTAGTCTAACAAAAGATGGTATTGTTAACTCAACAAAAGGTTTTAAGTTCAGACTTATATTCATTGGAATATCCCTGAACCTGTATTCAGCAGCCAGCCAGCCATCGGCTCCTATCACAGGACAAAACCGTTTCCCTACGAAACTATATCTTTCTCCGACGAAACCAAGGTGATCGGTATAAATAAATCCGATATGCCCGCCATATCCCCAGGCAAAGAAGAGATCAGGAGAAATATCAGTCAATGAAGTCTCATATATTATTCTGAGTCCGGTAAGCTGGAGTCCATTATTATTAAAGCTTAGCATTGCGTTATATCCGATCTCTGCATTTCCTGCATCGCCTGTTATCTGATAGAAAATCCCGCTTCTGTAACCTGTCCGGAATCCTGCCTGTTTTGTTGACATTTGTCCCGAAACGATAGCAGGGCAGATGATAATTGTGATCAGGACTAAAATGAAATGTTTTTTCATCAAGTCGGAACAATATCAAAGTTGCACGGATAAAAATTATTTAAGATAAATATTTCCTCTCGTGGCATCTATTTTAACTTTTGCGGTACCCGGATTTTTTCCGACGGTACCATATGTCACGTACTCTTTCTTTTCCTCATTCAGAGCTTTTTCCTCGGTTTTAGTATTCTTATCGGGTAAAACCAGAAAGGCGTTTATGTGCCTTATGTCAAAGTCATAAGATGAGCCGGCTTCAAATCTCAGAGAAATATCTGAATAGCTTGAATTGATATTTACAGCTCCAAATCCCTTCTCAATAAAGTCGGCATTAATACTTCCATACTTTGTTGAGAGGTTTAACTCTTTCCGGATTGCGTCCAGCCTGTAATCTGTGAAGTAAGCATTCCCCTGCAGCGATTCAATGTTCCCAATGAAAAATTTGTCTCTTTTTGATTCACCCCTGATCGATCCGGCTTTTTTAATGTCATATTTTGAAGAGATGGAGTTTATTGTCAAATCTTCAGTTTCTCCTATCGAAATCTCAGAAAATGATGCATCAATGGTACCTGATGTAACCGAATTGATTGTGGCATCGCAGAACGACATGGTTATTGAAGATTTTTTCCCGAGAGAATTAGCTTTGAAAGACCCGTTGGAAATAGAAATTTTAAAATTACCGGTATTATTTTCCATATAGACATCTCCATATTTATTCTCAATTTTAAGATTCAGATACTCTGGTATATTAATGTAGTAATTGATCTCAATGTGGGAATCGTAGGAGATGATTTTATTTGTCATTCCTTTAAAACTTTCGAATAAAGTATTTATGTTCGATGTAAATTCTGTCTGTGCTCTTACTATGTACTTTGAACCGGTAATCATAACATCAATTCCTTCAAACATCTTGCTGAGTCTGGACCTGTCCTTCGCAAATGCCTTAACTTCAGCTCTTATATAGACTGAATCCTTATTCCATGGAGTAATCTGAATTGTTCCATACTTATTTGATACTTCAAGTGTAGTTTCATTACTTATTGGAAAAGTCTTGATAAAACTTCTCGTTTCAGAATCGTTTTGTGCCGATAATGAATTGAATATGAGTAATATCAGGTTTATAGTTATGATAATTTTATAGTTCATGGCTTTTCTTTTTTTCAGGATTATTTTCATTTTCCTTAAGAATTGTCAGCATATCTTCAAGAAGACGGATTTTTATTCTGTAGTTCTGAATCAATGCTTCCACTACCTCATGGTTTGAAACATTATCTTTCAGATCTTTTTTAATGTCTGAACAGATACTATCCAATTGCGACAGGTCAGTATTGAGCTCTTTTTTTATTTCAGGATTTTTTGTCAGTAATGGTGTTGCTTCCGTGTAAAGGGAGTTTACAAGATTGCTATAGTAAATTTCTGTTTCTTTCAACTGGGTATTGACCTGTGAAAGCTCTTCACTGTTATTTTTTCCCCTGTTCGAATCTGACCATCTGTACTCCGGTCTGAAAAAGATTATCGCGGTTCCAAGAATAACAACCATCATCGCAGCAATGGATAGCCACCGTTTTAAAGATGATTTTTCCTTTTTTATGGTCTTCCTGATCCTTTTCCATATATCTGAAGATGGACTGTACCTGTCCAGATCCTCCCTGTTCTTCCTGATATGTTCCTCAAGCTTGTCCATAGTGTTAATTTTTTGAAAGTATATTTCTTAACTTTTCTTTAGCTCTGGAATACTGCGATTTTGAAGTTGATTCTGAAATACCTAGTATTTGTGAGATTTCGGAATGATCATAACCTTCCAGAAGATAAAGAGTCAGAATAATTCTGTAACCATCGGGAAGCATTTCAATGCCTTTGAATATTTTCCCTGTATCATATGTAATATCTGCTTCTTCTTCATAAACTACCACTGGCAGGGTATCACACAGAGTCAGATCAATCTTTTTTTTCTTCAGATGGTTTATGCATTTATTAACCAGTATTTTTTTAAGCCATGCACCAAATGTTGATTCAAATCTGAATGAATCAATATACCTGAAACAATCGACAAATGCTTCCTGGAGGATATCCTCAGCATCTTCCCTGTTATTCAATATCCTGTATGCCAGGTTGAACATGGCTTTTGAATACTGGTTATAAAGCCTGTACTGAGCCTTGTTATTGCCCTTTCTGCACTCCTCGATCAAGGGAGCATTTATATAGATATTCAAATTATCCACCTGATAAGCTTACCTGGAATAAAGACAAGATGAAACAATAAGAGTTGCACTGGTTTGTCAAATGGCTTTAATTTTTTTTCTGAGAGGTATTGCAATGAAGACAATAATAAGAATGAAAAGACTTATCAATGAAGAAGCCCATAGCAGATAGTCCCCATATTTTACATAAGCAGTTATTCTGGTTTCAGGATGTATTTCTCCTTTCATAACAGTACGGGTCCACCAATTTGTCTCCTCTATTCTCTTACCTCTTATATCAATTATGCAGGATACACCTGTATTTGCAGCCCTTGCGACTTGTCGCCGGGTTTCAATTGCTCTCAGAGAGGCATAATAAAGATGCTGTTTGTAACCATTGGTGTTTTTCCACCAGCCATCATTTGTAATTATAAATAAGGCTTCAGCTCCATTTTTAACATACCCGGTCACGAATTTTCCAAAAACAGATTCATAACATATTATTGGTGCGATTTTCATCGAATTGCTGTTATGTTCAAAGCAAATCCGATCGTGTTGAATGCCATAACCCCATTTTGTACCTCCAAGATAAGGCAATATTCTGGTAATGAATCTGCCGGGACCGTTTGAAAACTGCATTTCTATACCCGGAACAAGTTTCGATTTATGATATGTATTGACAGTATTTCCACTATCAATCTGAACTGCAGAATTGAAATGGTCATAATAGAGTCCTGATGCATCAATTCTCCTTGCACTAACAGTTGGCGCATCTTTCATGGCAGGATAGAGCCTGTACGTAACAAATCCGGTAACTACATTTATGCGAGGGTAATATTTTATCATATCTTTAATCATCCTGACATATTTGTTATTTGTCATATCATCAAGATTAACGGGGTCATCAACAGTTGTTTCAGGAGTAATTATCCAGTCAGTGGTATTTGTAATTTCGGCACTTGCGAGTGCTATTACTTTTTTCAGCTGATCTTCGAATGGTACAGTGAACTTTTCGGTATAAGGATCTGTATTTGGCTGGATGATTAATATTTCTGATCCTTTATCCGGATTTTGCTTTATAGTAAAATATCTGGTCACGGAAATTGCTGACGGAATAATAATTATCGCGAGCCAGATGATTAAATAATATCCGTTTCTGCCTTTTTTTGTAAAAGAATTTACCAGAATTATTGTGAGGAAAAGATTGGAGCAAAGAATCCAGAGAGAACCCCCGGCAGTCCCCGTTACCTCATACCATTGAATAAATAAGATATCTTTCGAAAGCCCGTTACCCAGGTTTAACCAGGGTGATATAATATTTATATTGAGGCTAATGTATTCATAACCAAGCCAAAATGTAATTAAAGATATAAAGCCGGGAAGATTCCCTGCCCTCAGGCGTACAATGTGAGCAAGCCATAATGAGAATGCCATCAAAAATGCTAATCCCATAATTACACAAATCGCTCCGGTAATACTGGCAACTCTCATCCAGCCAAGAACTAAAATACTGAAGATCACAAAACCCGGAAGGATGAGAATGAAAAATGAATTTGGGCTAAACCTTTTGGGATTCTCAAATAAATGATTTTCAATGATGAAAAACGGCACAAAAGCAACAAGCAGGATCAGTCCGGAACACCAACCCGTCCAGGCTAGTCCTGAGAGAATACCTCCTGTAACTGACAATCCTGCAAGGCTATATTTACTCATCTGAAATCACCTCCTTTTTTTTAAAAAGGTCAGGTCTGTTAATAATAAATACTCCGGCAAAAATAAATACAACTGAGATAATCATTGATGATGAAAAATGTTCATTATCTGCAAATCCCCATAGTGTAGCTATTATAGGAATAAGATATGTTACCGTAGATCCAAAAACCGGGGAAGTGTCCCGTATCAGTACATAAAAGATTGCAAGAGCCGTTGCACTTCCCAGTATCGCAAGTATCCCTATAAAACAAAGGTTCCTGATCCAGTTTTCTGTCTGCAGAGGTGCTGAAAAATCTGAGAAGAAGAGGTAAATGATTGCCGGAGGGCTTGATACAAAGAAAGAGAGTGCGGTTATTTTGAATCCGTTTATCCCTTTTACTTTACTTACTTCATTTGCACTGAGTCCATAAATAACTGTGGCAAGTACTACCAGCAGTCCGTATAAATTGAAAGTGAGCGATCCGGACCAGAGTAATCCTGCCGCTCCGATCAGGCCAAGTACTATTCCGGCAATCTGGGCTTTTATTGCTTTCCTTTCATAAAAAGCTACTCCAAGTACAAGTGTAAAAACCGGACTGAGGGAATTCAGCATGCCGGCGAGGGAACTGCTGATCCTGGTTTCTGCCAGTGGAAATAGAAAGGCAGGGATTACACTGCCGAATAATCCGATTATTAATAATGAGAGAATATTGGTTCTGGTCAGATATTTTAAATTTCTTAAGGCAGTTGGCAGGAGGCATAAAAAAGTTATCGTTATCCTCAGGGAGCCTACCTGCATAGATGAAAAGGATTCAAGCCCTTTTTTCATGAGTATGTAACTTGTTCCCCATATCAGAGATAAAATTCCAAGGACAAGCCAGTGCCAGATTTTTCTTTTTTCAGCCATACCAAATTAATTTCCAAAAATAGCAGAAGAATTACAGTCCGTGTTTGATTAAGGTGAATAAATAGTTTTTTTCCGGGTTTTTTACCCCCAACCCCCCCCAAGGGGGGGCTTTACGGTCAATAAACTTGCTATATTTACAGCTCTAATCAGTAATGATGATTCCGGCTATAGAAATACTTCTGAAAGGAATAATTCTTGGGCTGACAGTATCAATGCCTTTAGGGCCGTTAGGCATTGTATTGATTAACAGAACAATAAAGAGAGGAATACTTTCGGGGCTCTTCTCAGGACTTGGTCTGGCAACAGCCGATACTTTACTGGCAATCTTATCAGGAATAGGATATACAGTTATTATGGCCTTTATAAAAGAGGAAAGATTCATAATATCTATTCTTGCTGGATTAATAATTATCGGTGTGGGTTTGAAAGTGCTTCTATCCAATCCAGTAAAAGACTTAAGGAACAGGGAAAAAGCAAATAAGACCTTATGGCGCGATTTTTACTCGGCGTTTGTTCTTTCAATTTCGAATCCTTATACAATATTTATCTTCGTAGCTTTCTTTTCCGGTGTTCATATCAATGGAAATGTAAGACCTGAATTGGTGCCTTTTTTTCTTATTCCCGGGGTCTTTTTCGGAGCAATTGCGTGGTGGTTCTTCCTGGGCTATTTTGTAAGCCGATTCAAAAAGAAAATCAGACTCAGGTTAATTGTCAGAGTGAATATGGTTGCCGGAATTGTAGTAATTGTTATCGGGGTAATTGTTCTGTTAAGTGTCTTTACCCCTCTGAAGTTGTAGTTTATCAAACTTTCAGATTACTGAGTAAAAAGCAAATTCATGCTTTTCATGGTTGCCACAATCATCAGTTGTTGGATAGGGGCTTTTGCAATGTTAAAATAGGTTAAACTGGCAGAAAATTAATAACGCGGGTATCATTTTAATTATCTTGCGATTGAAATCAACATTATAAAAGATGAGAATATTAATAAATATTTTATTCGTCGCTTTCTTTTTGGCAGGTTGCGGTAATAAAGAAGAACAAGTGATTAAAAGGGCTGATAAAATTCAGGCGTCAATTCTGACAGTAGATACTCATTGTGATACTCCGATGGAATTTTCAGATCCGGCGTTTGATCTGGGAGTAAAGAGTGAAGATGGATGTGTTGACTTTCCCAAAATGATTGAAGGCGGACTTCATGCGGAATTCTTTGCAGTATTTACCGGACAGGGCCCAAGAAACGACTCAACCTACAATAAGGTTCATCAAAAAGCTCTTGATATATTCAATGCATTAATTAAAAATGTTGAGAAAAATTCTAAAACTGCTGAGATTGCCACTACCCCTGATGATGCATACAGATTGATGAAAGAGGGAAAAATCGCTGCATTCATTGGTGTTGAAAATGGTTATCCTATCGGCAAAGATCTGACAAGAATAAAACAATATTATGATCTGGGTGCGAGATATATGACCCTGGCTCATACTATGAATAATGATATTTGTGATTCATCCACTGATCCTGCTGGTCCGGAAAACGGAGGTCTGTCTCCTTTTGGAAAAGAGGTGGTTCAGGAAATGAACCGGCTGGGTATGATGATAGATATTTCTCATATTTCTGATAAATCTTTTTATGATGTTCTTAAAGTCACAAAAGCACCTGTTTTAGCTTCTCATTCCTCGTGCAGGGCATTATGTGGGAGTCCCAGAAATCTTACGGATGATATGCTGGTAGCTCTAAAGGAAAACGGAGGTGTAATTCAAATCTGTATTTTAGGAAATTATCTTAAAACTCCGGAACCAAATCCGGAATTGGATTCAAAACTAAAAGAACTTCATGACAGGTATGGTGACTATAATACCCTTTCTGATTCCATGAAAAAAGTGATACGCAAAGAGTACAGGGATATTCAGAAATCATATGAAAAGCCTGCAACAGTCAAAGATGTTGTGGATCATATCGACCATGTTGTTCAGGTTATCGGAAGTGACTACGTCGGCATTGGAACTGACTTTGACGGAGGTGGAGGAGTAGAAGGTTGCAGAACTGCCTCAGAGATGAAAAATATAACCATCGAGCTTCTCAGACGAGGTTATTCAAAAAAAGATATCACCAAAATATGGGGTGGAAATGTGATGAGAGTGTTGAGGAAAGTGGAGGATATAGGTAAGAATACGGCTATTTAATTGTTATCTGTTTCGTGATGAATACCCCTCTGTCCCGCTGAAGCGGGACATCTCCCCCAGAGGGGGAGAAAATACTCATCCATTTATTGATTTTCTCCCCCCTTGGGGGGAGTGCCCGAAGGGCAAGGGGGATTTCTTGGGGCAAACCAACCAGAATTTAATTTTTTACTCTTGAAAACCTGAGGGTTTTCAATATCCATTCCGGCAAAGATTTATTCGGATCTCTTTTTCGAAGATCAAGGTACCATCCAAATTTCTTGAGTATTGGCACTTTATGTGTTTCAACAAATTCGATAAGTGTTCCGTCCGGATCCTGTATATAAGAGAAGTGACCGGCTGCTTCACCCATATCGAAACTGTTTCCCTCATGACTCTTTTTACTGTCGACGGTAAAAGGGAAGCCCTTACTTTCGCAATAATTTTTCAATTCGTCCATCCCATGCATATCATAGCACAGGTGAATAAAACCCGGGTCGCCCCAGAACCTGTTCTCATATATCTTTTTACCGGGAGCTCCGGGAGTGCAGATGAGTTCTATTTCGCTATCCCCCAATACTTTACTAAATGCACCAGAGAATGGTGTTGATCGCCTGAGAAGCAACCTCCGGCATTCTTTATTTCCCCCCGGAAGCTCTGCAAGGTCGGAGAAAATACCTGTGGTATCATAAATAACCTTATCGTAACCAAGGATATCACAATAGACAATTTTTGCCTTATCAATATCTGATACGCCTATAATTGCACCATATGAACCACCTGTATCTTTTTTCTCATCACGGAACCAGTCGGTTGCTTCCACGAGCTGGAAGATATTCCCGTAAGGATCTTTCATGAAAAATATATTTCTGCCTGAAGGATCCTTAACTGCATCTGACGGGACTGCAAGTCCATTTTCCTGAAATGTTTTCAAAGTTTGCAGTACATTCTTTGCTTTCATTTTACAGGCAATGATACCAAGATCACCTATCCTGATCTCCTCTTTGATTTTTACGGGTTCTCTTCCTTTATATTGCCATATTTCGAAGCCTCCGCCACTTTGAAGATTAAGAGCCAATACGGCGTGTCTGCTTCTTGGTTCTCCTCCTGTATATGGAAGCATCAGCCTGGCTTCTGCCTCATCTTCGAAAATCCGGCAGTCCATACCAAACTGTTTTCTATACCATTTCCAGGCTTCTTCAACATTGGTCACCCCTATACCCATCTGCTGGATTCCACTTAAAATATAGCTCTTCATCTTTATTGTTATTTAATATTTAAGGAATCTCTTTTTAAATTTTCCTTTGTGAAACTTTGTGTTTTACTTAGTGTTCCTTTGTGGTTTTTTTTTTACCACAAAGGGTCACGAAGGTGCCACTAAGGATCACAAAGGAATTTAACATTAATACATTTTTAACTCATTCAACCCTTAAACCCTTAAACCCTTCAACCTTTTAAACCCCTTCAACTTTGCTACATTGCCTTTATTTTATCTGCAATTCTGAAGAAAAGCCAGGGGCAATATCTTCGGATATGCAACAATATTAATTCATTTTTACCAACCAGTATTTCCCTTTTGTTTTTTAACATTCCTCTGATAATTATTTTAGCAGCAAGTTCAGGTAAAATACCCTTTGACTGTCCATCATCCAGTTTTCCATGTTCCTTACCTTCAGAATCCAGTGCATGATATGAGATTGAGGTCCTGACTCTTCCGGGGATAATGACGGAAGCCCTTATGTTAAATTTTTTATTTTCCAGGTAAAGCGTTTCAAAGAATCCGTGCAGAGCCTGCTTGGATGCAGAGTAGGCGGAGCGAAGTGGAAATCCAAATCTGCCTGATATGCTGCTTGTTGCAAGAATATGTCCTGATTGCTGTCTTATCATGAATGGCAGAACTGCTTTGGTGAAAGCGATTGTTCCAAAATAGTTGATCTCAAATATCTTTCTGTCCAGCCACATAGGTGTTTCATCGATTCTTGCCCTCTGGCTTATCCCGCCAATATTCAGTAAATAATCAATTCTTCCCAGGGCGTTGACCTGCAGTTCAACTATTTTATCTATGCCTGATGTGTCAGAAAGATCAAATGGTACGCAATAGACCATATACGATTTATCACTACATTCTGACTTTACCCTTTCCAGTCCGGGCAGATCATTTGATGAAGCCACAACAGTTGCACCTCTATTTACAAACTCATGAACGAGCGCTTCCCCGATACCGGAAGATGCTCCGGTGATCCAGGCTATTTTACCCGTAAACAGATTGTCTTTTTTCATTCTATAATCCTGCAACAAGGTTAACTAATTCATTATGGTTCTTCCGGAGAAGATCAAATTCCTTGTCTTTATGCTTTAAATAATTTCTAACCCTGAATCCTCCGGTTATTCTTCTGAACTGAAGGTAATAATTCCAGGCAAAGAGACCCGAAAGGGGCAGTGTGAGAAAAATGAGTAATCCTAACCACCAGGAAGAAAAAATGAAAAGTGAAATAATAAGATATGCAGGCAGGAAAACAAAAGCAAGGGCAAGTGAAATCCCGTATCGGATTGATGAGTGAAACTGAGGATCTTTTATCTTTCGGATCTGGAGATTAGGAATTTCGAGGAAGGTCAGATTGAAAATATTTCCGTAAATAAACAATGGAAAAGTAAGAACAATTCCTATCATTCCTGCAATCAGCCAACCCAGGGGATGTTTCTTCTTTTCAAGCAATCTATAGTCGGTTTTAAGATTTTTTGCTTTCTTTTTTATATCAAGGCTGAGGGAACATATTTTTGTATAAAGCGCAGTATCCGCAGTTTTAAGCATATTCATTTTATTAACGAGGATTCTGTCTCTGAAAAGTTTTGGAAATCTGATATCATCACTAAATCTGCCATTTATCATACTTCTAAGTTCATCAATAGCCTCATAATCTTCTTCTTCGATGTGTACCATTATTCCTTTCATCTCTTCTGAAAGTCTTGACCTCAACTCGTTTAACGCTCTCTCGGGACTCACTTTGTATAATTCGAAGTATTCCGAGACCTCGATAGGTTTCCCGTATTCTACGGTCAGCACCTGTCTGAACCTGCTGTAATTCGAGAATTCGAGAGCTACCGGAATGATCTTTATCTTCAGATTGAATCCCATTGCTTCATCTGATTGAAAAGCAACCCGGCAGATACCTTTTTTCAGCTGTCTGAGTCTTCTGAATCCCACATGATCTCCTTCAGGGAGTATTACCAGTCCATTTCTGTTTTTCAGTACATCAATTGTCTTAAGGAATATTTCATCATTGCCTTTAAGGCTACTGAATCCATCTCTAATTCTGTAGACAGGCAGGATCTTAAGAAAATAGAGAATTGATGCAACCGTCTTTCTTTTGAAGATATCAGCTCTCGCAAGAAATATTGGTTGTCCTTTGTGGGTAAAAAGGACTGCCAGTGCATCCATCAAAGCATTCTGGTGGTTCGGGGCATAAATGACAGGATCTTCAGGTCTAATATTCTCACGACCAAACACTATGACTTTTCTGTAGAAGACATTATTATGCCAAAAACCTGCGACAGACTTCAAGAGCGCATATCCGGCCGAATACTTCTCAATATTTTCCTTCCCCATTTAATAAAAGAATATGCACCCGAACCACATGATCAGAAAGTTGGTTTGAAGTTGTTTGGTGCAAGATAAAAAAAAGTGAAAAATTGTTATTAAAGCGGAAATACTTTTACAGTATTTTTTGAAATATTACGTCTTTATACCACCATATTAAGGTTGAGGTTGAGGTTAAGGTTGAGAAATCTTAACCTTAACCTTAACCTTAGTCTTGTATATCATCTTTGATCCTGTCGATCAGTCTCCGTTCTTTTTTTGTTGGACGGCCGGTGCCCTTGTCCCTGTAAATATTCCCTCCTGCTTGTCTGAAATCGAGCTTGGCTTTTTCCTCATCTGGTGTCAGATCTTCAATATAATTCCCGACCAGTTTTGCTGATATACGGTTTTCTATCGGTTCTATCACCCTGTATGAAAACTGACAGGAGGTTTTTTTACAGTAATAATTTCGTTTGAAAGAACAACCCTCGATGGCTTGACCGGTATATCCTTGATTATAATTCTTCCTTTCCGGCATTCATCAGAGGCAATGCTCCTGGTTTTATAAATCCTTACCGACCAGAGGAATTTATCAATGCGGATCTCTTTTTTGTCACTCATAGCATGACTATAAGATTAGTTTTTTTTCGGCTGGTTTGCCCGGCGATGTCTCCAGACTTCGCCGGATCTAATATACTCAAAAGCGAAGTTACAAACTTCGCTTAGCTGATTCCGTAACGGTTTTAGCCCCCCCTCGGGGGGGTTGGGGGGTCCAACTGCGGAGGCGGAACCTTTCCTTCCTTATTGAATGCCGTCATAGTGAGTTCGACTCCTGCAAAGGCAAAAGACTTAATCATATCGATTACAATGGAAATTCTCTCCTCCATAAACTTTTTTTCTTCGGGGTTCCATTTCCCAAGAACAAAATCAACCTGTGTACCTTTCCTGAAGCTGTTGCCAATGCCTATTCTTATCCTTGCATACTCATTTGTAGCCAGAATAGTGCTGATATGAGCCAGTCCGTTATGGCCGCCATCACTTCCCTTCGACCTCATTCTGATGCTTCCGAGAGGGAGAGCAATGTCGTCAACAATTACCAGCATGTTTTCCAGCGGGATTTTTTCCTTTTTGAGCCAGTAACTTACGGCATTGCCGCTGAGGTTCATATAAGTTGACGGTTTTAAAAGAACAAGATCACGTCCTTTGTATTTAAGGTTGCATACTGCACCATAACGCTTGTCTGTAAAAGAAATATTGGACGCCAGAGCAATGGCATCCAATATTGTAAATCCTATATTATGTCGGGTATCTTTGTACCCTTCACCTATATTTCCCAGGCCAACTATAAGATATTTCATCAAGCCTGAATGTTTTAATAAAGATAACAGGCTCTACTCTGCTGCAGGTGCTTCAGGAGCTGCTGCCGCTGCTGCAGCTGCTGCTTCTTCTGCTGCTGTTTCGGCCAGAACCTCTTCATCAGTTTTCTGTGCAACACGCGATGTGGCAATTGTAAGAACCATTGATTTTTTTGGGTCGAGCAATTCTATCTTGTCGTATGATAACTCACCAACCTTTATACCTTCATGAATTTTCAGATCGGTGATATTAATCGGAAGTGATTCGGGAAGATCTTTAGCCAGACCTTTAACTTTCAGGCTTCTTCTTTTAATACTTAATTTTCCACCTGCAATAACTCCTACGGAATCACCTGATACTTTGATCGGAATGTTGATCACTACCGGTTTGTTATCAAAAATTTCAATAAAATCTGCATGTAAAATATTATCCTTTACCGGATGGAACTGCATATCTTTCAAAACAGCACTATACTCCTTGTCTTCAATGCTGAGTTTAACCAGATGAGCGTCAGCTGTATATACCAGGGTTTTAAAACTGTTCTCATGAGCATAAAAGTGAATATTCTTTTCTTTACCGTAGATAACGCAAGGTACGTTTCCTGTTTTTCTGATCTCTTTAGAACTTTTCTTTCCTAATTCTGTTCTGAAGGTTCCTTTAATCTCTATTGTCTTCATTTGTCTGAAAGTTATTGTGCTACTAAGAGTTATCATCCCGATAGCTCCCCATTACACGTTTGACATTAATTAAAAAATTGGCCTGCAAATATAGAACAAAGGAATCAGAATACAAAATTTGTACTTATCGACTGATTTGAAGTAACAGCCTGAATCGTTTTTGCAAAAATATCGGCTATTGAAAGCACCTTGATCTTCTTGGAATTATTTATGAAAGGAACTGAGTCACTGACTACCAGTTCCTCTATTGCTGAATTGTCAATCCTTTCCACAGCATTTCCAGAAAGTATAGGATGGGTAGCGAATGCCCTGATGCTGGTAGCTCCTCTCTCTTTCATCATATCTGCAGCAAGTGCAAGAGTACCTGCAGTATCAACCATATCATCAATTATTACGACATTACGTCCTTCAACCTCACCTATAATCGACATCTCTTCAATCACATTTGGCTTTTTTCGCAGCTTATAGCATAATACCATTTCTGACTGAAGGTGCCTCGAGTAAGCATTTGCTCTTTTTGAACCTCCCATATCGGGAGCTGATACGGTGAGGTTTTTAAGTTTCAGGTTTTCAATGTATGGGGCAAATATTGCTGATCCGAAAAGGTGATCAACCGGGACATTGAAAAAGCCCTGGATCTGATCTGCATGAAGATCCATAGTGATCACTCTGTCAACTCCGGCAGTACTGAGGAGATCTGCAGACAGTTTTGAACCAATAGAAACCCTGGGCCTGTCTTTCCTGTCCTGTCTTGCAAAACCGTAGTAAGGTATCACGGCAATCACTTTATATGCGGAGGCTCTTTTTGCAGCATCAATCATAAGAAGAAGTTCGAAAAGATTATCGGCAGGAGGATTTGTTGACTGAACAATAAAAACCAGACAGCCTCTCACTGATTCATCAAAACATGGTTGAAATTCTCCATCGCTAAAACTTGTAACTGAACTCTTCCCGAGTTCTACGCCCAGTTTATCTGCAATCATCTGAGCGAGGTATTTTGAAGATCTGCAGGAAAAAAGTTTCATAGGTGCTGTTCCAAACATTTTCCTTTTTATTAACCGTTTTGTTTAATGATCAAATTCCTGTACAAAATTATAAATTCCCGCTGATATCAGATGATAGTTGAAAAATTGTTCATAGATTCTTCAATATAGTTCAGTATTTCATCTCTGCCATTACCTTTAACCGCGGAAGTAATGAAAGAAACCGGCAAAGACTCCCAGTTTTTCAGCATTTCCGAATTATACTGATTTATCGAGTTCTCAAGGGCCGTCATGGTAAGTTTGTCGCTCTTGGTGAAAACTCTTGCAAACGGTATATTATTCAAACCCAGAAACTCCATGAATTCAAGATCTGAGAGCTGGGGTTTATGCCGGGTATCAAGAAGCACAAACAGAGATACCAGGTTTTCTCTTTTCAGAATATATTCCTCGGTAGCTCTGACCCATTTCTCTCTGAGTTTTACCGGAACCTTGGCATAACCATATCCCGGAAGATCGACAAGATACCAGCTATCATTCACGAAAAAATGATTAATCGTTCTGGTCTTACCGGGCTGGACCGATGTTTTTGCCAGTCTCGACCAGCCTGTAAGCATATTTATCAATGACGATTTACCGACATTCGATCTGCCGATAAATCCGAATTCAGGTTTTATTGGAGTGGGACACTCTTTTATTGTAGGGCTGCTTTTAATGAAAGTAGCTGAATGAATTATCATTGGAAACCTTAGTTTAGATCGTTGTATGGTAACTCGATCTTTTTATAAACCAGATTGTTGTTTCCAAAATTGGTGAGTATCTCAGCTATTATGCCAACATAGCCTGTTTTGGGTGAACCGGTTTTTTTGAGATCCAGGGTACCGATTCCTTTTATTACATGTATTTTTTTACAATGTACAGTATCAAATAAACCATTTGAAAGATCGCCTCGATAATATCTGACACCGGTTGATTTATCTGATAATTCAAGTAAGATCCGGTAAATACCTTTAGTCTTGTAATCATCCTTGACATTGACAACCAGGGTTGGGTAACCTCCAACAACTTTTCCTTCGGGGGTATACTCTTCAAGATAGGTTGTGCGTAAACCCCTGGAAAATCCCAGTCTGGCTTTCACCCGGCCCGATCTGTAGTATTGCACCTGAATGCCATCAATAGTATCATTCTTATAAGGGGTAGACCGAAAGAGTTGTCCCTCCTGGTAGTACCATCTGGCTGAATCCTCCCTTAAACCATTTTTGTACCAGAAAGTCTGACGCACTTCGCCGGTCTGATAGAAAGATTTCATCAGACCCTCTCTCACACCGTTTTTGAATGTAACCTCTTTGACAAGAATTTTTTTGCTCAAATATTGTTTAATACCAGTATAACCAGTATCAGCAACGGTTATTGAATCACTTACTGCCTGGGATTCTTTTTTGGATTTCCCCTTTCCATTGCATCCTGCAATGATGGAGATTGCTAAAACTAAAAGCACTGGAGCGGAAAATATTTTCATAAGATTTATAATTATAATTTGACTTTTTTCTTTTGTCTTTAGACCCCCAAACCTCCCAAGGGGGACTTTATTCTCTTTCTTTTATACTTTTGTCTTTTAACTTTTGTCTTTTGTCTTATAGGATAGGATTCTCAGAATTAATATATATTTCAAGCAACTTAGCTTCATTTAAAGGTTTAAGTATAACCTCTTTAATCATAGCCGGAAGAAGTACTGTCTCGCCTTTTTCGATTTTCTCGGAATTATCATCCCAGCAGATTAATAATTCGCCGTCAATACAAATGTACACAACAAATGAATCATTAAAATAATATTCTTTATTTATTGGTTTACTGAGGATAAGAATATTTGTTGTAAAAAATTCACAGCTGACAAGGTTTTCAGTTTTATTGAGTTCCGGGACAAGTCTGATCTTATTTTTCCCGGTCAGATTAAAGTCTATGGCATCGAGTGCCAGATCGATATGCAACTCCCTCTTTTCTTTACCCGAGTTCTTTCTGTTCCAGTCAAATATCCTATAAGTAATATCGGAGGTCTGCTGTATTTCAACCAGAACTATACCTGCACCGATTGCATGAACCCTGCCTGCAGGTGTGAAGAATGCGTCTCCCGCATCAACAGTCTCAACATTCATCAGATCCTCAATTCTGCCGTTTCCGAGAGCTTCTTCATACATTTCCTTTGTAATGCCATCTTTGAAACCGGTATAAATCTTTGATCCTTTTTTACTTTCAAGGATATACCACATCTCGGTTTTTCCATAGGCATTGTGTCTCTTTTTTGCAAGTGCGTTATCAGGATGAACCTGTATAGAAAGGTCTTCCTGTGCTTCAATAAACTTGATCAATAATGGAAACTCGTTCCCGAACTTTTCATATATTGAATCCCCGGTAATATCACCCATGTAAACTTCAATGAGTTCCTCAATATTATTTCCGGCAAGGAATCCGTTGCTGATCACCGACTGGTTATCAGCAACTCCCGATAATTCCCAGCTTTCTCCAATATGATGCGACCCTGTTGCTTTTTTATTAAACCTGGAAACAAGCGCATTTCCTCCCCAGACTTTTTCTTTTAATACAGTTTCAAACTTTAGCGGATATAATTCAGACATAAAATATATTTAAAATTCATAATCAATAAATGAAGTGCCTAAAGTGCCTAAAGTGCCTAGAGTGCCTAAAGTTTTGCCCCCCTGCCCTCCCTTCGCTTCGCTCAGGGCAAGCTCTAAAGGGGGGTTAAAAGTTTTGTACTCCGGACTTCTTCTAACTCTAAACATTCCTTCAACTTTTCAACTTTTTCAACCTTTCAACTTTAGGCACTCCAAACTTTAGCTCACTTCAAACTTTTCCTTTACTTTAGCTCACTTCAAACTTTTCTTTTACTTTTGATACTATATATCGCAAAATTAATAATTATGTTGATAGTAGGAATAGCAGGGGGCACTGGTTCGGGAAAAACTACTGTAGTCAAAAAAGTCATGGAAGTATTTCCTAATGACGAGGTTATCGTTATACCTCAGGATTCCTATTACAAGGATAATGCTGATATATCACTTGAAGAGAGACAAAAAGTAAATTTTGATCACCCCGATTCTGTCGAATGGCGATTGCTCATAGATCATCTGAAACATCTTAAAAAGGGAATGTCTGTTGAGATGCCTATCTATTCATACCTGACCTGTCTGAGAGCAAAAGAGACAATTACTATCAAACCGGCCAGAGTTGTTCTTATTGAAGGGATCCTTATTCTGACTGATGCTGGATTACGTAATATGCTGGATATTAAGGTATATGTCGATGCAGATGCCGACGACAGACTCGGACGGGTAATAAACAGAGATATTATTGAACGCGGACGTTCAGTACTGAAAGTGCTTGAAAGATACCACGATACGGTAAAACCTTCGCATCTTCAGTTTATTGAACCTTCAAAACGGTATGCAGATATTATAATACCACGGGGGGGTGAGAACCAGGTTGGGATTGAGGTGCTGATTTCAATAATTGAAAAGCATTTGTTAAAGAATAAATCATAAAACCATGCTTGAGAATATCAGAGTTGAAGATGTTATGTTTCTCGATATTGAAACAGTGCCGGAATCATCATCCTATGAATTTCTAAATCCGGTAATGCAGAGTCTCTGGGATAAAAAATCCAGACAGTTCAGATCACCTGAACAGACCGCCCCTGATGTTTACGAACGTGCCGGTATTTATTCCGAATTCGGAAAAATTATTTGTATTTCTGTAGGGATTATCAGGGAAAAGAATCCTTACAGTTTAAGACTGAAATCATTCTATGGTAAAGAAGAGAAGGCTCTTCTTTCAGGGTTTTCGGAAATGCTGACGAAATTCTCCAAAAATAATAAGGGATCTCTTCTATGTGCTCATAACGGGAAAGAATTTGATTTCCCGTATATTGCAAGGAGGATGATTATTAATGGACTTGTCATACCTGAGATCCTTGATAATGCCGGGAAGAAACCGTGGGAGATTCAATTGCTGGATACTATGGATCTGTGGAAATTTGGTGATTATAAGAACTATACATCACTCGACCTGCTTACTTCGGTTCTGGGAATTCCAACACCGAAGGATGATATCGACGGGAGTAAGGTTGCTGGTGTATTTTATATTGAGAACGATATTGAAAGGATTGTACGATATTGCGAAAAGGATGTGCTGGCGATTGCCAGGGTCCTCCTGAGGTTTATGAATCTGCCGGGTATTGATGAAGATAAAATAGACTCGGTTACCTTTGTCTAACCCAATAACCGTCTGATATTCTTCACAACTTCATCAGGCTTATCAACATGGATCCAGTGGCCGGCACCCATGACTTCAATAATTTCTGCTGCCGGAAATACTTTATATATATCATTGTAATCACCGGAAGGGATATAATCAGAATCACCGCCTTTCAGAAAGATTACAGGGAAGCCTGAGATCTGAAGGTTGAAATCATTCTCACGTTTGATGCCTTCCATAATTTTATCAAGGTTACTAAGCAGCGCAGTGGCGTTTAGTTTCCAGTTAAACCTGTTTTCATCTGACCTCTGAAGATTCTTAAGAATCAGACCTCTGATCTTTTCGGAAGTAATCTTTTCCTTCAGAATTATTTCTGCTTCAGAGCGGGTGGAAATATGATTCAGATCAATTGACAGAATTGCATTCAATATCGTAAAATGCTGAGAATATATTGAATTGCTGTTTGCTTCATTGGTGAAAGGTGAGATGTCTGCTATAAGTAATCCGAAAAGCATCTCGGGCCATTTGAGGGCAAAGGCTATAGCTGTTTTTCCACCCATACTATGACCTGCAAGAAAAAACTTTTTAAGTTTTAACTCATTCGCAAGCTCATACAAATCATCACTCATCGATTCATAATCATGGATCTTACTATGCGGAGACTGTCCATGGTTGCGCTGGTCAGGAAGATAAACGGAGAAGGTGTCGCTCAGACGTTTTGCAATTGTCACCCAGTTGTCGGATGATCCGTACAGTCCATGAAGAATTATCAGAGGAGGGCCGTTGCCATATTTTCTGAAGAAGAGTTTCATCACCCGGGTAGTCAGGCTAATTGTCGCTTGTACATCTGGATGGTATTCTCAAGTCCCAGATAAAGGGCATCTGAAATGAGTGCATGACCAATTGATACTTCCGCGATCCAGGGTATGCTCTGATGGAAATATCTGAGATTATCGAGGTTCAGATCGTGCCCGGCATTTATTGCTAATCCGTTGTTCCTGCCTATTTCTGCCGCTTTTATGAATGGTTCGACTGCTTCTATGGCATTTTTATTAAAATTTGTGGCATAGGGTTCGGTGTAAAGCTCAATCCTTTCGGTTCCAGTTAATGCCGCACCTTCAATATTTACGGGATCAGTATCAACAAAAAGTGATGTCCGGATACCCTTATTCCTGAATTCGGAAACAATGTCAGTAAGAAAGATCCTGTATTTCAATGTATCCCATCCGGCATTTGAAGTAATTGCATCATGCGGATCCGGTACAAGTGTAACCTGATCGGGTCTGACCGAAAGGACCAGTGCGATAAATTCTTCGGATGGATAACCTTCAATATTAAATTCAGTTGTGATCAGTGGTTTGATCTCCAGGACATCATTATACCTGATATGTCTTTCATCGGGACGCGGATGAACCGTGATACCATCGGCTCCGAAAAGCTGGCAGTTTATTGCTGCCGTTAAGACATTTGGGACATTTCCTCCCCGGGCATTTCTCAGAGTTGCAATCTTGTTGATATTAACACTTAACTTTGTCATTATAATAAATGTAAGTTTTATCCGTATTTATTTGTGAGGCAAAATTACAATAACTGGCTTTTTTTTTACTATTTTGGTTGAAAATAAATGATTGCATGGTTGCCAAAGACTTAATATCCGAAGTTATACCTTCCCTTAAGACATCTGATTTGGGGCAGACTGCGTTAAACTGGATGGAAATATTCAGGGTATCGCACCTGCCAATAGTAAATAACCAGGACTTTCTCGGTCTCATTTCAGATACTGATATTTATGATATGAATCAACCTGAAGAACCAATTGGAAACCATACTCTTACATTGTTCAAACCCTTTGTCGATGGCGAGCAGCATATTTTCGAAGTTATTGGTCTTGCTTCCCGTTTAAAACTGTCAGTTATCCCCGTTCTGGATAGTAAAGAGCATTTTATGGGAGTTATAACAACCAGCGATCTTATAAGACATTTAGCGGGCATATCATCGATGGATCAACCGGGATCCATAATTGTTCTGGAACTTATTGAAAGGGATTACTCACTTTCTCAGATCGCTCAGATTGTGGAAAGTAATAATGTCAAGGTTTTAAGCATGTATATAACTTCCCCACCTGATTCAACTAAGCTGGAGGTAACCCTTAAAGTGAACACAGGGGACCTGGTTTCGGTTATTAAAACATTTGAACGTTATAACTATGACATTAAAACCTGGGTAACTACTAACGATTCGATGGACAATTTCTATTCTGAAAGATTTGACCTTCTTATGAAATACCTAAATATCTGAAAAATGCTGGAGCGGGTAGCCATTTATTTCAAAGATAATAACTCAAAGACCAGAGAGGGTGTTGATCAGCTGGTTAAGGAGTTTTACAGGAGAGGTATTAAAATACAGATCTTTCAGAAATCAATGAATCAGCATCTCGGTCCTGGTTGGGAATTAATTGAAAAGCATGGCGAATTTTCGTTTAGTTCGGAATTGCCTGATCTTGTATTGAGTGTTGGCGGTGATGGTACATTTCTTGAAACTGTACTCGAAGTCAAAAACATGGGGATACCGATTGCAGGTGTTAACACCGGAAGGATGGGTTTTCTGGCAAATATATCCACAGATGAAATAGGACATTCAATAGAAATGTTGTGTAAAAATGAATATGAAATCATAGAACGCTGCCTTTTGGAAATATCAGAACCGGCTGGTTTATTCGACGGAAATTCTTCTTCAGCCCTGAATGAGGTTAGTATACAAAAAGCTAATCTGAGCATGATAACCATCAGTGTATTTGTTGATGAAATACACTTGAACACATATTGGGCTGACGGATTGATTGTTTCTACTGCAACCGGATCAACTGCTTATAACCTTAGTGTAGGGGGACCTATATTATCACCTGAGGATGAAAGCATCATAATTTCCCCAATTTCACCTCATAATCTTACTATCAGACCTATAATTCTCTCGGGTGAGGGCAGGATCAGAATGGTTATAGAAGGCAGGAGCAATGAATATCTTGCAACATGCGACTTCCGGTCAAAAAAACTGCCATTCAGCCAGGAGATACATATTGTGAGAGCTCCTCAAAAAATAAAGACAGTAATGTTGAACGGGATGGATTTTTACAGTACACTCCGGAATAAACTAATGTGGGGTGCCGACCGCAGGAATTGAGATAATAAATGGGTTGAAAGTCACATTCTGAATAATTGGAACGCTCATTCCTCTCCTTTCTGTAAGCTGTGGATAGGGTTGGGGATTAAAGAATTATAAATACTTTGTGTAATATCAGAATAGCGCATATTTTATTATATTTACAATTGATTATTATATTTGTAGATGTAATAAAATTGAAATCCATATGAAACGGTCCGTTTTGACGATATTGCTCTTTTGTTTCATAGTTTCATTGACGGAAGCTCAGATTTGGAAACTGAAAAAATATGAGGCTGTAATAGGATTGGGACCTTCATTCTTCTTTGGTGATATCGGAGGGTATTCACAGACTAAAAATATTCTCGGGTTAAGGGACATAACTCTTTTGCAAACCAGATTCAATCTTAATGTTAATTTAAAATACAGGCTTACACAGGATATAAATCTAAGGTTTAGTCTGACCTCAGGATTTCTGCATGCCACAGACGTGAGAGGGTCAAATGAAAACAGAGGATTTGAAGCCTCTATTTTAATTGTAGAACCTGCGCTTATCGGGGAATACTATTTTATTAAGAATAAGGCTGAAAACAGCTATCTGTTTACTAAGGGAAGGGATGTGGGTATTATTGGATTTATCAAGTCACTTGACTTTTACGGTTTCACAGGAATAGGGGGACTTGGTTATTCGATCAAAGGAAATCAAAAGCTTGTGAATTATGGGATTAAACCCGGAGGATTTGCTGCTGTTATCCCGGTTGGTATAGGGAGCACACTTATATATTCGCCCAATTTTAATTTTGGAGTTGAATTAAGCGCCAGATATTCTTTCTCTGATAACATTGATGGTTATTCTAATCCACAATATTCCCGCTCAAATGACGTTTATTATTTTTTGAATTTCACTATTACGTATAAGCTGAAGACCGGAGCAAAGGGGTGGCCTTCCTTCAGATGATAAAGAGCTGGATCAGTCTTAATGAAAAAAGTAAATTGGGTATTGTTGTTTTTGTATCTCTCACTCTCCTTATCCGGGCAGCGAAACTCTGATTATGGTGTTTTTGCCGGGGTCTCATCCTATATTGGTGACATAAATCCTGGTAAATTATTATATGCTCCCCTGCCGGCGGGTGGAATTTTCTACAGATATAACCTAAATCCCCGGCAGGCTTTACGAACCAGTATTATCATTGGTGGATTACATGCAAATGACCTTGATTTTAATAATGCTTTTCAACAAGCCAGAGCAGCATCATTCTCAGGCACTGTAGGAGAATGGGCCCTCCAGTATGAATTCAATTTTTTTCCATATTCAACAGAAGGAAGACGATGGGACTTCACTCCCTATTTTGCTGCCGGTGCGGGAATAGCTTTTATAAATACAGCTACTTATACATATGTACCTGTCATTCCCTTTTCATTTGGTTTTAAAGTTAATATTTATAAAAATATCGGATTGGAAGCCGAATATGGTTTTCGTAAAACTTTTTATGATAACTTTGACGGCTTAAAAGATTTGGTTGCCCCATCTGATTTTGCATGGATCCATAATAACGACTGGTATACATTCACAGGAGTAGCAGTCACCTGGAAAATCTATAATAAACTGGCTGGTTGTCCTGCTTATGGCGAGGGGGGTTCAAAAAGAAAACGCTAGGTTATGCAACTTAGGGAAAAGATTGACAACAATAAATTGCCTTCACACGTGGCAATTATTATGGATGGAAACGGAAGATGGGCACAGCAGCGTGGCCTCGATAGAATATTTGGACATGAGCAGGGTGTAAAAGCAGTACGGGAAGTAATTGAAGCTGCAGCAGAATTGAAGATCGGATACCTTTCCCTTTATGCTTTCTCAACCGAAAACTGGGGAAGACCTGATGAAGAGGTGTCTGCATTAATGGGAATCATGGTTCAATCTCTTAGTAATGAGGCAAATACATTATTAAAGAACAATATCAGGCTTATAGCAATTGGCGATATGGACAGGCTTGCTGATAATGTAAGGGAAAAGCTCTTTGAAACAATAAAACTTACTTCTGTCAGTACCGGGCTAAATCTGATTATTGCTCTGAGCTATAGTTCGCGTTGGGAGATTACCATCGCTGCCAGAAAAATATCAAGAGATGCGAAAGAAGGAAAAATTATTCCTGATTCAATTACTGAAGATGATTTTGAAAAATACCTCACCACCAATGGAATCCCTGATCCGGAACTGATGATCAGAACCAGTGGCGAGTTAAGGATAAGCAATTTCCTCTTATGGCAGGTCGCTTATACTGAATTATATTTTACCGAAACCCTTTGGCCTGATTTTGGTAAGGATGATTTTTATAATGCTATAATTGACTTCCAAAAGAGAGAAAGAAGATTTGGAAAAACTAGTGAACAAGTATCGGGAAAAAAATGAAAGAATGGTGATTAAACAAATTAAAAGGACTTTTGCAGCAATATTCCTGGCTCTTTTGAGCCTTTCACTTAATGCTCAGGAAAAGCAAAAAATTGTTGATTTCATGACTTCCGAGGATTATATCATAGGAGGTGTAACGGTAACGGGAGTCAGATTTCTTGATACAAATGCACTTATAGGAATTTCCGGACTTAGAACAGGAGAGGAAGTTACTATTCCCGGTGAGGTTGTTACAAATGCAGTACGGAAACTCTGGCAACAGGGGTTGTTCTCCGATGTCAGAATCTCCATTACCAAAGTTCTTTCAGATACTGTTTATCTTGATATCAATCTTCAGGAGAGGCCAAGGATTTCATCTGTCAAATTCAATGGGCTGAAAACAGCTGAGATAACGGATCTGAATAAAAAGATAAATCTTCCTATCGGATCACAGGTGACTGCTTACTTGCTCAATACTGCCGAAAAAATAATTAAAGACCATTTCATTGAGAAAGGTTTCCTGAACACCCAGGTCACTTTTATTCAGAAAGATGATCCGGACCAGCCAAATAATGTTATTCTTGCCATCAATGTCGATAAAAAGAAAAAAGTTAAGATTGCAGATATCACATTTGTCGGAAATGAGTTTTTTGAGGCAAGTAAACTTAGGAGACAGTTAAAAGGCACAAAGAAGAAAAATCTTAACTTTTTCAGGGCATCAAAATTTATAAACGAAAAATTTATTGAAGATAAGGAGAAGCTTACAACCTTTTATAATGATAACGGATTCAAGGATTTTACAATTCTCTCTGACTCACTTTATACTATATCGGAAAACCGGGTAGGCTTGAAGATAAGAATTGAAGAAGGGAATCAGTATTTTCTCAGAAATGTGGATTGGGTTGGCAACAGTGTTTATAGAAAGGAGGATCTTAAAAAGGTATTTAATGTCCAAAAGGGAGCAGTCTATAACCAGTCCCTTATTGACGACAGATTGAACGGATCAGCCGGCGCCCAGGATGCTGTAAGTAATTTATATCAGGATCATGGTTACCTGTTTTCACGACTCACACCTGTTGAAGCAAAAGTTGATCATGATTCAATCGACCTTGAAGTAAGAATTTATGAGGGTGATCAGGCTTATCTTAATAATGTTCTGATTACAGGAAATACAAGAACCAACGAACATGTTGCCCGCCGTGAACTGTACACTTTACCAGGCGATCTATTCAGCAAGTCAAATATAATAAGGTCTATCCGGCAGTTAGGTGTTCTTGGTCATTTTGATCCGGAAAAGATTAATCCCACTCCGCTTCCTGACTATAACAAACGGAACTGTTGATCTGCTTTATAAGCTTGAAGAGAAAGCAAATGACCAGTTCGAGATCTCCGGCGGATGGGGCGCCGGTATGCTTGTTGGTACAATAGGTGTCCGATTTAATAACTTTGCCATGCGCAACTTCTTCAAACTGAAAGAGTGGAAGCCTTATCCTTCAGGCGATGGTCAGTCATTAAGCATCAGGGCTCAATCTAATGGCGCTGTTTATTCATCGTATAATATTTCATTTGTTGAACCCTGGTTAGGCGGCAAAAACCCTAATTCATTCTCAGTTTCCCTTTACCGATCGATTTTGACAAACGGAAAGAGGAGGGGAGAAGATGGAGCTCAATCTATGATAATCGATGGCGCATCAATTGGTCTGGGAAAAAGGCTCAGATGGCCTGATGACTACTTCTCGCTTTATGGTGAATTAAACTATCAGAGGTACGATCTGTATCACGAAACTCAATATAATTTCCTTTTTCAGACAGGAACCTCCAACCTTTTCAGTATTACAACAAAACTTACAAGGTTCTCAACAGGTCCTAACCTGATATATCCAGAGAGCGGATCATCGTTTACTCTTTCACTTCAGGCAACTCCACCCTATTCGCTGTTAAGCGGCAAGAATATGACAAATGTTACAGATCAGGAAAAATACAAATGGATTGAATTTCACAAATGGACCTTTAAAGCAGATTATTATTATGCACTGACCAAGAATGATAAACTGGTCCTGAATGCCCGTTTTGCATTCGGATATCTTGGCTTCTATAACAGTAAGATCGGGCCATCTCCTTTTGAGAACTTTTCTGTAGGAGGCGATGGCATGCAGGGTTACAGCTTTTACGGTCGTGAAATGATAAAATTAAGAGGTTATTCATCTGGTGCTGGCGGAGTTGGATCCCTAACCCCGTTTGACCCTGTTAAAACCGACATCCCATCAGGGAACGTATATTCCAAAATCACTTTTGAAATCAGGTATCCCATATCTCTTAATCCCCAGGCTACCATTTACGGTCTCGCATTTCTCGAATCGGGAAGAGCATGGTATTCGTTAAAAGAATATAATCCTTTCAAAATGAACCGTGCGGCAGGTATTGGGGTCAGAGCCAATCTCCCGATGTTTGGTTTGCTTGGTGTTGACTGGGGTTATGGTTTCGATGCTGTTCCTCAACCTTCCAAATTCCCAAATGCTAATCATGGACAATTCCAGTTTACTATAGGTCAAGAGTTTTAATTAAGTAATAAATATTAACAGTTATGAAGAAAATAGGTGTATTAATAGGATTCTTTATTCTGACTTCCGCAATGGCAATAGCTCAGAAATATGCTTTTGTTGATTCTGAATATATAAGGAAAAACATTCCCGCATTCACCACCGCCCAGGAGCAACTCGACAAACTTTCAAAGCAATGGGAAAAAGAGGTTGCTGACGGATATGCAGTTGTTGAACAGATGTATAAATCATATCAGAACGAGTCGGTTCTTCTTTCTCAGGATATGAAAACCAAAAGGGAAGAGGCAATTATTGCAAAGGAAAAAGAGATGAAGGAACTTCAGAATAAATATTTTGGTGTGGAAGGTGACCTATTTAAGAAAAGAGAAGAATTGGTCAAGCCTATCCAGGATGAGATTTTAAAAGCAATAAAAGAGATTGCAGTTGATGGAAGTTACGCAGTTATATTTGATACAGCTGCAGGTGGTAACATACTGTTTGCCAATCCGAAATTTGACATCAGCGATCAGATTCTTGAAAAATTAGGTTATAAAAATTAATTAATTACTTTTGCATAAATTGTTTAATAAAATTATATAAAATGAGAAGATTTATAAGTATAACAGCGTTGATGATTGTCATTGCTTTGGCGGGACAGGGTGCAATGGCTCAGAATTTTAAGTTCGGACATATTAATAGTGATGAACTCATTCAGGTCATGCCGGAATATGACTCAGCCACTGTTAAACTCGAGAAATTCCGGAAAGAACTGGTTAATGCACTTGAATTAATGACAGTTGAATTAAATAACAAAAACGATGCATATCAAAAAGACAGTAAAAATCTTAGTGATATTGTTAAACAGACAAAAGAACAGGAACTGATGGATATGAATAAAAGAATTCAGGACTTTCAGACAAATGCTCAGTCACAGCTTCAGGCAAAACAGACGGAAGTATTCCAACCTATATATGCAAAAGTTGACAAAGCAATTAAAGATGTAGGAAAAGAGAATGGATTTTTGTACATTTTCGATGTTGCAAAAGGATCATTACTCTATTTTGATGAAACAAAAAGTACTAACGTATTAGCCCTTGTCAAAACTAAACTTGGCTTAAAATAATTCAAAAAACTTGATTCTATGACCATCCGCCAGCTGGCCGATGGTCATTTTTTTAATATATTCATAAAGTGAAAGAACAACCAATCGGAATTTTTGATTCAGGAGTCGGAGGACTAACTGTAGCTCATGCAATTAAGCAGATTCTCCCAAACGAAAGCCTCATCTATTTCGGAGATACTGCTCACCTGCCATACGGCGATAAATCAGCCGAGTCTATAAGATTTTACTCCAGGCGGATTACAGAATTTCTTTTGGAACATAATTCAAAAGTTATTCTTATTGCCTGTAACACAGCATCTGCCTCTGCTTTCGATTCTCTGAAAAAAGAATTTGAAGGAAAAACCATACTGATCGATGTCATCGATCCCGTCGTGAACTATCTGAGTACAAGGAATTTCAATAAAATCGGGGTTATTGGAACAAAAAGAACTATAAGCTCCGGAACCTATGAAAAGAAATTGAAGGAAAAATCACCTTCGACAACTGTCATCTCCCTGGCAACTCCGTTGCTGGTTCCGATGATTGAAGAAGGTTTTATTTTTGATGATATCAGTAATGCGATTATACGTGCTTATCTGTCAAATGAATCTCTCGCAGGGATCGAGGCTTTAATACTTGGTTGCACCCATTATCCGATAATTAAAAACCAGATAAGCAAAATATTTAATTTTAATGTTGAAGTCATAGATTCAGCCAGAATCGTCTCTATGATACTTAGAGAAGTACTGGATAAAAACAGCCTTTTAAACGATTCAGGAATAGTGAAAGATCAGTTTTTTATTTCAGACTATACAACCTACTTCGAAAAGATAGCCAGAATGTTTTTTGAGGGTGAAATAAATCTGAAAAAAGCTGATATCTGGAGCTGAGAATGGCATGCCATGGCATGCCACAACAAAAATGATATAATCAGACAGTAGGGACTTGCCATGGCAAGTCCCTACTCTTATATGAAATATGATCAATATCATACTCTAAAATGCAAATTTGTGCGATTTTAAATGTTATTAAGTTAATTTTGTAGATTTTAAGCATTTAGTTGTCTTATTTAAGATCAATATTGAAAACAAAATATAAGGTATCATGGGTAAAAAATCAAAGGTTATCGAAAGGGATGAAGTGGTTATTCGTTTCTCGGGAGATTCCGGGGATGGCATGCAACTGACAGGTTCACTGTTCTCAGATACCGCAGCTCTGTTCGGTAACGACTTATCGACTTTTCCAGACTATCCCGCAGAGATTCGTGCTCCACAGGGAACAGTCGGAGGAGTATCCGGATTTCAGGTTCATCTGGGCCATTCGGAAATAAATACGCCAGGAGATTTTTCGGATGTTCTGGTTGCAATGAATCCTGCTGCCATCAAAGCCAATGCCAGATGGATCAAGCCAGGTGGTACTGTTATATATGATGAAGATAATTTTACCGAGAAGAACATTGAGAAAGCCGGTTATCTAAAAGATCCTATCAGCGAAGAAAAGCTTGAGAGCTACAATATTATAGCTGCTCCAATATCTTCTATGGTAAAGGAAGCTCTAAAAGATTTTGGACTAGATGCAAAATCTGTACTGAGAACCAAAAATATGTTTGCATTGGGAATGGTATACTGGCTTTTCGATTCCAAGCTCAAATATACTGAAGATTACTTTGAAAAGAAGTTCAGGAATAAGCCCGGCATGGCTGAAGCAAATAAAGTCGCATTACGTGCAGGTTATTATTATGCCGAAACAATTGAGGCTTTAACACCAATATTTAAAATCCTTCCTGCCCAGATAGCAAAAGGCACTTACAGGAATATTAACGGAAATACTGCAACAGCATGGGGCTTTATAGCAGCTGCAGAAAAAGCAGGTCTGAAACTGTTTATTGGTTCGTACCCCATTACTCCTGCAACAGGAATCCTTGAGGAAATGGCTGCCCGTAAGGACCTTGGTGTTAAAAGTTTCCAGGCTGAGGATGAGATAGCAGGAATCTGCACTTCTCTTGGAGCCAGCTTTGCAGGAAACCTGGCCATTACCTCAACATCCGGTCCGGGACTTGCACTTAAGTCGGAAGCTATCGGACTTGCAGTAATGGCTGAACTGCCTGTCGTAATTGTAAATGTGCAAAGAGGGGGTCCTTCAACCGGGCTTCCTACAAAAACCGAACAGGCCGATCTTATGCAGGCCCTTTATGGTCGCAATGGAGAATGTCCTGTGGTCGTTATTGCCTCAAGTACACCTTCCGATTGTTTCCATTTTGCTTTTGAAGCAGCAAGAATTGCCCTTGAACATATGACACCGGTTTTACTTCTTTCCGACAGTTATCTTGCTAATGGTACTGAGCCATGGAAAATCCCGAAAATGAAGGACCTTCCAACAATCACTCCACCATTTGCAAACAGAACTGAAATTCCGTTTTTACCTTATAAACGGGATGATAAAAAATTAGCCAGATCATGGGCGGTTCCAGGGATACCAGGATTAGAACACAGGATTGGGGGTCTTGAGAAGACTATAAAAGGGACTGTATCATATGTTCCTGAAAACCATGAACATATGGTTAAGATCAGGGCAGAAAAGGTTAACAGGGTAGCAAACGAAATTCCTGATTTGGAAGTATTCGGAGCTAAAAAAGGTGATCTGCTTGTAGTCGGCTGGGGAGGATCATTTGGATACCTGATTACTGCTGTGCGTGAATTACAGGCAGAAGGTCATAAGGTAAGCCTCGTTAACTTCAATTATATCAATCCTTTGCCAAAAAATGTTAAAGACGTATTCAGGCAATTTAAGAAAATCGTGGTTTGCGAATTAAATATGGGACAATTTGCTGATTACCTGCGGATCAAGCATCAGGAGTTTACCTATGAACAGCTAAATAAAGTTCAGGGAATCCCATTCACAATAATAGACATTAAAGAAAAATGCATCAAAATGCTGGAGGATAAATAAAATGGCTGATATAGTGGTAAGTAAATATACTGCAAAAGACTTCAAAAGCGATCAGGAAGTAAGATGGTGCCCCGGTTGTGGCGACCATGCGGTTTTGAGTTCTGTTCAACGAGCCCTGGCAGAGCTCGGTATTGATAAAGAGAAAATTGCATTTATTTCCGGTATCGGATGTTCATCAAGGTTTCCATATTACATGGATACCTATGGTTTTCATAGTATCCATGGACGTGCCTCTGCAATTGCATCAGGTGTAAAAACCGCTAATCCGGAATTATCTGTATGGCAGATCACAGGCGATGGTGATGCACTTGCAATTGGGGGGAACCACTTTATACATGCGATACGCCGGAATATTGATATTAATTTAATATTGTTCAACAATGAGATATACGGACTCACTAAAGGCCAGTATTCTCCAACTTCCACGAAAGGAATCATAACAAAAACATCTCCTTTCGGAACAGTTGAAGAACCTTTTTCCGTTGGTGAACTGGTAATTGGCGCGAAAGGCAAATTCTTTGCCCGTACTTTAGATACAAATATCAATCTTTCTACCCAGATCTATATTGAGGCTGCAAAACATAAGGGTACTTCGGTAATTGAAGTACTTCAGAATTGTGTTATATTCAATGATGGAATTCACGATATAGTAACTGATAAAGAAGTGAGAGATGACAGAACTCTTATTCTTAAGCATGGTCAGCCAATGATTTTCGGAAAAAATAATGACAGGGGTCTGATACTCGAAGGCTGCAGGAAACTGAAGGCTGTCAAACTCGGAGAAGACGGTATAACAGAAAAGGACATTCTTGTTCATGATGCGTTGGAAGCCAACCCCGGAATCCAATATATGCTGGCTAATATGAAATTTCCTGAATATCCTGTAGCTTTGGGAGTTATAAGATCAGTCGATGGTCCTACTTATGAAATATCAGTGCAGGAACAGATAGAGTCGGTGCAGAAGACTGCAAAAATTAAATGTATGGATGATCTGCTTATGAGCGGGTCAACCTGGAATGTGGAATAGGCTAATCTGTTCCAACAGAGATTCCGCCAATGGATGAATTGATTCATAATACTCCTGAATATAACCGGTTACTTCATGATCAGCAGGAACGGTTAAAGGAGCTTGCATGTATCAATCGTACCACTTATATTCTTAAAGAGGGCAAACCAATAGAAGAATCCCTTCAGCAAATCGTACTTCTTTTACCTGCTGCATGGCAGTACCCTGAATATACAGTGGCGCGCATCAGATATATGGGCAAGGAGTTTGAAACGGTAGGTTTTCGCGAAACAAACTGGAAGATGGTTCAGGAATTTACAACCATTGATGGAGAAAAAGGATCAATAGAAATATATTATACATCTGAATTCAATGCCGAAAATGAAGGTCCTTTTCTTAAGGAGGAAAGGGATCTGATCCTGAATATCGGCAGCCTGTTGACCGGTTATATCAATAGTTATAAAGCCCGTGATATAATTAAGTTATCACAGGTCACACAAAAAGATGACGAAGATATTAAGGAAACCTCAAGCAGAAAGTTGCTCCAGAAGTTTTTGGATCGGCATAATGCGGAACGAGATGTTTTTCACGATCTCATGCCTTTCAAAGTTAAAGAGATATTGCTGGTTGCTAACTTATATGATGCATATTCTATAGAAGGAGAAGGCCGGTTTTCTGACCACATGCTGGGAGAATACTACCAGATGAGCCTTACTTCTATTCCGAGGGTTACAGGAGTCTCCGGCGAAGATGAAGCTTTTGCAAGGCTCAAAGCCAGACATTATGATATGATCATTATTATGATCGGTGTTGACAAAGAGAGCCCTATGCTTCTCTGTAAAAAAATTAAGTTTAAATACCCCTACATTCCTACATTCATTCTTCTTAATAACCCGGGTGATGTGTCTTTTGTGAAGAAACAAAAAGCTCTTGGTATCCCTTTTGACAACTACTTTGTCTGGACGGGCGAGTCGAAAGTATTTTTTGCTATGGTTAAGCTCCTCGAAGACAAGGTAAATGTTGATAATGATACAAAGAAGGGACTTACAAGAGTAATTCTGATTATTGAAGATTCGGCAGAGTATTATTCAAGCTATTTACCGATGCTCTATACCCTTGTGATGGAGCAGACAAAAAACCTTATAGAGGATGTTTCAACAGACGAGTTGTATAAGGTTCTGAAACTCAGAGCCAGACCCAAGATCCTTCTTGCTTCGGATTACGAAGATTCATTAACAATTTATAAGAAATACAAGGACAGTTTGTTATGTGTCATTTCCGACATGAGGTTCCCAAAGAACGGAGTTCTGTGCGACACTGCAGGGTTTGAGCTGATAAAACATATCAAAAAAGACCTGCCTAATTTGCCTACTGTACTTCAGTCATCAGATCCGGGAAATGCCAAATATGCGTTTTCACTGAAATCAAATTTCATAAATAAAAATTCCGAAAGCCTGCTTCAGGATCTTAAGTCTTTCATCAATTACTACCTGGGTTTTGGCCATTTTGTCTACAGGGATAACAAAGGCCGTCAGATAGCTGTTGCCAAATCGATGAAGGAGTTCGAAGCATATCTTCAGACCGTTCCCGAAGACTCTCTTGTTTATCATTCCATGAAAAACCATTTTTCGCTCTGGTTAATGGCGAGAGGAGAAGTTAAAATTGCCAAGCTGATAAATCCGATAGGAGTATCTGACTTCAACAGTCTTAAAGAACTCAGGGAGTATCTTATCGACATAATCCGCAAACGGCGGAGGGAAATGAATAAGGGGAAAGTGGTAAATTTTGATGAATCTGCAGTAATTGATGAGACAAATGTAGTCAGTCTTTCAGGCGGATCACTTGGAGGGAAAGGCCGTGGTCTGGCATTTATTAACACCCTTATATATAGTTTTGAACTTGGACGTCTTTTACCCGGAATTAATATCAAAACACCCATAACAGCTATAATAGGAACGGATGAATTTGATATGTTTATGGAGAGAAACCATCTTTGGGACAAGGTTAAAGCTGAAAAAGATTTCGATATCCTTCAAAAATTATTTCTTGAAGGAAGCCTGAGTTACACTCTCGAAAAGGAACTCAAAATATTTATCAGACTAATAAACAAACCTTTGGCAGTAAGATCCTCAAGCCTTTTTGAAGATTCTATGACCCAACCATTTTCCGGTATTTTCGGAACCTATCTCCTTCCTAATAATCATTATGATCCTGATATAAGATTAAAGCAGTTGTCTGAAGCCATCAAACTGGTTTTTTCTTCCATATACTCAAGAAATGCCCGCACCTATTTCGAAGCTATCAATTATAAGGTTGAGCAGGAGAAGATGGCTGTTGTGATTCAGGAAGTCGTGGGAAACAGGTTCGAAGATGCTTTTTATCCACACATCAGCGGAACTGCTCAATCATTCAATTTTTATCCGGTAGCTCATATGACCCCACAGGATGGTTTTGCCGTGATTGCAGTAGGACTTGGACACTATGTAGTCGAGGGAGAAAGGGCGTTCAGATTCTCTCCGGCCTACCCATCGCTAGATATCATTTCTCATAAAGATCTATATAAAAATTCCCAGGTCATTTTCTATGCTGTTGATATGGCAAAAAAAGAACTCAACCTTCTTGAAGGGGAAAATGCAGGACTTATTACATTAGATATCAGTCAGGCGGAGAAACAAGGAACGCTTCAACATTCTGCTTCCGTCTTAAACATTGATAATGATACAATAATCGCCGGTCTGGATGCTCCTGGTCCAAGGGTAGTTAATTTTGCCGATATTTTAAAGTATAATTATATTCCATTATCGTCAACCCTGAAGGTTGTATTAGATGTTGTCACAGAAGCATTTGGAACACCTGTTGAGATTGAGTTTGCTGTTGACCTGTCAAAGGACGAGTCAGGAAACGCCTCTTTCTACCTCCTTCAAATAAAACCTCTTGCAGGAAGCGGCGCTGGTTATTCTATTGATCCTGAGAGTATTATTCAGGACAATACAATACTTATCACTAAAAAAAGTATGGGTAATGGAGTGATAGATGATATTACTGATTTCATATATTTTGTTCCCGAAAATTTCAATAATATGCTTACTAATGAGATGGCTGCGGAAATTGATGCCATGAACGAAAAAATGCTTTTGGAAAACCGCAGATATGTCCTCCTTGGACCAGGAAGATGGGGGACCAGAGACAGATTTCTGGGAATACCGGTTGTCTGGCCCCAGATTTCAAATGCCAAAATCATCGTTGAGGTCGGATTGCCTGATTTTCATGTTGATGCCTCACTTGGCTCTCATTTTTTTCATAATGTTACCTCGATGAATGTTGGTTATTTTTCAATTAATCATGGGTCAAATGATGAAGTGATTGAATGGGAAAAGCTTAAAAATCAAAAAGTTATAGAGAAAGGGAAATTCTTCAGCCATATAAGGTTTGAAAAGCCCCTTCTGATACGTATGGATGGGAAAAAAGGGATGGCCGTAATCTCTATGAATAATTAATAACAGAATCTATGACCATTATTGAGGGCATACCCGATCTGCAGCAGTACGATTTTACTGATACCTCTTTCGATCTTCTCATGCAGAAGAGAATACATCGTGTGCTTGTAATATGCAGTAATTATGACAACTACATGTTGGAAGAAGATGGCAGGATTGATGAACAGATTTTTAATGAATATGCATCTCTTAACCTGCGGTATCCTCCTACATTTGTTCAGACTGATAATGCTGAGGATGCATTCAGAATTCTTCAGGATGGAAACATTGATCTGGTCATCTCAATGTTGAGCCTTAAGGGCACGGATGTTTTTGCTCTTGCCAAAAGAATTAAAGCAAAGTATGAGAATATTCCTATTGTAGTTCTCACATATTTTTCAAGGGAGGTATCTCTACGGCTTGAAGGGGAGGATCTGAGTGCAATTGATTATGTTTTTTGCTGGCTTGGAGATGCATCTCTTATTCTGGCAATTATCAAGTTGATTGAGGACAAAATGAATGCTGATTATGACATTGAACATATAGGTGTTCAGGCAATCATACTAGTTGAGAACTCTATAAGATATATCTCTTCTTACCTGCCGAATATTTACAAGATCGTCCTTTTGCAGTCTCTTGATTTTCAACGTGAAGCTCTGAACGAGCATCAGAGAATGCTTAAAATGAGAGGCAGACCGAAAATTCTTCTGGCTAACAATTTCAACGATGCTCTCGATCTCTACAAAAAATATAAATACAATGTTCTGGGTGTTATTTCAGATATAAGCTATAAAAGAGATAATATCCCCGACGAAAATGCCGGTATAGAATTATGTAAAGTGGTTATGGCGGACGATGATAAAGTACCGTTCCTGATCCAATCGTCGAGTACAAAACATAAGCAGATTGCCGAAGAACTTGGAGCCGGATTTATAAACAAATATTCCAAGTCGCTGTCTCTTGAGTTGAGGAATTTCATTATACAGAACCTTGCTTTCGGACCTTTTGTATTCAGGAATCCCGTAACACTCGAACCAATTGCAATTGCCACCGATCTCCAGAGTCTTCAGCAGAAATTGCTTACAATCCCCGACAATACTCTCGAATACCATGCTACACGTAACCATTTTTCCAAATGGCTGAATGCCAGAGCTCTCTTCCCCGTCGCCCAGATGTTCAAATACATCAGGCAAGAGGATTTTGAGACAATGGATGAGATGCGGCGGTTCCTTTATATTGCTATCTCAAGCTTCAGATTAGGAAAGGGCAGGGGAGTAATTGCGAAATTTGATAAGAGCAGTTTTGATGAATACCAGATCTTTTCACGTATCGGTGAAGGATCAATCGGAGGTAAAGCCAGAGGTCTGGCCTTTATAAATATGCTGATTAAAAACAATAAGCTTTTTAATAAGTTTCCGGATGTACTGATCACTATTCCCCGGACTGTCGTTCTGAGTACCGATATATTCGATGAGTACATGGATCAGAATAATCTTTATTCCATTGCGCTTTCTGACCTGACTGACGACGAGATTCTGAACAGATTCATTAATGCTGAACTTCCGGGACACATATACCAGGATTTTTATGCATTTCTCTCAGTTTCAAGAAATTATCCAATTGCTGTACGTTCTTCGAGCAAACTGGAAGATTCGCACTACCAGCCATTTGCGGGCATCTATTCAACTTATATGATCCCCAGGATCCCCGATAACAAGCAGATGGTTAAGATGTTATCTGATGCTATAAAAGAAGTTTATGCATCTGTTTTCTACAAGGGGAGCAAAGCATATATGACTGCCACAGCGAACGTAATAGATGAGGAGAAAATGGGAATCATTCTTCAGGAAGTTTGCGGAAGCAGACACGGAGAGATTTATTACCCCACCTTATCAGGGGTAGCCCGATCGATTAACTACTATCCGATCGGTTCTGAAAAAGCTGAAGACGGGATTGTTAATATTGCCTTTGGTCTTGGAAAACTGATTGTTGAGGGTGGGTTATCTCTAAGGTTTTCCCCGAAATACCCCAAAAAAATACTTCAGCTGTCATCTCCTGAAGCGGCATTAAGAGATTCCCAAAAAGTGTTTTGCGCTCTCGATTTGAATATCGATAGCTTTGTTCCTTCAACGGATGATGGAGTAAACATACTCAAAATTGATATTAAGGATATTGAGAATGAAGCAGCGCTGAAGTATGTTGCATCAACCTATGACAGGAATAATAACGTCCTGCGCGATGGGATGGGTCATCAGGGGAAGAGAGTAATAACTTTTTCTAATATTCTGCAGCATAAAACATTCCCTCTGGCCGACATTTTAAGTACTCTTCTGGAGATAGGCCAGCAGGAGATGAATAATCCTGTTGAAATTGAATTTGCTGCCAACCTTGAAACACCTGCAGGTGCTCCTAAAATTTTCAATTTTCTGCAGATAAGGCCAATCGTCCATACTGAAGAGGCACACAGCATTAACCTTGATCATATCACCACTGACGAAACCATAATCTATTCTGAATCTGCACTCGGAAATGGGGTTTTTAAAGGTATCTACGACCTTGTTTATATTAGACCAGAATCTTTTAATGCGGCAAATAACAAAAACGTTGCTGTAGAAATTGATAAGATTAACACTTTATTTGTGAAACAGGGGAAAGGTTATGTTCTTATTGGCCCCGGAAGATGGGGATCGACTGATCCGTGGCTTGGAATCCCCGTAAAGTGGCCACAAATTTCGGCAGCCAGAATTATTATTGAATCAGGATTAAAAAACTACAGGATAGATCCAAGTCAGGGAACACATTTCTTTCAAAACCTCACGTCATTCAGGGTTGGATATTTTACTATTAATCCTTATATTAATGAGGGTTATTATGATGTTGATTTTCTGAATAAGCTTGATGTAGTTTATGAGGATGGCTTCATCAGACACGTCAGGTTTGCAAATCCTCTTGAGATAATGATAGACGGGAAAAAACACAAAGGAGTTATTTTGAAACCATCATTGTGAGAGAGATACTCTGCCTGACTATTTTTTATAAATCAATTTTCAGAATATTGCACTCTCAGTTACTGCGTCCCGGTTTATCTTTTTAATCAGCCCGGATAGTACACACCCTGGCCCGATTTCGGTAAATGTTGTTGCACCACCAGAGATCATATTAAGTATGCTTTGTGTCCATCGTACAGGAGAGGTCAATTGAGATACAAGATTTGATTTGATAACATCAGGATCAATAGATGGTTTTGCATTAACGTTCTGATATACAGGGCATATAGGCATTTTGAATGGAGTGCTTCTGATAGCTTCTTCAAGTTCAAGGCGGGCGGGTTCCATTAGTGGAGAATGGAAAGCGCCACCTACAGCCAGTTTAAGAGCTCTTTTAGCACCTTTCTCTTTGAGTATTTCAATAGCTTTATCAATTCCCTCATTTGAACCTGAAATTACAATCTGTCCGGGACTGTTATAATTAGCTGGTACTACAACTTCATTTATGGAAGCACAGACTTCCTCAACTATTTTATCGTCCAAACCCAGAATTGCTGCCATGGCAGATGGGGTTTTCTCACATGCTTTCTGCATTGCCAGTGCTCTTTTTGAAACAAGAACAAGCCCATCTTCGAAGGTAACAGTATTGTTTGCCACAAGTGCAGAGAATTCACCCAGGGAATGACCGGCAACCATGTCGGGTTTAAAGGAATAACTGAGCACTGAAGCCAGAATAGTCGAATGCAGAAATACAGCAGGTTGAGTAACCTTTGTTTGCTTCAGATCTTCATCGGTTCCGGCAAACATCAGATCAGTTATCCGGAATCCAAGAATTGAATTGGCATTTTCGAATAACTCTTTTGCCACAACGGATTTCTCATAAAGATCTTTTCCCATTCCAATAAACTGAGCTCCCTGCCCCGGGAATACATATGCTTTCATAATCTTCTTTAACAGTTAAAAGAAAATATTTTAGTGCAATTTGGTTCCGATAAGATGCATGAATTCTTCACGTGTCTGAAGATTATCAAGAAATATCCCGGTAAATGCTGAGGTAGTTGTGACTGAATTTTGTTTTTGTACTCCTCTTATTTGCATGCACAGGTGTTGTGCTTCAATTACTACTGCTACTCCGGAAGGATTCAGACAGTCCTGTATGCAATTTCTTATTTGTGTGGTAAGTCTTTCCTGAACCTGCAGCCTTCTGCTGAAGGCCTCAACTACCCGTGCAATTTTACTGAGACCGGTAATATATCCGTCAGGAATATAAGCAACATGTGCTTTCCCGAAAAAAGGAAGCATATGATGCTCACACATTGAATACAGATCGATATCTTTTACAAGGACCATCTGTTTATAATCCTCTTTAAATTTTGCAGAGTTTATGATATTGCAGGGATTCTGTTGATATCCGTTTGTGAGAAAATAAAGTGCTTTGGAAATTCTCAGGGGTGTTCCCTTAAGTCCTTCACGATCAGGATCTTCTCCAATAAGTTTTAAAACTTTATAGTAAATTGACGATAACTCATCAAGGTTCTTCCCGTCCCAGGTTTCTATTTTATTATATCCATCCTGTAATATACCACTGCCATTGTTTATAGATTCAATTTTTTTAGCCATAATATTCTATTGAATTATTTTCAGTTTCCTCAATTTTAACACAGTAGAGACTTGCTCCCTTTTTCTCAACAGCAGGTTTCAATTCATTCCAGATGGCAACAGCAAGGTTTTCAGTAGTTGCAATTTTCCCTTTCATGAAGCCGACCTCTGAATTTATATTTTTATGATCAATCTTACTTATGACCTTCTCAAGAATTAATTCTTTAAGGATATTGATATTCATTATAAATCCGTATTCCTCTGATGGCTCTCCTTTAATAGTCACCCATAAAATATAGTTATGTCCGTGCCAGTTTGGATTGGAGCATTTTCCGAATACTCTCAGGTTTTCCTCATCGGTCCACTCCTGCCTGAACATCCTGTGGGCTGCACAGAATCTCTCCCTGCGTGTCAGGTATATCATAGTTCCTAATTTTATGCTACAATATTAACCAATAAATTTGATCTTTATAATTCATAAAAGCGATATATTTACTGCTCTTTCAATTTAGAAAGCCACAGATATAACCATGTCATTTAAAATATTATTTGTCGCGGCTACCAGTTCTGAAGCAGATGCCCTGAGAAAAATTGAAGGCATGATGCCTGTTCTTGAAGGTTTACGGTTTGGAGACTTTGAAATCAGTGTCCTTATTACCGGTGTGGGATCAATAGCAACAGCATGGGCACTTAAACAATGGATCTCAATTAACGAAAAACCTGATCTTGCCATAAATGCTGGTATCGCAGGAAGTTACAGGGATGATTTAATTATAGGAGATGTTGTTATGCCTGTCTCAGACTGTTTTGCAGATGCGGGTATAGAAGATGGTGACAATTTTCTTACAATGACAGAAGCCGGCCTGAGCAGGGCTGATGAATTCCCTTACCGGGATGGTGTCATATATGTAGATAATATATATAATAATAAGATAAAGAGCATTTTAAAACCAGTCAGGGCAATAACTGTCAACACTGCTACAGGTTCAGAAAATTCTATCAGAAGGCTGGTAAAAAAATTTAATCCTGATATTGAGACCATGGAAGGTGCAACTTTTTTCTATATTTGTTGCAGGGAAAAAATTCCTTTTCTGGCTCTCAGGGCAATCTCAAACAAGGTTGAACCGCGCAATAAAAGCAATTGGGACATCATGCTTGCCCTAAATAATCTGTCAGAAATACTTCATGATCTTATATTAACACTGAAGTAAAGCAATGAAATTAACATTAGGTTTTTCACCATGTCCAAACGATACATTCATTTTTGATGCAATGGTGCATGGCAGAATTGATACAGAAGGGCTGGAGTTTGATTATTTTCTTGCTGATGTTGAAATGCTTAACAGGAAAGCCCTGGCTTCAGAGGTTGATATTACAAAGATTAGCTACCATGCTTATGCCTATGTTGCACAGAACTACCTTATTCTTGATTCAGGTAGCGCACTTGGTCACAGGAATGGGCCGTTACTGATAAGCAAACACCGGATTGGTATTAACGAACTTACTAATCTGAGGATTGCTATCCCGGGCAAGTATACTACTGCCAACTTACTTTTCAGTATTGCCTGGCCCGATGCTGTCAATAAAACGGAATATCTCTTTTCGAAAATCGAAGACGCTCTGTTAAATGAAGAAGCTGATGCAGGCCTGATAATTCATGAAACAAGATTTACATATTTTAAGAAAGGTTTGCACAAATTAGCAGATATGGGTGAATATTGGGAGAATCTTACAGGACTTCCGATACCCCTGGGAGCTATAGTAGTAAACAGGAAAGTTCCTGAAGATATTGCTCTGAAAGTGAATCGTATTGTTCGTAGAAGCCTCGACTATGCTTATAAAGATTCATTTGCATCATATGATTTTGTTGCAGGCAATGCCAGAGAGATGGACAGTACAGTTATGAATAATCACATTAAGCTTTTCGTGAATGAGTATACCCTTAACCTGGGTAACAAAGGAAGAGAAGCAATAATTGAATTGTTCAGAATTGGAAGAGAACGGAACGTAATACCTTCATTGCCTGAAAGGATATTTCTTACCTCAATCTGATTACACTCTGGTTTAAAAATGCTAAATTTGAACATAGATAATTGTTCATTGTTTAAGTATTGAAAGTATTAATTTAAAATATTTAAATCATGGCATTTGAACTACCAAAACTTCCGTACAAGCTGAACGCACTTGTTCCGTACATAAGTGAAGAGACGCTTGATTATCATTATGGGAAACATCATCAGGCTTATGTCAATAACCTGAATGGATTAATACCAGGAACCGAGTTTGAAAAAGCCGATCTGGAAACTATTATTAAGAAAGCTGAAGGGGGCATATTTAATAATGCTGCACAGGTTTGGAATCATACATTCTACTTCGAATCATTCTCCCATAATGGAAGAAAAATTCCAAAAGGAGCTCTTGCCGACTCAATAAATGGTTCTTTCGGTTCATTCGATGCATTTAAGGAGCAGTTCAATAAAGCAGCTGCCACACTTTTTGGAGCCGGCTGGGCATGGCTGGTAAAAAATAATGACGGAACATTGCAGATCCTGCAGGAATCAAATGCTGGCAACCCTTTGCGAAAAGGACTTAAGCCTCTGGTAACATGCGATGTATGGGAACATGCATATTATATTGATTATAGGAATAAACGTCCCGACTATATAAAGTCCTTCTGGGAGATTCTCGACTGGGATCTTGTAGCTAATCGGTATTGATAGTTTTTAATTTTTGTTAAAAGGGGATCTTCAAAGATTTTGTTCAGTAAGTTTTACTTTGCGATTAACTAAATACTAAATCATGAATTTAAAAGAACTGATATCTAAAACCAGGTCGTACCGTCGTTTCGATGAAGCATACCACATTGAAGACAAAACTCTTAAATCACTTATTGATCTTGCCAGGCTGTCGGCTTCAGGGGCAAACAAACAACCTCTGAAATATCTGATTTTCAACAGTGCAAAAGACTGTGACCGGATTTTTCCATACTTATCCTGGGCAGGCTACCTGACAGATTGGCCAGGGCCCGATAAAGGAGAAAGACCATCAGGCTATATTATAATTCTTGGCGATAAATCAATTTCAGATATATTTGGTATTGATCATGGTATTGCTGCGCAGAGTATTATGCTCGGTGCAACCGAAGCCGGCCTCGGAGGATGCATTATTGCAACAATTAAACGTGATGAACTGGGCAATGATTTTTCAATCCCTGATAATTTAGAAATACTATTAGTTCTGGCTATTGGGAAGCCGGTTGAAAAGGTAATCATTGATGATCTGAAAGACACTGATGTCAAATACTGGAGAGATAAGAATAAAAATCACCATGTTCCGAAAAGGAGTTTAGATGACCTGATAATCAAGTTATAATTAAATTATTCCTGATGAAACGCATTTTATTCAGTGCTATTTCATTTTTCTTATTAATTCATTCCTGTTTAGGCCAGGGAAATGCAAATTCGGATATCAGATATCTGTTTCACGGTATGGTAATGGACGCCAAAACACTTACTCCGATCCCAAATTCACAGATCTTAATCAACGGTGAATTCTATTCAGTCAGCAGGGCTAACGGGAATTTTTCATTCTATGTAAACAGGAATGATACAGTCCTCTTCAAACATCTTGGCTATAAGCCGACTTTTATGTTTGTTGGAGATACTCTGTCAGGACAGGAGTTTGTTGCAGGGATATATTTACATAGCGATACATTAGCTATTGGAGAGGTGGTTATTTTTCCCAGGTTCAAAGACCTTAAATCTGAAATTCTTAATTCCAGAAGTAAAACATCCTCACAAATGGAAAACGCCAGGTATAATGTGGCCGTGTCGGGATACCAGGGACGAACTACGACAGGAGAACTTGGCGATCCGGCGTCTAATTACCAGATTATACATCAAAAACAAAAGATTAATGCATTTGAAAAAGGTGGAATTCCCTCCGACAGGATAGCAGGTATAAATCCATTAATTTTAATTCCTGCTGCTTATCTTTTAATTCACGGAGCACCTGAAAAACCGCCTGCTTTTGAGCAGGAGTTAACAGATCAGGAGCTAGAACTGATCAAGGATAAATACTTAGAAACTCTGAAACAACATAAATAAGATAGGGAGAATGGGAGAATGGGAGAATGGGAGAATAGCGCATACATAACCTCACGCCTCACGTCTCACGTCTCACGTCTTTGTTATCCCTTATAGAATACCGCTTTGATTATATGGCTGGCCATCTTTGGATTTTCTTTCAATCGGCGTGTTGAATAACCAAACCATTGTTTCCCGAAAGGCACATATACTCTCATCGTATGTCCTTCATTTACAATGCTCTCACGAAGTCTGGGTGTTACTCCGTATAACATCTGAAATTCGTACATATGTTGGGGTACATTATATTTTTTAATCAGGTTATATGCACCTTCAATAAGAGGCTTATCATGAGTCGCAATACCCACGTGGATCTTATTCCGGAATATGAATTCAAGATCTTCAAGGTAATGCTGGTTGATCTCCTCATATTTTTTAAAAGCGATAGCCTCCGGTTCAACATAGATTCCTTTGCAAAGCCTGTAACTTACAGGAATCTCAGGAGTGTTAAGATCGAGCATTAGTTCCAGATCTTTAAATGTTCTTCTTAAGTATGCCTGAATAACAAGCCCCACATTTGAAGGAAATTCAGCCTTTAGCCGGCGAAATAAAGCAATCTCATCATCAGTACAGGGAGAATCCTCCATATCAATCCTTATGAATCCCTTATATGTCGCAGCTTTAGCTACTATCTCCCTCGTGTACTGGTAGCATTTCTCCTTGTCGAGCAGCAAACCGAAACTGGTAGGTTTAATAGAGAAATTACCGTCAATACGGTTTTTATAGGAAATATCAATAAGATTCAGATACTCATTTTTATTTGACTCAGCTTCATCCAGCGTCTTTATAAACTCCCCAAGAACATCAAGGGTTACTTTTATATGTTTGCTATTCAGATCTTTTGATACTCGCATTGCATCATCAAGCGTCTCGCCGGATATATATGATCTTGAAAATATCCAGATAAATTTCTTAGGAAAATAGGGCAATATTGCTGCAATAATTTTGTTGAACATAATTTGAATTATAACTGAAAAAAATTAACTATCTTCTTATCTCTTTTAAAATGCTAATAAAGCAGATCTAAAGTTATATTTTAATGACCTTTGTCATTCGGAAAACATTAAAAACACATGATTTTTTATTTTAGAATTTTTTTTCATATTATGCAACCTTTTATTTTTTTACATTGTCTTAGAAATGTCCTCAGTATATGATGAGCGACCAGCAGTTAATAGAGTTGTGTGCTAAGCATAACAGAAAAGCACAACAGGTACTGTACGACAGGTATTCTGGTCTTCTGCTTGGTGTATGTCTCAGGTATGCATATGATAAAGCTGAAGCAGAGGACATACTACAGGATAGTTTTATAAAGATATTTTTTAACATAAAAGATTTTTCGGGAACAGGTTCTTTTATTGGTTGGTTAAGAAAGGTTGCAGTAAACACCGCAATAACTCATTATCATAAAAACCTTAAATACAGGTATCATGTTGAGATTGAGGAATACGTTTCGGTTGAAACAGGTGTAACCAGTTTTGAGGAGGATTTTTTTACATCTGATGAGTTGTACAAAGTGATGAACGAATTACCTGCGGGTTACAAAATGGTTTTCAACCTGTATGCTGTTGAAGGGTATAAACATAAAGAAATTGCAGAGATGCTAGGGATCGATACAAATACATCAAAGTCGCAGTATAGCAGGGCAAAAGCCGTATTACGGGAAAAACTTGAAAAGCTCGGAAAATTGAAAAGTAATTATTCAGATAATAGCTGATATTTTAGAACAACAGAAAAGAATTTAGTGAAAGCAAAAAAACAAAATATTAGTATAAGAGAGTTATTCAAACTGAAGCTGAATGATGCTGAGATTCTGCCTGATCCATCAGTCAAATCGAAACTTATGCGCCGGGTTGCCAGAAAAGAATTCATTCATTTCAATCCTGCCAGGTTTAATATTTACTACTTTGGAGGAATCCTGGTGGCAGGAATTGCTGCTTCTGTAATCCTGTTTTCCGGTTCAGAAACCCCAGATACTTTAAAAACTTTAAGCGATTCAGGTAAATTAAGCAATCGTGACACCAGCAGTTTTATAAATATTGAAATTGGCCAGCCGTTCAGAAAAGAATCGAACAAATCAAATGTAAGTCACAGTGGATCAATAATAAGCAAGGTTGTATCCCCAACTTCAGCTGTATCAGCAATTGAAGCTGCAAAATCAAATGAATCGCACATAAACAATATTTCTTTTCCGCCCGGAATCAGGAACTCATTACCTGAAAATGAACTGCTTTCAAAGACTTCGGCTGATAAGAAAAAACTTAAGGGTGGATTTAAACCTGATGAGGTACTGATTGAACCATCTGCCTCTGCCGGTTGTGCTCCCCTGAAAATAAGGTTTCATAATAAATCAACTTCTTCTGATTCATGCAGATGGACCTTTGGTGATGGAGGTTATTCAAACGAAAACGAACCTGAATGGATATTTGATGTAGAGGGGGAATATAAAGTTGTTTTGCAGGTGTTTTATAGTGATGGCAGACAATCATCTTCTTCAACGTTAGTGACGGTTCATCCCAGACCACGAGCTCATTTTGAAATTACGCCTGAAAAGGCTGTCCTTCCTAAGGATGAGATCCGTTTTTTAAATTATTCCACCAATGCGGTAAAATTCAAGTGGGATTTTGGAGATGGCTCTGCTTCAGATGTTTTTGAACCAAGGCACAGCTATTCAAAATTCGCCAATTACAACGTTCAACTGGTTGTATATTCAGAGTGGGGATGTTCAGATTCTCTTACAGTAACAAATGCTTTTTCGGGTTCAGAATATTTTATTGAATTCCCGAATGCTTTCATTCCGAACGCCCAGGGTCCTACTGGTGGTTATTATTCATCAAAGAGTGATGAGGCTGCGCAGGTATTTCATCCGGGATATTCAGGAGTTTCTGATTATCAGCTAAAGATCTTCAGCAAACTTGGTATACTGATTTTCGAAAGCAGCGATATAAATTTGGGATGGGACGGCTATAATAAAGGACAATTATGTGAACCTGGTGTATATATCTGGAAAGTCCGTGGTAAATTCAGAAATGGGGAGCCTTTTATAAAAATGGGCGATGTGACTCTTCTTGGAAATTGACTCTGACCAGTGGATAGCTTATTCAAAACTTCATTAAATCAGCGTCAGATATTTTCAGTTATCAGACTAAATATTATTTTTCTTTATAATATTTATGACCTAAGACGAATCTTTTAGGGAGAAAATTCGTTAAATCATAATAGTTTTTAAATTGATTTAACTAATTTCGTCAGTATTAACCTAATGGGATCGATCTTGGTGAAGCGGATAATATATTTACTCACACTGTCATTCATCATTTTTACAGATAGTTTTGGTCAGGATCCTACATTCTCCCAGTTTTATGCTAACGCGTTATATCTTTCTCCCTCTTTTGCCGGAGCAACTCCTGAATACCGGTTTGCTTTAAACTACAGAAATCAGTGGCCTGCAGTTCCCGGGGTGTTTCATACCTACTCCATTTCGTTCGATAAAGCTATGCCGAACTTCAATTCGGGTTTCGGTATACTTGCAACCTATGATGTTGCAGGATCAGGAAATCTAAGTACAACGAATATCGGACTCCTCTATTCATACGATTTTAACATAAATAAGACATGGCATATAAGACCCGGAATTAACTTCAAGTTCTACTATCTTGGCCTTGACATTAATAAACTAATATTTAATAGTCAGATAACCGGCAGCGGAACATCTCCGGCAGTTTCACCACCTCCTTTTGATAATGTCGCTGATGTGGATTTTGCTTCATCAGCTCTTTTTTATAATGAAAGAACATGGGCAGGCTTTACTTTCGACCATCTGCTAACCCCTAAAACCTCTTTTTATGGCAATGATGCAACTGTCCCGGTAAAATTTAATTTTTACGGAGGTACTCAGATCTTAAAGAAAACCAGGCTGCGCCAGAAGATGCAGGATATCCTTTCAATAGCTGTTAACTTTCAGAAACAGGGCAAATTCTACCAGTCAGATCTTGGTTTGTATTATTATAAAGATCCTCTGATCTTTGGATTATGGTACAGGGGAATCCCATTTGCCACCTCTCAGGCTGGAGATGCTATCATAGGTCTGGTGGGAATAAAAACAAGCCAGCTTCATATAGGATACAGCTACGACTTCACAATTTCCAACCTTATAAGCTCAACCGGCGGAGCTCATGAGATATCGCTTGTTTATGAGTTCAATAACCTGTCCATAGGTCAACGACAAAAACGTATCAGAGCAATCCCGTGTCCGGAATTCTGATTTGAGCCGTTGCACCTTTGTACCCTTAAACTCTTTATCACACAGAAAGAACCTAAAATTATTTATATGAGGTATTCTCATTTATTAATTTGTTTATATTTGCGCCTGACAAATGTTTAACAAATATTAAATCTACAATGAAGAAACTTTCTATAGTTCTGTACGTTGTTCTGTTTATTGCTGTGGCAGGCCTTTATTTCCTTCATTTTTCAGGAAATAAAAAAAATAAAAAAGTTGAAACTTCAGGGAATGTACCAGTATCGACAGCACAAGGAATTGCTTATGTAAATATCGATTCAGTTATATTCAAATTTGATATGTTTTTTGACCGCAGGAATGATTTAATGGCAAAGCAAAAAAGTGCTGAGGCAGAACTTAATTCAAAAGGCAGTCTATATGAGAAAGGGGCAAAAGATTATCAGGATAAGGTAAATAAAGGACTTATTACAAGGGCAACTGCAGCGCAGATTGAACAATCACTTGTTCAGCAGCAGCAGGAACTTGTATCCTTGCGTGATAAACTCCAATCTAACCTGATGGAGGAAGAACAGGTAATGAATCGCCAGATACTCGAATACATTACTAAATTCCTGGAGGAAAATAAAACAGATTACAACTATCAGTATATATTGGGCAAGAGTTTTGGAAGTGTTGTTCTCTATGGTGATAATGCATTGGATATAACGCCTAAAGTGCTGGACGCAATTAATAAAAAGTACAAGGCAGAGAAAAAATAATAACCCATGGGTTTCGCCTCAACCTACCTCAAAGAAAGGACTCTGTTCCCGGAGAAAATAAAAGAGGCACCTGATAGTGAGACCGGTATAATAATCGTCGTACCTGCATACAATGAACCCGGGATTAAAAAATTGCTTGATTCACTGGCATTATGCGATGTGCCGGAATGTAAAGTCGAGGTGATTATTGTTATAAATGCTCCGGAAAATGCAACTGCCGGGAGCATAGTTAATAATACAAAAACCTTAATTAACATTGAAAGCTGGAAGAAAGAAAACTTTAATTGTTTCTTCCGGCTTTTTGCATTTTCAACCGATCAGTCATCTATGGCCGGATGGGGAGTTGGACTTGCCAGAAAGACAGGCATGGATGAGGCCTTGCGTCGGTTTGACAGAATCAATAAACCTGATGGAGTTATACTTAATCTGGATGCCGACTGTATTGTTGCGAAAAATTACCTTCATGCCGTATACTCCGAGTTGTTAAGAAAAAGTGACCGGGCAGCCTGTTCAATATATTTTGAACATCCGGTTTCAGGAAACGACTACCCTGAAAGTATTTATAAATATATTACTTTTTACGAGCTGCACCTGCGTTACTATCTCCAGGGACTTGCGTACTCAGGTTTTCCCTATGTTTTTCATACAGTGGGATCTGCCATGGCAGTGAAAGCATTAGCTTATGTAAAAGCCGGAGGGATGAACAGAAGGCAGGCGGGTGAGGACTTTTATTTCATTCAGAAACTGGTTCCGGCAGGCGGGTATTTCAATTTAAACTCAACGACTGTATACCCCTCACCAAGAGAATCTTCCAGAGTCCCTTTCGGGACAGGTGCTTCAATTGGAAAGCTTAGTTCCGGCAAAAGTTCAACTTTTCTTACTTATAATATACTGGCATTCAAAGAACTGCACGCTTTTTTTAAACTTACAGATGCTTTTTTTGAATGCAACCCTGAAAAATTGCATACCCTTTTCAGTTTGATTCCTGAGAGTCTGCGTCTGTTCTTGGATGAAAAAGAATGGATAGAAAAAATGACGGAGATAAAGAATAATACCTCGGGGATAATATCATTTAAGAAGCGGTTTTTCGGATGGTTTAATATGTTCAGAATTGTAAAATATCTGAATTTCGTACATTCTGAACTTTTTGAAAAAAAACCTGTTGATGTGGCTGCCGGAGAATTACTTTCAATCAGAGGTGATAATTTTGAATCAACAGAACCTCTTGAATTGCTTTTATATTACAGGAAACTGGAAAAAAACGTATAAGTCCCTCTTTGATCCGCCCCCCATGGGGCTGTTGAAAAAGTTCTTTTTAACCGCAAAGTACACAAAGTCCACCTTCTCCGCCAGTTGGCGGATTCGGTGGATAAGAACGCAAAGTACGCAAAGTCAAAAACTTATGGATCAGTTCTTTGCGATCTTTGCGCAAACCTTTGCGAGCTTTGCGGTTAATGGATTTCAACTTTTTCAACAGCTCCCAGAGGGGCAAATACATGCAGAAAATGAGTCTTTTAGGGAGTCGGAGGGAAAAAAGAAAGGGATCTGTTATTTATTCCTTCTTGTGATCTTCCTGTCTTCCGATGGTGTGAGGATAATATAGAGATCTTCATCAGGTTTCTTCATATGGTATTGCTCCCGTGCAAATTTCTCTAGGTTGTGGTTATCGGTTTTCAATTCATGCAGTTTTTGCCTGTCAGCCTCGATACGCTCAATATAGTATTCCCTGTCAATTTTGAGCTTATGCAGCTCTCTCATATCTTTGTATCTGGAAACAAGATTGTTGGAGTCGAGGAGTAAAACCCAGATAAGAAAAATAAGGGTAGTCAGGAGATATTTATTCCGGAAGACAGTTGGGATTTTGTCAATAAATTTAAACCTGATATTCATGATACAAACCTACAATATTTTTTTCATCCGCCACTCATGAGATAAAGCATCTGTACATCATCACCATCATGTATAAATGTGGAATCGTATTTTTCTTTTGAGATTAAGGAGCCATTTATTTTTATAATTCTCATTTTAAATGAAAATTTTTTGATGATAAGCATTTCATTTACGCTTATTGAATCCTTCCCAAATTCTTCCTCTCTGTTATTTAATAAGATCTTCATGGTTAGTGAGTTATCAATCATTTAATGTCCATGAGAATTTCGAGTACAAGATTTGCCTGCATGTTTGCAACAACCCCAACCCGTGGAGCCATTGGAGGCAGGTTCTCAGATGCTTCTGATGTTTCGTCACCACATACGTAAAGGGTCTCATCAATTTTCCTGCAGTTTATATCACCTGTTTTACCCCATCCTGCCATTCCCGATCCTACAATAACAGGAGTGCCGGGCATTTTTAACTGAATAGTTTCGATGAGCATCTCCTTCATATCCGATCTGTCGAATGCCTCAACTATTACATCACAACCTGAGAAGATTTCAGTAATGTTTTCTTTTTCAAGTCTTTTCTGATGAATAATAACATGAACATCAGGGTTGATACGTGCAATATTATCTTTTAACGCATCTGTTTTCATCAAGCCAACCTGATCGGTGAAATAATATTGCCTGTTTAGATTTGGTTCTTCAACGATATCAAAATCAGATATCACAAGTGTACCAACACCACTTCTGGCCAGGGCGACAGCGCAATTTGATCCAAGACCTCCTGCTCCGGCTATTCCAACCCTGAATTTTGAAAGATGAGTTTTAATCTCAGAGAATCTCATTTCCTGACTAATTTCTTTAGTCGGCCCTAAAGATAGGAACCTTTTAATGCTTTTACAAGTACGATCTCGATAACATACTGATCAATATCATGCAAAATCAAGTATTATTGTTTTAATTTTGACGTTATAAATAGTGGACTTACAGGACTTTGATATTTTTATTTTATGGACATAAAGTCAATTAAAGAGCAGCATATACTTTTAAAGGGATGGGATTACATCTGGACCCCACTGGATAAAGGTTATACCGATAAAATACTCCACATAAATGTCGGTACCGCTGAAATAAAAGATAAAGATGTCCCCCCCATAATGAAAGAAAAATTCATAGGGGGAAAAGGGTATGGCCTCAGGCTTCTCTGGGATGCTACAAAACCAGATACAAAATGGGATGATCCTGAAAACGAGATAATTATTTCTTCAGGACCTATTGGGGGGATAACACAGTACTCAGGAACGGGTAAGTCGCTTGTTGTCAGTCTGTCCCCTCAGACAAACTCTGTTATGGATAGCAATGTGGGAGGATTTTTCGGGCCTTTCCTTAAGTTTTCAGGATTTGATGCTATCGAAATCCAGGGTAAGGCAAACAAAGATGTTATTATTTTTATTGACGGGATAAATCATAAAGTTGAAATTTTCGAGGCACCGGCAGAGGCAACTGATAGCCATCTTTTGACAGAACAACTGACTGAAATTTTTGCTGATAACGATAATGAGAAAAAAAATATCGGAGTCGTTTCTACAGGTTCCGCAGCTGAACACTCTCTGATCGGGATGCTTAATTTCAGTTTTTACGATTCAAAACGGAAAAAGGTAAGATTGAAGCAAGCTGGAAGGGGTGGGATCGGAACAGTATTCCGCAATAAAAAAATTAAAGCCCTGGTCTGTAAAATTCCCGGAGTAAAAGGAAACCTGAATAATGTAGTCGATCTTGAGGCTATTATGCAGCGGGGAAAACGGTTTAACAGGGAAATGCGGGAGCTTGACGCTAAGCAGTGTCAGATGAGGGAGATTGGAACAGCACATCTGATGGAAATTATGAACGATCATGACCTTCTGCCTGTGATGAACTATAAATATGGAAGCCATCCTGATTCTTACAAGATAGATTCCTCGGTCTGGAAAAGAAATTTTACCCAGAATATACCTGACGGATGCTGGATTGGATGCAATATGTCGTGCAGCAAAGGAATCGATGATTTTGTTTTAATCACAGGTCCATATAAAGGGCAGAAAGTTATAGTTGACGGACCTGAATATGAGAATGCAGCAGGTCTTGGATCAAATTGCGGGATATTTGACCCCGATTATATTATTGAAACTAACTTTTATTGTGATACATATGGGATATGCACCATTACATGGAGTACTCTCACCGCATTTATAATGGAGTGTTACCAGAACGGTATTCTCAATATGGAAAGAACTGGTGGACTTGATCTTAACTTCGGAAATTCAGCTGCTGCCCTCGAAATGCTTCATCAGCTTGCAAGGGGAGAAGGATTTGGAAAGATTGCCGGGACAGGCGTCCGTAAGATGAAGGAGCTTTTTATTAAAAACGGCTGGGGCGATGCGTCATTCCTTAATGATATAGGAATGGAAAACAAGGGGCTTGAGTATTCCCAATATATGCCGAAAGAATCTCTCGCTCAGCAGGGTGGGTTTGCTCTTACAAATAAGGGACCTCAGCATGATGAAGCCTGGCTTATTTTTATGGACATGGTCAATAATCAGATTCCGACATTTGAAAATAAGGCTGAAGCGCTTCATTATTTCCCTATGTTCCGTACCTGGTTCGGGCTTGTTGGTCTGTGTAAACTCCCCTGGAACGATGTTGAACCTGAATCAAATGCGCTTTCAGGTGAACCTGCTAAGGTGCCTGAACATGTTGATAATTATGTAACTATTTATAAGGCAGTTACAGGTCGTGAATTTGACAAGAAACGTTTGGTTGAAGATTCTGAACGGGTATATAATTTTCAAAGAGTTTTTAATCTCAGGCGCGGATACGGGACACGTATTCACGACAGGCAGCCATATCGTGCAGCCGGCCCCGTTACTATTGAAGAGTATGAATCAAGGGTAGAACGTTACGATAAACAGCTTAAGGAGAAAGTCGGATTCAATCCGGAAGGGAAGACAACAGTGGAGAAGATGAAGATACTGAGGAAATACCGTGAAGATCAGTATGAATCCCTGATAGATGCAGTGTATAAAAGAAGAGGATGGAATAGCAATGGTGTTCCTAAAATAGAATTCCTGAAAAAAATAGGGATGGATTTCCCTGAAGTAATTGATGTAGTAAAGAATTATCAGTAAAATATAAGAAGTAGAGGCTGACTCAAAAGTCAAAAATTGCTGCAACTCTTTCTCTGTGTCGCTCTGTGTCTTCTCTGTGGCCCTCTGTGTAACAAATAATTAAGAACTTACACAGAGATCACAGAGTCCCGATAGCTATCGGGATCACAGAGTTCCACTGAGCACTTTTGAGTCAGTCGCTACAATGTCCCGCCTGATAATTTTAGATAAATGGATATGCAAACTTATATCTCTTTCCTGCGTGGTGTAAATATGACCGGTCATAACTCAATAAAGATGAAAGACCTGTCAGAGTTATATGTTAGCCTGGGATTGAATGATTCCGAAACCTATATTCAGAGCGGCAACGTAATATCCCGGTGCAATGCCAATATGCCAATAACCTCCCTGTCAGATAAAATAGAAGCGGCAATTTTAAAAAGATTCAATTATACTATTCCGGTCATGATCAGGACAGTTCCTGAAATGAAGGATTTATTCAATTCCAATCCTTTTCTTACGGAAGAAGATTTTCAACCGTCAAAAATGGCGGTTATCTTTCTTCACGAAGCACCAACAGATGCCCAGATTCAAAAAGTTGCTGATATCGATTATCCTCCTGATAAATTTAAGATAAGTGGAAGGGAAATTTTTATTTATTGCCCAAACGGTTTTGGAAGGACAAAGCTTTATACTAACTTTTTCGAAAAGAAAATTGGTGTCGCCGGTACTGCAAGAAACTGGAAGACAATAACCACAATTTTAGATATCGCAGAAAAAAAGATTTAAATTTGCGATTGTAACAGAGGCATCTGAAAAGACATCAGAAACAATCTTTGCCCTTTGTGTTACTTCGTACCATACTTTGTGATCCTTCGTAGTTAAATAATTAAATATGAGAATCTTAATAATACTTATTTCAGCAGTTATGCTTATCTCATCCGAATCAAAAAGTCAATCAAAAGCTAAGCAAAAAGAGTTAATAATCTTTCATGCAGGTTCGCTTTCAGTACCAATTAAGCAGATAGCCCGGGAGTATGAGAAAAGAAATCCGGGAACTAAAATATTTCTTGAATCAGCCGGAAGTCTTGTTTGTGCCAGAAAAGTCACAGAACTTAATAAGCCATGTGATATCATAGCCTCATCAGATTATTTTGTTATTAATAAACTTCTTATTCCTGATTATGCAAGCTGGAGTATACAGTTTGCTACTAATGAAATTGTTATTGCCTACCAGGAAAAATCAAAATATTCCCAAGAAATTAATTCCGGTAACTGGATGAATATCCTTCAGAAACCCGATGTAATCTATTCAAGATCAGATCCTGATTCGGATCCTTGCGGTTACCGGACAGTCTTTACTTTTATGCTTGCAGAAAAATATTATAAAGAGCCGGAACTGGCAGATAAAATGCAATCAAAGGACAAGGAATACATGAGGCCGAAGGAGGTAGATCTTGTTGCCCTGCTTGAATCAAATGCCATTGACTATATGTTTCAGTACAAATCAGTTGCAATTCAACACGGGATGAAGTACATTGAACTTCCAAAGGAAATTAATCTGTCAGATCCTTCAAAAAATGATATCTATTCATCTGTAAGTATGGATGTTGCAGGAAGCAAGCCAGGTTCTAAAATGAAAGTTACCGGTGATTATATTAATTACAGCATTACCATTATCGATAAAGCTCCGCAGAAAGAGGAAGCAGTTAATTTTCTGGAATTTCTTCTTGGTCCGGAAGGGATGGCTATATTCAAAAATAGCGGACAGGATCCCATAATTCCATTCAGCACTGAACAATCTGATAAGTTGCCGACAAAATTGTCAAAATTTTTGAACATAACTAAAAAGAACTGATTTTATAATGAACCGGAACAGCTTTTTCACCTGGACAATAATTATCCTGTCATCTCTTGTGCTGTTGTTTATTCTTGCGCCTCTCACAGGCATGTTTATCCATACCGGAGGGGTTCAGTTACTTGAAACAGTCAAAGATAAGGAGGTTCAGCAAAGTGTATGGCTAACACTTTGGGTTTCGTTCGCTGCAACCTTTGTGTTTGCCCTGGGAGCTATTCCATTTGCATGGATGCTTGCCCGTAAGAATTTTCCGGTCAAGAATGTTGTTCAGGGAATTATAGATCTTCCTGTTGTACTCCCTCATACTGCCGCCGGTATTGCTTTACTTGGATTTATTTCCCGCGATGGTTTTCTTGGGAAGACAGCTTCGCTGGTAGGTCTTAACCTGGTAAACCATCCTGCAGGAATAGCACTTGCAATGGCTTTTGTAAGTTTACCTTTTCTCATTAATTCGGCACGTGATGGTTTTGCTGCTGTCCCCGAAAGACTGGAAAAGGCGGCGCTAAATCTTGGAGCCAGTCAGTCAACAGTATTTTTTACTATTTCATTGCCCCTTGCCTGGCGCAGTATTATTACCGGATTTGTTATGATGTTTGCCAGGGGAATGAGCGAATTTGGTGCCGTTGTTATTATTGCTTACCATCCTATGATTGCACCAGTCCTTATCTATGAGAGGTTTAGTTCATATGGACTTAACTATGCACGACCTGCGTCAGTAATTTTTATCCTTGTAGCACTTTTGTTTTTAATTACATTAAGACTTCTTTCTTTTAAAAGAAAAGAGAAACATTTAAACACTGATGCTCAAACTGATTGATATAAACCGGAGGTTGGGCGATTTTGCCCTGACAGATATTAACCTGGAAGTATCCGAAGGAGAGTACTATGTTCTTTTGGGTCGATCAGGAGCTGGAAAGACGCAACTTCTGGAGCTGATTGCAGGTTTGGAAAAACCTGATTCAGGCACTATATTACTTGATAATATGGATATTACTGCGCAGAGGATTCAACTTCGAAAAGTTGGTATTGTCTTTCAGGATTATGCTGTTTTTCCACATATGACTGTCTTTGGTAATATCGCATACCCCCTCAGAGCTAAGAAAGAAGATAAAGAGAGAATTGTAGAAAAGGTGGAAAATGCTGCAACTGCAATGAACATTAAGCATATTCTCGGACGTGGTACTGAAAAGCTTTCAGGTGGCGAATTGCAAAGAGTCGCCCTTGCAAGAACTCTTATTACTTCACCCCGGCTACTCCTGCTCGATGAACCTCTCTCTTCACTTGATACATCACTGAAGGACGACCTGAAACGGTTGCTAAGAAATCTTAATAAAGCCGGTCAGACAATTATACATGTAACTCATGATTATGGAGATGCGATAAGCCTGGCTAAAAAAGTTGGAGTTATTCATAACGGTAAGATCATCCAGGAAGGTTCTGTTGCTGAAGTATTTAAAAATCCATCAACCCGTTTTGTCGCAAGGTATGCTGGCATCAGGAATTTCTTCAGGGTCACGATATCGCAGGAGAATGGTTTATTATCCGGTGTAACAAAACATAATGTCAGATTCAGACTTAATGGAGAAAACCCTGGAAGCGATGGCCTCCTGCTGATTAAAAGTGACTCAATTGTCCTGACAAAAGAAAGACAGGCGGAAAGCGAATTAAACTCAATAAGAGGGAAAATAACCGAGATCATACCTTCAGAATTTGGAATGGAATTAACAATAGATGCCGGTGACTTGTTTTATGTAAATATTTTAAACTCAGATATTGAAAAACTTGTGATTGCTGAGGGAAAAGAAATCTGGATGAATTTTCCTTCAAAAGCGATTGTTGTTTTAAGTAGCACTTTGTAATTTGAATTTATAATCAGATTAATATATTTCTGGTATGATAACCTTTGAAGAAGCTCTGGAAATTGTATTGAAATCGGTCTTTAAGACTGAAACCGAGATAGTTTCATTTTCAGATTCTTATGCACGGATTCTTGATGAAGATATCGCCAGTGATATCGATTTGCCTCCCTTTAACAGATCAGCAGTGGACGGTTATGCCTGTCGCAGGGTTGATCTGGGTAATTATCTGGAAATACTGGAAGTGATTGCCGCAGGTAAGGAACCTGTTAAAAAAGTGGGAGAAAACCAGTGTTCCAAAATAATGACAGGCGCAATTGTGCCAGATGGCAGTGATATAGTAATTATGGTGGAGGAAACAGAAATTCTCCCGGATGGCAAAATCAGATTTACAGGAAGCGACCCAAAAGTAAACATATCCTTAAAGGGTGAAGATGTTAAAACCGGAGATTTTGTTCTTAAGAAAGGTAAGTTCATCCAACCTCAGGATATTGCAGTAATGGCATCTGTAGGACGTACTAAAATAAAGGTGAAAAAAAGGCCAAGGGTTGGCATACTTAGTACTGGTGATGAACTGGTTGAGCCTTCAGTCAGACCAGGTGTTTCACAGATTCGTAATAGTAATGCTTATCAGTTGGTTGCCCAGGTAACCAGGGCAGGGGGAGTAGGAATCGATCATGGAATAGCACCGGATAATGAAAACATCACCTATAAAATGATAAAACACGCTATTAGTGAGAGTGATATAGTTATTATTACAGGTGGCGTATCAATGGGAGATTTTGATTTTGTGCCGTCAGTATTGAAACGAGCCGGGGTAAAGATCTTATTTGACCGGGTAAATGTTCAGCCGGGAAAACCCACAACATTCGGAGTACATTCCAAAGCTATAGTCTTTGGACTGCCGGGAAACCCTGTCTCTTCATTTATTCAGTTCGAATTACTTATCAGACCTTTGATAAACAGGATGATGGGCTCTGACTGGATGCCTGGTGAACATAAGTTCCTGATGGGTGTCAGCTATGAAAGAAAATCAACGGCCAGATTAGGCTTTATACCTGTTATTCTTAATGACAATATGGAGGTGCTCCCGGTCGATTTTCATGGGTCAGGGCATACTACGGCACTTTCTTATGCGGATGGGATAATTGCGTTGAAGCCCGGGATAAAATATTTAAAAAAAGGAGAAACCGTAAGTGTTCGACAAATTTAACAGAAACCTGAATTATCTTCGTATATCTGTTACAGACAGGTGTAATTTAAGATGCAGATACTGTATGCCGGAAGAGGGTATAAAGCTTTTCCGACATGAGGAAATCCTGACTTTTGATGAGATTGCAGGATTTACTAAAGCAGCAGTAGCAAACGGTGTCAATAAAGTAAGGATAACAGGAGGGGAACCACTTGTCAGAAAGGGAGTTATAACACTTGTCAGAATGATCTCAGAAATTAACGGTATCAAAGATCTGTCAATGACCACAAATGGCATACTGCTGAAAAAATATGCATCTGAACTAAAAGCAGCGGGCCTTCACAGAGTAAATATCAGCCTTGACACAATCGATCCGGAAAAATTTACAGCTATCACGCGTAATGGAAATGTAAATGATGTTTTTGAAGGTATTGATGCCGCAAAAAGTGCAGGACTTTTTCCTGTTAAAATAAACTGTGTCATAAGGGACTCAAAAGATGAAGAAGAAGCAATCGGAGTGACCAGGTTCTGTAAGGAGAATGACCTGGAGATAAGATATATTCGTCAAATGGACCTTGTCAGGGGACATTTTTCAATGGTCGAAGGCGGCTCCGGAGGAAATTGCTCACTATGCAACAGACTGAGGCTAACTTCAAACGGGAAGCTTAAACCTTGTCTTTTCAGTAATATTGAATTTGATATACGAGAATTTGGGTTTGAAAATGCCATTAAGCTTGCAGCTGAAATGAAACCACAATGCGGATCAAAAAACGAAACAGATGCTTTTTATAATATAGGAGGATAGCCAATTATGGACAAACTGACACATACTGACAATAAAGGTAAAGCGGTTATGGTCGATGTCGGACCAAAAGAGAATCAGCTCAGAATCGCAAAAGCCAGCGGTCATATTATTCTTGCACCGGAAACTATCAGAATTATTAAGGATAATCTGCTTAAAAAAGGTGATGTGCTGAGTGTAGCCCAGATTGCCGGGATCTGTTCAGCTAAAAAAACATCTGACATTATCCCGCTGTGCCATAATATTGTTCTTGACAATGTTAAGGTTGATGCTGTTGTTGATAAAACAGGTGTTAAAGTCGTCAGCGAAGTGCATTGCTCCGGGAAAACAGGAGTGGAAATGGAAGCATTAACTGCAGTAAGCGTTGCTTTGCTGACAGTTTATGACATGTGTAAGGCAATTGATAAAAAAATGATTATTGATAATATCAGTCTCACCGAAAAAATTAAAAAATGAATTTTCCTGAAAAATTTGAAGTACTGATAATTACTCTCAGCGACAGGGCTCACAAAGGTGAGTATAAGGATCTCAGCGGACCAAAAATAGAAGAAATGATCAAAAAATTCTTTTCTGCTGCCGGATGGCTATATAATATTAAGTTAATCCTGATTCCTGATGATACGGATATTTTAAAGGATTTATTAAAAAGTGGCAGAAATGATTGCAATATCATTATTACTACAGGCGGAACAGGTATTGGCCCAAGGGATATTACGGTAGAAACAGTGACTCCTTTCCTGACAAAAGAGATCCCCGGTATTATGGAATTTATAAGGTTCAGATATGGAAGTGAAAGACCTAATGCGCTCTTAAGCAGGGGGATAGCGGGTATTATCGGTAAATCTCTGATCTATACCCTTCCAGGTTCTGTTAGAGCAGTCGAAGAGTATATGACGGAAATATTAAAAACACTTAAGCATACTATTTATATGCAATATGGAATTGACAAGCATGGTAGCCATTAGTTGGTAAGACGGTTCAGCGTATTGGCAATCACCGAGCCAATTACCCTGTCGTACCTGTCGCGTGGATTTCTGTAATATATCAACACAACATAATCGTTTTCTGTTTCATAGTGACTGCCCTCGAATATGGTTGCAGTACCATTGATTGCCCCTTCTTTCATAAACACGTATTCATAATTATACCATCCCTGCTTAAGGAGCATTGCACCTTCATATTCTTTTCTTCCAGGATTATAAGTCATCAGGTTATTTTTATCAAAAGTCCAGTTATTTAAACCTCCCGAAATATATATATTCCCCCCTGAAATCAGCTGATCTGACGGGAGTGTAAAGTAGACGTAAACATAGTCTGCCTCTATGTCAGGTCTCTGACCTTCCTGAAAGGCAATATAATATTTCCCATTAAAGTCCTTCCAGTAAAAGTAGGGTTTGAATTCCCTGTTATCAGAAGGAAAGAGATAGACATTATAGTAAGGACTGACAAAATTTATTTTCATCACATACTCAGACTGATATCTTATACTTTTAATATCAAAGTAACGGTATTCATTACCACCTTCGAAAATATTTTTATCTGATAATGAATTGTATTTTAGTTCAGTATTCCCGTAGAAATCAGGCTTCAGATTTCTTTTGGCATTATCCCATCTTCCATTCTGAAGAATAAAAGCATACACATTCCTGTAAGGGTCATTTATGTTAAGTGCGGTACAATTTACAGTGAAATCAACCTGTTGATGAGTATTGTTTTCTTTTGTCATCTGTGGCCTATGGGCAGTTACTTTTATTGATGCAGCGTCTTCGGTAATAATAAACCTTTGGGTTATAACAGGTTCTTCAGGTTTGTCTTGAGGATAGACAACCAGGATATAATTACCAGACAGGCTTATGCTTACCCTGTCGTTTGGGAAACTGAGTCTATAATGAATATAACTTACGGTTGTGTTGAACGAGTTGGAATAGTCTTCAACAGGATTCTCTGCATATCCTTTCAGGTAATCGTTAGGGAAAATGTCAGATTTTTTCCAGTCTTTATCACAATGGATAAAAGTGTAATAATAGGTTTCAGGCTGATCGGCTAAGAGATCAAAATTAAGAACTAACTTATCGTCACTGCTGAGCTTCATGATCGGATACGACAAATTCCATCCCTGCTTATAAAGTTGAACAGTTTTGATCCTTTGATTATAGATGTGGTTTGAATATAATATAGAATCAGGATAGTCTTTTTGTGCCTGAATTAAAAGTATATTGCAAATGAAAATAAGAAGGAATAGATATCTCATTTAATTGCGGAAGTAAATTGATTTTCTTCGCTCCCCTTGGGGTCGGGGTAAACGAAGAAAATCAATGGGTTTATTTATCATATTCAGGTAAACATATAAAACACTAAAATTAAGCAATTGTTGTATCAAATGTTAAAAGAGAAATTATTAAATTTTGAGACGGAACAAATTATGTGTAAGATTGCATCGGCTTTAATATGAACAATGTTTTAAGATAATACAATGATTAATAAATTATTAACTGGTTTATTGTTGCTTTCTCTTATCGTCTCATCATGTAATGACAAAAGTCCAGTCTTTGCAAATTTCACCGGTTTTGCCCAGGGTTCAACATATAGTATAGTATATGATAATAAGAAGAATATAGATCCGGCAGAACTGAGGAATAAAGTTGAAAAGATTCTTTCTGATTTTGACATGTCGCTGTCAGTGTATAAGGATTCTTCAATCATTTCGAAGATTAATCGCAACGAGGATGTGGTTCCGGATTCGTTTTTTACGGAAGTATTCAGAAAATCAGTTTTAATATCTGAAATGACAGATGGCGCTTTTGATATAACAGTGGGTCCGCTTGTGAGGGCATGGGGATTTGGTCCTGATGCACATAAGAGTTTCACTGAGGTAAAACGCGACAGTCTGATTAAGCTTGTAGGGATGAGCAAAGTTTCATTAATTAACGGACGGCTGATTAAGACAGATCCCCGTGTATGCCTTGATGTTAATGCGATAGCCCAGGGGTTTTCAGTGGATGTGATCTGTCGTTTTTTCGATAATCTCGGAATAAATAATTACCTCGTTGAGATAGGAGGAGAACTCAGGGCAAAAGGAAAGAAGGGTGTCAATTTCTGGAAAATTGGAATAGATAAACCGACGGATAATAATATGTCACCAGGTGAAACTCTTCAGGCTATCATTAAAATCAGCGATAAAGCGCTTGCCACATCCGGGAACTATAGAAAATTTTATGTTGAAGATGGTATCAAGTACTCCCATGAGATTGATCCGAAGACAGGGTATCCGGCAAAAAACACTCTTCTCAGCGTCACAATTATTGCTGATGAGTGTGCTATCGCTGATGGTATTGCCACAGCTTGCATGGTAATGGGAAAAGAAAAGACGATTCAGTTTCTTGGAATTCATCCTGAGTTTGAGGCCTATCTGGTTTATTCTGACGACAGCGGAAATTTCAAAACATGGACTTCTGAAAAGTTGAAAAGTGAACTTTCAGAAACTGAAAATAATCAGTAAGAAAGCTCTGTCTTAAATTACCTGGCTCTTTCAGAGCCCGACAAAGTCATACAATATTCTTAACTTTAACAGGAATTTTTTCACTCCGGTTTGCACCATTATCTTTCACAAGATAGTTGCTTATGCCGGATAACTTAAACAACATCGGTATTAATTTGTTTCTAATTTCAGGATGACTATTAAACTTATTCACAGGGATGAAACAAAACATTAATCAATCAGGACAACAATTGAACAAAGAGAGTATTCTGGCCGACTTCCGGCTGGCAAGTCTTAGCAGGAACCTCAGTATTATAGGTCGTCGTGAAGTGCTGACCGGGAAAGCCAAGTTTGGAATTTTCGGAGATGGGAAGGAGATTGTACAGATAGCTATGGCGAAACAGTTTAAAAACGGTGACTGGAGATCGGGATACTACAGAGACCAGACCTGGATGATGGCAATGGGGCTTTACGACTCGCTCGAATTTTTCCATCAGTTATACGGGAACACCGATGACCAGTTTCATACAGGAAGTGGAGGAAGGGTTTTCAATAACCACTTTTCTGTGCCAAATATCAACCCTGATGGTTCGTGGAGGGATTTGACAAAACAAAAAAACTCATCAGCTGATATTTCTCCTACAGCAGGTCAGATGCCGCGTCTGCTCGGACTGGCATATGCATCCAAGTTATTCAGGCAAAATAAGGATCTGCAACAATTCAAAATGCTTTCTGTAAAAGGGAATGAGGTGGCTTTCGGATCGATTGGTGATGCGAGCACATCTGAAGGTTATTTCTGGGAAACGATTAATGCGGCAGGAGTACTCCAGGTACCAATGGCAGTCTCTGTTTATGATGACGGCTATGGCATATCAGTACCCAAGAAATACCAGACTACAAAAGGGAGTATTTCGGAAATCCTTAAAGGATTTGAGACTGAAAAAGATAAACCGGGAATTAGAATTTTCAAGGGAAAAGGGTGGGATTACACCGGGTTGATCAAGCTTTATGAGGAAGGTATTGCGATATGCCGCGAACAACATACGCCTGTCGTATTTCATATTGAAGAAGTCACGCAGCCTCAGGGGCATTCTACCTCAGGTTCGCATGAGCGATATAAAAGTGAAGAACGTCTGAAATGGGAAGAAGAATATGACCCGATAAAAAAAATGAGGGAATGGATACTAAGTTCTCAAATTGCCACCGCTGAAGAACTTGATAAACTTGCAGTTGAAGCCGAGGAAGAAGCTAAGGAATCAAGAAGGAAAGGCTGGGAGTCATTTCAATATCCGATAAGGATCGAAAGAGATGCTCTCGTCAAGATTATTAATGACCGTTCATGCCGATGCACGGAAAAAGCAAAAGAGGAATCAGTTGATAGTTATGCTGAAGATCTGAAGAAAGTTCCTGCTCCTATAAGGAAAGACAATTTCGTTACAGCCCGTAAGATATTAAGAAATATTTGCGGATCATGTTTAAAATCCGATAACCTGAATGAAGAGTTGCAGGGTTGGCTCAAACGAAATTATGAAGATGCCCGAAGGAGTTATGATTCATTTCTTTATAATGATACTCCAACATCAGTGCTTAATGTGAAGCCCGTTTCTCCTGTATATTCTGCAGATTCACCGGAAGTTCCGGGACGCCAGATTTTACGTGACAACTATGATAAGCTTTTTTCAAAATATCCTCTTTTATTAACATTTGGAGAAGACGTTGGTGGTATAGGAGGAGTTAATCAATCACTTGAGGGATTACAGAAAAAATTCGGTGAACTCCGGATAACTGATACAGGAATCAGGGAAGCAACTATCCTTGGTCAGGGACTTGGACTCGCTCTTAGAGGGATGAGGCCTATAGCAGAAATTCAGTATCTCGACTACCTGATGTATGCTTTGCAGGTTTTAAGCGATGATCTTGCAACTACTCACTACAGGACGGCAGGGAGGATGATCGCACCATTGATTATAAGTACCCGGGGACATCGTCTGGAAGGGATATGGCACTCCGGATCGCCTATGAGTATGCTTATTAATTCCGTAAGAGGTATTTATGTCTGTTCCCCGAGAGATATGACAAGAGCGGCAGGTTTCTATAATACTCTTCTTGAGGGAAAGGATCCTGCAATCGTTATTGAACCTCTCAATGGCTACAGACTGAAAGAAAAGTTGCCGGATAATCTGGGCGAGTTCCGTCTTCAGCTCGGAATTCCCGAAATACTTGCAGCCGGTACTGATCTTACTGTCGTCACTTATGGATCGACAGTTAAAATTGCTGTAGAAGCTGTTAAACAGCTTGCTTTACATGACATTGCTATCGAATTGATTGATGTTCAGACTCTTGTGCCATTTGACCGGAATAAAATGATACTTGAGTCCCTTAAAAAGACAAACAGGATTCTCTTTCTCGATGAAGACCTTCCTGGTGGAACAACCGCATATATGATGCAGGAGGTCCTTGAAAAGCAAGGTGGCTGGCAATATCTCGACAGTCCTCCCAAAACTCTTACAGCAAAAGAGCACAGGCCGGCTTATACAACCGACGGAGACTATTTTTCAAAACCCAGTGCAGAAGATGTTTTCGATGTAATTTATGCAATGATGAAAGAGGCAGTGCCGGAAAAATATTTGTAGGGACGTTGCATGCAACGTCCCTACATTACATCGTCACCCCGATTATCCTCAGCAGTTCCATTGCAGCTTCTTTTGGCCCAGTGGTCTCATAACCAGGGATACCAAGTCTTGTCCTCATCTGCCCGACAAAAACATTGTTTTTAAAAAAGGAGGCAAAATATTTTGAAACAATCTTTTCATGAACAGTTTTATATTCAGGCGGGCCAAAAATATTTGCAAAATATGAATGCACAAGACCGCTTGAAGTTGTTGTCCCTTTGCTCATAACAGCACCTTCCCTGAAAATATCCAGGGCCCATTCTGCAGAGGTGAATTTCTCAATTACCGGATGTTCATTGTCAATTTCCTCATAATTATTGGCATAGAGGATATAGTCGATCTTATGACCAAGTACAACAACGTCAAATTTGGTCACCGGAAACACTATCCGGGCATTGACCTGACTGGGATTCATAATAATTGACCGGTCGAGATGTCCAAAAGCATAGCCAGGCTGCAAATCGTCGAGGCGCAGAAAAGCTCCGATCTCCGTGCCATATCCGATAGGGAACCCATCTGCGTCAAGTTCAATTGAACCCATGTCATCTGCAATAATGGTGAGCTCACGGATATGTTTTTCAGCAAGCACTCTGAACGCCTCAAGAGTCTCGGATTTGCCTGCACCTGTGTCGCCCATCATGAGAATGGTGGCTTCTTTATTTCCCTGAAGCATTATTTTCACCATTGCTCCATGGAAAGGCATATTCCCCAATTTCATCACAATGGAATTGTGAAGTGTGAGTATCATCTTTTTAAGATAACCGAAATATGCAAATTCAGGACGGTCAGGAATTGCGCCTACGAAGATCCCGTTTTCTTCATCATCGTAAAATACAGTTGAATATTTTGCCAGCCCGTCAATCACATTCCCCTGAGCTCCATAAATAAAAAGAGCATCAGGTTTTTTTTCAAGATCTGAATCATCAGCAAGCTGGAATAGGTTGCACATCGAAAAGCCCAGCTCATAAAAATCAAGATGGAAATAGACCATAATTAGCAGCTTCCCGACTTTGGCAGGGTAACACAGCCACTCGCCGGCCGTTAATTCAATCAGATCAAACGGATTCTGAAGGATCTTTTTAAAATGTCCGGTCCGCTTATTCATTGGTTGCTGGATAACAAGCGGAGGATAAATAAGCATTTGACGGATTACCGGAACACTATTCAGTCTCTTATATTTTTCTCCTTTATAAGCAATATCTTTCGGAAGAGAGATCACAGCCATCTCGGCACCTGCCCGAACCTGCCGGTAAACATTGGGATGGCTGCCGGTAATGTTTTCCTGAATATGCCGGTAAACAGTACGGACAAGATGTGTCAGCTGTTCAATTGTCTCATTGAAAGTACGATAAGGTCTTTTATCCAGACGGTCACCTTCAGAATCATTTATTATAAATCGATCAAAATGACGCCAGTAGTCATAAAGATATTCTACAAAATCCGTAAGCTTATCAGTATTCTTAAGAAAGATCTTGGATTTATCAAAAATGTGAGGGACAACACTGCTCTCATATTTTACAAGTAATGAAAGTGTTTTAACAAGATGGTCAACACATTCTTCGTCAGCTTCGCAACTCCCGAAAAATCCAAGCAGGGGTGAGTCTTTAGATCTGAGATTGTCAAGACAGTGATCAAGGACCTGACGGAATTTTTCACTTGCCAGCAGCTCTTCGGCTGTTTCGCACATTCTTTCGCGAATATTCAGAACAGCTTTATTTCCAATTATCTTCAGCGTACTTCTATTCATGAGATTATTTAACGATTGTGGCAAAAATATGATAATATTTAATTGAAGATAAGCATTTACTTAATTATTTTTGTAAATTACATATCATCTAATTATTGATTTTATTTATGCAACCGGAACTTGATTTGTTTGCAATATTACCGGAAGACAAAATCCCGGAGAAAGGTAAGATTCTTATTTCTGAACCTTTTCTTCCTGATACATTCTTTAACCGCACCATTGTATATCTCACCGATCATACACCGCAGGGATCAGTCGGTTTCATTTTAAATAAAAAGCTGGATTTACAGGTCAGTAACGCTATTGAAGGTTTTGAGGGTTGGGATGAATACCTGAGTATGGGAGGACCAGTTGCCCCGGATACTCTTCATTACCTGCATAATTTGGGCGATTCGATTCCAAAAAGTATACATATTGATGGAAATATCTGCTGGGGCGGAGACATTGATACTATCAGGGATATGATAAAGGCCAGAAAAATAAAACAATCCCAGATCCGTTTCTTTCTTGGCTATTCAGGGTGGTCAGCCGGTCAGCTGGATCGCGAACTTAAAGAAAATTCATGGGTCATTGCAAAGGTTAATTCCAATATTGTTCTGAATAGCAGAGGCGATGATATCTGGAAAAAAGTTTTAAGAAGCTTTAAGGGCAAGTACAGGATGTGGGCTGACTTTCCCGATTCACCTGAAATGAATTGACATCAGTTATTCTTCCGGAACCCAATCAAAGATGTAATATTCTGAATACCAGCTCCTTCAACAAATCACCAGGCTCGGTGCCTGCATCGCCGTAACCTTTGGATTTCATATCGTATGTGCGCAAAAGACTAATGATCTGTACAGTCTTTGAGACATTGTATTTAGCTGCTGTACTCTCGTAGTCTTTAACGAAATAAGGATTAACCTTAAGAACTGCTGCAACATTGTTTTTTGATTTGTCTGTCAGGTAATGAAAAGTCAGAAGCTTGCTGAAGAATCCGAAAAGTGAAGCAATCGAGAGAGTGATGGGATTGTCTTTTGGATTATTGGCAAAATGGTGAATTATCATGTTGGCTTTGAGGATATTCTTCTCCCCAATTGCCTTCTGTAGCTCAAAATTATTATATTCCTTGCTTATCCCTATATTCTTTTCAACTAATGTGGTTGTGATAACAGGTCTACCGGCAGGAAGTGTTATAATGAGCTTATCAAGCTCATTTACAATCTTATGTAAATCTGTGCCCAGATATTCAGTAAGCATGGCGCTTGCACTTGGATCTGTTTTTATGCCCTTTGTCATAAGGTATCTTTCAATCCATCCGGGAATCAGGTAATCACGAATTCTGACTGATTCAAAATATACACCATGACTCTCGAGCGATTTGAATAGTTTTGTTCTTTTATCAATGGTTTTATACTTATAGCTGAATACGAGTATTGTTGATAGAAGTGGTTTCTCAAGATAAATGATAAGATCCTCAAGTTTTTTCAACGATTGAGCTTCCTTTATAATAAGTACCTGATGACTTGCCATCATAGGAAACCTGCGTGCCGTGTCGATTATTGAGGCAATATTGGTATCTTCACCATATAGGATGATCTGATTAAAAGCCTTCTCAGCTTCAGGCAATACCTTGTCTTGTATATATTCGGTAATGAGGTCAATATAATAGGGTTCTTCGCCGGCTAAAAAATATACAGGCTTGAAAATCCGGTTTTTGAGGTCGGAAATTATCTCCTCATAAGTGGCAGCCATTATCAGAATTTTAGATGTTTAACTGATACCCCGTTTTCTTTTATTTCACGGAGTGAGTCAATTCCAATTTTAAGATGTATTTCAACATAATCATTGGTTACCTTAACGTCGCTGGCTTCTGTTTTAATACCGGTAGAAATCATTGGCTGGTCGGAAACAAGCAGAAGCGCCCCGGTTGGTATCTCATTGGCAAATCCGACTGTAAATATAGTTGCTGTTTCCATGTCAATTGCCATTGCCCTTGTCTTAACCAGGTATTTTTTAAACCGGTCGTCATATTCCCAAACCCTTCTGTTTGTTGTATATACGGTACCTGTCCAGTATTCCCTGTTAAATCTGGTTATTGTGGCGGAGATAGCACTTTGTAACTTAAATGCAGGAAGAGCGGGAACCTCAATCGGAAGATAGTCGTTCGATGTACCATCACTTCTTATTGCAGCTATCGGAAGTATAAGATCGCCAAGGGTATTCTTCTTTTTGAGCCCTCCGCATTTTCCCAGAAAAAGTACTGCATTAGGGTTAATTGCGCTCAGCAGATCCATAATTGTTGCTGCATTTGGACTACCCATACCAAAATTTATGATAGTAATGCCATCTGCTGTGGCACTTGGCATGTTTTTATCTCTTCCTTCAACCTTTACATTGTTCCATTTTGCAAAAAGTTCTACATAATACATATAATTGGTAAGAAGGAAGTATTTACCGAAGCTGTCTATGGATTTGCCTGTATATCGTGGAAGCCAGTTATTAACAATTTCTTCTTTGGTTTTCATAAAAAAGTACTTAAAGTGAGCTAAAGTTAGAAGTGCCTAAAGTTAACGAAAAGTTTAAAGTGAGCTAAAGTTTGGAGTGCCTAAAGTTGAAAAGTTGAAAAAGTTGAAAAGTTGAAGGAATGTTTAGAGTTAGAAGAAGTCCGGAATACAAAACTTCTAACCCCCCTTTAGAGCTTGCCCTGAGCGAATCGAAGGGGGGCAGGGGGGCAAAACTCTAGACACTTTAGGCACTCTAGGCACTTTAGGCACTCTAGACACTTTAGGCACTCCAAACTCTAGGCACTTATAAATTAACTGAATATATTTGCAGGGAAATGACACAGTTAAATCTGCCTCAATATTCCTTCAGGATAACCGGAAAGGAGGGAAACGAAATGATCCTCGATCCGTTAAGGAGAAAATATGTAAAACTCACTCCGGAAGAGTGGGTCCGGCAGAATTTTGTTCAGTACCTGATAAATGAAGGTAAATATCCTATGGGGCTTCTTGGAATAGAAGTTTTGTTCAGATTTAATAAAGTAAAAAGAAGAGTGGATATTCTGGTACATAACAGATCGGGTGAACCGGTTATGATAGTTGAATGTAAAGCACCTGACGTTAAAATTGATGAGAAAGTTTTTGATCAGATTGTTTGTTATAATATGGGATTCAAAGTACCATATATTGTGGTAACCAATGGTATTGATCACTATGCATGTAAAATTAATCATGAAGAGAAGAAATATGAATTCTTACTTGTTATTCCACTTTATGAAGATCTTAATGTAAGTAATGTTTAATTCTTTTCTCTGTGGCCCTTTGTGTCTTCTCTGTGGCTTTCTCCCGCTTCGCGGGACAAGTTGTGTAACTTCTTATTTTTTGTTACACAGAGTCCCGATAATTATCGGGACACAGAGAAGCACAGAGTTTCACAGAGGAATATTTGATTTGAATTATGATAAGCGTAACATGTGCAGTTATCAGGAATGAAGAAAATGAAATTTTAGTTGTTCAGAGGGGTGAGGCAACCGATCATCCATTTAAGTGGGAATTCCCCGGCGGTAAGCTTGCTCCGGAAGAGACTGAAGAAGAATGCATTATACGGGAGATTGACGAAGAGTTGTCGATAGGGGTTGTTATTTGCGGGCAATTGCCTGAAGTTGAATATGATTATGGTCATAAGCAGATTAAACTAATACCTTTCATTTGTGACACTCTCGACGAATTGCCATTTTTATCCGAGCATTTAGCCTTCAGGTGGGTAACAGCGAATGATTTGTTATCTGTCGATTTTTCGGAGGCAGATGTTTTTGTCGTTAACAGCTATCTGGAAAGGATAACAGCTGAAAATCTCAATGAAATGCAAATCGTACCCCAACCTGCTGATACATTGACAGATGATGCAGATCTTCAAACTATGGTTAACAACATGATGAGTATGAAAGAGGCGGAATGGATCGCAATCTCTGCAATAGAAAATCCTGCCATCTTTATAAAACTTTATGAATACTCGCACTCTCCCGATAAAAGACTTGCTTTCAGGGCATCATGGACACTGTCAAAAGTTTGCGATAAATTCCCGGAGCTCATCTATCCTTATCTCCCAAAGATTGTTGAGTCCTTAAATAAAATAGAGAATGAAAGTACACTCCGGTCATTCCTTCGGATAATAACGCTTAGTGATCTGGGAAAAATCAACAGCCGCCAGCATGGTTTGCTTGCCGATTACTGTTTTAGCGCTTTAAAATCAGGATTTTCAGCAATAGCGGTCAAAGCCTATTCGATGGATATATTATACAGTCTTTCTTTGATCTATCCTGAACTTGCAAACGAACTGGCCGCCTCAATCCGTATACTTATGGAAGACGGATCAGCCGGTATTACTGCACGGGGAAGCATTATAATCAAAAAGCTTGCAGAGATGCCTGTAAAGCCAAAACCCGGTACGACAAAAGCTTAATTCTGCACCTTCCGGTTACTTTTGCATACCCTGTTTTTTAAGATTCAGAGGAAGGGTACCACCATTCTGGGTCCAGGTACCCTCTAATGTCGAATCACTGGTTACAATCCCGCTATATTCTCCATTTATAGATGGCGCCTTCAGAACAAGCTTTTTCATATCAAACGAAACCTGGCCGCCGGGAATGTCCTTCGCGCCCTGATCCGGACTGTCAAGTGTGAAGGTCAGGCTATCCTTCCCGGTCAGTTTCAGATTGAAAACTACCGTTAAGTCCATGCCACCAGTCGAAAGTTTGCCTGACCAAGAACCAGTAATCTTTTTTATTGCAGAACCATTTTGGGCAGACAATGAGTTTGATATCATTATCAAAATAGAAACTAAAGATACAAATAGAATTTTTTTCATCTTGTCGAAATGTAAAGTTAGCAGATAAGAATTATTGTAGTAAAATTATGAGAATTACTGTAATGAAATTTTGAAAATTACATTTTTTTTCAGCTAATGGCACGATAATTAAGTGACCTGTATGTCTATAAAGCTAAAATCCAGTCAGTTATAATTTTAAGAGCCTCAGGAGAGAATGTTTCTTCTATTTGGCTGTACTCCGAAGGGAGACCAGTTTTGCAGTGCTGGAAAAGATGATTCAATCCGGGTAACTGGATTGTCTTTACTGAATTATTTCCTGACGATCTTACAGCTTTTTCAATTGCAGGGAGGTTTTCACGTGCAGCAACCTGAAGATCCTTTTCTCCATTCAGTGCAAGAACAGGGCATTTTACTTTTTTCCAGAATATAGCCGGGTCGGTGACCATAAAATATCTGAACCACGTATATGTTTGAGCTCCAAATGTTGCTTTTAGCTGATTGACAGCTTTTTCCGTATCTTCTTTAGAAGACTTTTCTTTTTTCAGTATCTCTTTATAAATAGCAAGAATTTTAACTTCTGCTTTCTTATTGTCTTTTTCTTTTCGGAGAACTGCATAGAGTTTTTTATTAGTCTTTGTGGACTTCCTGATCTTTTCTTCACTAATTCCTGAGATCCTGCTTATTTCCTGCGACTGCCTTATAAGAATCTGTTGACCGGTAACCCCTGGTCCTGCCAGTGAGATTATAAATGCAATACCCGGATTTGAAGATGCAACTATGGGAGCAATTAAACCACCTTCACTGTGTCCCATCAGACCTATCTCTCTGGAATTTATTTTTGGATTATTTTTCAGAAAATTATAAGCTGCCTCAGCATCAGTTGCCAGATCGGCAGAGGTCGCTTCAGCATAGTTGCCCTGCGACTGACCAACACCTCTGTCGTCATACCTGAGAACCGCAATACCATTTCTGCTCAGATAATCGGCTATAACAAGGAAAGGTTTATGACCCAGAAGTTCTTCATTCCTGTTCTGCGCACCGGACCCGCTGATCAGTATAACAGTCTTGAATGGACCTGCACCGGCAGGAATTGTCAATGTTCCCGCAAGTTTAATGTTAAATTTATCATTTGCAAAAGTCACTTCTTCAGAGGTATAAGGGAAGGGCGGTTTGGGCTCCTGGGGTCTGTTGATGGTAAAGGCTGTTTTAAGTTTTTTAAGATTCACATTGAAACTTGCGCCTCGCTGAGTCCATGTTCCATCTATTGTAGAGTCGCCGGTAATAGTCCCATTATATTCTCCCATAAGCATAGGAGCCTGTATGGTAAGCTTTTCATCCTTCAGAATGACCTTGCCGAGAGGTATGTTTTTTGCACCCTGATCGGGGCTGTCAGCAGTGGCAATCAGACTATCCTTATCGTTTAATTTCAGATTGAAGATCAGTCGCAGATCAATTCCATTTGTAGAAATTTTGCCAAGCCATGAACCTGGCAAAACATTCTTGTATGTAGTGATTTGCGCAGATAATGAGTTTGTTAACACCATAGAAATTAAAAAAATCAGGAATAGAATTGTCTTTTTCATATTAAGAAAATGAAGTTGATTTGGTCAATTTTAATTAAGTAAAGGTATTAAAATCTGTGTACTCATTCAATATCTTCAGTACGTAGTCATGATTGTTTAGTAAGGGTAAAAGAAAGCTTCGGTGGTCAAAGAATGCTTCGGTGTACAAAGTCAAAATTTTCTTTAGTACTTTTGCAGTTCTTTTTTATTTTAAACGTATGAGGATAGTAGATACAAAAGGAAAGTTATGTCCTGCACCATTGATAGCAGCAAAAAAGGCTCTGAAAGAAACAGCTTCTGGCGATTCATTCATTCTTCTGACTGATAATCAGACATCCTATGACAATTTAAGCCGCTTCCTGAAAGATAATAATGCAGATTTCAGGGTCAGTGAGTCAGGAGGAGTCTGGACTCTGACAATAACCAAAACAACCGGTGATGCTGTTCAAACTAAAGCAGAAGAGTATTGCACTTCTGCTATTTCTCATTTCGAAAAAGGAAATTATGTCGTGGCATTAACCTCTGACAAAATGGGCGATGGGGATGATGAACTTGGACACTTGTTGATAAGTAACTTTATAAAAGCATTGAAAGATCTTGATAAATTACCTCTGCATATGGTTTTCTATAACAAGGGAGTCAATCTTGCTGTAAACGATTCACCAGTCATAGAACATATAAAAGACCTTGAAAAAATGGGTGTTGAGATACATCTCTGCGCTACCTGTGTGAACTATTACAAACTTGAAAATAATGTTGCAGTTGGTACTTTGAGCAATATGTACTCTATTGCAGAAATTATGGCTTCTGCCGGTAATGTTATCAGACCGTAAGGAAAAGTTGGAAAGATATGAAAGTTGATCTTCTTCAGATGGTTGAATATGGTGGTTGTTCGGCAAAAATTTCACCGAAACAACTTGAGGAGATTCTAAATTATCTCCCGTTACCCAAAGATCCGAATATTCTGGTTGACATTGATACTCACGATGATGCAGGCGTTTACCGAGTTAATGATGACCTCGCCCTCGTCCTTACGACTGACTTTTTTCCGCCTGTTTGCAGCGATCCTTATGAATTTGGCCAGATAGCTGCGGCAAATTCGATAAGTGATGTATACGCAATGGGAGGGGATCCGGTGCTTGCGCTCAATATTATGATGTTTCCTGCTGCAAAGTTGCCTATGGAGGTCTATGCAGAAATACTTAAAGGAGGATTCGATAAAGCAACTGAAGCTGGAGTTAGGATTATCGGCGGACATACAATTGATGATTTCCCTCCAAAATACGGTCTTGCCGTAGTCGGCTATATTCATCCGGATAAAATTATAACAAATGCAGGTGCCAGACCTGGCGATTCACTGGTACTCACAAAACCTATTGGAACAGGAGTAATTCTTGCCGGTCATAGATTGGGAATGGTTTCCGATGATGACCTTGCTGAAGCCAAAAGGTTAATGAAACTCCTTAACAGATCGGGGGCGGAGGTTATGAAAAAGCATAATATCAGGGGGGCTACCGATATTACAGGTTTTGGTCTTGCAGGGCATGCCCTTAAAATGGCAAAAGCAAGCAGAGTATCTTTAAAAATCAATATGAAGGATGTTCCGCTAATCGGTAATTCGTACAAACTGATAGATGAAGGGTGTATTCCGGGAGCTTCATTCCGTAATCTTGATTATGCTGAAAAGGATATTGATTTTGCATCAGATCTCGATTACAACCTGAAAATGATTGCTTTCGATGCCCAGACGTCAGGAGGTCTGTTGTTTTCTGTATCACCTGATAAAGTGAATCAAATTCTGAAAGAATTAAATAGCGCCGGCTTGTTGAATTCAAAAGTAATCGGGAACGTAATGGAGTATAATGAGAAATTTATTTATTTGAATAATTGAAAATTTTTACCACAAAGGAACACAAAGGATTACACAAAGGAACACAAAGGATTTTTAATCAAAGACAGTTTCGAACACCTTGCATTTTTTTGCTTCAAAACACATTCTGATCTGATCAGGAGTGTTTCTGGTAATTGATAGTTCAGGAAGTTTATCCGGCTCAAAAAATTGCGCATCTAAAGTCTCAGTATTTTCTTTGAAGCTATTTTCCACCAGTTCGCACTCAACAAATATCTTATAAATCGTAAAAGGGAAATCCGGATTATTATGTTTATTGCCCAGATGTATAGCAATGATTCTTTTTGGTTTTACCACAGCCCCTGCCTCTTCAAGGCATTCCCTTACAGCCGATTCGCTTACTGAAGTATTTACATCAGCCCAGCCACCGGGTAATGACCATGCACCGTCTACTTTTTCCTTTATCATCAGGATTTTGTCATCTTTAAAAACGGAAGCCCTTATATCAACTTTCGGAGTCTGATACCCGGTTTCTGAAGCAAAAAGTTCTCTCACTTTTTTATGGTCAATTTCTGTGTACTCATGCAATATATCAACAACAATAGTCCTTATTTTTTCATACCTGTCAAGGTCATACCTGTCGGCACCAAAAGTTAAGCCTGCCTGCGCAATAGATTGCAGCTCAGATGCCCATAGAAGCCATTTTGTATTCATGAGAATTCTAAGTTTAATATTTTCCGGCAGGAAATATACCTAATAATATTCATGAATTCAACTTCCATAACTTATTACCCATCAAGCCAATAATATATCCATCTTTTTTGTAACAATTACTTAATCTCTTTGAAACCGGCCTGTAATAATGAAATATGACTTTTGTAACATGAAAAACCAAGTTAAGACCTATTACCATAAAATCAAAAAAATGAAAAAGCTATTAATTGTTATTCTGCTTTCTTTGACCAGTTTCAGTCTTTTTAGCCAAAAAGACACTACCAAAGTTGAATTTAAGCCATCAGGGAAACTATGGGGTTATGCATTTGGGGACTTTTTGTATAAAGCTCACACGAATTCATTTAACATGAGCAATACCCAGTATGCCAGCACTCCAAAGGATTTTAACTCATTGGAGTTCAGAAGAATATATCTTGGATATGACTATGATATCAGTGAACATTTTTCGACCCAGTTACTACTGGCATATGAGGGAACTTCATTAGCTTCGGACGGGAACCGGTCGGTGTACGTTAAAATTGCCAATCTGAGGTGGAAAAATATATTTCACAATAGCGATCTCGTGATCGGTGCAATGGCCCCTCCGACATTTATCAACTCTGAATCTGTCTGGGGTTATCGTTCTCTTGAAAAAACAATAATGGACATGCGAAAGATAGGTGCTTCAAATGATGTGGGTATCAGTTTGCAGGGGAAATTTAATGACAAAGGTGATTATGGTTATAATATCATGGTCAGTAACGGAAGCAGCGCAAAACCGGAAACCGACAGATTTAAAAAGTTTTACGCGAATGTGTATGCGAAATTCTTTGATCAAAAAGTCATTCTGGATCTCGGTGCTGACAATGAATGGACCCAGTCACATCCAAATCAAAAAAGCAAAACTACCTATAAAGTTTTTCTTGGTTATCAGACAAAAACTTTCGCTGCAGGGATTGAAGCCTTTCAGCAGGTTCAGAAAAACTACAGTCTACTTTATACTGATCAGGTTCCGCCGACAATTCAGGATACGGTCAATGCTCTTGCATCAGGAGTATCGATATTTGCCAGGGGTTCAATAACTAACAAATTGGGTTATATATTACGCTACGACTATTATAACCCTGATAGCAAGTTCAATGTAAATAATATTTATGCGACATCTTATACAGGAGTAAATACGGAATCGTTTGTTCTCGCCGGCATCGATTATGCTCCTGTAAAAAACGTTCATTTTATGCCAAATGTCTGGTATGATATGTACAGTAACCGTTATTCGGCTATTAACAATCTCAGCAAGAAAAGCAATGATCTTGCTTTCAGATTAACAGTGTACTATATTTTCAGATAATTGATTATCAAAGAGCTAACAGATCGCAAAGGTTTAGAAAATCTTATAAAATAAAAATACGTAATTATGAAAACAATCAGATTAATTTACTTTCAAACATTCATTGTTTTTGCAGGAATTCTTTTAAGTAGTTTTTCCCAAAAATCAGAATCAGCATTAAAACCACCGGCTAGTGATGTGGAATTATTAGGGGCAGGTGCAAGTTTTCCTTACCCTCTTTATTCCAAAATGTTTAGCGAATATAACATAAAGACTGGCGTAAAGATTAATTACCAATCAATAGGTTCTGGTGGCGGAATAAAACAATTAATGAGTAAAACTGTTGATTTTGGTGCTTCCGATGCTTTCCTGAATGACGATGACCTTTCAAAGATGCCGGCTGCCGTAGTACATATCCCAACATGTCTTGGCGCTGATGTAGTAACTTATAACATTCCGGGAGATCCCACACTTAAATTTACTCCCGATGTGGTTGCAGATATTTTCCTTGGGAAGATTACAAGCTGGAACGATGCAAGAATCAAAAAACTAAATCCAACTGCCAAGATTCCGGATATGCCTATTTCAATAGTACATCGTTCAGATGGAAGCGGCACTACCTTTATCTTTACTGATTATTTATCAAAAATAAGTGAAGAATGGAAAAATAAGGTAGGTCACAAAACTTCTGTTGACTGGCCGATTGGAATTGGCGCTAAAGGTAACGAAGGTGTCAGTGGCATGATAAAACAAACCCCGGGAGCTCTTGGATATGTAGAATTAATTTATGCTTTACAGAATAAAATGCCGGTCGCACTTTTACAGAACAAGAGCGGTAAATACGTGGAGGCTTCAATAAAATCGGTAACTGCTGCTGCAAATATTGCTATCCCAGCCGATGCCCGTGTTTCAATTACCAATACGGATGCTCCTGATGGATACCCTATAAGTAGTTTCACATGGATATTGCTTTTTAAAGAACAAAACTACGACAGCAGAAAAGAAGCTAAAGCTAAAGAAGTGGTTAAACTTGTATGGTGGATGACTCATGAAGGACAGCAATTTACGGCTCCCTTAATTTATGCACCGCTGCCAAAAGAAGCTTTAAAGGTGGTTGAAGCCAACCTGAAATCAATTGGTTTCAATGGTAAATCGTTGTTATAAAAGGAATAAATATTCAGGTCAATAAGGCAGTCCCCTTAAGGATTGCCTTATTGTTTTATTGATCCCTGAACTTAAACAACTAAATTTACATCGAGCAAATTAATGACTGGTTTATATGAGGAATATAAATAAAGTTGCTTACCATGATATTTGATCTAAGGAAAACGACTTTAAACAATAAGGAGGACAAAAAACTTTCCAGAATCCTTCTTTTTGAAAATATTTTCCAGAAGAGTCTGGGATTAACCGGTATTATTTTAATAATAATATTGGTAGCTATTTTTCTTACTCTTACAATTACTTCTTTACCTTCAATAAAACACCTGGGAATTAAATTTATTTATGGGAAAGACTGGAACCCGGTAACAGATGAATATGGTGCATTACCCTTCCTGATAGGAACACTTCTTACTTCACTGCTCGCACTTATAATATCCGCCCCATTTGCATTGTCGACAGCTATATTCCTGGGAGAATATTATCCCAAAGGTTTAGTTTCAAATATTTTTAAGAATATTATTGAACTCCTCGCAACTATTCCATCGGTGGTTTATGGTTTTTGGGGAATGGTGGTTTTGGTACCAATAATTCGAAACCTCGAATTAAAACTTCACGTATTACCTTACGGAGTCGGAATACTTACTTCTTCTATTATCCTGGCTATCATGATCATACCATATTCTGTATCGCTCTCAAGACAGGTTATAAGCATGGTACCACCTGCATTAAAGGAAGGAGCCTATTCGCTGGGAGCAACACGATTTGAAGTAATCAAAAAGATTATCATTCCTCATACGCGTTCAGGATTATTTGCTTCGATACTTCTAGCTTTAGGACGTGCACTGGGTGAAACAATGGCAGTGACCATGCTTATTGGGAATTCGCATAATATTCCTAAAAATATATTCAGTCCGGGAAATACGATGGCCAGTGTTATTGCAAATGAATTTACTGAGGCTACGGGAAGTGTATATCTCTCAGTTCTTATTGAGATGGGGCTGTTGCTTTTTGTGGTAACAACACTGATTAATATATCGGGTCGTCAGATCATAAAACGTTATATACTCCACTGACATGGACAAACTTATAAGAATAAGATTCTATAAAGACTGGCTTTTCAAAGCAGGCATAATACTGCTTACCGTTTTATCGACTGTCCCTCTGTTGCTTATATTATTTTATATTATTAAACAAGGCATTTCTTCAATAAACTGGGATTTTTTCATCAACCTTCCCAAACCGGTTGGTGAAAAGGGCGGAGGTATCATTAATGCATTGATAGGAAGCGGAATAATTGTATTTTTTGCATCGCTGATGGCAATACCTTTTGGGGCATTGGTAGGTTTGTATCTCAGTGAGTACAACAGAGATAAGCTTGCTTATTGGGTGGGGTTATGTGTGGATGTTCTTCAGGGTATCCCATCAATCGTTCTGGGAATTATTATATATCTGTGGGTTGTGAAACCGACAGGGCACTTTTCTGCCCTTTCAGGTAGTATTGCTCTGGCAATAATGATGTTGCCTCCAATTATCAAATCGACAGAAGAAACGCTGAAACTTATTCCGGGTACTATTAAAGAAGCTTCTCTGGCTCTCGGAGTGCCTTATTATAAAACCATCCTGCGTATTATATTACCGATGGGGTTTAGTGGAATTTTAAGCGGCAGCTTGTTAAGCATTTCCAGGGTAGCAGGGGAAACAGCTCCTTTGCTTTTCACTGCTTTTGGAAACCCATTTATAACTACAAATATATTGAAACCAATGAGCAGTTTACCATTACTTATTTTTAATTACGCCGGAAGTGCTTATGAAGACTGGCATAAGCTTGCCTGGGGAGCTTCATTTGTTCTTATCATGATGATTTTGATTTTAAATATAGTTACTAAGATCCTGGAGAGAAGATGGAAAATTCAATTTTAAGAGTTGAACATTTAAATGCCTTTTTTGGAGAAGCTAAAATATTATCAGATATTATTTTAGAAATACCTAAGAACCAGATTATAGCTTTAATGGGGCCTTCGGGATGTGGCAAAACCACTTTTCTTCGTTGTATAAACCGTTTACATGAATTGACCCCCGGTGCCAGAACAGAAGGCAAAATATATCTTTCTGAAGATGATATTTATAAGATGAATCTCATTGTATTAAGAAGGAAAATAGGGATGGTTTTTCAGCGGCCAAATCCATTTCCGACTATGAGCATTTTTGAAAATGTAATTTCCGGTTATACCCTTAACGGCATTAATCTCTCTAAATCACAAAAAGAAGAAATAGTGGAAGATTCGCTCAGAAAAGCATCTCTTTGGAAAGAAGTAAAGGATAATTTGTATAAAAGAGGAACTTTTCTTTCCGGAGGACAACAACAAAGACTTTGCATCGCACGCTCTCTTTCAATGAAACCTGATATAATTTTATTTGATGAACCGACATCATCGCTTGATCCTATTTCTTCTAACAAAATAGAGGAGCTATTACTTAATCTTAAGAAAGATTATACAATTATCATTGTAACACACAATCTGCAGCAGGCAGCTCGTACCAGCGATTACACAGCTTTCTTTTATCTCGGCGAGCTGATAGAATACAATAAAACACAGATACTGTTTTCAAATCCTGCCAACCGGCAAACTGAAGACTATATTTCAGGTCGTTTCGGTTAGCCGTTCAATTAATTATTTTGGAAGTGTGAATAGGAACTCAACACCGCCACCGGTTCTGTTTCTTACTGAAATCTCACCCTTATGGATAAGGATGGCGTTTTTAACTATTGAGAGGCCGAGTCCGGTGCCACCGCTCTTCCTTGAACGTCCTGAATCAATCCTGTAAAACCTCTCAAAAACCCGGGGAAGATGCTCCTCAGCAATACCTATTCCGTTGTCAGAGAATAAAAAGTTACAGAATGTATCATCTTCACTGTAACACACAATTCTGATTATGGTTTTGTCACCTGCGTAATTGATGGCATTCTCAAGAAGATTCTGGAAGACCGAATGGATAAGAGACCTGTTGCCTGTAACAACCGCCTTATCGAGATTTTCAGTTTCAACAATCATTTCCCTTGCTTCAATTGCAGATTTAAAATTATTAGTTACATCATTAATTATTTCACTTATTGCCACCCTTTCAACTGTAAAAGAGTTGCCGGCTTCCTCAATTCTGTTGATAATTGAAATATCATTAATGAGATTAGTCAGCCTTTCGCTCTGTGACAGCGCCTTTTCAATAAAATATTTCTGCTTGTCTGCTGTAATTGAGGGGTCATTAATAAGAGTTTCAAGATAGCCTTTAACTGAAGCGACTGGTGTTTTGAGCTCATGTGCAATATTTGATGTCATCTGCTGTTTGATAATCCGGTTCTGCTCCACCTCCGTAATATCACTGAGTATCACTTCAAAATTTTTATCATGAAAAACAACGCACTGAACCCTGTAAAATTTACCGTTCTTTCCAACCTGGTACTCAAATTTTGGTAGTTGATTTGAGTTTATACTGGTTTTCAACTGCTTGTCAATAAATTCATTAACGTTTTTGAATTCTTCAATTCTAAAGAAACTTGCACCTGATACGGACAATTCTCCTGAGATCATGTTCATAAAATGAATGAAATTATTGTTCGACAGGATCTTGACCTTATCCATTGTAAAAAAGGCAATACCCTCATTAAGAGCATTAAGATGGCTGAAGAGTTTCTCTCTCTCATTAACCAGGTCATTTTTTGATTTCAAAAGATCTTTATAGATCTCAAAGATTTCTTCACTTATCGTTCCGAGTTCATTTCTGGGAAATTTCTGATTGAAATCAAATGGTTTATTATTTCTGATTGATAAAGCAAAATCTTTCAACCTTACGATTGATTCTGAAAATTTGTTGGTTATAAACAACATTATCAGCCAGATTAGCAGAAAAGAGCTGATAATAATTACCAGAAAATATTTCCTGGCTTTCAGAAAATTGACAACTTTTATATTATAAACAACAGCGGCTCTTACAAAATAGTTTCCAAAATATTTTGAGAAATAATAATACTCTTTTCCGGTAGTCGCTGATTTTCTGATAGATGTTCCAAAATTCGAGTAAAGTGACTCTTGCATCTCCGGTCTGCTTTTATGATTCTCCATCTTCCCCCAATCAGTAACAAAACTATCAAATATCACTACACCTTCCGGATTTACGACAGTTACACGGAGACTATCCTGAGGGAGTAATTTTACGATTGAATCGATCAGCCTGTAATTCCCTTTTTCAGTTAAAGAATTAGCTTTAATATAGTTATCCACGATTTTAGTAGTGTTTTCAAGCTCGTCATTCAGGGCTGAGATCCTGAACTCTTTTTCCCTCTGATAGAGGTAACTCAGGATAAGGAGCGTGAACAGAACGAAGATCGATGAATAGAAGACAAAAAGTTTATTTCTGAACTTATTCCTGGTGATCATTCCTGATAAATTAGATCATTAAAACTCGAAAAAATACCCATAACCAGTCTTGTTCTTTAAAGACGAACCAAATTGTCCTAGTTTAGTTCTTAGTCTTGTAATATTTACATCAACTGTACGTTCAGTGACAATGACATCTTGTCCCCATATTCTCATAAGCAGGTCCTCTCTGGAAAATACCTTACCCTGATTTTCAAGTAATGTTTTCAGGATTTCATATTCCTTTTTGGTGAGTTCAACACGCTCGTCATTTATTAAAAGTCTTTTGCGAACTGTATCCAGATCAATCCCATTGAATTGAAGAATTGAGTTGCTTCCAACCTTATCGGTGTAGGATCTTTTTAATACAGCTTTTACCCTGGCGGTTAATTCATTAATAGAGAATGGTTTGGATATATAATCATCTGCTCCCAGGCTGAATCCGGTGAGAATATCATTCTCAGTATCTTTAGCGGTAAGAAAAATTATCGGAATATCAATCTTCAATTCTTTTCTAAGTTTATCAGCGAACCTGAATCCCGACATTGGACCCATCATTACATCTAAAAGAACAAGATCAACGTTCCCCATTGGCCTCTTCAGCGCTTCTTCTGCAGAGTGTGCAATTTCAGTATCGTAGCCTTCATTATGGAGATTATATTGAAGGATCTCGCATAAATCCTCTTCATCATCAACTATTAGAATCCTTTTTCCTTTATCCGCCATATAATTGAATATCAAATTTCTGGTTTAGATTGAAGTGTTCCAAAACCCTTGTGTCTGATATCTGTTCCCTGCATAGAGTAGATTGAAACTTCAGCAATATTTGTTGCATGATCAGCAATCCTTTCCATATTGGTAATGATATTCTTAAGATCCATATAACTAAGCAACATTTCTCTCGTTTTTTCACTGACCTTTGCCCTTGAGACACTGTTTTTAAGAAGCTTCCTGTTCATATCATCCACTATTTCATCATTTTTAATAGTCCATTCTGCATAGGAATCATCATTATTCATAAAGGAAAGAAGTGATTTTTCTACCATAGTTACTCCAGATACAAGCATATTCATTAAAACATCCTGCATCGCTTCGAACTCTTCGGTTCCCTTTATCGATTTTATTGAATTAATAATATTCAATACGATATCCCCGATACGTTCAAGATTAATTGAGATCCTGTAGACTGAATTCAGCTTTCTTATATCAGATGCTACTGGCTGATAAAGTATAATTGAATTAATGAATTTGTCACTTATAATAACTTCATATTCATCGATTTTATTTTCATTTTTATCTATCTCGGTCAGTATATTGTCCATTTCATCCCTATCTGTCACCGACATAACCTTTTCAAGAAGTGTTAACTGGATCAGAACCAGATCGGCCATCTCCTCTAAACTCCTGATATTATCATTAATAGCTTCTTCTTTCCTTGTCGTCATAAAGTGCTTCTTATTTTATGATTCATATGAATTAGTCTTAAATGCAAGATTAACTGCCTCAAAGATAGCGACAATAGCATAAATTGACTCCGATATTTGTTACTTAATTGTTACAATACTGTAAATATTTTAATAAGAACAATTTATAATCCAGCCAGATTTTCTGAATTTTGTAAATGCCCGATAGTCAGGTTTCAAAATAGTAGCCATATCCTGTTTTATTGTGAAGATAATAACCGAACTTACCCAGTTTATATCTGAGTCTCGATAGATGCACATCGACAGAACGGGTTTCAATTTTTGTGTCTTCACCCCAAGTCCGTAAATTTCAGAGTAGTAAATTATTTGTTATTAATTTGTTACAATTATGCGGTAGAATAAAAAAAAGAGGCTGACCATCGTGATCAGCCTCCCGGGTGAGCTGATAGTTTGTTTGCCAGATTTACTCATACGGGATTGTTTTTTTTATTTGTACCTTGTTGTCGCAATAAATAAATTACATGGAATTAAAAAATATCGGGATAATAGCCTGGATGGTAATAATTTGTTCAGGCAATGTCAATTCACAAACTATCACTAAGCCCAATTACGCACTAAAAAGTCATGAGACACTCGAGATATCTAAGGTCGATATTACATCGAACGCGACTTTAATTTACTTCACTGTGGAAAACAAGAGGAATGAAGGCGGCAACTTCTGTGCTGATAAAAACATTTACCTGATTTATCCCGATAGTAAAAGACTGAGGCTGACAAAAGCCAGTAATATTCCGGTCTGTCCCGATACTTATAATTTTAAAAGTGTTGGAGAAAAGCTGCAATTCACACTCGAATTCCCTCCTCTAAAGCCGGGAACAAAATGGATAGATATTATTGAAGAATGTTCCAGCAATTGTTTCTGGTTTTATGGCGTAACGCTCGATAATGAGCTTAATACCAGATTAGACGAAGCATTCGAACTGGCTTCAAAAGGAACACCTGCCGGAAACATTATTCTTTTTAAAAAGATCCTTGATGATATTGACAGTCAGAATCTTGGAATAGAAGGATTACTTTATATCAATATTATTAACTCAACAATAGAGAATGCAGACAATGCAAACACCATTCTCTGGTACAAAAGGATGGTCTCTTCACATGCCCCAAGGCTCAGTCAATATATAAAATACCTTAATGACAGGGGTATAAAGTATTGACAATACCATCTCTTATGCTACCCTTTATACACATCTCCATGGGTTGGTAGCAGACTATAATCTTTGTATTAATAAATGATCTTTTTAGATAAGTACAGTCTCATCCCGTGAAGATTCCTCGCTCCGCTCGGAATGACAGTTGTCAAATAGCAGGTAGGGTGGAAGAAGCGGCGATTCGGATGACGAATCTTTAAAATCTCAATCAGGGATTCGAATCGCCGCTTCTTCCACCCATTAAAAAAAAATGACATGTCATTCCGAGCGGAGCGAGGAATCTCCACCCATGGTTATAGTTTTAATATTCAGCCTTTTTAAAGTGCAGATTGTATGTTGTCTATA